>JAUZOA010000145.1 GCA_030706685.1 Bacteroidota bacterium
CCAATCCGGTAAATAGTTTGCGCTCAAAATGAGTGGAGGCTTTTTCTCGCACGAATTGATAGTCAACAGGTACTTCTCCTGTTTCGCCGAGGGCTAAATGATTTCTCTTGAGATATGAAGTGATTAAACCTTAACCTTATAAATTCCCGATTATAGCCCGGCATACTACGATTAATTATACCTGGATAAAAATTCAAGTACTCTTTCGTTATAGACTAACGGGTTGTCTCCGTGAATGAGATGAGAGGCATTTGGAATTACCGTTTTTTCACTATTTGGCAAAATATTTCTAAGCAAATCTGAAATTGAATGCAAAAATCTCGGACTGTTTTCACCGTATACAAATAATGTAGGAATAGTCATCCTGCCTGCTTCCGCTTTTGGAAATGGAGGAAAACCGACCCCGAGTAATTCTACTTTCAGTTCCCGTGCATTATCCATTAAACCGGCCTTTTTTTCATCGGACAATTTTTCATATCTGTCCTCGCCTAATACTCCGCTTGCAAATAAACGCACTCCTTCTTCCAGTTGATTATTTTTAAGCGCTTTCATTGATGGTTTCATATGGTTCAAACCGAATTTCATAAAGCTTCTTGCTGTAGAGAAATCTCGGATAAAGAACGAAAGAATTTTAAGGGGATTGTCTGGATTAGAAACCAATAGCGGCAGAACCGGAGGTTCACCAAGAACAAGGGTCTTTACCAAATCAGGATTTTTAATTGCAGTTACCAGTGAAGTATACGCTCCGAAAGAAGAGCCTATAAGGTGAACCCGACCAAGATCGAGTGTTTTAATTAAAGAAGCAAGGTCTTGTGCATGTAAGTCAACGCTGTAATCAGCGCCATCCCCAACCCACTCATTTGGGTAATGATAGCGCCTGCTATACGCAATAACCCGATATTGTTTTGCAAAAGGTTCCATTTGGTCTTTCCATATTCGATAATCATTAATGCTTCCGTGTACAAATACGACTGGTATTCCGCTTCCTTGTTCAACATATTCAAATGTGGAGTTGTTAAACGTAATGGTTGCCATGTATTTTTGCTTTCGGTTCTGAATTTATTTCTAAAATTCCTACCAGTTAAAAAATGGCTTTACTCAGGCTTCATATTTTATTCTTGCAGTTGCAGCCATTAACATCTATTTTTAATTTATACCTAAAATAAACAAATTAAACCGGGTGTGAAAATCAGACTAATAATTCTTTTGCTGGCTTGCCACCTGGCTGCCTTTACTCCCCGCACAATTACCTGGACGGCTATCGGTGATTCCATTACCTATTTAAATGATCATATTGACGAGACCGGCAACCGGATAACCAGCGGGTACCTCGCTAAAGTAGCAGCAAATCATCCAAATATCAAATACATTAACCAGGGACATAATGGGTGGACCACTGTGGGTATAGCAAAAGAAATTGAAAATCTCGGGCTGACAAAAACGGATATCTACACCGTTTTTCTGGGTACCAACGACTGGTGGTCAGGTCTGCCTTTGGGATCAATAAACGATTATATAAACAATACCGGATATAAAACGACTTACGGGGCATACCGAATCATCATTAATAAAATCAGGCGACTCAACCCCAATGCCCAGGTTATTTTAATAACACCCATGCAGCGCGGAGATTTTGTATACATAGCCGATGCATATAATAATGCTTACGGCTGCTATAAACCCAAAAACGGGCAGGAACTTTCACAGTTTGCTGATGCTGTTAAGGAGATTGGCAACCATGAGCATTTTAAAGTGATTGACCTTTACTATAAAAGCGGGATGACGGTGAAAAATGTTGTGAAATTCAAAAGGCTGAAGGATACGGTTACCGGTTTCTACCGTAATTTCAAATACCCCCGCTACAAAGGAGTTCCCTTTAATCCCGGAATCGACGAATATCCGTATCCCCCTGATGCAATCGGTTATACCTATGACGGCCTGCACCCGTCTGATAAGGGTTATAAGGTAATTGCCGGTATGATTATCAATGAATTTAAAAAGGCCGGATATCTGGATCCGGATACCCATAAAAATTAACCGGGGATGGGCAGTACGGTCATTTCACTAACTCAAATTTTTCGAAACGATCATTTTGTAGCTCCTGCCAATCGGTATCTGATGTTTTCCAATTTCAACATCGTGCTGCGTATAAGCGGTAATTTTATCTTTTGCTACAATAAATGAACGGTGAATCCGCAAAAAACCATCAGGCAACCGCTGCTCTATTGCAGAAATCTGAAGCTGGGTAACTATCGTTTTATTCTGCATGTGAATTTTAATATAATCCTTCAGGCTTTCAATAAATAAAATCTCCTTCAGCAATACTTTTACATTTTTCTTATCGCTTTTTACATAGATAAACACCTCGTTTTGAGCATCGCCATTTATGGGTTTAATCATCTCAGAAGCCTGGTCACCCAATTTATTGATGGCCTTCACAAATCGTTCAAAGGAAATGGGTTTCAATAAATAATCCATTACATTAAGCTCATAACTTTCAATGGCATATTCTTTGTAAGCGGTTGTGAAAATGATTGCCGGAGGATTTTGCAGGGTTTTGATAAAATCAATTCCGGATATGAATGGCATGGATATATCCAAAAAAATCAAATCAATTCTCCGCTTCTTCATCCACTCCAAAGCGTTAAGCGCATTTTGACATTTAGCGACCAGTTCAATAAATGAAAATTCTTTCAGATAATTCTCTATCACATTTTGGGCTAATGGCTCATCATCTATGATTAAACATTTCAAATGATTCATTCTTTTCTATTTAACTAAGCGGAATCTTCAAAAATGAATGATAATAATTTTCCTTTAACTCATTATTCAAAGTAAAATTTTCATATAATAAGGATAACCTTCTTTTAACATTCTCCAATCCGATCCCGGAATAAGAATTATGCATTTTAGTTTTCCCTTCCGGGAAAACACTGTTTTCAACTGTAAAACTCAGATTCATTTCTTTAACAATCAAATCAACGGTGATCCATATTTTTTCATCTAGCTTGTTTGAAGCATGTTTAAAAGCATTTTCCAAAAAAGGCATCAGCAATATGGGAGCTATTTTTTTACCTGATATATTTCCTGAAATATTAATCGATAGTTCCATTCTGGATGCAAATCTTATTTTCTCCAATTCTATATAATCCTGCAAATAACCGATTTCCTTTTGCAGATCCACTTTTTCCGTTTCGGATTCGTAAAGCACATACCTCAATAAACCCGATAACTGCAGAATTGACTTTCCTGCCAGCTGGCTGTTATTAATGGTTAAAGAATAGATATTATTAAGCGTATTGAACAAAAAATGAGGTTGGAATTGCGCTTTTAAAAAACTTAACTCAGTTCTGATTTTCTCAATTTCCATTTGTTTGGATTCCCTGACTTTGATAAAAAAAAACTGAATAATTACCAGAGCACTACTTAACAGGATTACTGAGTAAACCGGCAAAGAATATTGCGTAAAACTTTCATAGCTAAAAATACCTTGGGTCGAAATATACGTTTGAATTAATCCGGCTAAGAATAAATTCAGCAAAAACAGGCAGATAAAAAAAACATATCTTTTTTGGAAAAAGAACCGGGTCAGTAGAAAAAAATTAATATATACCGCAATTATTTTTACCGGCAGGCGGGTTAAACCATAAAAAGTGGTTTCATTATAAGTTTTGTCAAACGTTTGCCACAAAAAAGCATTGGATATGCAATAGACCACCCAAAACAATATGTGAAAAGCTAAGGTTTGTGAGGTGAATTTATTGCGATACATACCCAAAATTAAATAAGAAATTAATCCTCATAATGATATGCGTTTGAAAGTAGATAAACAGGGTACAGAATTCAGCATTTCACCGACAAAACGCTTTCATCGGTACCAACTTGTTTTCTCCCTGTCGATTCACTGTCCATGGGATATTTCAACAAAAAACAAACATTTAAATCTAACTTGTGTTGCTGAAAAAACTGATGTGCTCTTTTGGTAGCAAAATCACCATTCTTATGAGATTTCTAATATTTGAAGAAATATAAACTGCTCCACTTATTTTGGTTGAAATTCTGATTAACCAAAAGCACCATTGTAAAGCTAAATTGTTTGATTTGAGTAGGATATTGTTTGATTGGCGTAATTATGGTTAAAAGAAATTTATTAACATTTGCTATTTTAAAACCAGTAACAATATTTTAAAACGGTTTCTTAGAAATTTTACCATCATGGCTGTCTTCATTTTGAACATCAACGGTAAAAAACAGCAGGTAGACGTTGATCCCGCTACCCCCATGTTATGGGTGCTGCGTGACCATCTCAACCTGGTTGGCACCAAGTACGGCTGCGGCATTGCGGCCTGCGGTGCCTGCACCATCCACCTGGGCAATATAGCCATGCGCTCCTGCATGCTACCCGTATCACAGGTTGGCAACCAGCCGGTCACCACAATAGAGGGCTTGTCTGAGAAAGGTGATCACCCGGTGCAAAAAGCCTGGCTGGAACATGATGTGGCCCAGTGCGGATACTGCCAGGCAGGACAAATCATGAATGCCGCCGCCCTGCTGAAAGCAAACCCCCATCCCGGCGATGCGGAAATCGAAGCAGCAATGAATGGTAACCTCTGCCGCTGTGCCACTTACGTCCGTATCAGGGCGGCAATTAAAACAGCAGCGGCCGGTTAGAAACTGCCTGGGGTTAACACCTTATCCCAATAACTAAAAAACTATCTGTGGTAGCTTCTTCCTTCACAATCAAATAATCATTAACATGTCGATCATAAAAACATCTTACAGCAGACGTTCTTTTTTGAAAGTCACGGCACTGGCAGGTGGAGGCATGATGCTTAGTTTTAGCTGGCTGGCCGGATGCAATCCTACACCGGAAGAAGCACTGACCCTTCCTAAAGAATGGTTTGAGTTGAACAGCTACATCAAAATCGGAGAAAATGGAGCAGTCACCCTGATGTCTCCCAACCCGGAATTTGGATCAAATGTCAAGACCTCCATGCCGATGATCCTCGCCGAAGAGTTGGACATAAACTGGAAAAAGGTGATCGTAGAGCAAGCCGATTTCTTTCCTGAACGGTTTGAACGCCAATTTACGGGGGGCAGCCAGGGTATACGTTTGGCATGGAAACCACTACGGACAGCAGGTGCTACAGCAAGACAAATGCTGATCAATGCGGCTTCAAAAACCTGGAATGTTCCTGCCGGTGAAATTACCACTGAAGGCGGAATTTTGTTCCACAAACCAAGCGGCAAAAAAGCAGGCTATGGTGAAATGGCTTCAAAAGCAGCGGGACTTCCTGTTCCAAAAGAAGTTTCATTGAAACATATAAACGATTTCAAAATCATAGGCAGTTCCAGGAAGAACGTGGAAGGATTGAATATCGTGACCGGGAAACCCATGTTTACCCTGGATTATAAACAGGAAGGCATGCTGATTGCCATGATTGTCCATCCTCCTGCCTTCGGATTGAAAGTTAAATCGGTGGATGATGCAACAGCGAGATCCATGCCCGGTATCAGGGATGTGTTTACCATCAAAACACTCGAAGACGATTATGAAAGAAATGGTTTCGACACAACCAGCTTCACAGAGTTGGTCGTAGTGGTTGGAAATACTACCTGGGAAGTGATGAATGCAAAAAAAGCACTGAAGCCAACCTGGGAAAAAATTTCTGACAGCAGTATTGTTGTTCAGGGTCGGGATGGTAAAGAAACCGTTACGATCCCGGCCGGTTTGGAGAGCACAGAGGGGCATAAAGCAAGCATGGCTGAAATGGCGAAAAAGCCCGGTAACGTGCTGCGTAAAGATGGTGATCCGGAAGGTGCTTTTCAAAAAGCTGCCAGGGTAATTGAACGAACGTATTCAGCTCCGTTCCTGGCGCATAACACGATGGAACCGGTCAACTGCTTTGCTCATGTCACAGCAGAAAAAGCAGAAATATATGCTCCCATTCAGGCACCGGAATTCAGTATGCGGACCCTTACTGCAAGGCTGGGGCTTCCTAAAGAAAAGATCCATATCAGATTGGCCAGAATGGGAGGAGGATTTGGTCAAAGAGCCTATGGGCATCATTTGGTTGAGGCAGCTGTCATTTCCCAAAAACTGAATGCCCCGGTCAAATTGGTTTATACCCGGGAGGACGATATGACCTATGGTATTTACCGGCCGATGTACACCGCCACTTATAAAGCCGCATTGGACGAAAAAAATAACCTGATTGCATATCAGGTGAAGGCAGGTGGCATTCCCGAAGGTCCTCTTGGCCACTCACAAAACCGCTTCCCCGCAGGTGCAGTGGACAATTACCTGGCGGAGGAGTGGAAGCAGAACTCCAACATCACCATCGGGGCATTTCGCGCACCCAGGTCAAATTTTCTTGGCGGTGCAGAGCAGTCATTCCTGGATGAAGTTGCCGAACTGGCAGGTAAGGATCCTATAGCGTTTCGCCTGGAACTTTTGGAACGTGCCAGGAAAAATCCCGTGGGAACAGACAACGATTACGACCCTGAACGTTACGCAGGAGTATTGAAACTGGTCAGGGAAAAATCCAACTGGAGTCAGACTGACAATAATGTTCACCGTGGCGTTGCAGCATACTTTTGTCACAACACCTACGTTGCCCAGGTGATCGATCTGTCGATGAAGGAAAACAAACCCGTCGTTGAAAAAGTATATGCTGCTGTTGACTGTGGCATTGTAGTGAATCCTGATGCAGCAGCCAACATGGGAGAAGGGGCCATTGTGGATGGTATCGGAAATGCCATGTTCGGTGAAATGACTTTCGTTGACGGAGTGCCTGAAAAAAATAACTTCGATAAATATCGGATCATAAGACAGATGGAGGCCCCCAAATCAATCGAGGTTCACTTCGTTCAAAATGAACATGATCCGACAGGTCTTGGTGAGCCGTTGTTTCCGCCCATTTTTGCTGCAATGGCAAATGCCCTGCATAAGGCAAAGGGTGTACGACTTTATAACCAGCCTTTCTCCCCCCAGATCGACAAAAAAGTTTTGGGATAGTGTTGTTGAGCGGGATTGGCAAATGTTTTCAACATGCCGCCGGTGATTAAGATAAAAAGAGTTTATGAAAAGCCACAAAAAAAAGATGGTCTACGGATACTTGTCGACAGACTATGGCCAAGGGGAATGACGAAAGAAGAAGCCGGAATAGATAAATGGTCAAAAGAGCTGGCTCCTTCCACGGATTTAAGAAACTGGTATGGTCATGATCCGGAATACTGGCAGGAATTTCAAAAAAGATATCAAGCAGAATTACGAAAAAATAAAGCAGTGGAAGATTTTATGGAAGCCCATGAAGACCAGAAACTGATAACTCTTGTTTACGCAACAAAGGATTCAGAACATACACATGCCCTGGTATTGCAGGAATACCTGCAAAATTTATATGCCGGAGATTAATATTATTAAGATTTAAATTTATAGAGATCTCCGAACTGGAAGTTAACAGGCCGATTAAATAAATTTATAAAGCCAGACGCTATAAGGTCTTTTTTTTCCCGGCGAGTCAACGCAACAGCCTCTCCGTCTATTGAAACCTGATTTTGATAATCAATAAGTTAGGGTGATCCTTCCTATGACCGTATTGATGAATAGTATGGTGAGATGGTAACGTTTGTTAAATAGACTAACTTTATAGAACCCCTTCTGCGCCTCTGATTCAGCGCCCTCAGTAGAAATACCCTTAGCAACACAGCCTTCGCTCATAAATAATTTAATGATGCGGTATCTGTTGTATTTTTTTTATCTCGAATGGTATTGGGGGTTCCGCCTGGCTCATTTTATCATACGACATGAA
>JAUZOA010000146.1 GCA_030706685.1 Bacteroidota bacterium
GCTATTCTGTTGGAGATATAAATATGGATGGAAAGGTTAGGGTCACGTCACAAATATTGCCACCCATAGCCTCCGATGCAGCCTTTATATTGAGCACACCGCTTGGTGGAAACCCAAATGGAACACGTAAAGAACATAAATGATTAAGATTGTAAGAATAGAAGGATATGCCTATAGTTGTCGTCGTCTTCCCGGGAATTATCTTATCCCTGCTCGTCCAGCTTTGAAAACATAAATTATTTCAAGCCATTTGCCTTCACGGATAAACGTGGGCAGAGGAGGTTACGAACTTTTAAGGCTGATTGATTCAAAGAGTATAACGCTCAACAGCTTTTTTTACACTGCCATATTTCAAAAGGAGTTCTTTTGCTTTGACATAATCATCTACGTGCAATCTTTCCATCAGCATTTTTACGCCACGATCTACTAATTTCTCATTAGTAAGCTGCATATTCACCATTTTATTATCCTCTACCCTGCCCAGTTGTATCATCGCAGAGGTAGAGATCATGTTCAGTACAAGTTTTTGGGCTGTACCACTTTTCATCCGCGTGCTCCCGGTTACAAATTCAGGGCCTACTACCACTTCGATGGGAAAATCGGCTGCGTGGCTGACCGGTGAATCGGGATTGCAGGAAATGCTGCCCGTTATAATTCCTTTTTTGCGGCATTCTTCCAATGCGCCGATCACATAAGGAGTCGTTCCGCTGGCGGCAATGCCAATGACTACATCTTTATCAGAAACCTTCCAGGCTTCGAGGTCTTTCCACCCCTGCTCATTATCATCTTCGGCAAATTCGACCGCGGTCGTAATCGCCTTGTCCCCTCCCGCTATAATGCCGATGACCAGGCCATAAGGAACCCCATAAGTGGGCGGACATTCGCTGGCATCCACAATGGCAAGCCTGCCGCTTGTACCGGCTCCTATATAAAATAACCGGCCACCCATGAGCATTTTATCGCTGATTACTTCCACCAATTTTTCGATTTGCGGAATAGCGGTGGCCACTGCGGCGGGCACTACCTGGTCTTCTTTATTAATGTTGGTCAGCAGTTCCCCTATCGTCATTTTCTCCAGGTGGCGGTATGGACTGGCCTGTTCAGTGATTTTTTTAAATGCCATATATAAGTTCGTTCTGTATTCCTCTCCGTAAATATATAACTCTCAGGTGTGATACTCAACCAGTCCGCTCATCGGGCTTTTCAATACTTTGCCCAGCTCAAATTGGTAAGTGCTGCAAAGGTCTTTCAACACGTCCTTAAATCCAAATGCAATACTTCCGACAAAACTGACAGGCAACTTCCAGGCTTCCCCATATTTACAAAGGTGAAAAAAGAAAAAATCATTTAGCCCGTCTTCGATAATGTTCTCTATCATATAATGCCCCCTGTTCTCCGATAAAAACAAAGAGAAGGAAGCAAGGTAACGGTTAGCCAGCGGCTTGCGGTACACATTTTCCAGGACCTCTACCGGGCTTGTTTTGTACTTCGCGGTAAACTTGTACATCAGTTCTTCATCAAATGTATTATAGAGATAATATTGTATTACTTTTTTTCCAAGATAAGCGCCGCTGCCTTCATCGCCCAGTATATACCCGATGCCGGGTGTTTGCTTGGCGATCTTTTTCCCGTTGTAGTAACAGCAAAAGGATCCTGTACCAAGATTACAGGCAATCCCTTTATCACTTCCATTCAATGCCCTGGCTGCCGCAAGCATGTCATCATTTACCCCGATCACTGATTTTTTAAAAACTTTCTGAAGTGATTGTTTCAGCATCCTGACATTTTCCGGGTTACGCATCCCCGTGCCATAATAATATATTTCTTCAGCATGAACAGCACCAGGAACCCGCGTCAATAATTCTTTCTGCAAAAGGTCTGTAATCTTTTCTTCATTGAAAAAGTAAGGGCTGATACCCTGGGTAATTACCGTCTTTTTCTTTCCATGGCCGACCAGGCACCATTCAGCTTTTGTAGCGCCACTTTCCGCGATTAATTTTACTCCTGCCATAGTTAAATAGTTGCCGAAATGGAGGAACGATATAATCATTCCATTCAAATCCAGTATTTTGCGTCAAATTACATTAAAATAAATGATGGGAAATAAAAAATTGAAGGTTTGGCTGCCACTTATGTTTTCGGTGGTAATGATAGCCGGTATGTTTTTAGGTTATGACCTGGGTGGCGGCAGTAACTTTTTTAAAACCGACAAGAAGACCTCGTTGCAGGAAGCTGTCGAGATTATTCGCAGCAAATATGTAGATAATGTAAACCTGGATTCTTTGCAGGGCGGGGCCATCCAGGAAATGATGAGCCAATTGGATCCCCATTCAGTTTATTTCCCGCCGGTAGAATTAAAGGCCGCTGATGAGGAGCTTAGGGGCAATTTCGATGGCATTGGTGTTGAATTTAATGTTTTTGATGATACGGTAAATATCGTGTACGTGATCCCTGATGGTCCAAGTGATAAAGCCGGGCTGCAAATAGGCGATAAACTCATAAAAGCAAATGATTCCTTACTCACCCTTAAAAATATTTCTACAGACCAGATAAAATCTTATATCCGGGGCGAAAGAAATTCAAAGGTTGTACTGCAGATTATGCGGGATGGCCAGCTAAAGACAATTACAGTAACCCGCGGCAATATCCCTGTCCCCTCCATTGATGCCGCTTACATGATCGACAAAACAACGGGCTATATCAAGCTGAATAAATTTACCGCAACGAGTTACCCGGAATTTATGCAGGCAATCGAAAACCTGAAAGAACAGGGTCTGAAACAACTGATCTTTGATCTTCGTGGCAATGGCGGCGGCTTTATGGACGATGCTATTAATATTGCCGATGAATTCCTGGATGGCGACAAATTGGTAGTGTATACACAGGGAGTCAATAGCCCAAAAAGAGAATTCCGTTGCAAGAGACCTGGTCTTCTGGAAGATGGGAAGCTTATATTACTGGTGGATGAGTTGTCTGCCAGCGCCAGCGAGGTATTGTCCGGCGCCCTGCAAGACTGGGACCGGGCTACGATTATTGGCCGCAGAACTTTTGGCAAGGGCCTCGTACAGGAGCAATATGATCTGAGCGACGGATCGGCGATCCGTTTGACAGTGGCCCGTTATTATACCCCTCTTGGCCGGAGCATACAGCGCCCCTATGATAAAGGGAAAAAAGTGTACATGGACGAGATATGGGAGCGATACGCAAATGGAGAAGCATTGTATGCCGACTCCAATAAAATCACTAATGGCAGGCAATTTAAAACCAATAAGGGCAAAATAGTTTATGGCGGCGGCGGTATCATGCCGGATATATTTGTGCCGGCAGATACATCTTCTTACCCGGTAGGAGTAAACCGCCTGCTTGGCGATGGTAGCTTTAATAGCTTTGTATACAGGTATTACCTGCAGCACCGGTCGCAGGTAGATGGCTATGCTTCCGCGACTGATTATACAAGCCATTTCAACCATCTCGATGAATTGTGGAGCCAGTTTGTCAATTATGTTACGAAGGACTCAGTAGATCTTACTGTTGTATCGCCAAAGCAAAAAGAGTCATTGCAAAAAAGACTGGAAGCTTATCTTGCCAGGTTCAAATGGAGAAACTATGGTTTTTACCAGGTATTGAATACTGACGACCCCGTCGTAATAAAGGCATTGGAAGAACTAAAGAAATGAGTGGTGAGTAACCCCGCTCACCACTGACCATTGACCACTCACAAAAAAAAGCATCCGCCAACTCACGGATGCCAGGACAAGGTTTATAAGAACTGATATTTATAATTTGCGATTCTCTTTATTTTCATCCCACCATTTCTTTTCCATATAGTAAGATCCAAATAAACCGAGGCCACCGCCGATTGCGATAAGGGCGAAATAGATTGCGGGATTCTCATCAGTACGATAGCGATGAATATTTGTTCCCCAGGTTTCTGTAGCCCAGGTATGTTGCAAAACATAGGTATCGAGCATATAGGCAAGGAATAAACCTGTACCTGCGCCCATCAGCAAAAGCGCCCATTTCAGGTTCTTATAAGGAGCTGGCCTGTCAGCGAACTCTTTTGGATTCATCCCTTTTTCAATCATCGCCATATTTTGGCGGGTTCTCAGGTAAACTACTCCGAATACCATCGCGAAAAACCCTGCAAACATTACAATAGGAATTAAAACTTCTCCGCCGTGCATAACTTTAAATTTTTATTGTTTTTAATATTTTTTCTTGTTTACCGCCATCAATTTTGAACCGGCGGGCTTGCTCTTTATGACTACAGCTTTTAAACCCAGGTTACCATCATAAAGAACTTTTCTCTGCAGAAGCCTCTTTCGGGCAAAACCGCATTCACAATCTATGACTACTTCATTGGAAATCCGGTTACAGGCCGGCGAAAAAAGTACGAAGTACGGTGTACGCCAATCTGATAAACGAAATATCTTTCTGCTTTAGGAAGTTCGTACATCGTACATCGTACTTCGTACCCGATTTCTTACCTTGGTGGTAACCTGTTTGCTTCGAATGAAGTCATATACACAGAATGTCTACCGGACTGAATGATAATGAGATCATTAGCAAAGTGCTGAGTGGTGACAAGCAGGCTTATGCCGGTTTGGTGAACCGCTACCAGAACTATGTATTCACACTGGCATTGAGGTTCACAAAGAACCGGGAAGATGCCGAGGAAGTGGCGCAGGATATATTCATAAAGGCATATCGCTCCCTGGCAGATTTCAGGGGAGCATCCAAGTTTAGTACCTGGCTTTATACCATCGTGAATAATACCTGTATCACCTTTCTCAGGAAGAAGAAGCTGCCGATGGATTCACTGGACAGGGAAGGCGTATTTGAGGCGGCAGACAGCCAGGAATCGGCCCTGCGGGCAAACCTCGTAGAGCAGAAATCAAGGGTAGCTATGGTGAACAATGCGATTAATTTGTTGAACCCTGATGACGCGGAGGTTATAACTTTGTTTTACAAAAGTGAACAGAGTTTGGAAGAAATAGCCCGGATCCTGGGTCTTGAAACAAATGCGGTAAAAGTTCGTTTACATAGAGCAAGGACAAGATTAAAGGAAAAGATGCAACATCATTTTAGTGAAGAAGTAAAAGACCTGTAACGGAGTCCCCGCCACAGGGGGAGACTTAAGACGGAACAACAATACGAATTATGCAATTTGATTTAAAAGGAGGCAAGAAATGAATACAAACTATACAAACATCCCTTCAGGGGATGAGGGTTTGAACGGGGATATGGAGGAACGTCTCTGGAATTATATTGACGGATCCTGTGATGCCGGTGAAAAGTCCGTGATTGACAAATTACTTGAAAACAAAGCAGCGTGGAAATTAAAATACCACGAATTGCTGGAAATAAATGAAATGCTTCAATCTTCCGGGCTGGAAGAGCCCTCTTTACGTTTTACTAAAAACGTAATGGAAGAAATCGCCAAACTGCATATTGCGCCGGCGACAAAAACATACATCAATAAAAAGATTATCTGGGGAATAGCCATTTTCTTTATAACCCTGATCATTGGATTTATGATTTATGGGTTTGGCCAGATAGACTGGACAGCGACGAGTGACAGCAAGTTGCCGGTTGACTTCAGCAAAGTAGATTACAGCAAAATCTTTAACAATACGTATGTGAACGCTTTTATGATGATCAACGTGGTACTTGGATTGTTCCTGCTGGATCGTTACTTCGCCAACAAGAGAAAAAAATTCAGGGAAGATACCTGATCTTATCATTCGTTCTCCCCCGCATGGGAAAACAGGAATTATCCATTTTAAAGTAAGCGGCTTCAAGATGCTTGATGAAGCATTTCATCAGGTCCGGTAAAGTCCTTCTGTTCGCAGAAGGGCTTTTATTTTCCCGGTTACTACTCCCCTTATAAAAACTTACCTTTGCGTGGCATAAATGCTTGTAATGGATATTAAGAATAACATACTCGAAACCATTGGCAATACTCCCCTCATCAGGCTGAATAAGATCACGAAAGATTTTCCCTGCACGGTGCTGGCAAAAGTAGATTATTTCAATCCCGGTAATTCCATTAAAGATCGCATGGCCCTGAAGATGGTGGAGGTCGCCGAACAGGAGGGCAAACTGAAACCGGGCGGAACAATTATTGAGGGCACCAGTGGTAATACCGGCATGGGGCTGGCACTGGCAGCCGTGGTAAAAGGATATAAATGCATTTTCGTCACTACCGACAAACAGTCAAAAGAAAAAGCGGATATATTAAAAGCAGTGGGGGCCGAAGTGATCGTTTGCCCCACGAATGTATTACCGGAAGATCCGAGAAGCTATTATAGTGTAGCAAAAAGACTGGCTACGGAGATACCTAACTCCTACCATATGAACCAGTACGATAACCTGGCTAACCGGCTGGCCCATTATGAATCAACAGGCCCCGAAATATGGAAGCAAACTGACGGGAAAATCACTCATCTGGTTTGTACCGCCGGCACCGGCGGCACGATTACCGGTATCGCTATGTTTTTAAAAGAGAAAAATCCTGCCATACAAATATGGGCGATTGATGTATATGGCTCATTGCTCACTAAATATTTCCGCACCGGCCAGGTGGATATGAAAGAAGTGCATCCCTATATTTCCGAAGGTTTTGGCGAAGACTTTGTTCCATTGAATTATGATATGAGTGTGATTGATCATTTTGAGCAGGTAACAGATAAAGATGGCGCGGTGATGGCAAGAAAACTGGCAAAGGAGGAAGGTCTTTTTTGCGGGTACAGCGCAGGCAGTTGCATACAGGGATTGATGCAATTAAAGAATCGCTTAAAAAAGGATGACCTGGTTGTATGCATCTTTCATGATCATGGCAGCCGTTATGTAGGCAAGATCTATAATGATCAATGGATGATCGAAAGAGGTTTCCTGGATGTAAAAACATTCAAAGACGTTATCAGTTCGAGGGGGACCACAAAATTAATAACGATCGAGCCGGATAAAACCGTGGCCGAAGCAGTTGAGTTGATGAAGAAATATGACATTGAACAAATACCTGTCATGAATGGCAATGGCCCTGTTGGCGCGATCAGTGAAGGTGGTTTATTTCAGAAAATATTTGATAACCCCGAAATAAAGAACTCCAAAATATCCGAGGTAATAGAACCGCCGCTCCCGGTAGTCGCTTTTGATACCCCCGTCGAAAAACTGAGCCCTCTTATCAATAAAGGAAATGGCGCCGTGCTGTCAAAAGACGATGGCGGCAATTATCACATCGTTACAAAATACGATGTATTGCAGGCTTTGGGCAAGTAAAGCACAATAACGACACCCTTGATCCTGCTCAAGTACTCTACCGTTTGCGTAAGCCATTTTTCGTAGAACTACGGTTTTTCCCTCGTTATAACCGCAGCTTCACTCCCGACTCTTTACGATAACTGCTGCTAAAATTGTCGTAAAAAAGTTCAGCAATTTTGCTCTATTTTATTAAGACTCTGCCAATTATTTTTGTTCCGGAAGTTGATTGATAAATTCAATCTGTTTAAAATCCAATATCAAAAAAACCAAA
>JAUZOA010000147.1 GCA_030706685.1 Bacteroidota bacterium
AATTCTGGTATCCTTCGGTAATGATCGGTTCGCCGGCTGCCAGCCCGCTTTTTATTTCCACCATGCCTTCGTAGGATTCACCTGTTGTCACCGGTTTCTTTTTTGTTACATACTTATTTCCGCTCTTTTCCATTACATATACATACTTACCTTTCTCATCCGTCTGTACAATATTTACGGGTACAACTATGGTTTTTTTTGTTTCGTAGTCTTTAATACGAAGCTTGGCCAGCTGGTTGGGTTTCAATAAGGGGTCTGAAGGAAGTTTTGCTTCCGTTGCAAAGGCTCTTGAATTGGCATTGATCGTGGAACCGATGACACTGATCGTGGATTTAAACTCGGGCCTGCCTGTTTCAGGTACCGATATTCTGACTGTATCGCCTTTCTTTACACGCGCTACATAATTCTCGGGCACTTCTGTGATTACTTTCAGATCGCTTGTATTTACCAATTTGATCTGGCCAGCGCCCATAAATAATTCTCCTTCTTTTACGTTCACTTCGTCCGCTACGCCAGAAATCGGGGCATATATAAATGACGTTTTCCAATTTTCAGTCAGGTTAGCTATTTGCTTGTTCAGGTTATCTACATTATTCTTTGCTGTGATCACCTGTACCTCAGTTCCAATTCCCTGGTCCCATAGGTTCTTCTGACGATTATAAATATTTTCCGCATAGGCCAATTGCGTTTTTAATCCGTCTACCTGCTGCAGCATTACTGCATCATCGAGCTTGACAAGCAATTGCCCTTGCTTCACGATATCACCTTTTTTTATATACAATCCTTTGACTTGTCCAGCCTGCCCTCTCGGGGCAACATATACGATATCATTGGCGTCTATTCTTCCCTGCAGGTCTATATAATGTGTAAAATCCCCGGGTTGCAACATGGTCACTGATACCAGTTTCTGCGCCAGCTTTGCTGAATCAGGTTCAGCTTTGGCAATCTGGTCCTCAAGCTGCCTGACTTCCGCATCGATGTCATTCTTTTCCTTTTTCTTTTTTTCCAGTTTCGCTTTGAGGTCGCTGATATCTCCTTTCTTGTCTTTAGCGCTGTCGCCGCAGGCTGCTGTAATCAGCAGGAATGAAGCAGCCGCCATTATGTTCAATATCTTTTGCATATTCTTTATTTTATAGGTCATGGTCCTGGTTTTAGTAATTATAATTTACCCGTTGCTTTAAGAAAATCAACTTTGGCAATAATAGCATCATACAAGGCATTAATATAGTTGGTCTGGGCGGTTTTCAGATCCGTTTCTGCCTGGTTGATCTCAGTATTGTCACCGGTGCCGGCTTCAAATTTTTTCTTGGTTTGATCATATACCATAGTGGCTAGTTGCAGGTTTTTCTTTTGATAATCTATAGCTTCAATAGCCGTCCTGAAATTATTTTTAGCAATTTCCACATCGTTATCTATAGATAATTTAAGGCCTTCAAGTTGGTTATCCAGTTGTTGAACAGACAGACTCGCCTGTGCAATCCTGGCATTGGTAGCAAACCCGCTAAAAATAGGAACCGATAAACGTAAAGAAACATAGGAAGCCGTGAACCAGTCACCATTGAATTTGAATCTGTTTTCCTGTAATTGTTTGTTATAAGAACCTACGAGGTTCAGGGTTGGTATCTTGCTTAATTTATACCTCCGGATATTATATTTATAGAAATCGCTTGTCAGTTGAAGATATTGGTAATCCTTACGATCTTCGTATTTATAAGCTGAATTTTCCAGGACACCGGCTTTGATCTCGTCTTCACTTATTGTATCGGTCAGTATCAATTCATCACGAAGAGGCATGCCCAGCAGAAGCTTAAGCCCATAATACCCGTTTGAAATTGAATTCAATGCTTTTTGCTTTTCTGTCTGAAGATTAGCTAACTGTACCGTAATCTTGTCAATACCCAGCTTTTCCGCAAAACCATTCTGGTACATTATGCGGGTGTCGTGTTCCAATTTTTGCAGCCGGGTAATATTTGCATCCAATAATTCGATTTGGGTTTTACTAACTATTAATTGATAGTAAACTTTATATATATTCACCTTTATTCCTTCCTCCGTTAGTTCAACATTTTTCGATCTCCAGTCCAGCGATGCCTGTCTTGCCTGCAAACCGACAAATACCTGTCCATCGAATAATATTTGATTCAGCTCTACGGTACCGCTGGTAATATATTTAGTACCAAATGTTACCGGCACAAAAGTCCCTGGCGGTTGTCCAAGAAATTCACCCGGCAATAAAGTTGTTTGGAGCTTTAAATTATCAGTAAGGCTGCCATTTAAAGATAGAGAAGGATATGCCCGGGCAGTTGTTTCCCTGTTTACTTCTTTTTGAAGGGCTAAATCCAGCAAAGCATTCTTCACGTACACATTATTTTTCTTAGCATAATCCACCGCCTGCTGGATAGAAAATTCATGCTTTGTTATTCTTGCACTGTCCCGGGGTTGTGCCATACCAAAAGCCGGAAATAAGACTATTGCCATCATCCAGGCCCGTCTCCTATTTCTTGATTTCATCATAACTCAATTTTTTTAGTCGTTGTTCATTGTATTTCTGGATCAGTTTATGTCCTTTAACGGTGGCAAGCCCGTACACAAAATGCTCGATGATCATTTCCGATGTGGCAGCCAGGTTATATTTCCCCGGCGGGAAAACGGATACATTAAAAGGTATCATCATGGATTCAAGGCGAAATTTGCTAATCACGTCAATATTAATCTCCGGCCGGTACAACTCATCTTTAATGCCCCATTCAATATTTTGCCGGATGATCTGCGCCAGGAATTTATCCTTGTGCTCCCGGAAGCGCTGGTACGCCCTGAAATGAAATTTCTCCAGGTCATACAGCAGCATAGGGTTCATATTGTTAAACTCGTCCATGATCCGGTCCATCATGATGAATATCTCATGGATGGCGTCCCTGGCATCCTTGCGGCAACTCATGCAATCAGTCTGTATCATTGAAATATGTCCATCTACCACCGCATCCACCAATTCATCCTTATCGGCATAATATTGGTACAGTGTTTTCTTCGACATTCCGAGGTGATTGGCAATATCATCCATAGATATTGACCGGACACCATATTGCATAAACAACTCTTCTGCCTTTACTAATATTCGCTCTTTAGGGTCCATACTCACAAATTGAGGGGCAAAACTATGGAAACTATTTTCGTCGCCAAAGTTTCCATCATCTTTTTTTTCCTTTCATAACAATTAATTTATCCTAACACCTGTTTGAATATCACTGATTTTTAGCCCGCAGGTCAGCGTTGGTTTTACATTACCTTTGACTCTTCAAATAGATTTGAATGAGCTACTGGAAGGTAAAATCAAGGCGAAAGACATTTAAAAAAATTGTCAGGTATTTTATCCAGGGTATTATCATCCTGGCCCCTATCGGTATTACCGGGTATGTTTTATACTGGCTTTTTGATAAAGTGGACAGCATCCTTCGCCCTTACCTGAATATTCCCGGCCTCGGCTTTGCCATCATACTGGTTTTTGTGATACTGGTAGGATGGGTCAGCTCCAACTTCTTAATGGGAAGCGCCATCAATTTTTTCGATCAGCTAATGGAGAAAACACCGGGCATCAAATTCATTTACACTTCCACGAAAGATTTTTTTGAGGCATTTGCAGGTGACAAAAAAAGGTTCAACCGGGCTGTACTGGCCAGTGTTTTCGCAGAAGATGTATGGATCATTGGTTTCCTGACTGATGAGGAAATGCGAAAATTTGATATGGGCACCGATAAAGTAGCCGTGTATGTTCCACAAGCTTATAATTTTGCCGGGCAGCTTTATGTAATGCCAAGAGACAAAGTGAGAAAAATAGAACATATCAGTGCCGGTGAAGCCATGAAATACGCAGTCACCGGCGGAGTGGTAGACCTCGATGCAGAAAGGAACGAATTAAAAGAATCGGAACTAAAAATAAGCGAGGAATAAATAGCTGGTAGTGTCCCGGTTTGAGACATGGCCGCAGAGAACCACAGAGTAAAAGAGGGTCACAGAGAAACAATCATACATACTCTGAGGTTCTCAGTTTCTCTGCGCTCCTCCGTGGCCAACATGAAAATTGAAATCGGGACACTACCAAATACCTCATCCTTCCATCAAATCCCTGCTGCTCTATAACCATATTTTTCACGGATTTTCAGGGAAAAACGCCCTTCGTCTCTCTGCGGCAAAACATAAATTTACTCTCACATATTATTTTCAAAATGGGTCACTCATCATGATCCGTAATTTCTTTATTTGAAAAAGATCATCATTTCTTCTTTTTGTTTATTGACGACACTACAGTGCTTCTGCTGGGGATTTTATGCTCACCGCCAGATCAATTATTATGCAATATTTCTTTTACCTCCCGAAATGATGGTATTATATAAGCCTCATGCGGATTTTTTGACAGAACATGCCGTAGACCCCGATAAAAGAAGATATGAGGTAGCCGCGGAAGGACCACGGCATTATATTGATATGGACCGCTACATTTTTGATTCCATCCCCCGAAAATGGAATGACGCGGTTGCGAAATATTCAGAAGACTCCCTGAAAGCGCATGGCATCGTGCCCTGGTGGATTCAAACCATGTTGTACCGACTGACCGATGCTTTTAAAGAAAAGAACCAGGCAAAGATCCTGAAGTATTCGGCCGAGATCGGTCATTATATCGCCGATGCGCATGTACCTCTTCATGCTAGCAGCAATCACAACGGCCAATTGACGGATCAGAAAGGTATCCATGGCTTCTGGGAGAGCCGGGTTCCTGAATTACTGGCCGATAAAGAATGGGATTTCTTTATCGGCAAAGCAGAATATATTAAAGACCCTTTGCGGTTTACCTGGCAGCGGGTATTTGAAAGCGCCGTCGCCGCCGATACGGTATTAAAATCCGAAAAAGCCCTGTCAAAATCATTTTCCCCCGATCAGAAATATTCCTTTGAAGGCCGCAACGGCATTACCATCCGGCAATACTCTTCTGCTTATACAAAAAAATATAACGAGATACTGCAAGGAATGGTGGAAAGGCGAATGCGTCAATCCATTTTTGCTGTCGCCTCATTCTGGTACACGGCCTGGGTAAATGCCGGCCAGCCGGATCTTACCCAACTCACCAACAAGGAGTTCTCCGCCGAAGACCTGGAAGAGTTTGAAAACCTGAATACTGCCTGGAGGGGCGGGATTACCAGGGGAAGGGAGCATGAATAGTTGCCCGTTTCGGGTTATTTGTCATTCATCGTATCAATATTTTGTTGCCCGTCAACAGGAAACAGGCAACAGGTAACTATCTTTGCCCTTTTATTAAATTCAGTGAAATCATGATTGAATCTGTGAAATCCGTGATACATAATTTTAATTCCGGTCCTTCTGTTCTTCCGGAAGAAGTATTCCAGGAAGCCAGCCGCGCCATACTTGACTTCAATAACAGCGGCCTTTCGATTCTCGAAATAGGGCACCGCACTTCCTTGTTTCAATCTGTCATGGATGAAGCCAGGAGTCTTGTAAAAGAATTAATGCAACTGGATGATGATCACGAAGTATTGTTCCTGCATGGTGGCGCCACTACACAATTCATGCAGGTACCTATGAATTTGCTCAATGAAAATGAACTGGCTTCTTATACGGATACAGGTACCTGGGGATCCAAAGCGATTAAGGAAGCCAAACTGTTTGGTCATGTAGAAATAGCCGGTTCTTCCAGGGAGACTAATTATACATCCATTCCAAAAAATCTTTCGGTAAGCCCGACAGCGGCTTATTTACATATTACCACCAACGAAACTATCGCCGGCACGCAATGGAAAAAAATTCCTTATGACTGCGGTGTTCCGTTAGTAGCCGATATGAGCAGCGATATCCTGAGCCGCGTGCTGGATTTTAATAAGTTTGACCTGGTCTATGCGGGGGCGCAGAAAAATATAGGTGCAGCCGGGGTAAACCTTGTCGTAGTGAATAAAAATATTCTCGGAAAAGTAAATCGCCCTATTCCAACGATACTCGATTACCGCAATCATATCAGGGAAGGAAGCATGCTGAATACGCCACCTGTATTTGCCGTGTATGTAGCGATGCTAACACTCCGCTGGCTGAAAAAACAAGGCGGGGTCGCAGTGATTGAAAAAATAAATAATGCCAAAGCAGAATTGTTTTATAAGACACTGGATAGTTTACCCTTGTTCAGGGGCGTGGTAGCTAAAGAAGACAGGAGTACGATGAACGCGGTATTTGTAATAGACGATGCCATCCTGGAAAAAGAATTCCTTGAACGCTGCAGACAAGAAGGCATGGTGGGTATAAAAGGTCATCGCAGTGTGGGCGGTTTCAGGGCTTCTATGTACAATGCGCTGAAGATGGAAAGTGTGGAAGCTTTGACTGGCCTGATGAAGGATTTTGCAAATAAAAAAGGTTAACAGGATGGCTATTATTTCTCCGTTCAAGGCTTTAAGACCTACAACAGCAGACCTGGCGCCCTATGTAGCTTCAAGGCCTTATGATGTACTGAGCAGTATCGAAGCAAAGGAAGAGGCAAAAGGCAACCCGAAATCTTTCCTGCACATAACTAAATCGGAAATTGATCTTCCCGCTGATACAGACAGTCATAGCGCTGTTGTATATGAAAAAGCGAAGACCAACCTGCAGCAGTTTATCAAAGACGGCATATTGTTTACTGAACAAAAGCCCTGCTATTATATTTACCGGCTGATCATGAACGGGAGAAGCCAGACCGGGCTGGTTTGTGTTTCCTCCGTCAAAGATTACTTCGATGGTATCATCAAAAAGCATGAATTCACGCGGCCGGAAAAAGAAAAGGATCGTATTGATCATATCAAAGCAACCAGCGCGCAGACCGGCAATGTTTTCCTCGCTTACCGGGATGTAAAAGAAATAAATGATCTTATTGATAACTGGAAAAAAAATAATCTCCCCGTATATGATTTCAAAGCAGGCGATGGCATCCAGCATACAATTTGGGTAGTGGATAATGACGATGCGATCGGTTCTCTTACCCGGGCTTTTGCCGACAAGGTACCGGCTACTTATATCGCCGATGGTCATCACCGGGCAGCGTCTGCGGCTAAAGTGAGTCAGCAACTGCCGAATAATGAAGCAGCCAAATATTTCCTGACAACTATCTTTCCTGCCAGCGAACTCGCCATCCTTGATTATAACCGTGTGGTAAAAGATTTGAATGATTTGGATAAAGAGGATTTCATCAGTGCGTTACAGGATGATTTTTTTATTACAGAAAGTCCTGAACCCATATCGCCATCCCAGTTGCATGAGTTCGGTATGTATTTAGGCGGGCAGTGGTATATTCTTTCCTCAAGAAAAGGGAGCTATACCAGCGACCCGGTCGGCGTATTGGATGTAACCATTCTTTCTAACAATATCCTTGACAGGTTATTGGATATAAAAGATCAGCGCACCGACAAACGGAT
>JAUZOA010000148.1 GCA_030706685.1 Bacteroidota bacterium
AAAGAGGTAATATAGTGATAGTAAAGGGGTGGATCCTTTCTGTTACAGAAGCCCGTCAGAGTGCCCTTCTCTCTATCAACAATCAGTAAATCGCATCGCATGCATGTAGACGGAAGACTTTTGGAAAATAACACGTTGATTGAAGGAGATGTTTGTATCGTGGGCGCAGGTGCCGCGGGGATCAGTATGGCTCTTGAATGGGATAATACCCGGTACAAAGTGATTCTTCTGGAGGGCGGAGGATTTGAATACGATCCAAAAATCCAGCAGTTATATGCAGGCAAAACCACCGGTCAGCATTATTACCCGCTGATGTCAAGCCGCCTGCACTATTTCGGAGGGACAACCGGTCACTGGGCAGGATATTGCTCCCCGCTGGATCCGATTGATTTTGCAAAAAGAAGTTGGGTTAAATACAGTGGCTGGCCTATTACAAGAGAGGATATGGATCCTTACTATGAGAGGGCACATAAAACATTAGAGCTTGGACCCTACGACTATAATATGTCCTTTTGGCAAAAAAGAGAACCTGCAATGGAGCCGCTGATTGAAAACGATACAGTTGTCTGGAATAAAATGTGGCAATTCAGTCCGCCGACGAGATTTGGCGAAAAATATAAAAAAAATATTGTTGGTTCAGGCAATATTTATCTGTATACATACGCCAATGTCGTTAATATTCTTACTAATGAAAGCGGATCCGCAATCAGGGAAGTGATCGTAAAGAATTTTGAAGGCAAACAACATCGGGTCCGGGCTAAGCATTTTATTCTTGCCTGCTGTTCCATCCAGAATGCAAGACTATTGCTTGCTTCCAACCAACAGGCGCCACGGGGACTGGGCAATGATCATGACCTGGTTGGCCGATATTTTATGGAACACCTTGAAATCAAGTCTGCCGAGCTCTGGCTTATAAAACCAGCCCCGTTAAAATTGTATATGATTGATTTTGGTGTCACGAAGGCAAGGGCTGAATTAGCTATTCATTCCAAAAAGCAGGAGGAATTTGAAATACTCAATGGTACAGTTTCCCTGACGCCTTTGGAAATTGCGAGGAAAGTGAAACCTGCAATAGAAAGCTGGGACCAGCAAGACCCGAGAAAAAGTGTAGACAGCTTTCTAGGAAATATTATCAAAGCTGAAAAAGAATCACCTCAGCCTGTTACCGGCAGCAGGAGTTATGAACTTTTCACCAGGATTGAACAGGCGCCCAACCCTTCGTCCAGGGTGACCCTGGGTGAGGAGATTGACGGATTAGGAGTTCCCCGTGCATCATTGAATTGGGAACTTACACCTTTGGAAAAAAGAAGTATCCGCAAAATCTATGAGCTGCTGGGTCAGGAACTAGGCCGGGCCGGAACAGGCCGGGTAACATTGATGGATTATTTATGGGACAAAAATGATTATTCATGGCCATCTTTTACCGGAGGAGGATGGCATCATATGGGGACTACCCGCATGAGTATTGATCCCAGGCAGGGAGTGGTAGATGCAAATTGTAAAGTACACGGGATTTCCAATTTATTTATGGCAGGTGCTTCCTGTTTCACGACGGCCGGCGCTCCAAATCCGACGCTTACACTGGTAGCACTGACCTTAAGGCTTTCGGATCATTTAAAAGGATTAATGAAACATAAGGCCTGATACCGGTTGTTTTGAAAATCCTTGCTAACATTTTGATAGATGAGACCTGGTTATTCACGCCGGTCGATATGGGACTGCCTGAATCGGCAGGACGAATAGACAACACATATAATCTATGTGATGAAAACACTGGCAATTTCATTCCAAAATAAATTCGTTTTTCCCATTTAAGCCGCGTTTGTTTTATAGCTGTCAGGAAAGAATATATGTAACTTTGATACAATTATCTGATGGCTTTTGTCGGGCCATGTAAATGATCTGTCATGCCTTCCACAAATCCACCATCGCGCATAAAACAAGAATTAGTCAACAGTATTATTCATGGATTTGGAATCCTTTTCGGCATCGTTTGTATTCCCATACTGATAGCCCTGGCAGCGAAAGGCGATAACATTCGCGGCATTATTGGAGCAGCCATTTATGGATTTTGTTTTTTAATGGTTTTTACGTTCTCAACACTTTATCATGGCTTTCAGCACGCCCAGGTAAAAAGTATATTACAGATTATTGACCATATAAGTATTTATTTCCTGATTGCCGGTACTTATACTCCCTTTTTGCTGATTTATATGAATAATGCATTTGGAATTACCCTGCTATCCGTTTTGTGGGGTTTAACGGCAATAGGCATTATATTCAAGATTTTTTTTACCGGAAAATGGGATAGGTTGTCCACTTTCATTTATGTTGCAATGGGATGGATCATGGTGGTGGGTGGACGAACTTTTTTTGTAAGCTTACCGAAACCAGTACTGATTATGATCATCGTTGGGGGTGGACTTTACAGTCTGGGTGTTATATTTTATCTGTGGGAGAAATATCGCTATAACCATGCAGTCTGGCATTTCTTTGTACTGACAGCAGCTATTTGTCATTATGTAGCCATATTACTGGCAGTTTAATTTAACAGCTATGAAATGGATTTCAAGCTTTTTTACCGAGCTATGGATTACCTTTAGGACAGCACTTAAAACATTCATTGCCGAAAATTACATTCGCTATAGTGCCTCACTTTCTTTTTTTACGATTTTTTCACTGGCTCCCCTGCTTATAATTACTATTTCCTTAAGCGGATTTTTTTTTGGCAGACAGGCGATAGAGGGGAAAATATTTTTAGAAATACGCAATCTAATCGGCGATGTTGCTGCAATGCAGATTCAGTTAATGATCCGGCATGTTGTTTCAGCACAAAGTTCTTTTATTGCAAAGGCTGGTGGAATTATTGCCATTGTACTCGGCATTACGGGCGTTTTTACAGAATTGCAGGACGCAATCAATCGTATCTGGAAGCTTGAAACCATTCCAAAGCTTAACTGGAGAGAATATCTTATTAAAAGGACTGTTTCTTTAGGAATGTTCAGCATCATCGGTTTTATGCTTATCCTATCATTAGTCATCAATTGGCTAATTGATATTTTTGGAAATTATCTGATTCATTTCTTTGGAAGTGCAGGCGTTTATATGATTTTTACAATTAACCGGGTTTTTATTATTGCTATTGTAGCGGTACTGTTTACATTCATGTTCAAATTTTTACCTGATGGTAAAGTGAAATGGAAAGATGCAATAAAAGGAGCTGTATTTACTTCCGTCTTCTTTATGCTGAGTAAAACAGGCATTGATTATTATATTGTTTATGCTCATGTAGCTTCTATGTATGGAGCTGCAGGAAGTTTGGTTATTCTTCTCCTCTGGATTTATTTCTCTAGTATCATTATTTACTTCGGAGCTACATTTACGAAAGTGTATGCATGTCTGTATGGAGGTAAAATTATTCCCAGGTCCTATGCCGTCAGTTTGGAAAAAAAATAGATTTTGCGCCAGCAAACTCATCGCATAAATTCCGGATAACCCTGTAGCCTGATACCGGCCGAAAATGAAATAGCAGTCTCAATGACCCGGCTAGAAATTATTTTGGAGATGGCTGAGATTCATCGTAATATTGCGTTACAAATTTTATGGGACTAACTAAAACGGAAATATTTTCAGAAAGGCAGAACAAACTGGCTACAATGATGAAAGCGCTGGCTCATCCTGCCCGTATAGCAATCATCCAGCATGTAATTAAAACGAATTCCTGCATTTGCGGAGATTTAGTGGAAGAATTAGGGTTAGCCCAGCCAACTATTTCCCAGCATCTGAAAGAATTGAAAAATGCCGGGCTTATACAGGGCACCATTGAGGGAACCAGTGTATGTTATTGTATAGACCCGAAAGTCTGGAAACAATTTAAAACGACACTGGATTCTTTTTTTGTTAGTTATGATAATAGCGTAAAATGCTGTTAGCTATTTTTTTGAATATATCTATCGCAATATTGCATTGAATAGATAAGTTAACCGCCATGAGTTCAAATCAACACAAGGTGTTATTTGTTTGTATTCATAATTCAGCCCGAAGCCAGATGGCAGAAGCTTTTCTAAAAAAGTATGGCAAGGGTATTTTCGAAGCGGAGAGTGCCGGGCTTGAGCCGGGTAAAATGAACCCTAACGTAGTTAAGGTCATGCAGGAAGCAGGGATTGACCTCAGCCAAAAAACAACCCAGGGCGTTTTTGATCTTCTAAAAAAAGGCAACTCCTATAACGCAGTTATCACCGTCTGTGATGGTGCGAGTGCAGAAAGATGTCCCATATTCCCGGGACCAGGTAAAAGGATAGCCTGGTCATTTGAGGATCCTTCCTCCTTTAAGGGAACACAGGAAGAAATATTACAGCATACCCGGGAGGTCAGGGATGAAATAGAAAAATCAGTCAGAGCTTTCGTAAAGGAAGCCAGTGCGGTTAGCTATTGGAAGTAATTATTTAGGTTATTGCTCATTTTAGTCTGAATTATATATGACTGCTAACAACTGTGCCGAGGGAATTGAAAGAAAGAAGCTTGGCTTTTTGGACAGGTATCTGACCTTATGGATTTTCCTGGCTATGGCAATTGGTGTGGGAATAGGTTACTTTATTCCCGGGACATCAGATTTCATTAATTCTTTTCAATCCGGCACGACCAATCTCCCGATTGCCATCGGACTAATCCTGATGATGTATCCACCACTGGCTAAAGTTAAGTATGAACAGTTGGGGAAGGTATTTAAAAACACGAAGATATTAAGCTTGTCCTTAGTCATGAATTGGGTTATCGGTCCTATACTAATGTTCACACTTTCGATTATTTTCTTAAGAGATAAGCCGGAATACATGGTGGGACTTATCATGATCGGCATAGCCCGCTGTATCGCGATGGTAATCGTTTGGAATGAATTGGCTGAAGGGAACCGGGAATATGCTGCCGGTCTGGTCGCCTTAAACAGCATTTTTCAGGTTGTTTTCTATAGTTTTCTCGCCTGGTTATTCATTACAAAACTGCCTCCTTACTTCGGCCTGAGAAGTCTGACTGTCAATATAAGTATTGGTCAGATTGCAAAAACTGTATTTATCTATTTAGGGATACCGTTTTTAGCCGGGTTTATCAGCCGTTATGTTTTGTTAAGTGTTAAGGGAAGGGAGTGGTACGAGAATAAATTCATCCCATTTATCAGTCCGGCCACATTAGTAGCGTTGCTGTTTACAATCATTGCCATGTTCAGCCTGAAAGGGAAACTGATCGTAGATATACCTTTTGACGTGGTTCGGATAGCGATTCCGCTTGTGATCTATTTTGCGCTCATGTTCCTGATGACCTTCTTTATTGGTAAGACTTTGGGTGCTGATTATTCACAAAATGCCGCCCTGTCCTTTACTGCTGCCGGCAATAATTTTGAATTGGCCATAGCGGTCGCCATTGGCGTTTTTGGGATCAATTCAGGAGAAGCATTTGCCGGTGTAATTGGACCGCTCGTTGAAGTACCTGCATTGATCGGACTCGTGAATGTGGCATTCCGGCTTAAACGAAAATATTATGATCAACCTTCAAATTCTTTATTGAAACCTGGTACATTTTAAGACAGAGGGGAATTTTAATTTTGAGCTATGATAGTAATTAAATCCATGGAACCTCATCACTGGAATGAGGTTAAACGAATTTATGAAGAAGGACTTAGTACGGGGAATGCGACTTTTCAGACCTCAGCCCCGGAATGGGAAGAATGGGATAAAGCCCATATCAAAACCGGCAGACTGGTGGCTACTGAAAATGAAAACATTATTGGTTGGGCGGCATTAACGCCTGTATCTGACCGGTGCGTTTATGGCGGGGTAGCAGAAATAAGCATATATGGTGCCTATACCGCAAGGGGCAGGGGTGTTGGGAAGAAATTACTAAGATCCCTGATTGAAAGCAGCGAAGCAAACCGGTTCTGGACCCTGCAGGCTGGCATTTTCCCGGAAAACATCGCCAGTATTAAAATACACGAGGCTAATGGTTTTCGGGTAATCGGAAAAAGGGAAAAGATTGGTCAAATGAATGGTGTTTGGCGGGACACCCTGTTACTGGAAAGAAGAAGCAAAATCGTTGGGATATAAAAGAATGCATTGAACTGATCAGGCAACTTGAGGTAAATTTGCATTGGCAATAAAAATTACTGAAGTGGCAGATGTTCTCATTGTAGGAGCGGGCCCTACAGGGTTATTGATGGGATGCCAGCTTGCCATTCAGAATGTGCCTTTTCGCATAATTGATAAAAACGAGGACCATACAACACAATCGCGGGCCATTGTCATACATGCAGCTTCAATGGAAATATTTTCCCAAATGGGCATTTCTGCCCGGTTTTTAGAACAGGGGAAACGCGTAGCTGCTATAAATTTTATTATAAGGGATAAAGTGAGCCATATCCCGCTATTTTCTGAATATGGAGCAGGATTAACTCAATATCCATTCTTTCTGGCCCTGGAACAATCCAAAACAGAACGGTTATTGCAAGATTTTCTTGAACAGCATGGACATGTTGTGGAACGCAATATGGAATTGGTTTCATTATCTCAAACACAGGAGAATGTTCATGCGTTGCTCAGGAATAAAGAAGGCAAAGAAGAGGAAGTTATTGCCAAATGGCTCGTGGGCTATTCCGTTAACCCGGGGTTCGCAAAACTTGTATAATGCTTTTGGAATAAAAAATGAGGGCTATTATCTTGTCAGACCAGATCTGTATATCGCTTACCGATGCGCTCAACTTGATGCAAAACATTTTGAATTTTACCTGCATTCATTCCTTAAAGTGTAGAGAATGGTAAGATTATGCATGCAATTTATTTATTATCCTGAATTTTCTTGCGACAATAGCAATTGAATGAAAAAAACAAAAATGCTTCGGTCAACAATCACCTGCCCTCACTGTGGATTTCACAAAGACGAGATAATGCCTGTCGACGCATGTCAATACTTTTATAGGTGCACAAACTGCGAAGCAATCCTGAAACCAAAGCCTGGTGATTGCTGTGTATTTTGCAGCTTCGGTTCGGTTAAATGTCCACCTATGCAGGAAAGTAAAGATTGTTGTAAATAGCATAGCCGGATTCCCGGTATTCGGTTTGAAGGGAACAGATACCATTATATTTGAGGGAGATGAAATGCAGGTATATTATCGTATTAAGGGATAGTGCAGGACATTACAATAACTACCACTTTTTAATTAGCTGAAGAACACCGTTGATAAAGGTCAGGGGATGGATGGGATTGCCGGGTACATACAAATCGATTTTGTATTTATTCAGGAAATTCCTGTTTAAGGCCGGGCTTGTTTCAAATATGCCGCCACTGATGGCATCGGTTCCGGCAAGGATGATGATT
>JAUZOA010000149.1 GCA_030706685.1 Bacteroidota bacterium
AAAAACACTTTAAGGATGAAGAACAATTACTTTTCAGCAAACTACCGGCTGCAGATGCCCTAAGGAAACAGGCTGAAGCAGATCATCAGCATATTTATAAGCTGATTGCCGCCATTGAAAAATCAAAGAATGACACAAAACTGCTCAGTCAGCTGGCGGATGCGTTGGAAAACCATATCCGTTTCGAGGAACGGGAACTGTTTAACCATCTTCAAAATACATTTTCGGAAGAAGAATTAAAAATAATAGCCGGCCGTTTCCCAACCAGCAGTGAATCAATTGAAGAAAACTGGAAGGACGATTTTTGGACTATTAAAAAATAACAGAAAGATATACCCGGTTATATTGTCACCCTGCGATCCATTCCTCCTTTTAATTGTCAGATCCAATTGAAAAACAGTAAAACAGAATTATATGAAAGTAATATTGGTCATATGGTTGGCAACAAATCTCCTGCTGGCATGTAATTCACCAAATAATAAAGAAAACAGGGAGGCATCCGATACATCAATAGTAATCCAAAAACCCTCCGAACCCGGATTAAATAACGGTGCTAAATGGAAGGCGGATTCAACAACGCTTTCAAATGTGGCTTTATTACAGGGCATCGTTTCAAATGCCAGGAAAGAAACTCCTGGAGACTACAATCAAACGGCAACACAGGTGGAAGCAGGCTTAAATAAGATGATAATTGAATGTAAAATGACAGGCCGGGATCATGACGCTCTCCACCGATGGCTCGAACCAATAATAGAAAAAACGAAAGAACTGAAAGCCGCCACGACCACTGAAAAAGCAGCAGCCACATTTAATGAAATTGAAAAACAAATAAACGGTTTTACACAATACTTTGAGTAATGATAATCAGCGTCAACACGAAAATTGCAGCAATATTAAGATATAAGCCGGATGCCCTCGAAGCAATCGTAAGTATTTCCCCGAAATTTGAGAAGCTCCGGAATCCGCTGTTACGAAAAGTAATTGCCGGCAGAACCAGTATTGCTATGGCTTCCAGGATTGGCGGATGCCATGTGGATGATTTTTTCAATAAACTTTATCCGTTTGGCTTTCAAATTGACAAGTCTGCAGTTGTCTCAAAAGATGAAGTTGAAATAAAACCTGTCCCTGATTTTTTTAAAACCATGAATCCCGATATAATTACCGAATTGGATGTCCGCAAAGTAATTGAAAAAGGAAACGATCCCCTGAACATCATCCTGAATAAAGTGACCGAATTGGAAACCGGGCGGGTACTTAAAATCATTCACAGTTTTGAACCCATTCCCCTGATGCACCTGCTTCGTAAACAAGGCTTTGAATCGTATACTGAAACGATCAGCGATGAACTGGTGTATGCGTATTTTTATAAGAAAACCAGTGAGTCGGTAAAATTTGATGTTAAAATACCTGCCCATTCAGCAGGCTGGGATGAAATATTGATCCGCTTTAACAAAAATCTCGAAACGATTGATGTTAGGGCATTGGAAATGCCCTTACCCATGCACAATATTTTAGATGCATTGGAAGCGTTGCCGGAAGATAAGGCATTGTTTGTGAAACATAAACGTATTCCTGTTTTCCTCCTTCCCGAACTGGAAGAAAGGAAGTTTAGCTACCGCATCAAAGAAATTAATGTTTCAGAGGTTCACCTGTTGATTTACAGAGACTGATATGAATGTCAAAACCGGAAATACTGGAACGAGCAAAACAACTTCATGGAAAGTGGTACTCCCGTTTTACCTTTATGCAGCAATTGCTTTTTTTGTTGCAACAATTCTTCTGCTGATATCTGCACCTGACATTACAAAACATTATTTTACCCCTCATGTATTAGCCACCACCCACATCATGGCACTCGGCTGGGGCACTATGATGATACTTGGTGCCAGCCATCAATTGGTGCCAGTGATGATTGAAGGTGAATTGTACAGTGATAATCTGGCCTATATTTCATTTGTACTGGCAGCCCTGGGTATTCCGTTATTAGCTTATGGTTTTTATGTATTTGACATGGGCTGGCCGGCTAAATGGGGCGGTGGATTAGTTATATCAGCTATCGTCGCTTATCTTATCAATCTCTCCGTGAGTATGGTGAAAAGCGGCCATGAAAATATCCATGCGGTGTTTGTATTTACGGCTGCATTATGGTTACTGACCACTGCCATAGCCGGGCTTTTCCTAGTATATAATTTCAGCTATCCCCTCCTGCCTGCCAGTTCAATAGCCTACCTACCGCTTCACGCACATATGGGAATTGTCGGCTGGTTTTTATTATTGGTAACCGGTATCGGATCCCGGCTAATCCCCATGTTCCTTATTTCGAAATATAACAATATACAACAGCTTTGGTGGATTTATGGTTTGATAAATGGAGGACTCCTGGCATTCGTTTTTTTCTTTTTGTATTCTGACAGCAGATTGCTTCTGGTGTTACCCCTGCTTGCTGTCTCGGCGGCCATTGCATTATTCTGCAATTTCTGTTACCGGAGTTACCAGCAGCGCATTCGCAAACAACTGGATGAGCAAATGAAACTGTCCCTGCTCTCAGTACTCATGATGTCATTACCTCTTATCTTCCTTGTCTTAAACATTATTTCTCTCATCATTTTACCCAAAGAAAACACGAAGCTGGTTACCACATATGGATTTATTATTTTTTTTGGATGGATTACCGCCATCATTTTAGGTATGACTTTTAAAACACTGCCTTTCATCGTCTGGAATAAAGTATATCTCCGGCTGGCGGGGAAAGGCAAGACACCCAATCCGAAAGAATTGTTCAGTGATAAAATTTTTAACCGGATGAGCCTGGCTTATATTTCCGGTTTTTTATTATTCCCTGCCGGCATGTTATTACACTACACTTTTATATTGCAATCAGCCGCAGTACTATTGATACTCACTTCTTTCTTATATAACTGGAATGTAATAAAAATAATGATGCATAAACCTGTTTTATTGTGAATGTCATTACGAACAATAACATGAAATGCGCAATCGCATTGGCGGCCCTGAAAAATGTTGTGGACCCGGAGATCGGATTGAATATTGTGGATCTGGGTTTGATTTATCAATTGGATTTTGACGAAGCAGAAAAGATAACTTATTGTTCAATGACGCTTACCACCCAATTTTGCCCGATGGGCGAATCTATAACCCATTTGTCAGAGGAAACATTGAAGATCACTTTTCCGGAATATGATACAAAACTTGATTTGACTTTTAACCCGCCCTGGAGTCATGAAAGGGTTTCAGAAGAAGGACGTAAATTCTTAAATAAAAGATAAATGCTCAGTCTCACCTGCAAAATAGCCATTAAAGCTGTTATTTACCTGGCTTCAAATGCTGATTCCGGTGAAAAAGCCGGCATCAGGCAAATTGCTGAATCTATTAATGCCAGTGAACATACGGTGGGCAAATTGCTGCAGGCACTGGTAAAAGAGAAAGTGATTAACAGTATCAAAGGTCCCAATGGCGGATTTTATATCTCTGCAAAACAAATGAATAATACCATCATACATGTAATAGTTGCCATTGATGGTAAGGATGTATTTGACGAATGTGGGCTGGGTTTAAGTAAATGCTCCTCTACACATCCCTGTCCTATGCATAATGATTATAAGAAAATAAGAGACCAGTTTAAAAACATATGTCAGCAAAAAAAGATCAGGGATTTATGCGAACCGGTTAACGAGGGATTTGCTTACCTGGCGGGATAAAAAATTTTATCTCACCAGGGAGACCGTTTACTTCACAATTGCAATAGCCATTCCATCATATTCTTTCACACCAATGGTTTGCAAAATGGTTGCGCTGACATGCTTATTTGCTGCAAGGGCTTTATTGAATCGTTGTGCCCCCTTTACCATCGGGTCATCATTGTTTTGATCAAGTACTTTCCCATCACGAATTACATTATCAGCAATGATAAGCGTTCCGGGTCCTGATAGTTTTAACGACCATTCAAAATATTCTGTATAAGGAGGTTTGTCAGCGTCAATAAAGATCATATCAAAAGGGCCGGCATTTTCTTTTACAAGCCGGGCTAACAGATCGATCGCCTTACCAACCCGTATTTCCACCCTGGAGGAAAGCCCGGCACGATCAATATTCTTTCTGGCTACTTCTGCATGGTGAGGATCTATTTCCAGCGAAATAAGCCTGCCACCTTCAGGCAGGGCTTTCGCCATCCATATCGTACTATAGCCAGCTAATGTTCCTATCTCCAGGATTTTCCCGGCCTTCGAAATTTTTGCAAACAGATGCAACAATTTCCCCAGGTTGGGAGACACATTAATAAGCGGAATATTCTCCAGCTGGTGAGATTGCTCAGCGGCTTTCAAAGCCTCATCTGGTGGAATAAACAAATCACTGATATACTTGTCAACTGCCTCAAATATCTTTTGATCCATATAAGCCTGATTATGATTAATAATAATATTCCTATAAATATAAAAAGAATGGACTTAATCTACTTCAGGCCAGCAACCCAAGCCTTAATTCCCTGGTTACGCACCGGGTATAATAAGTAACCAAAATATTGATTTACCTTGAAGTTATTCAGCGGCTAATTTCATCTATAATAGGGACAAAATGAAAAAAATACTAATAGCGATAGACGATGGTCCGGCTGCCGGGAAGATTGCCTCTACCGGTTTTCAACTCGGAAAACAGCTAAATGCAGAAATTGCATTGTTAAGTGTAGTTGATGACCGTGCTATTATGACAGATAGTGGAATAGTACCGGGAGAACTGGCAGCTCTAATAAAAAAAGACTTTATCAAGAGTCAGCAAATGATCATCGACACTGTTTTTAAAGACTATAAAGTCTGGACATTTGTGGAAGAGGGAAAGCCGGGCGAAACCATCATACGGGTTGCTAAAGAATGGGAAGCTGATTTAGTAGTGTTAGGCACACATGGCAGAACAGGGCTTTTACATGTCCTGATGGGCAGTATTGCGGAAAATGTAATCAGGCACTCTTCAATACCGGTGCTCATTATTCCAACTAAACCATGATAGAAAAACTCCATCCTCAAATACATCATGCAGAAGAAACACTTCGCATGTCTCTTGTAAAAACAATTAGCTACAGATTAGTTATTTTTATCCCCGACTTTGGTGGCAATTTAACAGGATTAAGTTACCGCGTTCATCCTGTTAAACGTTTTTCGCAAATCATCAGGACCGGCTTTGGACATAGCCTCACTAAATCCAAAGGTAAATTCGGTCTTCCCCTGTTTCAACTGTTCAAAAACAGCTTCAATAAAATCACTAACGGGGGGAGCAGCATCATGTAAACCCTTCCCTCCAAGGTCTGTATTAAGCGCCGGAGGAATCATTTCAATTACTTCGATATTGTTCGATTTTAATAATTGCCGCAGAGACAAACTAAAAGAATGCAGGAATGCTTTTGAAGCGGAGTATACCGGCACTTTCGTTAAGGGAACAAAAGACAAACCGGACGTAACGTTAATAATCGTGGCCAGGGACTTCAGGTTAATAAACAATGAAACCAGATGAAGCGGCGCTTCAATATTAATTGCTATTTCCTCTTTTGCCCGTTTAAAAAAGTCTTTATCATAAACCGACATCCATTGCTGAATCCCTGCATTATTTATAAGCACATTTAAGTCCGGGTGATTTTCAGAAATCCATTTGAACAATTCTTCTCTTGATTCACCTACAGATAAATCACACTCTTTTGTAATTACAGAAGGCAATCTGTCCGACAATTCCCTTAGTGCAGACTTCCTCCTGCCGCAGATAATTACCGTATTATTTTCTTTAATAAACCTTTCAGTAAGTCCTAAGCCGATACCCGTTCCTCCGCCGGTAATCAGGATCTTGTTGTTTGAAATTTTCATAATCTTCTTAATTTTTATCAGTCCCGTGGTGTATGCTCACGGTTCAGCACAATTCTCCGCCGGATTTCAGACCAATGGGTTGGTAAATTAACGAAATCAGGGAAAATGCAAACATTCTGAAATTTCTCCTCGGCCCTTACATCAAAGTTGTTCTTTAATATCTTCAATATAACATGTATGGCCCTGCCTTTCAGGGATATCCTTTTCCGGGGTATTCCCGGTTTGTCTGCTGATTAAAAAATTTCGGTAATTTTAAATACACTAAAATAGAAGCCATGAACAGGGTTGTACATTTTGAAATACATGCTAAGGACCTGGATAAAACGCAGAAGTTTTATGAGTCCGTTTTCGGCTGGGATATCAAGGACACGGGCCCGCAAATGGGAAATTACCGTTTAGTATATACCGGGAAGGATGCAGCGGGTGTGCAGGGGGCAGGCATCAATGGTGGTATAACACCACGTCAGGGAGATGGTCCCAAGGGAGGAGAACCAGTGAATGCCTATGTCTGCACCATTGAAGTGGAAAATATTGATGCAACACTTCAGAAAATTGAGAAAGCCGGTGGTACCGTCGCAACAGACAAAATGGATGTTACCGGCGTCGGTATACTCGCCTACCGGAAAGACCCGGAAGGGAATATATTCGGCGTTTTGCAACCCGTGCAAAACAGTTAATGGGGTTCCCCATTTGTCCCGTCTCCGGTTCCTACTATACCCGTCTCCGGTTCCTACTATAATAGTATATGATCCGTGTAATTATCGAGTCTCTCCCACGCCCTTAGAAATAATTCAGAAAATATTTTTTGCGTAACTGAAAAGTTACCTATATTTGGGTAACTTAAAAGTTACTTATTATGCAAAAAGAAATTACGCATGTCTGGCAATTCAGACACCCGCCGGAAATAGTCTGGGAATATCTGACCAACAGCGACCTGATTGCGCTGTGGCTGATGCCTAATGACTTTAAACCTATCGCCGGCCATCAATTCATGTTTAAAGTTCCCCCGGTACCTGCCTTAGACTTCGACGGCCTTGTCTATTGCAAGGTGCTGGAGATTAAGCCTCCCGAAAGATTATCCTATTCCTGGAAGTATGGACCCGAAAAGGCAAAATCAGAGTGGATTCCATAGTTATCTGGACACTCAGGCCTTTAGAAAATGGAACCGAACTGAAACTGAACCATGCCGGCTTCGACGAATCCATAAATCAGATGGATTTCCAGGCCATGTTCTCCGGCTGGAAGACCAATGTCGATAAAATTGAAAAACTACTGG
>JAUZOA010000015.1 GCA_030706685.1 Bacteroidota bacterium
ACCGTCCTTGTAACGATCAAGATCATTGATATCCACCCAGGCCCATTCCACATCGTAATGGGTAACACCTTTAAAGACCTGCGGATCCCAGGTGACAACCAATTCATCAAAATTTCCTTCGGAAGAAACATCACCAATGTGCTTGTCTACATTCACAGCGGTGGTACTGCAGGAAAACAGAAAATTACGTCTTACTTCCATGCGGTTCTCCAGTTTCAATACCGTAGTTGGATCCCAGCTGGCGCCGTGCAGGTCAATGCTGTCAATTTGAATGGTTACTTTCCTTGCATTGTCAAAAAAGAAATAATTCCTTGCGTCGTATTTGAGACTATCTGCCAGCTTATAATTAACCTGCAGTGTTTTGAATACGGAATCGATCGTACCATCTTTCGCCACCCAGCTTATTTTTACCCGGATGGAGACGGTAAAATCGGATTGGATAACGGCTGAGTCCTCCTCATCTATCAACAGCGCAATGGTATTGCGGTAAATATCTTTGGTGGTGTCTTCTATATCGGCAATATGTGATGAATAAAATACAGGGTCAATAGTTTGACGGACAGAATCAACTTTTATTTCATGATTGCTCCCTTTGAATACGGTAACGACAATCGGGTCGGTGGACGCCATCGCCCAACGACCGCAAAGCAGAAGTACTAACAACAACAGGCATCTTTTTACGTTATGGACCCTGTCATCCATGACGAAAAATTGTCGAATCATATAGTTGTTCTTTAGTTAGGTTCAATGGTTGTCTGTTCTTATCATTCGTCAATACGTATCACAGTTTCCGCCATATTCCCTGTTATTCTAAATGGTTATCCGTTTATCAATTCCCATCCGGTGGCGCTTCAATGGTGGGGTCATAATCATCTTCTCCATTGATACCGTCTGCGACGAACCGGTATGACCTGAATTTTTCCGATGGTTTGTATTTCTTTCTCATCCGGTCGAAATAGACATAGTTCTCATCTTTGAATACATCCAGGGTTTCGACGTTGTAATAGTCAGAAAATAGTATGGTAATACTTTTCTTTACCGGTCGTTGTTTGATAGCGCTCAGTATTGAATCAGGCATATCCGGGTAATCCGTAAGTTCTTGTATAAATGACATTTCAAATTTGATGGGGTAATGGCTGGTACTATCATAGGCCACTGCGAAATGCTGATACGGAAGGCTATCCCGGTTAGCCGTAAATTCTATCACTTTGGCATCGGAATCATTTCGGAATGTAATGGTGTACGCCGAATCATACCAGGTGATGATGGAGTCTACAAAATCCTTTAAAGGAAAGAGCGTACTGTTGGCATCAACGAAATTCCTGGTCATGATCATCATCTTGTCTTCCCCGTACACGTTGTAGGCAAACGAATCGTTTTGCATGTATTCGGTACTGCCCATTTTATAAAATATATTCTTGTTATTGAGGATGTAGTTACCGGTCATTTCTTCATGCTCATACTTCCCATATAAAGTATCACTGGAATATATGATGTCCACGTTGAAGCCGAGATAGATGGAACTGTCAAAAACTTTGTTGACCTTATATAGTTCCGTTTTTACGCTATCAAGGTTAGGCGCCTGGGCAGCTATCCTGCAAGCGATGACCAGGGAGACAGTGGTTATTAAGAGTCTTTTCATAATTAGTAACAGTTAGTTATTCTAAAGTGGTTATCTTCTTTTGTACAGCGCTTCTTGTTTCAGTAATGGTTTTTATACCGGCTTTGGTTTCTTTTTTTACCCGAACCAGCCCTCCGTCATCATCGTATTCATAGAAAGAAGCGAAATTATTTTCATCGAGCTCGCTGGCCAGGCGTAAGGTGATCGGGTCATACACGAATGATTTCATATTCGCATTGAAAGGATGCAGGCGCAGATCGTCTATAAAGACTTCCGCATCGGGAGGCGCTTTCAGGTCAAGTAAAATTTTGGATGTCGAAGGCACCGTAAATATGGTTTCGAATTGCTGCCATCCTTCGATGATCCCTTCTTTGGGTGTAAAGGAGCTGATCAAGTCACCGTTTGCGTTGCGGATCGCAAAATTGTTGTTATAAGCCGTACATTTGCAATTCTGGCCACCTTTCTTCATCCATACGCTGGCTACCATTTTGGTACCTGGTACGAGGTTGAACGAATCTATCAGCTGATGATTGATTGCCTGAATCGTATCTGGTTTAACACAATAAATGGTATTGACAGTGGTAGTGCCATCGGCGAGATAATCTTTATCGACCGGATATAGATTTTGACTTGGTACAGGTGATAACTGGGTATCACCTGGTTTTTTCCAGAATAGTTGAATGTAAGCATTTGTTGGAAGCGTTTGAACAAAATCAACGACAATAGGATAAAGTACTCCGGCAGTAAGGGTGATTGGAGTTGTCGTATGCGTGCCATTCAGTACACTTGTTACAACCAGTGTACCATTTACATAAACATGCCCTATATCGTCAATCTTGCCGGGAGGGATATCAAAATTATATTCCCCGGTGCGCTCAACTTGTATTTTGCCATTCCATTTGGCGCTGACATTTACACATTGCGGAAAGGGGAATGAATAATCATAACTATTACTACTTGCACAAAGCGACACTCCCAAAAAGCTAAATGATCTGAAATGCAGGTTAACCGTTTTATCTTCCCTAACCTGGGCCGAACCAGTGAATGTGGTGTTATGATAATAAGAACCTGTCAGACCGACACCTTTTGGTGGCGTGATCATCGTGATTTGGGAAACAGCATTCGAATCCAATTTGACACGTATGTCCGGTGAAGATGTCGTATCGTCCGGGGTAACATGTATGCCTATTTGGTAAGTTGCATTAGCAGCTACCCGCAAACTATACTTGCCTGTATGGGATTCTGCGTCCACCAGCATCGCACTTGTAATACCGGTAGGGAAATGTCGCTTGGAAGGTTTGCAATAGGGTTCGCAGGGATCATCCTGGTAGGAATAATCTTCAAAGCCGTCAAACGCGGATAGTCGCAAGCGGGAATTGTTGACTACGGCTATGGGCAATGATTCCTGGTACCCATAGATGCCGGCATTGTAGCGCTCGAGAGGATCATGATTTTCCAGTTCGGCGCCTTTACGGTTGTATTGTGTGATCTCAGCATTCCATACCCATTTGGTACTATTAGTGCGCCCTAATTTTAGATCAGGGTTGTCGGTAAATGACCAATAAGGTTCAAAGTCTTTGATGATACCATTTTTACGGATATCGGTAGGAACAGTGGGATCTGATTCGCGCCGGTTACTATAATACACATAGCTTCTCCAACCACGCCAGTTACCCAGTACTCCTTCGACATAGGGATTCATCTGTTTCTTGGAGAAGACCGAGTAACAGTATTTTATTGTTTCAGTAGTGGGGCATTTTGCCGAATCGGGCAATGATACGGGGGGCTGTGCATTTGTTCTGAGCAATACTCCGCCATCATCAGAACAATCATAATACTTTACTTCAAGTGAGGGAAGATAAGATACATGACTATCGGGCGGATCTTTGGCAAAAAAGCAGACCCGTGATTCACCGGAACCATTAGTGGCAAGGCTGATCCTGAGCGCTGTCGCATATTGCTTAGTAAGGTCATACTTGTCTCTAAGCATACCTTTTACCAGGTCAGTGACAAGTATTCGATTATCCCTGCCCACAAAGGGGTCATACAAATAACTTGTGGTTGCTCCCCCGGGTGGCGGCCGATACAATTCATTGAGACTGCCTGTCTGTTGCAGATCAAAAAGATTTGCCCATGCGGCATCATTATTTTGCGCTGGCCATGCAGCCAGTGTTCTGTGCAGAAAGAATGAATTCGGATGAAGACCTACCACATGAGGGTCTGTCATTCCATGTCTTGCTGAAATAAAATTGCCGAAACCTATGTCATGCCGGGCAACTGTATGCGCATAAAGTGTAAGTTTTGCAGACACCACCGTATAGTTGGGAGAAAAGCTGCTGAAATCAAACAGTAACCAGCTCTTTTGAGTAGCATCACTGCGGTGGTTTCCCTGCTCAAATTGCCTTCCGACAAAATAGTCTGTGTTTTGGAAACTTTCGTTATCGCGATTATGACCCGGACGTTTGATAGTTCCATACGAGTGAGTGCCATCAGTCGACACAACAGGGATATTCACTGTTTGGATAGGTACCGATCGCGTTGTCACGATAGTAGTATCCTTTGCATAAAACATATCATTGGCCCGCCACCTTTCTTTGAACTCCGCCGCGGCTGCATTAATCACATTGCTCGTGTCGTCTAATATGACCCATTGCTCTTCTTGTCCGAGCCCGTTTAACCTGGTACGAATCGGGTTGGCTAACGAGACAATGCTTCCCGCAGAAGCGCCGGCAAGATTTCTTTTTCCTGATCGTATGATCCGGAGAGTCGCGTTGGCTGCATTGCAAGGGTTACCATACCTGTCGACAAAAATGAATTGCTTAACTGTATTGCGAAGATCTTTTGTGATATCAATAGCCCATATCCTGTACTCACTTGTAAGCGGCAGGGTCGCCGGGTATCCTTCGGTGACGCAGGCAGGGCTCTCCGGTGGCCCTTTGGTATCTTTTGTGTCCACAAATAACTCATCACCGCTTTCAAAATGATCGAAGGTGAAACCGTCCGGGGCGCCTTCTATTCTTCCATTGCGGAATAAAATACCGCTATAAGTAAGATCGATATTACGATAGGCCGGCTCCATACCTGAATTGACCCACCAGGCAGGATAATTGAATTGATAAACCGGTTTATTGAATTCATTATTCGTCCGGCTGATCAATACATCTCCCGTTTCCGCATCATAGACCAAATTGCGTGTGCCTACTTTACTGCCCTTATCAATATTGATTACGCTGTCGAGTATCCCGTATTCATTCACCACTTTCAGCGCGGTCGCCGAACGATAGGATGATTCATCCCGGAACGCCAGCCGAAAAATCGTAGGAAGAATAATAGGAATGATGCCTATATGAAAGAATTCTCCGTTCAGTGGTATATTGGCTGAATAGGTGTAGGAGAAATGTTCCCGGCAATCATTCATGACTTCGACGTCCCTGCCGACCAATTTGGTAGTGATCTTTCCATCAGGGCCACTGATTACAGGTAACTCATTGTCCAGTGAAAATTTATTATCACCGGTGGAACTCATCCTGTAATAATTGGCGGTATAATTGACCGGCGTCACATCATCATTTTCGGCATAGCTGGTCTGGGATTTCAATTTTCCGTTCATATCATTCAATACAACCCTGAATCCCTGGGTCAATGTCATATAATCCTTCTTATTGAAGTTGAAGACCTTTTCAATAACTGTAGGTTTGTGATGGTGCCAGCTATGATCGTCGAAATCGGTATAATCACTGATAACAGGAAAATCACGTGTTGTATAAAACTCCGTTTGCTGCCGGCCTATCCCTGATTTGATGTTTTTGTTTTCCTTGTTATGGATGCTTCTTACTGTAACACGGCTATAGCCAATCATGGGGGAAGGGAAAAAAGTTTCCGCCACGGGTAGTTCCACATTGCTATAGTCCGTAGGCCCCAGGAACTGGTGATCATAATATCTTAATACTTCGCGGAAAGGGTTTTCTTCATTTCCAATGCCGGGTTCATACGAAGCGACGCCACTGCTTGCAGTAATGCTTTGCCCATTCACCAATTCGGTCGTAGTATAATCATATACCTGCCCGTAATAAGAATCAGGCAGCCCATCCCCGGAAACCTTTTCGGTCATTTTTTTCCAGTTATCACTAATGATAATGCTTTTGACACGATGACCGCCACCGATCTTTTTCAAGTCAGGATTCTCCAACCGGGCGAATGACTGGCTGAGCAGCACGTCATGGCATTTATTCAGCATTTTCAAATCCTTTTCAAAACCTAATACGCCCTGTGTAAATGAGTGGATCAACCCGAATACCGCCCTTACCACCTGGATGATTCCGCCATCGCCATTTACTTCATAACCGGGATAGGCTCTTGCAGGAAGCATATCTTTCAAGAATTGCATCACCGTTTCCATGATCGGGCTGCCGCCATTGCGCGTTTTTTCCAACTCGATATAAAAGCGGTTATGATCATCCGCCCCACCCTCTGTCTTAGCGAATCCATAACTTTTTATAGCGCCGTAGATGGTAACAGGCTCATACGCGGAAGGTCTGCCTACACTCGGTGAAGGCATGTTTACCCATAGCTTTAATAACAATTGACTCATCCCCTGCAGGTAGCGGGCTTTAATATCTTCTACCGCTGTCAGCGTCTCTGCGGCATCGAAAAAAACAAAACGGTTATCCATATCACCCGGGTGAGTTACCTGGGAAAAATTTCTTGCATAAAGCGCATTACTGATAGCGCTGCCCGTTGCAGTGGCGCTCTGAGCAAATCCGGCAATAGCGGTCATCTGGCAGGCCCTTCTATTCTGAACAAAAGCATAATCATCCGCTTCATACTTCACTTTCATCACGGCGCCTCCGGGTAATAAAATACTTTCCAGGTTCCAGGCGGCAGCATAGGCATTGCTTTTGGTCTGATCCTGGAGCGTATAAGAATAATCGTTGTTCAGCATACCCGCCGGGTTTTGCGAATGAGGTTTATATTCTCCCCAGCGGTCGTTTTCAGTAGAATTATAATCCGGGTTTACATTAACGCCATTGTAGCAGGAAGAAGATGCATATTTAAAAACATATTTATTCTTTACCTGGTTGTTGTTACCGTTGTAACTAAACCAAATGGCTTTCAAAGTAAGTTTGCCGCTATCGGAATTATCATTGAGTGCATAATGCTTGCACAACTCGTAAGTGTATTGAAAATGCACAGTTTTGATCGGCGTCGCCTGGTCTCCATTTTTGAGATAGTCCGCCTTGGTGTATAAATTAATTTTATCGAGCTTTCTTAATTCGCCGCCTGTAACGATACCACCGTTTTCACCGGCAACCTGGTGCCCGTCGTGGCGGACACTGGTATAAAAAGTTGCCACCATATTTTTGGATTCTATGGAATGCAAGTACCAAAGTTCTTTTACGCCATAGGTATACATCGCTTTATCATCCCGGCTATCCGCTTTCAGGTTGCCGTTATAATTAGCCGTATTGGCAGCAACCGGCATCCGCCATTTAAAATTATTCCAGGAGTTTCCGCCCGCGCGTGCAGTTTTTTTGTCTACACGGCTATAGTTAAGTTTTATCGCCGTGCCAAGATCATCATCAGTAATTCCGTCGCCGGTCACATCTACATAATCCGGTGAAAGTATACCCGTAAGCAGGAAAGAATGCGCATACCCCTTTACTGTTTCGCTTTGATAGAACCAATCCCGGCCACTTGAATTGCCTGTTGTATTATCAAGGCCCGGCGTATAACCCACAAACTGGTTATCTGAGTTGGGTGTAGCTTCCGTACTAAAGGTTACTTCTTTCTGGCTCACCTGGTATACAGGTATATCATACACGTATCGCCTTCCATCTCCTTCCAATACATCTATCTCAGAGATATGATGCGCTTTACGGTAAAAGGTTGGGTCCTTGGGATTATAGCGGCTGATCGCAGTCCTTACCAGCGAATTAGCACAAGAACCGGGCGTGAAAACGTTTTCGGGGTATGAGTAGATTTGTGTATCGAGTCCCACCTTTGTGGCGTCTTCCGCTGTCAGGTAAGTAATGACTTGTGTTCTTTTATCCCTGTCTTTGCGGCGGCTATCTGCCGTAATATCGATTGTTCTTTCAAATTTTTTATTATTGTCATACACTTCGTAACCGCTTGCGAGCATCGGCGTCGCTGTCTGCGCATTCAACAAATAGGGTCTTATCAACTGGTCGGCCCCCATCTTTTGATAATAATTCTCATCAATGATCGCCTTCTCTCCCGGATTTTTAAAATAGAAGGATTGATAAATGCTATCGGTCTTATTGAACTTTGCGCTGTACCGGAGTGCATTACCCAATTGCCATTCATTGACAAAAGAAGGAGAATAAACACCACCCAGTACTACTCCCACATGAAGAATATCGCCTGCGCCGAGGTCCAGATTGATATGGCCCTCCACGCTTTTATTGCGGGTATCATTATCACGCATATACCCCAGGTTCCCGCGGTATCCCCTGAAACTGCCCCCTGTTCCTTCGCCATTTATCGTGAAAACGTCATAGGTATAAACCGGGAGATCTATGATTGGCTTTTTGAAAGTGAATACCCCGTCATTCAAACGATTGAAGTCCATCATCGCATTCCTGTCTGCGGTTGCTTTTTCATAATACATGAACCCATAAGCAGGCTTTTTCTGCATCGTGTCCACTACATCAAGGCTTGATTCCTGTATATACCCGGTCACGGTACCATTTTTAAACCATACCTTTTTCTCTTTTCCAAACTTTATGGAATAAGTTCGGTTGGAAGTAGTGAGTGGCATGCGGATAGAGGGAGTAAAGGAAGAACGCGCAAAAGAGAGGTTCCCCGTATGTACCGATTGTGAACCCACAGTGGCAAGGTCCAGTCCTTTCTTAGTAGACACTAATCGGTAATTCTGGTATTCCCCGCCAATCGTTACATCCGTTAATCCCTGCCGCGAGCTATAACCTACAGACGTGCTCAACCCAAAACTGTTTGCCCGGCTTGACGTAAAACCATACACAGAAAACCCTGCGTTTAATGTCATTCCATTCTGGGAGTTCAGGTCAATACCACCGGAAAGAGAGCCGATATTCGCTTTAGCTGTGGTATCTTTCGTTGTCTTATCATCCTTGACTTTAACAGATAGATTCTCATAAATTGAATAATCACCTTTCGCGCCGAATTCAAGGCCCAGTCCCCTGCGATTATTATAAAAAACTCCGGCGTTCAAACTTGCGCTTAATCCCGGTATCCCCACTACTTCACCCCCTGTAGAGCCCGTTACACCAATAGTGCGGTCATCCCGGATGGATTGCACTTTTGTAATAGAGTCATCTCCATTAAAATCATCCGGCAAGCCGCGCATATTCCTGTTTATCGTACCGGGATTAATATTCCAGCCAAGACCTACCCAGCTCGCTTCCTGGTCCATATTAGCACCGGCGTTATAAAAGATATTGACCGGGTATCCGCCTACATCCAGCAAGGGTATGTTGTAAGAAAAATCCCCGGTAAAAAGATTCACCATATTATCGGTGCCGATAGACTTGAAGGTAGTCATCTCCGGTTGGCCTGGTCCGCCTATATCCGGCTTATCCGCATTTCTTATTGTGGTTTTATTATTACCGTCAACAGGGATATTATTAGTTGTCATGCGTTCAATCTGCATTGAATCCCTGTCATGCGCAGATTTTTCCATTGTTGCGGCAGCAAGTGATCCGTATGTAAATCTTTTATTGCCGAGAGATAACCCATGGTAGACCCCTGTCCGGTCAAGTATCCGCATACCTGCATAGAGATTGCCGGCCAGTTCGCCATAAAACACCAGGAACAAAAGCCAGGCAACATGCTTCTGATATTTTCCCGTCAACAATTGTATCATATAACTATGCTTTGGGTTTTTAAATTTTCCTTTTTGAACCGTTAGAAATAATTTTTAGGAGTAAACATCATTTGCCATTCCTCTTTACGGCTGTTGACCAGCTTTACTTCGTACACCGAGCTTTCATCAGCATGCAGTTTGCCATTCAGATCATATTCCAGGAAATTCTGACCGCCTTTTACCCGCAAGTCGAATGAAAAAGACTGTTTGTATTTATTATTTTTTTCTCCTGCACGGTAAACTTCCACATGCACAACAGAATCCGCCAATGCGTTGAAGTATTCCATTTTCAGGATGCTCTGTTGCAAAACAGTTGTTTCATTATTTTGCTTCTTTAACCGGATAAACGGCGCTGATGAAATGATCTTCGCAACAGAATCGGGCATGATAGTAAAAGACCATACTTCACTTTTGCCGCCGAAACGGCCTCCGTCTGTCGCCACCACCTGCCATACATAAGTTTTACCCGCCTCCAGGTCGGTAAAAGAAGAAGGATATAGAAGAGAGTTGTTCACCGAACTGGTTGTCATCACCGGGATATTCCTTTGCAGAGCTTCCTGCGGAGATTGTTTTTCATATAAAGGAGATACAATAATGTCATAGGATAAACTGGTGAACATATTTACAGGCGCAGGGGGCGACCAGCTTAATACCGGCCTTTTTTCCCTGGTCAATGTTTCATTTTCCGGCCGGATCAGTTGAGGCGGGGAAAGTGGTTCGGTACTTATCTTTACGCATTCATCAGCCAATGATTCTTTGGGGGATGATTCTACTTCGATTAGTTTATAACAAACCAGGTAATCACCGACAGGCATCGGCTGATTCAACTGGCGAACATCTGAAAAACCGATAATGGATACAGCGAAGTTGACCGGGGAAAGATCCTGGTAGGTTATTCTTTTTGCTCCCGGGTTCACGATCAGCATCCCGGAATTCGCTTCTAAAAGTGTTTGTGATGTGGTCCTGTCAGTAATGGTTATATATAAAATTGATTTTTTTACAGTGCCGGACAGGTTATTGATCATCAGTGACCAGATTTGTTGTTTCATTACGATACCGGTTCCCTGTACTTCAGGTATAAGGATTACCTGGCTTTTGGCAAACCCCGGAACGAATAATAACAGCACAAGCACTATGAGGAGTGACCTGGTTGATCTTAATGCCATAATGTGAATTTTAATGGTTTAATGATCTGCACCTGCCCGGTTTTTACTGGAATGAATTGTCCTGTACGCCCCGGTAAAAAGGATCTGTCATAAATAAGATTGATCGTGCCGATTTTTTTCAGCACCCATCCGCTGCAGAATGAATAGCCCATTCTTGAAGTAACACCGGTGAAATTCCCTTTAACACTGGCCCCGATTTTCATAATGCCTTCAGAATAATTAAGCCCCCCTTCAAGAGTAATGAGCCGGTTATTTTCTATTTCCTGCCGGGAAATATTCATCGTATAGCTGAATTTATTTTTCCACGCCGTGATGAAAAAATTATAATAAGACTGGGAGCCGGCTACCAATGAGTCAGTATACCTGTTATAGAACTTATTCCAGCTAAATACCGCCTGTACAGGAATCCCGGCAACCCGGAAATAATGGCTGACAGTTGCGTTGAGTATATAATAAAAATATTCATAGAGTTTAGCCTGGTCGAGCCAGTAGAGCTGGCTGCCGGGATAATAGCCCATACTGATAATCGGCATATTTTTCAGCCGGAGAACGGCGTTCATCGATGCAAATATTGCTTTAGTCTTCATATTGCTCGCAATGCCGAACGAGCTGAAGTCGGTGTAACGGATACCGCCGGTGAGATATACTTTTCTTTTGAAAAGAGGCTGGCTTAGCTTGGCCGCCAGGTTATTTTGCGGGTTGAAATACTGGCTGGCATTAAAAGATTCGAATTGCTGTCCCCAGTAGCGATAACTGACCTCAGCATCTGTGCTGGTCTTAGGCATATAGGCTTTTACGGAACTATACATGCCGATCGTCTTCGTACTGAAACGGGTAAAAAGATCTTTTACGGTTTCTTCACTTTTCGCTGATAAATTATCCGGGCGGGTTGTTGACTTGGCTATTTCAAAATCAGCAGAAAGGTTTCGGCTGAAATAAGTCTTTCTTTCCAGGCTTATCCCTGCAACTGTACGTAAAGCTTCCGTAAACAAACCGGTCCTTGATTTTTTTCCTATATAAAAATTAAAGGCAGAAAGATTATCGCCGTCTGTTTTGCCGATCTTAACAGCGAATACAGATGGCTTACTGCGGGGAAGCGTGTCGTTTCGGAAATTAAATACCTGCCGGAAAGCAAAATCATAATAGCCCCCTGAGACGATGACGAATTTCTCCTCCCCGTATTTTATACTCGCTCCAAGCAAAAAAATATTATTAACAGTAAGTTCAGAATTGTTAAGCAGGAATTTTCCCAGGCGTATATTTGATTTCATCAGGACATCAGCCCACTTATCAGTTCCGGCGGAATCTTTCAATCCTTTTCTTTCAGCATATTTTTTTAAGTCAGATGAAGAATATATCCCGGCTACTTCTTTATTGACCGAATCAAGTTTAGCTTCCAGCGCTTTTTTTTCAAACGCAAGGCTATCTTCCAGTTTTTTTACCCTTTTCCCCAATGAATCTCTCTGTTGCTCAAGTTTCGCCTGCAGTTTTTTCTGCATCTCCTCCCAATTAAGCTTTTCCATTTTCCTTTCGATAGAATCTTTTATTCTTTGTTCCCGTTTTTGGAGATCGCTATAACCAGGAAGCTTGCCAAGCCACTGATCCAATGGGTCAAATTTGTGGTTGGCAACAGGAATTTCCCCGGGTAAAAAATCACGGGCATCCGGAATGGAATTCTTTAACCGGCTCTCTACCGCCTGCTGTATATAAGCCGGGCTTTTCAACAATTGTTTTTGCTGCTGGAATAAATTAAATGCACGCTGGTATTCATCCTTTAATTTTAGCTGCTTTTTTAAAAAATCATTTTTAGCGGAATTGATCATTTTTTCTCTAAGGCGCTGCCGGAATAAGCGGTCATCAAAGCCGATATTCACCTCGTATTGATTGTCCAGTTGAAAAGGGTGGCTGCGGTTATAGCGAACCGAAAGAGTGAACGGGTAAGTCTCTTTATAAAGCAAGCCCAGTTTAAGCATAGCAATGTCTGATGAAGAATTGATCAGCAGAAGGTCATCCGAATTACCATTCCTGTCAAAATGCTGGTAGCTCATTTCGCCGGTGGCGGTAAGCAGGGGGTTCTTTACGGGAACAGCTGAATGAAGAGGAATGGAAACGGGCATACCGGTAACCTCTATATATACTAATTCCGGCAGTTTACAATTATGATGCTCATACCATAAATCATAATCCGGAAGAGGTTCTTCTTTATTTTTCCTCAAACTGTCCTGGCTAAATACACAGGTCCCTGAAAGCATCAAAGCAACTATCGTGACAAGGCGGATAACCATTTTCTCCTGTTGGTTTCCCCAAGGTAGAGTAGTCAAAAATCATCTTTCGAAAAAGTACACCAATTGGAAATTCCGGGGGATAGTTTCCCGTTGTCGGGGGACGAAATCGGAGTGAAAACAATTAATGAAATCAGGTAACTGTTTTGGTTTTAGTTTAATCCAAATTTATTGATTCCTCCATTGGTAATATCCGATTTTGACGGAGCTTCACCTTCCAGTGTAATGATCCTGTCAAATAATATTTTCCTGTATTGCTCACCAATAGAAAAATTTTTTCCATTGATATGAACGTTATCATGATTAAACCCGGATATGGATTTCAGTGCTACGATGCAGCATCGGTGTATCCGGCAAAACTGATTTTTGGGTAATACCTTTTCAACACGGCTCATCGTTACTTTGATCATAAACTTTGCCTGTGGAGTGACAATACGGACATAATTCTTCAAAGACTCGATATAGATGATCTCTGAAAAGAAAAGCCGTGTATATTCTTTCCCGATTCTTACAAATAAAAAGTCGTTCATGTAGTGGTAGTTGGCTTGTAAAACAATAAGCAAATTCTTCTCCTTTTATATAAGGACAGAGTGTCTCTTCCCCGCGAATGTTCCATTTATACTATTATGGAGTTCACTGCTTACAGAACAATAATTTTTATTTTGGCGTAAATGAAAATGAACAGCCGGTTGTTTTAATCAAATGATAACTCATAAATGTTGGTTTAATAGTTAAGGTTTACAAACAATTTTTTTATACCCATAGTACCGCCCTATCGCTTTAAGCAATTGCAGGATAATAAATGATACCATCCGCATCAGGCAAGACAAACATTATTTACTCCGGCAGTTTTACTGACAGGCGCAAGCAAGCTCTTACTACAACCAGAGAAAAAATCCTCACTGCTACATCAAAAAAATTGAAACCGAAAAGAATCTGAAATTTCTTTTCTGAGATCATTGCGACAATCAGTTCCTTAAGAAGAGAAGTTATTACAGGACGGGATTCAACTATATACTTAAAAATCTTATTCAAGATTAAAAAACTTATTTGACAAAAATCATATAATTCGCCTTTTATTTTTATTCACATTGAATGAGTAGGGGAAAACCATTATCCGCTGTCAATCGATTACTAAGTCTTAAAACTGACGCTTCAGAATAGAGATGTCTTTTAAATAATTCCCGGGGCGCCCGGATTTTCAACGTAAAGATTTTTTCTTCCTACCTCCGGAAAAGTACATATGCTTCAATGTTTGCCGGGGACAATCTTTTATGTTTTTAGTTTTCCTGCATCTTGCACAAAGGCATTTACCCGTTTTATACTTTGATGCGAACAGGAACGGGAATTATCAGCAGGATTGCCCGCATTACACAAAATCTGTTCGGGAATAGTTTTCCTGTTATATAAATCTTATTAATCCTGTCTTTCCTGTAAAGGTATTTTCCATCCTTATTTCGTCCCCCAAAATCGGGAAAACATCCCCCGGAATCTCCGGTCGGTGTAATTTTTCGAAAGATGACTTACTGCTTATCTACCTTGGTGACAGTAATAAATCGCCGAATGTTTCAGCCCGTTCCATTAACCCATTGCATTGGTGGAGAGCTTTCGCGTGTGACTTTGCGGTTGCAATACATACAAAGAAGTAACCAGTGAAACCGGAAAAATTTTAGAATGGTTTAGTACCCGGGCGAAAATTAACCAGATACATCATTTATTCATGGTCTCATCATTTAAACCAGGAGTATGAAAAATCTCACCGCCTTGTTTATTCTTTGTTTTGCTTGTTTTGCTGCCCGGGCGCAGTTTGTGTATAAGATCAAAGCCGATAGTGTAAAGATCACCCGGGATTCTGATACCTGCAACGCTGAACTAATACTCGAGAACAGTACAAAAAATGTGAAAGGATTTCTTTATAATAAGGGAAACGGGAGAACGGAATTCCGAAAAGCACTAATACAGCATGATGATAGTGTCTGGATTTGCGGCAGTGATACATTGAACCTGGGCAGTACTTCTTTTTTCTGGAGACTCAAGGGTAATAGCGGCACTAACCCATCCACAAATTTTCTAGGCACTACAGATGCGCAACGTTTAGTTTTCAAGACTAAAAACATTGAAAGGGCGACCATTGACACAATTGGGCACGTGGGGATCGGCACTTCATCAAACAACTCACATTTACTAAATGTCGCAATGCTTGAAGGCACTACAGATGGCAGGGCAATAGCCAAATTTACTGCTGATGACAGCTGGCAAACTAATCTACGAATGGATAATACGACAAGCAATACGTCTTTTACCTTTCTGGTAGGTGGAAGTGCCAATACTATTTCAAATTACGGTGTTGGAGTTAAAAACTTTGGTATTGCCCGAAGTAATATTGATGGTTCAAACTCTACTATCCCGTTCATCTTAGATTCAAGTGGTCGCCTGGGGCTGGGATCAGTTATTGGGGGGACGGACTTTTTGCCCAAAGCCGCCTTAGATGTAGCCAGTAGCAATTCTGGAATATTAATACCCCGGCTCACTACTTCCCAGAGGAACAACATTACTTCCGGCGATCTTCACAATGGTTTATTGTTGTACAATACAGATGACAACAAATTTCAGTTTTACAATGGTACTTACTGGAAAAGCATTTGCGACAGTTGTTCGGTTGGAACCTCCTGGAACCTTACCGGCAATTCCGGTATCAACTCTTCCACCAATTTTCTCGGTACTACCGATAACCATGACATAGTCTTCCGAACCAACAATACTGAAAGAATGCGGATAAGAGGTATTGGCAGCGGATTGGATGGATTCGTAGGTATCGGCACTAATAACCCGGCGTCATTACTGCACCTCTATGGAACCAATCCGGCCATATACCTCGAAGGAGACAGTAATTCGTATTTTCCTGCCGTAAAATTTAAAACACAGCCGGGCAACAGGACAAGCTTTATTGACCCCTATGGCATTGACCCGACTTTTTCGGGTGGATTGCATATTCACACTACTACGCCTTTTGGATCTTCAGCGGTCGGAGCTACTAACTATGGCGCCAAAACTACTTCTACCGACTCATCAGTTATTACTCACGAAATAATTGCCGCCAAAAAACAAACCGCTGACATATTTGATGTATCAGAAGATATTTCAAGCCTGGTGGGAAGTATGATCCCAAGCCCTTTATTTACCGTCAAAAACAATGGCAAGCTGGTATTGACTAAATATAAAAACAGCGCCGGCGAGGATTCTGTTCTTTCTACCGATATTAACGGGAATGTAAAATTGAAATCGATGGGATCAAGTATATCTTCAAATGCCTGGAGCCTTGCCGGCAATGCCGGAACCAGCATTGCTACCAATTTCATTGGCACTACAGATAATCATGCCTTCATCTTCAAAACTAACAATACCGAAAGAATGCGGATAAGAGGCAGCGATAGCGGGTTTGATGGTTTCATTGGAATTGGCACTAATAACCCCGCGAGCCTGCTTCATCTATTTGGACCCAATCCGACAATGTTAATTGAAGGAGACAGTAACTCATACTTTCCCGCCATTAAAATAAAGCCCCGCGCTCCCTACCGTTCAGGCTTTATTGATCCGTCAGGCCAGGTAACCACCAGTTATATGGGAGGGTTACATATCTCCTCGACAACAACTTTCGGTGTATCAGAAGTGGCGGCAACACCAACCGGAAATAAAAGTATTTCTTCTGATTCTGCGATTGTGATTCACGAGGTTATCGGAACAAAAAATCATGCTGTAGATATCTTTAATGTATCAAAAGATACTACCACCGTGCCGGGTGTAATTATGCCCGGCCCGTTGTTTACAGTAAAAAACACAGGCAAACTGGCAATCAGTAAATATAAAAATAATGGCTCTGAAGATTCTGTTCTTAGTACCGATGTGAATGGCAATGTGAAATTGAAATCATTGGCATCAAGTATATCATCTACTGCCTGGAGCCTTACAGGTAATGCCGGCACCAGCCCCTCCACTAATTTTCTTGGCACTACTGATGCGCAACGTTTGGTTTTCAGAACAAAGAATACTGAATGGGTGACAATTGATACGTTGGGAAGAGTCGGTATCGGTACCAGCACCCCTTCGGATCTGTTAACAGTTTTAAGAGCTGCAACAGGAGTTACTTCAGACAGCAAAGTCATCAATGCATCCACGCAAGGCGCAACCTTTAATACTACTTCATCGGTACTTACCTCTTACGGAGGATATTTCAACAGTAACGGTACAAGAGCTTCAGGCTCCAACAATCTTACCAATATCGGTTTATTTGCAACGGCCAGCGGTGCCCAGGTTAATTATGCTTTGAAAACGGATGGGAACGTCAATATGACCAACCTGCCTTCTACCACCGATACTACTACTTATAAACCTGTGGGCATCAACAGCAGCGGAGACCTCGCGAAAGTAACCGGCTGGCCCCCGGCAGTGAATTATACGGTACAATCGCTCACTGAATCCGGTTCTACTATTACCTGGAATGTTGCCAATGGCATTAATGGCGCCGTAACATTAACCGGTACAGGCAGAACATTAACGATCACCAATCCGGTAGCCGGTCAAACCTATACCATCCGGATCATCCAGGGCACTGGCGGCAGCAAAACGGTTACCACCTGGCCCACCAATTCAAAATGGCCGTCCGGCACTACGCCTACTTTATCAACGGCAGCCGGGGCATATGATATCGTAGTTTTTTATTACGATGGAACAAATTATTACGGCACCTATCAACAGAATTTTCAATGAGACTCATTACCATCACCCTCTTATTATTATCCTGTTTTATTGCCAATGCGCAAAAGGGTTGGTTTTGGGCTAACTTGAATAAATCACCCAAGCTCGCAAAAATCTTCAGCACGGATGCGCAAAGCGGTACGGGTGCAAGAACACATTCATTAACCAATGTTCCTATCGGCGCGCTTATTGTAATTACTACCCAGTCTGAAGATGATATCGGGGATGCCAGCATCTCCAGCAGCCCTTCATTGACCTGGACAAAAAGAGCAGATGCCCAGACATTCAATAGCGGTAACGCGGAAATATGGACAGCAACATTTGCCGCCGGCGGCAGTATAACGATCACAAGTAATTTCGGATCCAATAATCAATCCTCAGTAGCCTGGGTAATAACGGGGCAGGAATCAAGTCCGGGCGGCGCGACTAAAACAGCCACCTTTCAAATAACTGATTCGGCTACTATTACCACCACAAGAGCGAACAGTATTTTGATATGCGTATCCTCCGACTGGAGAGCCGTTGACGGGTCGTCAAGAACCTACCGGGATAATGCCACGGAAGTTTATTATTTTTTCGCCTCTGCGGCCACCACCGGGTATCATTATTATAAACTCGCCCCAACTGTAGCATCCTATAAGGAAGGACTCACCGCCCCCACGAGTCCGCAAAATGGATTTGGAACCGCGATCCTTGAAGTCAGGTCGCCATAAATGACCATTAGAAAATGATACCGGCTCTTTTATCAACAACAGAAGGCCTTAATGAAAAACGAGGGGCTTGAAGCTCTCATCCACATTGACAAATTCCTTAATGATCCTTCCTTCTTCATAAATAACGATCACTGATTTCTTCGGGCTTTCAGTCAGTCTTCTTAACCGGAAAATGGTAGAGATAATCTGGGCCTGGTCAACCCAGCTAAACCGGTCCTGCACCTTGAGATACTCCTCCAGCGAAGTAATGATCTCCCCTGTTTTCAGTATATGAACAGTGGAAACTTTGGCAAAGTCTGGTAAATGGTAGCTCTGGATATGGCTCATGATCTGGGTTAATGCAAATAAGACCGTACAATCTACCGAGAAGTTGTTTTATAATAAGAATAAATTTTCCACAGGGCCCTGAAAAATAAACCGGCTCCGGATATAATTTCTCAGAGCCCGGATCAGCCAGGAAAATTTTTTAACGTGTAAATAACACCCTATCTATTCAATCCGTTCTCAAACTCTTTACCGTATTGGCGGCTGCAGCCTTTCCCGTTTCTATACCGATAACCAGCAAGGCGAAAACCAAAACCACTATGCCGGGCATAACAAACATCCACCATTTCATCTCGATACGGTAGGCGAATTTTTGCAGCCAGGTACTGCTATAGTATAAAGCGGCCGGAACAGCAATCAATGAAGCGACAAGGATCAGGACTAGAAATTTTCCCGCGGTTAACCGGATAATATCCCTTAAGCCCGCGCCTAAGACTTTCCGGATACCAATTTCTTTTGTTTTTTGCTGAATGATCAATAATACAAGGCCGAACACACCGGCCAATGAAAGCAAAATAGAAAGCAAAGAAAAACATAAGAATAATTGCATGAACCTTTCTTCCGATTTGTAAAGATGATTAAAAGCCTCATCGAGGAACCAGTAATCAAAAGGAGCTCCCACGGCCGTTTGTTTCCAGACTGTATGTAGCTGGTCAATCATTCTGGCGGGATTGCCCGGATTATATTTAATAGCCAGGAATCCGTACCTGTTCATATAGGGTTTATGCGTGATGATCAGCGGCTCAATCTTATCATGCAAGGAAGCAAAATGAAAATTACTGACTACCCCAATGATCCTGTGGCGGCCGTTCCTGCTGATCGTTTTATCCAACGGCTCTTTCCATCCAAGATTATCGGCTAATGCCTGGTTGATTATATAGCCATCGAAGTCGGCGGATCTATCCCCGGAAAAGAAACTACCATTTAGCAATTGAATATGCAGCGTCTTAAGCAGGTCCTCATCAGCATCCAGTTGGTGCACGGTTATATAATCCTTGCTTCCTTCGGGCAAAAACCCGTTTTGTGTAATACCATTATATGGAATTTCGGACAGGACGGAAACGCTTGTGACGTTGGCCAGACCTGCCACCTGCCTTTTCAGCAACAGGGCTTTATCCTGCATCGTCCCACCGGTAAGAGGAAGAATAATAACCTGCTCCTTATCCAAACCCAGCGCTTTGTTCTTTGCATAACGCAATTGCATATGCAAAATAAAAACAGAAGATAGCAGGGCTGTAGTAATAGAAAATTGAAGTATGATTAAAATCTTTCCCAGTCTCTGTTTGCTATTCCTGGGCCCCTTCATTTTAAGAGTGTTCACGGGGTTGAGAGAAGACAGGTAAAAAGAAAGATACCCGCCGGCAAACAGGCTGATCAAAACCATTAGCGCCACCATTAGTGCCCCTATAAAACCGATCTCATTAATACTGAGTATAATTTGTTTTTCGGAAAGATCCTGGTATACAGGCAAAAGAAATAGTGTAAGCCCGGCTGCCAGTAGTAAAGCGCATAGAGTAACGAGGAACGTTTCTCCCATGAATTGCTTTATCAATTGCATCCTTTGTGCTCCCAGTACTTTTCTTACGCCAATTTCTTTAAACCTGGCCGAAGCACGGGCAGCCGATAAATTGACATAATTGATACATGAAACAAATAATATCAGCAGGGCAACGATTCCAAATACATACAGGTTGGTCCTGGTATTGGCGGCATCAGGGCTATAGTATAAATGTAATTTCGCTAAGGGTTGCAGGAAAGCTTCTACCGTGGAACCCCCGGAATATTTTTGATTGAAACTTTTCTGCAGGAACCCCGCAAACTGTTTTTGAAGAGATTCCGCTCCAGTCTTATTTTGGAGCAGCAAATAATGTTGGTACTGCCAGCCGCCATTCCAGTCCATAAAATAAGTGGTATCATGATAAAGAGTGGAGATGGACAGCAATGCGTCATATTGCAGGGTTGAATTGGGCGGAGCATTTTGGACAATCCCTGTCACCAGGTAGTTAGCCTTACTCCCCAGGCTGATCAACTTTCCCACGGCATCTGTATTCCCAAATAATTTGTCAGCCAGTTGTTGCGACAACACAATGGAATTAGGATCCCGGAGAGCATTGACAGAGTTTCCGCTCAAAAGCCGGAAAGAGAAAACAGTAAAAAAAGAAGAATCAGCATAAGTTATCTTAGACGTTTTAATGTTCTTATCGGTATACGACAACCACTCTTCATGATTTTCCGATACCCTGCAATAGGATTTGATTTCAGGAAACAGGTTTTTTGCTTCCACGCTAAACGGAGCAGTAAATTCCGGGCTTTCACCCATCATAATACCCTGCTGCCAGGTCCGGAATCCTACCCTGTAAATATTGTTTCGGTTGGAGTGGAAATTATCATAGGTCAGTTCAGACTCTATATACATCCCGATCAATAATACGGCTGTAATGCCTGTCGCGAGACCTCCCAGGTTTATATAGGAAAATACTTTATGCTTCCGGATATTCCTCCAGGCAGCTATGAAATAATTCTTGAACATAAAAATTAATTATGCGTTTACAATCGGGGATATATGATTGTTTAAATGGGATTTTATATGACACTGTTATCATAAGCAGCTTTGTTATCTGTGTCGCGGGCTTCCCGCTTTCAGGTTGCTGATGGTTAGCGGCCCGCATCTCCCCGTTAAGAAAGTTGATTGGCAGGTGATCTCTTCAGAAAAGTAACTAAAGATATGCCGGAATTAATTGCTAATGAATTTCAGGAGAATAGGCTGGCACATGATTTTACTCATACTTTTTTTGATACAGACGGTGTGCGATTTTGATACAGTTTCTAAATGTTTATTGTTATAAGGCAAGATATGAACACAAATGGTTCGTAAGATTTTCACCATCTCCAGGCCAATACCTGAAATCGTTAAAACGATTACCGGGTAGTCTCTTTTTCATAGCGCCGGTTTAAACCCTACCGTTAGGACACATCTTTTTTAGAAGTGCCGTAGGCACTAAAGGCCGGTAGTGCCCGCCCGGAACTGCTATCCATGAATGGATAGCATTAATAAAAACGACTTGTAGCCTTGTTCCACCCGGATTTTTTTCGGGTATAAATAATATTAAAAAAGAGTAATACAGGCAAGAAAATAGGATCAAACACGGATAAAAGAGGGAAGATGTCCGTCTTTGATCCGTGTTTGATCCGTCTTTTATCCGTCTTTGATCCGTGTTTGATCCCTGTTTTATACGTCACAGATATGGATCAGGCACACCAGGTTTACCTTTGCCGGGGGTTATTAGCCTGTCTTGCTAAACTCACTTGGGGGAGAAGAAAACCCGGAAAATTCGTTTTGCCTTGCCTGCACAGCAGGGGTTAGACTGTTGGCTATGAAAAGGAAATATCCCTGAATGGCTTTAGCTGTTTTTCTTATGGCAACATCGGTCTTATATGCCAATGATAAATGCGCGGTTTTCTTATTTTCCTTTATTCATTACTCCTCTTTATTATGATCTTCCGAACAGTTGTGGTAAGACACCAGGCAGGGTATCAATACGAACCAGCGACCCGGGAAACTTGCTAAATTCAAACGTCAGATTATTTCATAACAAGGCTACCGGTTTTACAAAGAAAGCAATATATCAACCAGCTCCTGCGGCTTGCTAAAAAATGGCGAGTGACTTGTGTTCATGGAATATACTTTTTCGCAAGGGGTCTCCGTGTACATTTTTTTCTGGATGAATGGAGTAACGGCTCTATCCTGCAAACATTCAATATATACTCTTGGCACAGTTCCATAATTCTCTTCCGTTAATTGCAAAGGTGTAATAGCGGATTCTACCGGTTCACTGCCTAAAATAACTTTGGCCAGCTCCGTGATATAATCATCGCAATCATGGTATAGCCCTTCTTTGTAGATTTCCGGCTGAAGTGTATGTGACTGTAAATCTTCTGCCATCGTCACGTAGGGCTTTAGCACTCCCTGTGTATCCTGTGCAGAATATTCCTTTTGTGTTTTACCATTGGGTACGAGGTAAGCGGCGAGGTAAACCAATTTCTCTATTTTATGGGGCCTGTACTCAGCAGCCTGGGAGATCATAATACCATTTTTACTATGGCCAACCAGTATTATTTTTCCCTCGACACTGTCAATAAGATCGCAAATTTTCCCAACGGTTGTTTGCATTCTTACCTCGTTAATGGGGGTCTTGTCTCTTCCCATGCCGGGTAAATCAATTGAGATGGCCTTATGACCCGCTTTTTCAATAAGTGGAGTTACCCGGTGCCAATTCCATGAGCTATGCCAGGAGCCGTGAATCAAAATAAACGTTTTCATTTTTTTAAATTTTATGCTGTAAAAATGAAAACTTAAACGCAGGGACAAAACCCGATTCTTGCTTAAATGGAAAGAAAGCAAGTATACTTAAAACAGTGGATTACATGAATAGGGCAAGTAACGGGAATAGCAACGGTGCCAGGGACATATCATTGCCAGGTTGATCTATACCACCGATGCGGCCCGGGGGCACAGCCACCTATTTAAGTTACCAGTTACTGCAAAGCCCCGTTCTTTCTGTACTTTAGAGGATAAGTGCGAAAAATAAATGGCCGGATATCCGCTTTATGTCTGAAAGCCGGTTATAATTGACAACAATCTTTAAATTGCCAAAGTACAAATAGCCAGGAAGCTATTCCGCCATTGTGTTAAACACGGTTACTGTAAATCAACCGCGATAATTTCATGATCAATTATCTTAGGCACATCCAATTCCAGCATTCCTTTCCTGATCACGAAGCGGGGGGCCTGTTCTGCCATTACTAAATGCACAGCCTTCACGCTTTTATTTCCGGGAATTTTAATCTGCACTTTGACTGCGACCGGGATAAACTCCCTGAATGGCCCCTTCATCATCATGGGATTCGTTAAGTTAACCAGGTGTACGGTCATGGAATCTTTTTGCTGCCATGCAGTGATATCCATAACGCCTGGCCCTTCCACCGATACAACAGGATCTTCATTGAGCGCCCAGTTAATCGCATTGCGCAACAGCATTCCATGATCCACACACATTACTTGCCAAAAAGACCGGTCAATATCACCGGGTATATAAACTACCCTGCCTTTTCCAATTTCTCTCAGGTATATTCCGCGTTCATCCGTATCCTCCACCCGTGGATAAAGGTCTTCCATGGGCAGGTCAGGATAAGTGGGTATGAGTGTAACGGGGCTGGGAAAATTCGCTTTCGGGATAACATCAACCTGGTAAATAGTATTAATAGTGCGATAGGCATCTTCCAATCCTTTCAAAACAGGATGAAAGGTTTGGGTAACCGGGTCTTTTTTAAATTTCAGGTAACTGTTGTGCATCGGACCCTCCACTTTTTTATTAAATGAAACCCCGAAAAGATCCGACAAACCAAAGTCTGTTCTTTGTTCTCCTTCCTCGTTATAAAGCGAAGTTTCAAATGTTGCGACCAGGCTACCACCCTGCTCAACAAATTCCCGCAACTGGTCACACTGGCTGTCCGACAAAGCCGCGATATTAGGAAGTATAAGAAGCTTATAGAGCTTCAGGGTTTCAGGATCCAACAGCCGGTCATTTACCATCTCAAAAGGCATGCGGCCTTCTACCAGCGCATGGTACATACCATTTAGATGATCCCCGCTTTTTTGCTGCCAGGCCTTGCCGCCATATTTTCTTTCCGTTTGTTCTGAATACAATATACCAATCCGTGCCAGGCAAGCCGTATTGCGAAGATATTTCTCAGCGCGGTGGTACACCTGGTACATATTGCTGATAGTGTTAAGCCAGCGCTTGTCATACAGTACAGCGCCGAATTTTACAAAACAGGGAAGCAATCCATTCGCCACACCATCTGCAAACCATATTCTTATTTCAGCATCGCTTTGCACAGAATCTTTCCACCTGTATTCTTCATCTATGCCAACAGTGAATATACCCACCTGTGGTTTCATACCCAATGTAGCCCTTGTTTCTTTGGCGTTCCTGCCGTTGGCCCATAGTGGAATCGATCCGTTTCTTGCCTGCTGGTCCGCGAAAAAAAAATCAGACGTTTTACCGGTCAATACTTTATCCGGAAACCCATTTGGAATAAACCTTGATACGGATCGTTGTTTACGTATCTCGCCGTCCCATAAAAACCAAAGCTCTTTTAATCTTTCGATCCGCCATTCTGAATATTTGAGAAAGGTCTTATCCAAACGATCATTGCTCCGGGGCAATTCCAAACCGGAAAATGCTTTGAAATTTTGTACACAATGCTGGCAATAACATATACCCGATCCTGCCCAGCGATTAGAAAATATGCCATCCGGTTTAAAACGTTCCATAATTTCCCGGTTCACCTGGGTCATGAACTCAAAATTATAAGGACCCAACGCGCAGGTGACCCATAATTCCGGGTTTGCCCAATGCCGCCTTTTTACGCCGTCGGCCGTTACAGCAATCCAGTCAGGATGCGCATCGCAGACTTCCTGCCTGGCTGCATGAGGGTCTGTGCGAAGGATCACCGACATATTCATTTTGCGGCATCCTTCCACCATATAACCCAGGGGGTTGGAAGTTCCAAGTGTATTACTTCGGTGATGAAGCGGAATATCGGTCGGATAAAATGCTACTACACCTCCCGCACTTAATAACGCGCCATCGGCATGAATGCGTTTGAAATAACTGAGCCAGAAATCAGGATCAAATTTGCCGGGATCTGTTTCTACAAAAACAAGTTGCGCCCATCTTACAGAACGGCCAAACCAGGGGTCTTCGGGGGCAAAAATATCAGCGGTATTTACACGCCTGATAATGGAAGTACCTGCCATAGCAAATCCCCCACTCAATAAAGTGGTATTCCTGATAAAATTTCTTCTGTGCATATTTCATTTATTTGTGCATACCTGAACCCGGATCCAAATTCATTGGCTGAATGATAAATTATCGGAAAAGAACAGTAACATTTTTTTTTCGATCCGTTCAGCTACCCGGTTGATATGATCGCCTTCGTATAACTCGAATATATGTTGGATACCATATTTATTCAACTCCTCATCCAATACTTTAATGCTGGAAGCTATATCCCGGTCTCTTGTACCGGCATCAAACGCTATGGCCCGCAACTTCTTCAGGTTGGCAATATACTGATCAAGCGTGGTAAGAGGCCTGTTGGCGGCCCATTTAGCCTGAACAATGGGTTGCAATTCTCCATTCTTTACCGGCAGATCAATATAAAAAGGAGGAAGCGCCGGATTAGGTGACCATGCGGCCGCGGAGGCGAATACAGCTCTTGTTCCAAAATCTGCTTTCTCAAATTCGGCCATAGTCTTTATGCTGTCCGCCCGAAAAAAAGAAGTTGGAACCTGGGTTGTATTAGTGCCAGCCATAAGACAACAGGGACTAAGAAGATAAATGCTTGAAAATACATCCGGGTTTCTTTCACCGATCCTTAAGCTGCCATACCCGCCCATAGAATGCCCGGATAGCCCGCGGCTTGCCGCCTTTGCAATAGTCCGATAGTGGCTGTCAATATATGACACCAATTCTTTAGCCACAAAATCTTCCCAGTTGCCGGTTGTTACTGAATTGGAATACATGCTGCCCTGGAAACGGGTATACGCATTGGGGGTAACTACAATCATTTCATGCACTTTGCCTTCCGCAAAAACTGAATCCAGTATCGGCACAAGATTCATCCAATGCCTGGTGAATCCATAGAATTTCGCATCATCATCTGTGTATCCATGAAGAAAATAAACAACAGGATAACGGCGTTTCGGGTTAGTTGTATAGCTGGGGGGCAGATAAACGCTGACAAATCTGTTGGCAGAATCTCCGTCAAGATTTCCTTCAAGTCCCTTTCCGTGCACTTTAATGCGTTGCACTGTACCTTTCGGAACCTGCTTATCCTGGCAATAAACCTTCCCGGATATAAGCAGCAACAAGGATAAAAAAAAGACCAGGGCTGGTTGGTTTTGTATTTTATTCATATATCATGATAATATTGAAGTACATGTTTCATTTACCTAAGATAATGAATTTCTTTACGGATCGCCGTCTCCCTCGTAGTTTACAGACCGGGATGTAAGCAGCCTGTCTCACGCCATAACGATAGATATAAGATTTCAGGTGGTACACCAGTTAGCCGGCAAATAAAATTTATAACTTCACTGATTCAATCATTCTATATGAAATATCTTGTCTTATTCTTGTTACCGCTAAGCACGGTAGTATCTGCACAGCAAAATAAGTGGCCGGTAATCAAACATTATGAAGGGAAGTTTACAGAAAGGATCGCAATGCCTGTAGGCGGGATCGGTACCGGCAATATTTCTATAGGAGGAAACGGGCAATGGAAAGATGTGGAGATCATGAATAAACCCGCCATGGGTTTTTATGGAGCGCATAATCCCAAACAAGCGCCATTTTTTATGGTATTTACACAAAATACTAATGGTGAGAAAAAAACAAAGGCATTAATGGGTCCTGTACCCTTATCTGATTATGCAGGTTCAGAAGGCAGCCGGTCTCCTAACCATGGTTTGCCAAGATTTTCTTCTTCAACGTTTGATGCGGCTTATCCTTTTGCTGTTGTAAACTTATCGGATACGGATATGCCTGTATCGGCAAAAGCCAAAGTTTTTAATCCCTATATTCCGGGCGATCCGCAAGCAAGCGGAATCCCTATTGCCGTAATCAGGTATGAAATAACCAACAAAACAAACAAGCCGCTTGAAGTGTCAGTAGCAGGGTCACTGGATAATTTTATAGGCATGGATGGCTCCGTAGCTGAGATCAGCGGGTGGAACAGCGTTATCTATCCATTGGGAACAAAAAATAACCGTAACACTTTCAGGCAAACAAAAGAGCTGTCGGGAATATATATGACATCGGATAGTGTGGATAAGAATTCAAGGGCATGGGGTACGATTGCTTTAACAACAGAAAGAAATAATCCCGGCGATCTTATCAGTTACCGGACAGAATTCAATACCAAAGGATGGAATTCAAATATTACCGATCTATGGGATGATTTTTCTGATGATGGGGTATTTAAAGACCTGGCATTTCCTCTTAAGTGGGATGATCCGCGGGGAGCATTGGCAGTAAAATTTCATTTGGCAGCCCGGGAAACAAGAACAGTGCAGTTCTTTCTTACCTGGGATTTTCCCAACCGGATGAACTGGAGTGACCGGGTAATAGTCGGTAACTATTATTCTACCCGTTATTCAGATGCATGGGATGTAATAGAAAAAACACTTCCCTTATTACCGGCGCTTGAAGCCAAAACACTTGATTTTGTCAACCTGGTTACGAATAGTGATTACCCGCAGGAAATAAAAGAAGCCGCTTTGTTCAACAGCAGCACGCTCAGGTCACAAACTACGTTCAGGGATAAGGAAGGAGATTTTTTTGGATGGGAAGGTGTTTTCGCAGCAACGGGTTCCTGTGATGGCAACTGTACGCATGTATGGAACTATGAATATGCTTCACCTTTCTTATTCGGCAGTCTTGCTATGAATATGCGCCAGACAGAATATAAGCATGCATTGAATGATAGTTCCGGTTTAATGAGCTTCAGAGTTGGTTTGCCCTTTGATAAAAAAAATAATGCTTATATCGCGGCAGCCGATGGCCAGATGGGAACGATCATGAAAGTTTACAGGGAATGGCAATTGTCGGGCAATGATAGTTTTTTGAAAGACCTGTACCCGGGTGTAAAAAAAGCTTTATCATTTGCCTGGATTGAAAAAGGATGGGATGCCAACAAAGATGGTGTCATGGAGGGTTGCCAGCATAATACGATGGATATAGAATATTATGGCCCCAATCCTGAAATTGGCTTTTGGTACCTCGGAGCATTAAAAGCCGCTGCTGCTATGGCGCATTATATGAATGACGCGGTATTTGAGAAAACCTGTACTGAGCTTTTCACAAAAGGCAGCCATTGGATAGATGAAAATATTTTTAATGGAGAATTCTATTATCAAAAAATATGGCCGGTAAAAAGTGTTAATGATGTGGCAAAGGGATTGACACTGGGAGCCGGCGCAAAGGATATGTCGAACCCCGAGTTCCAGATAGGAGAAGGTTGCCTGGTGGATCAATTGGTGGGCCAGAACATGGCCTTTATTTGCGGGTTGGGTTACCTCGCTGATTCCAATCATATAAAAAAATCCTTATCCAGTATCTGGAAATACAATCATTTAAAACCTTTCGGAGATCATTTCAACAATATGCGTTCCTATGTACTGGGAGATGAAGCGGGCCTCGTGGTTACTGCCTATCCCGACCCGGCCAAGAGACCTGCTATACCTCTTTCTTACGGCTTTGAAGCCTGGACAGGCGCTGAATATACTGCTGCCGCAGGAATGTTTTACACAGGAATGGATAAAGAAGCCGGGCAGGTTATTAAAGATATACGTGACCGGTATGATGGTTTCAAACGTAATCCTTTCAATGAAGAAGAATGTGGTAATCATTATGTACGGGCAATGGCCAGTTGGTCCGAAATACTTGCCTTCAGTAAATTCAATTACTCAGGAGTTGATAAAACATTTTCCATCACCACGAAACCCGGCAATTATTTTTGGTCGAACGGGTATAGCTGGGGCAATGTCGTCGTCAGCGATAATAAAGTGACGATTGCTGTTCATTATGGAAAACTGGATGTTCAGACAATCCGGTTGAGTAATGGCAAAGTAGTAAAGCTGAAAAAAATGATGACCCTTGCTGAGAATGATACTTCAGCGTTTATTATTCCGTAAGCTTTTCATGGCAATTGAAATCGGTGCAGAGATAAAACGAGGTGAAATCAATAAAGACTTCTTGTCTACCCGGGATCTATTGCCGTCAGGGTAAATTTTGATTTCTTGTTTACAGTAATATGACTTGCACGATACGTTCCGGAACATTGAGCACTCAAATGAATTAACTACCTGTAATATGAGATTGTCGCAAAAGTTGTTTATTTCACGCAAAGTATCCAAATCAGCCTTCGGCCGATGTTTCCATTATTATAACTTGAATTTTTAGCTCATTGATTTTCAATGGCAAGAATTCAAGTTCTATAGTAGGCGCTAAGGAGCAAAGGACGCAAAGTTTAAGACTCCCTTTGCGCTGCGTTAACTCTGCGTCTTTGCGGGAATTTTTCTTTTCTGATCTTCTGAAACTGTCTCATCATGCAAGTCATATTACTATAAATAAGAAATCATAATTTTTGCCGGGCAGCAATGATTTCTCTCCAGATAGCTATCGGGACTACTTTTCATAATGAGTTACAACCTTTCGGGTACTAAATTCATTTCCTCTTTTATTAATTAACCTCCAGTTGATCTTTTGACGGCAATTTGGGAAAGACACCATGCGGTTCTGTTTGATACCAGAACACAACAGAGGCAATATCATCCTGCAAAGGCAGGTATCTTCCTCCATCTCTCCAGCCCAATGCCTGTATGGTTACTTTTAGATTCTTCTCGAACCGGATGGGGTCGGTGATATGCCAGCGATAAAGACCGAATCGTTGCTGCACATCATAATGACCATCACCTCTTATTACCTGGTGTAAACCTGAATAAGGTGTAGAAAATTCAGTGTAATTAGTTTCGGTGATACCCTGTACATTTTTCTTTTTTGTATCAAAATCATAAGAGCCGCAGAAATAGTCTTCAGTTCCTGTACCGCAGATCGTAGGAAATTCAGTATCGCCATCCATAAAGAATTTGATTTCTCCCTCACCCCACCAACCATTATTATGTACACCCCAGGCGATATAGGTCCCGACATATTGACCTTTGCCCCTGATGCTGTCTGCTAATACGTAATTCTGTTTATACGGCAACGGGTTCGTTCTTCTGAATTGCGCATGAAAATAAGCCGCGTCATTGGGTACTTCAGTTAAAATATAATCTACCTGGTAATACACGACCATATCTTTTTCGTCAATATTTTCCAGAGTGATACGGCATTTCTTTCTAAAAGGCATCGGCCAATAACAATTAAAAGCGCTGCCCGGATTCACACAGACTGCCACAGAATTTAAGGATGAATATCGCCCCCAACCCATCCCAAAAAAATCTCCTACCGGCACTTCCACCGAAGGAGTTGTTTCATCATCCCAGTAAAACCGAAGGATGGAATAGCGCCAATTACCTGTGGGCGTCATCCAGATATGTTGTATACAGCCGGCACTATCTATTTGAGCAATGGTGAAAGTTGATTTGGCTTTGATCACAACACTGGGACTAACCTTCCATCCCTGGCCAAGTTCCCTTGACGCGCCGGAGCCTGTCCCTGAAGTGGCCATTCCCCCTTTGCCTTTACCGCCGTTAAAATTCTCGGGGCTGATAGAACGGCTCTTCGCATCTGACAAACGAAAAAGATTACTCATGTTGCTTTCCATACCATTGAATTTACCGGCTTGTTGCGCACAGGCAGAAACGGTAATATATAAACAAGCAAGCAAGGTCATCTTTTTCATACTGTTGGTTTTTAAAATTTAATCATTAAATAAATCACCGCTTTTTGGTACCCGGGGACATTATCATTTTGCTCATTGGCAATTTCCATAAAAGTATACAATCAACAAAAGCCCGGATATCCATTTTAAACATGCAATAGCCCTTTCATTTATTTTGCCGGAAATGCGTTTTTAATTTGATTAATACTAACACCGAGAAGTTTTTGTGTTATCATATCTAACCCCTTTTCATCACCGGCAAAATGAAAGACACTATGATTGTGGGTAAGTGACTGACCGGGTTGCAGGAATGCTGCCGGCGACACACTCTCCAGTTCATAAAAAGGGCCCATCTGGCTGCCATCCGGTAATGGCCCGTCATTATACGAATTGACCGCATCCCCGCTGAAAGGTGGTTTGCTCGTGTTCCACTCCTGGTTGAGATAGGGAGCATTATTATCTATATCAAAATAGATAACGGTAAGCATTTTCTTTTCTATATCATAACTTGCCGCAACGTTTTTTGCCCGCGAAGGATGAATGCCAAGCTTGCCTCTCATCTTTCCATCGGCTTTGAAAAAAAGAACGGAGCCTTCCATCTTTAACCTGTCTGCAGGTATTTCACCAAAATAATCGGTAGTAGCGGGTTTTGCTTTTCTATCCGTGCTGTCTTCCTTATAAGGTATTACTACTACCGTGGCAGGTGATGGATTAAACATATCGAGCATCCAGAGGCAAGGCATACCGGTTGATTCTGTCCAGGCTTGCTGACCGGTATTCGTTAACCTGTTCTCCGACCTGTAGCCAACTACTTTGACTGCGCTATCGGTTGGCATATTCAATAAAACCATGATCTCTTGCCTGTTCATTATCGTTATGCTCCGGTTAACCATAATATTGAGTAAGGTTCCCGCGTAATTCACCAATTGCATATTTTTTTGAAGGCCAACGGAAATAGTATCCTGCTTTACCAATTCCCAGGGCTCAGTATCAAAAGCGGCAGGTGTTTTCCAGTTGGCGAACTCCATTTTCACGTCTTTGGAAAAGAACAAAGAAAATTTTCCTCCCTCCGGTCCAAGCCATAAACGGTTCTCTCCGCCATAAGCATTAATGTGAGGGTCTGTATTTGTATCAAATGCCTTATAATGAATCCAGCCGAAACTGGTTCCTTCTTTTCCTTCCGCGGTAGAGGTAAAAACTTTCGCCTGGTATTTAGGGGAAACGACGACCTGCGCTTCACCGCTTTTCAATACGATAACGCTATCATGTTTTTGCAGGAAAGCAAGATCATACCCGAATGATCCTTTTGGATAATCCATTTTTGTTGTGGGTGAAGGATTGGAACAGCCTGCTAGCAAGATACAGAAAACAGGGATGTATACTACTTGTTTCATGATGGCAGTCGTTTTTATTTTAGCAATGGGAACTTGTCCGGGAAGTTGAGCATTTAAAATTAATGATAAAATTCCAGGAACATGTCAAGTCCTGAATGCTGTCAGCGATAGGAACAAAGTTCATTACCTTATGGAAAATTATCCTGTGAAGTAAGAAATGGAGAAGGCATCTGCATTATCTTCTTTTTCTCCACGAGTACCCCGGCTCTTCGTAGTCTTCTGTCTCCTAACAACCTCTCCGGGCTTTCAAGCATTCTCCGTATGTCTCCGATTACAGGGCAACTTTAATGACAAATGCAAATAGCGGGTATAAAAGGATCTGACAAGTTATTTTATCAGTTCACCTATCCGGTAAAAAAGCGCCGTTATCAATCCATAGCCGGAATTGTTTTGTAAATTCTTCATAAGAAAGTGGAGGCGGGTTCCTTCCTTCGCCCGGATTCCATGCTCCCGCTACAAGCCCGTTATTGGCAATATAATTTTTCAAATCCTCAATTGTTTTATTACCATTTTCAGCAGTGTCCAGCAGTTGAGCGGCAAGTTCTCTTGCTGCTCTTCCCTGGAATATCATTTTCATGTTGGCCGGAGGCATGTGCCAGTCCGGGTTCCCGGGCGGCTTGTTGAGGCCCGGTGTATTTTTATCCATGTGGCAGTTGGCACATTTTGATGCATACATACCTCTGCCATCCTCTCCTCTTTTTACCCTTTGTCCATGCAGGTGGCTGTCTTCGCCCACCAACGGAACATCACCGGAAGGATGGCAGTTCATGCAACGCGGGCTCATCAATACCTTGTACACTTCCAGGAACGCTTTTTTAGAAACCAGGCTGTCTGTTTCATTTATCAGCATACCTGCAGGGCACAGGTTTGTATGATTATTTTTTTTGAATGAGGCAGTAAAAGAATATATCCCCATCACCATCAGTAAAACAATAATATTCTTTTGGCCTGCCAATATTATTGTAAAATATTTTTTTGTCATTTCAACGAATTGGTATCGATAAACAGAAGCCTGTTTTATTGCTGAATAGCCTTCATGCGGCAAAGGCTGTGACTGCCAAAACCCGGTAATCAGTCAACAGCATGACCACAAAAAATATATTTATTCTATGCTTTAAAATTAATTTCACCAAAGGGCAGTTGCCTGATGCGTTTGCCGCAGGCAGCAAATACAGCATTAGCAACAGCCGGCGCTACCGGAGGCATACCCGGTTCACCAATACCGCCCATTTTTTCTGTACTTTCTACGATATGCACTTCAATTTCGGCCGGTGATTCATTTAACCGCAGCACCCGGTAGTCATCAAAATTAGTTTGTTGCACTACACCATTTTTAAAACTGATGACGCTATACAACGTCGCCGATAATCCAAAGTTAACGCAGCTCTCCATCTGCGCCTTTATTCCATCAGGGTTTACCGCCAGGCCGCAATCAATGGCAATAGTTACCTTATGTACTTTTACTAACCCGTTTTCATCCAGCGACACTTCGGCCACTTCTGCAGCGTAACTGCCGAAACTTTCGTGCATGGCTACTCCGTGGAAATGTCCTTTCGGAAGAGGCTTGCCCCAGCCTGCTTTTTCTGCTACTGTATTCAGCACTTTCAGGTTTCTTTCTTTCCCTTTCAGTAGTCTTCTCCTGTATTCAACAGGATCTTTACCTGCATTATGCGCCAGTTCATCCATCAGTGTTTCCATGACAAAAGCCGTGTGAGTGTTGCCTACTGATCTGAACCACAATACAGGAATATTTATTTTGGGTGAATGCAGACCCACATAATAATTAGGTATTGCATTTAAGTAAGGAGAATCTGAAATGCCTTCTGTAGAAGCTCCTGCCTCAGGATCCCCCACTAATGTTTGGCCAACAGCAATGTGGTGCCATGCCAAAGGCATTCCGTTGGTATCTGTGCCGATAGTAGCACGGTGAAGAAAAGATGGCCTGTAATAAGCAGCCTGCATATCATCCTCTCTTGTCCATACCATTTTTATAGGCTTGCCGGAAGCCTTTGCAATTTGTGCGGCTTCGCTTACAAAGTCTGTATCAGGATTTCCTCTTCTTCCAAAACCGCCGCCCAAAAACATCGTGTGTACTTTAACCTGTTCTTGTTTCAGGCCCAATATTTTTGCCGCCGCCGCCTGTTCCATTCCGGGAGCCTGGGTGCCTGTCCATATGTCGCATTTATCGCCATCCACTTTTATAGTACAGTTAAGCGGCTCCATGGTAGCATGTGCCAGGTAAGGAAAAGTATATTCAGCTTCAATTATTTTGGCAGCCTGCTTCATAGCAGTTGGAACATCACCTGCTTTGGCAACAGATTTCCCGTCTGTGTCTGCCAGTTTTTTAAAATTGGCTAATTGTGTAATGCTGTCAACATTTATATTTTCGCCAGGGTCCCATTCCACCTGTAATGCTTTTTTACCCTGCAGGGCTGTCCAAAAATTTTGCGCTATTACTGCTATACCGTTAGGTATTTTCACTACCTGCACTACCCCCTTGACCAGTTTGGTTTTGCTGTCATCAAATGATTTTACTTTACCGCCAAACACCGGCGGATGTGCCACTACTGCAGTCAGCAAACCTTCAAACTGCACATCTATTCCAAACAAAGCTTTGCCATTCACTTTTGCAGGAGCATCCAATCTTTTTATTCCTTTACCAATATACTTCCATTGTTCTTTTGTCCTGAGGGGTATATCAGTCAGTGGTGGTAGTGTTGCGGCGCTGTCAGCAAGCTGGCCATAACTTAATTTTTTATTTCCCGAGAATACAAAACCGTTTTCCGTTTTGCATGCACTGGCAGGCAGACCCCATTTCTTTGCTGCGGCCTGCACCAGTAATATCCTGGCCGCAGCGCCTGCTTTCCGGTAACGGTCAAATTCAGACCAGGTAGTAGAGGAGCCTCCTGTAGCCTGTATACCCCATGCCGTGTGGCCATAAGCTTTATCAGCAGGTGCATGTTCCACTATAATATTTTTCCAGTCCGCATCCAGTTCTTCTGCAATAAGCATCGTCAAAGTTGTCCAGATGCCCTGCCCCATTTCAGTATGGGCCAGCAGTACTTTTATAGTATTATCCGATCCTACCTGTAAAAAAGCATTGGGTATAAAAACAGATTCACCCTCATCGTTGTCAAAAATTGTTCTCTTCCTGCCGGAATAAGCCGGGATCATAAATGAAATGATAAGCCCACCGCCAACAAGACCGCTTGTCCTGATAAAACTACGGCGGCTGATATTTTTTAAATTTTTCATTTGTTACCTCCTTGTTTTTGTAAGCCGGCGGCTATATGAATGGCTTTCCGGATGCGGGGATAGGTACCACACCGGCAGATATTTCCTGACATGGCATCATCAATATCCTCATCAGTGGGATTGGGTTTTTCTTTTAACAACACCGCGGCAGCCATCAACTGGCCCGACTGGCAATAGCCGCATTGCGGCGTATCTGCTTCCAGCCAGGCAATTTGCAGCGGATGGCTGTTATCAGGCGAAAGTCCTTCAATGGTAGTAATGTTTTTACCGGCGGCTTTTGATACGGGTGTTATGCAGGATTTTATTGCTTCACCATTCAGATGAATGGTACAGGCGCCGCACTGCGCTATACCGCAACCATATTTTGTTCCCGTTAAACCAATGACATCCCTGATCACCCAGAGCAGGGGCATATCCTCTGGCACATCCACGTCATATTTTTTTTGATTTACTGTTAACTGTATCATGTGCAGTTGTTTTGAAAAATGAACAAACTTATTTTTTGCAGAGCCTTCCGGGAAATGAACACTTGTATTTAATGGCTCGAAGGAGTTACGTTAGGAAATTTACACTATTATCCTGGAAAGTTTTGAATTTATTATCTACAGTTGACATCTTTCGTTTACGCCTTTTGGTGTTTCCCGGCAAATTGCAGCGGCCCGATCATTTTCTTCCCGGCCAAATCCTTATCTTAGACCGTAAGCTTCTTATTATGAAAAAAAATTATCCTGCTCTTGCAGCAATGCTATTCTTTTCTGTTTCCATTTTACAGGCGCAGTCTTTTGACCCTTCATTGTTCAACAGTATGCAATGGCGGATGATTGGTCCGCATCGTGGCGGCAGAACCGTTGGCGCAGTGGGCGTGCCGCAGCAACCGAATGTATTTTATATTGGCGTAAACAATGGCGGTGTATGGAAAACCACGGACTATGGAAGAACATGGTGGCCCATCTTTGATGATCAGCCTACTGGTTCCATTGGCGATATTGCCGTAGCTCCTTCTAACCCTGCTGTAATCTATGTTGGCAGCGGAGAAGGGCTACAGCGTCCCGATCTTTCCGTGGGGGATGGCATTTATAAATCCACTGATGGCGGAAAGACATGGACCAACACAGGTTTGAATGATGCTCAACAGATCGGCGGGCTCGCCATTGATCCAACAAACGAGAACAGGGTTTTTGTGGCTGCATTGGGCCATCCTTATGGACCTAATGCGGAACGGGGTGTATACCGGACAACAGATGGCGGCCACACATGGGAAAAAGTTTTATACAAAGATGAAAACACCGGCGCTTCACAGGTAGCGATTGATCCAAAAAATCCGAATATTGTTTATGCAGATTTGTGGGCGGGAAGGCAGGGTCCCTGGGAAAATGGCGCATGGAACGGACCTGAAAGCGGTTTGTTCAAATCAACGGATGGGGGAACTACCTGGAAAAAATTAACCAATGGTTTGCCTACAACACAGCAGGGTTTAGGAAGAATCGGGTTTGCCATTGCTCCTTCTGATCCCAGCAGAATCTATGCAACCGTTGAATCGCCCCGCCTGGGTGGCATTTACTCAAGTAACGACGCCGGTGAAACATGGAAGCTATTGACAAACGATAACCGTTATTTTGGAAGATCCAGTGATTTTGCAGAAATAAAAGTGGATCCAAAAAATGCTGATATCCTTTATACAGCCAATGTGGTTACCTGGAAATCGGTTGATGGCGGAAAAACTTGGGATGCATTCCGCGGCGCACCGGGCGGTGATGATTACCACCGTATCTGGATCAATCCCAACAACCCGGAAATTATTTTAATAGCCAGTGACCAGGGCGCTATTATTACGGTGAACGGAGGTGAAACTTTTTCTTCCTGGTACAATCAGCCAACTGCGCAATTTTATCATGTAAGTACCGACAATGCATTTCCCTATAATGTTTATGGCGGGCAGCAGGAAAGCGGCTCCGTCGGCATCGCCTCCCGGGGCAATGATGGTGAAATCACTTTTCGTGAATGGCACCCGGTAGCGGCGGAAGAATACGGGTATGTCGCTGCCGATCCTCTTAACTCAAATATTATTTATGGTGGTAAGATCACAAGATTTGATAAACAGACAGGACAGGTACAGAATATTTCTCCTGAAGTGGGTCGTGGCGGCAAATATCGTTTTTTAAGGACAGCCCCTGTCCTGTTTTCACCTGTTGATAAAAAAACATTGTACTTCGCAGGCAATGTTCTTTTCAAAACTACTAATGGCGGCAATAATTGGCAGGTCATCAGTCCCGATTTGACAAGAGAAAGCTGGGATATTCCGCAAAGCGTTGGTATTTATCTTAGCAATGAGGTGAAGACGATGCAGCGGCGGGGAGTGATTTACACAGTTGCGCCTTCTTATAAAGACATCAACACTATCTGGTGCGGAACCGATGATGGATTGATCCAGTTGACAAAGGATGGCGGCAAGACATGGAAAAATGTTACGCCGCCGGAGATCGCTTCATGGAGTAAAATCTCAATGATGGATGCCGGTCATTTCGACGTCAACACCGCCTATGCCGCTGTAAACCGCATTCGCGTGGATGATATGCGTCCCCATATTTACAGAACAACAGATGCCGGTAAAACATGGAAAGAAATTGTAAATGGTTTGCCGGATGACCCGATCAACGTAGTTCGTGAAGACCCGCAGCAAAAAGGGTTGCTTTTTGCCGGCAGTGAAAGATCTGTGTATGTTTCTTTTGATGACGGCGGGCATTGGCAAAGCCTGCGTTTGAATATGCCGGCTACTTCAATCCGTGACCTGGTCATTAAAGATGATGATATTGTTGTGGGTACCCATGGAAGAAGTTTCTGGATTTTGGACGACATCACTCCTTTGCGACAATTAGCCCATGCAACAAATACCCAGTCAACCATCCTTTATAAACCCCAGACTGCCATCCGTGTTCGCTGGGATATGTGGACCGATACGCCGTTGCCCCAGGAAGAGCCTGCAGGGCAAAATCCGCCCGATGGCGCCATCATTGATTATTACCTGAAAGAAAAAGCACAGGGTGAAGTAACGCTTGAAATATTGGATGCAAAAGGAATGTTGATCCGGACCTACAGCAGTCACGATACAGTGTATAAGATTCCGCCGGTGAATATCCCTCTATACTGGATTCGTCCGGTACAACTTTTATCCGCTGAAGCCGGTTCGCATCGTTTTATGTGGGATCTGAAATATACACCGCTTGATGTACCACCTTCCTATCCTATTGCAGCTATTTATAAAAATACAGCCCCTGCGGCAACAGCGCCCTGGGTAATGCCCGGAACTTATACCGTGAAGCTCACGGTTGATGGCAAATCTTTCACTCAATCATTGACGGTGAAAATGGATCCAAGAGTAAAAACATCACTTACTGATTTACAAAAGCAACACGATCTCTCTTTGCAATGCTATCAAATGAGAAATGCTTGCATGGCAATGTCAAAAGACGTTCACGCCTTCCGCAGCAGGCTTCAATCGCGCCTGGCAAATGCGGACACACAAGCAGCCGAAAAAATAAATCAGTTGGAAAAACAAGCCGCAGCACTGGAAGGCGCCCCAGGCCCCGGCTTTGGCGGGGGTGGCGCGGCCCAGGCACAGCAAACGCCGGGTTTCGGAAGATTGAATGGTTCATTCGCCGCGCTATTTAGCGTGTTGGAGGAAAGTGACAGGGCTCCTACCTCGCAGGCCGTTGCCGCATTTGATGAATTAAAAAAACAATTTCTCCAGTTGGCAACGAAATGGGCGGAATTAAAGAGTAAGCAATGAGATTCATGAGATTCTTATGTTCAGATGGCAAAGAGGAAAGTTGAATAGTAATATGTTGAATTGACGCTGTGACAATATAATAAGCGTTATGTGCTATATAGAGTTGACTTATTACTCTTCGGCCTTGCTGAATCATTCAGGTTTATCCCGGCTTGCTTGCACCTTTTCCATCACTACCGGCAGCCCTTTCCATCGCTGACCGCGCTATCCTAAAATACTCCTTTATCAGTGCGGTATATAATTTATTGGGTGTTACGTTCACCCGCACTTGCGCTGCATTTCTTAACTCCTCATCAGCCAGGATACTCTTAGCGTTGTAATTGGTCTCCTCCATTATTTCATTTACCCGCAATTGTTTGGGGCTAAGTTTGCGCTGACTCATATCCGGGTACTTACCGCCGTTTTGTCGCCGTATTGTTTAAATGCGATCTGCCTGCCCGGGTGACCAGATAGTTTTTAAAAAGCAAATTTTCGCTTACAGCCATAAATGCCGTTTTTAGGTAGCGGGTTAGTTTGCCGGGAAGACGATAAGAAAACGACTTGTAAATCAAAACTTTCCGGCTTCCCGTCTTACCGGCTATTTCAAACCGGCACACTACCGGATTTTCCGGTGGAGTGCTGTATATTTAATTGTTGCATCTTGAAGAGGCCAGTTCAAAACTATTTTGCCAACAATATTAATAACCAGTAATAATTAAGATCATGAAAAAATCAAACCAATTTTTTTCTGCATTTATTACTTTGCTGCTATTCAGTTTATCAGCTTTTACACAAACAAAGAACACCGGCTATAAACTTTCAAAAAATAAAACCTGGCAATTGCTGGATTATCAACAGGATTCTGTGTATGGAGCTTCAGTAAACAGGGCGTATAATGAATTACTAAAGGGCAAAAAAAGCCATCCGGTAATTGTAGCGGTCATAGATGAGGGTGTTGATATTGCTCAAGAAGATTTAAAGGGGCATATATGGAACAATAAAAAAGAGATCCCCGGCAATGGCATTGATGATGATAAAAATGGTTATACCGACGACATTCATGGATGGAATTTTTTGGGAGGTAAGAACGGCAAAATGATATATGCAACAAACAGTGAAGCAGACAGGGAATATGCCCGCTTGTCACCACAATATAGTACCATAAAAGATTCTTCTCAAGCGTCAGACAAGAAACAGTATCAGTATTTTCTTACCGTAAAAAAGAGACACCGGCAGGATTCGGCGGGAAGAAAGGAAGATAATTATACCTCGCAATCAAATTATATCCATCAGCTGGCATCTGCAGACAGTTTTATGCAAAGAGCGATCCAAAAGCAATCGGTCTATTATAAAGATATTGAATTATTTCAGCCAAAAGACAGTCTTGCCGATACAATAAAATCTTTTTTATTAGATTTTTTCAATCAGTCCAGTTCAGTATTTGAATCAATCTCATTAGACAGTAGCATTAAAGAAGGGCAGGAATATCTGGTTAAACATAAAGACGAACTGTTATTATACGAACAAGTCAGAAACGATCCCTTTGAATTGAGAAAAGAAATAGTTGGTGACGATCCTTTTGACATTAACGATAGGAATTATGGCAATAACATAGTTGGTGATAAATATGCGGGACATGGCACACATTGTTCGGGGATCATTGCTGCCGGACGGAATAACGGTATCGGGATAGATGGGATTACTGATAATGTATTTATCATGCCTGTCAGGGCTGTGAACACACTTCATTATGGCGATGAGACCGATAAGGATCTTGCATTGGCTATACGTTATGCAGTAGATAATGGCGCTAAAATAATCAGCATGAGCTTTGGTAAAGACTTCTCGCCACAAAAACAATGGGTAGATGCCGCTGTAAAATATGCAGGGGAAAAAAACATTTTGCTGGTTCATGCGGCAGGTAATAACGGGCGTAATATTGACGCAATTTCTTTTTATCCCAATGCCAATTTCCTGGGTTCATCCGAAAGGGCAAAGAATCTCATAACAGTGGGTGCTATAAGCAGCGACACCGGATTCACACTTGTTGCATCCTTTTCAAATTACGGACAAAAAGAAGTAGACCTGTTTGCTCCCGGTGTAGATATTTATTCTTCTGTTCCCGGCAATGACTATGAATTTGATAGTGGCACCAGCATGGCTACGCCTGTTGTGGCAGGCATCGCAGCCCTTATCCTGGAATATTACCCTGGTCTGACTGCTGAACAATTAAAATACATTATTATGAAATCTGTTACATCATTGAAAGGCAAAATGGTGAATAAACCTGGTTCGAAAGAAAAAACGGATTTCAGTACGCTTTGTGTAAGTGGGGGAATAGTGAATGCTTATAAAGCTTTGCAATTAGCTGCTTCTATGACTTCAAAGAAAAGATAATACAGCATAACGATTGAAAGGGGAAATTCATTTGAACAATAAGACAAACCACGGACGTACAACAATCGGCTTTCTTCCAGTGGGGCAGGCTTAGATTCAATTGACTGTTTGCAAAGCCGGGACTGGCTCGTTGTTGAATGTTCCTACATAGTACTTATTCAAAAAGAATCCAATCTACTTCTGCTTCACTATCTCCTTTTAATTGTACAACAAGGTTCTTTATACCGGCTGGAACGCCGGCAATAGTTTTTTTAATAACGCGCCAATCGCCGCCTTTAGGAATATTCACTTCTGCAATAACAGGACCTGATGCATCTTTCGTTCTGATTACTATTGTTGCACCTGTTGCTGAGGCGGCTCTTACGCTGACAGACTTCGTTGCTTTTTTACCAAATTCAACGGCGTTGTATTGAATCCAGGCGTCCCGTTTAGCAAGGATCGCTTTCCAGCCAAGAAACCTGTTGAATGTGTCAAGGAAATCTATCGATGCCCCTTCCTTGCTTATAGCGCTATAACGATCTATTTGTATTTGTTGGGAAGACTCTGTGACGCCTGTTCCGCGCAGTGTGGGAATCACTTTCCTGATTGTGCCATCAGCATTAAAAAATAAACTATCGGCCCTTATAGATCGTGCCTTATCAAATCCCGGAGAATAATCGTTGTGATGATAAAAAAGGTACCATTGATTTTTAAACCGGATAATTGATTGATGATTCGTCCAGCAACCTGTAGGCGATTCATCCATAATCACTCCTGTAAACTTGAACGGACCCAACGGGTTATCGCCGGTGGCATATTCGAGCCGCTCAATTTTATTCTCTACATGCGGATAGGTTAAATAATAAATGCCGTTCCGCTCAAACAGGTATGGACCTTCTTTCAACCCTTTGCCCGGAAGCTCCCCCAGTATCTTAGGTTCCGTTGCAAGTTCAAGCATGTTGTCCTTCAGCTTTGCCCCGTAAATATTTCCTCCGGCCCAAAAGAGATACGCCTGCCCATCCTTATCTATAAACACATTCGGATCTATACCATGAACGTTTTTGATAGGCGTCGGTTCGGCAACATAAGGTCCTTCAGGTTTATCGGCAACAGCTACACCAATGGTAAACCCTCTTCCATAGGTACTGTCTTTAGGCGTGGTGGGAAAATAGAAATAATATTTCCCGCTTCTATAAATGCAGTCAGGGGCCCACATGCTATAGCTATCGGGTTTCACCCAGGGTACTTTGTTCTGGGTAATGATCACACCGTGATCAGTCCAATCGGTAAGATTGGCCGAGGAGAATACATGATAGTCCTCCATACAAAACCAACCAATACGGCCATGTCCTTCAGTAGCAAGAATATCATGAGAGGGGTATACATACACCCTGTCTCCGAATACTCTTGCCGAAGGATCGGCGGAATACATATTTCTGATGAGCGGGTTCTGGGCAAATGTATTAATTGCCAACAATACAATTAAACCGAAGAACACAAAACTTAGCTTGCGATATTTCATACTATTGATGGTTTTATCATTTATTATTTCCCGGTTGCTAACTGGCCAGCGTCTGCTGAAAGAAAAATATCATCAGCACCCATACCAGCCGTCATTTCGCTTTCTCCCCAATTATTTATTTCTCTATCAACTCTTTCACATCTGCCCATCCATGGCCATTTAAAGACAGGTCAATATAGCCTGGTTGATGCCGTAATACAAGACTTAAGAGTTTGCTGATCTTTTTATATGGCTCATTCATGATTTGTTGAAATGCCTGGCATTTTATATCATCCTCTTTTCTTGTTTAAACAACTTCGGTATTAGTATTGATCATTTTTTTAAAACAAGGTCTTCTTTTGCAGCCCATATCGTAATATCCTGTTTACTTAATGCAGCAGCCATCAGGTCGGGAAATTTATCCGGCGTGCATGCAAAAACGGGTACTCCCAGGTTTGAAAAGAACTGCGCATTGCCATGATCATACATTGGAGCTCCCTGGTCATTCAATGCAAGCAATACAATGAACTGCACGCCTGCAGCGGTAAGCTCAACCGCCCTTTTACGCATGCCTTCCTGGTCGCCACCTTCGTACAGATCAGTAATTAATACTAATACTGTATCCAATGGCCTGGTGATAATCTGCTGGCAATAGGTAAGTGCTGCGTTGATATCAGTTCCTCCCCCCAATTGTACCCCGAATAATAATTCAACCGGGTCAGCCAGTTCTTCGGTCAGGTCCGCTACGGCTGTGTCAAATACAACCATCCTAGTTTTAATGGCCGGGATAGAAGCCATTACAGAACCAAATATTCCCGAATACACAACCGAGGTTCCCATTGAACCACTCTGGTCAATACAAAGCACCACATCCTTCAAGGAGGATCTCTTTCTTCCATAGCCTATCCTGGTTTCAGGAATAATGGTTTTATATTCCGGCTGGTAATGCTTTAAGTTCCTTTGAATTGTCGCATGCCAGTTGATCTCATTATGCCTTGGTCGCCTGTTCCTGGCAGAGCGGTTAAGGCTTCCGGTAATAGCCTGCTGTGTCGGTTGCGCTAATTTTTTCAACAGTTCATCCACTACTTTTCTTACTACTTGCCTGGCCGTATCCCTGGTTTTATCGGGAATAACGCGGCTTAGAGTCATTAACGTAGCTACCAGGTGAACGTCGGGCTCAATATTTTCCAGCATCTCTTTTTCAAAAAGCATCTGCGTAAGGTTCAGCCTTTTCAATGCGTCCTTCTGCATTACCTGTACAACCGTATTCGGGAAAAAAGAACGAATATCACCCAGCCACCGGCTTACATTGGGTGATGACGGTCCTAACCCGGCCTTACGTTCATTGTCATACAATGCTTCCATCGTTTTATCCATTTGCAGGTCCAGCCCGGACAGCGAATACCCCGTTCCATCATTTGACTGGCCCCCAAGTATCAGCCTCCACCTGCGTATATGTTCTTCGCTTTGCATTGTATCAATTTTTGTATCCAAACAATTGCATGATTACAGGTATTCCTTTCTTTGCCTGTTCTTCATCAAAATTGGTTTCCGTTTTTATAACGATAGCTGTGCCGCCTGCTTTTACTTTTTCCCCAAGTTTTCTTCGTTCGGAGCCCGAAAAATTGGAAAACGTTCTTCGTAATAAGGGTAATAATTGTGTAAATACATCTTCTCCTAATTGCTTTATCCAATTATCAATAATTGACCAAAGATCGTTATCAATCAGCAGCAATGTGCCGCTTCCTTTTAAAAAGCCTTCCAGCCATGCCGCCGCTATCGCGGGTGCTGTAGCCGCAGACATCGCGTAATAAAATGCTTTGACCAAATCCCCTCCTGCAATCAATTTGTAGTCGACCAGCAATCGTGTGGCATAGCCCGCAATGACGGGGGAACTGTTTTTGTTGCCCGCTGCAGACGACAATGTTTGCTGCCAAAGTTGCAAAATATCACTTTGTTGAAGCAGGTTCACCGCATCATTCATTTTAAAGAACAGGTTAAGTAAATGCTCCGCGGCATCCTCATCAATACCTGTGCAGGCAGCAGGAAGGCTTATACAGATGCGGGTGATCATACTGTTTACAATGCCGAGGACAAGATCGGTATCTGTTTTTCTTACATTGCCATAGCGGGTAACATTCACCAGGCCGGGAATGACTTCCATTAACTGTATGACATCACCGCTGGCTGCCGAAAGATTATTGATCTGCCTGATCAAAACATCGATAGCCGCCGGGAGTTCTGCCGGGATACAATTTTCCAGCAAAACACATACACCGGAAAGAGAACCAGGCTTATTCGCTTGTTCAGTTATATATTTTGAAGACGCTTCTTCGGTAGTATTACCATACGTTCCTTTTTCAATAATATCAATCGAAAAAGCAGGATCCCATTGGAGGCGCCATTGTTCTTTAAAGGTTCCTTTGCCCGATACTCCTGATTTTTGCCCCCATTTAATGTCCAGTAACTGCAGGCGATGCAAAAAAATACTTCGCTCAAGGTCATTTTCTTTGCGGAGGTCGAGAATATAATCTTTCCAGTCAGCCGTTACAGGCAACCGCAATCTCTTTTGTGTCTTTTCAATATCAAGTTGTAGTGGAGGTTTGGGTGTATCTTCCGGAACTTCCCCAATTTTATCACTTACAATTAACTCATGATTGACTAATGCAAGCAGGATGTTCTCCCCATTGCACAGAACACTCAATGTCGCTTCATTCAGTTCTTCCAACCCGGCTTTATGCAGGTTGCGAAGAGACGCCAGCGACTCAGCAAGCCTTACCGCTTCTATGACATGCGCCACAGAAGTATCCATTTGTTTTTCCCGGAACAGCTTCGCCACTTTTGCCATCCACAAAGTGCCATCATCTTTAGGATTCTTCCATATATGCTCATACCATCCCGGTGAAGTTATCCCGGCTCCATAACCGCTGTAGTAACTGAGACGATTGTAGGTCCAGGGTATCCAGGTACATTCCACTTTTACTTTGGGTAAACCTTTCAGCAGATCATTATCATCTTTTTGTTTGGGCATATGGAGAAGTGCCGGTGCATGCCAGGCCCCGCAGATCACCGCGATATGCTGAAACATTTCTTTTTCCGCCTGCCGTATCACTTTTCGCATATGTGCTTCCCGCAGCAGTTCCATCCGGTCATTTTTTTTGGGAAATGCTTCCCGCAACGCCTGCATGGTTTCATTGACAGCATCAAAAATTTCTTCATTATTATGACGGTGCTCAAACATATATTCCCACCATCTCTCTCCGTCTTCATATCCTGCTGCTTCGGCGAGGCAGGACATCGGGTCCTTTATTATTTCAATAACAGCATCTTCCTGTACTTCGTTATTACTTATGGCATAGTTGTTCATTGGCCCGGAATCGTCAACGGGATCATCTTTTAGCGAATCTTCTTTTTGCTGGTCTTTTTTTATCTCAGTTTCTACCGCAAAATGGTTCGCCATCGGCAGGTCCATAAAACGAACGTGAATATTATTTTTCCGGGCATATGAAATTGCCTGCCATTCCGGTGAAAATTCAGCAAAGGGGTAAAACGATGATTGCTGCGGGTTGTCCGGCTGGTAACAAAGTATGGCGACAGGCGGTTTCAGCTCTTTGTGGGTAACCCATTGTAATATATCATCCGCTTCGGGCGGGCCTTCTACTAATACAATGTCCGGCCTGATCTTTTCAAGCATATTCTTTACGTTCCTCGCTGAACCCGGTCCATGGTGCCGTATACCTAATATATGTATTGCCATTATTGTTATCCCCTTAGCCTTTTATCGTTTAATTCGAAGGCATTCTTAAACCCATCTGTTTCATAGCCAACAATGCTTCCGCATTCCCTTTAGCGTCGTTGACAGGATGATGATCATGTGTTGTTTTCCCGTAAAATGTTTTTGAAAGGGAAGGCTCAACCACTGCCGCACCAAAACAAACCATCGGATACTTATTGAGTATCGGGCCGCCGGGTTCAACATCTGCTGCTATATAACTCATTTGTCTTTTTTAATATAAAAATCAAAAACCAAGATCACGGCAGGCGCGGTACACATCTTTCCACTCATCTCTTGGCTTTACTACTGTTTCAAGATATTCCTGCCACACAATTTTATCCTGTACAGGATCTTTCACTACTGCGCCAATGATACCCGCTGCCAGGTCATTTGCCTTAAGTTGTCCATCTCCAAAATAAGCGGCCATGGCCAGCCCGCTATTGACAACCGAGATAGCTTCAGCCGTACTTAATGTTCCGCTCGGCATTTTAATCTTAGTCTTACCATCAGCAGTTACTCCATTGCGTAGCTCCCTGAAAATGGTGACAATCCTTCGTATTTCCTGCAAGGCTGGCTTTTCTGCAGGCAGCTCCATTATTTTTTCAAAGCTCTCGACCCTTCTTCTTACAATATCAATTTCTTCATCCATAGATTCGGGAACAGGCAGTATCACTGTATTAAAGCGACGCTTTAACGCACTTGATAATTCATTTACACCCTTGTCCCTGTTATTGGCTGTAGCAATAATATTAAATCCCCTGATAGCCTGCACTTCCCTATTCAATTCAGGAACCGGCAATGCCTTTTCTGAAAGAATCGTGATAAGTGCATCCTGTACATCGGCGCCAATCCGTGTAAGCTCTTCTATCCTGGCGATCTTACCATCTTTCATGGCCCGCATAACGGGTGTTTCTACCAATGCTTTTTCTGAAGGCCCCTCAGCCAACAACCTCGCATAGTTCCATCCATACCGGATAGATTCTTCTCCCGCCCCGGCGGTTCCCTGTACGATCAAAGTAGAATCGCCACTGATAGCTGCTGCCAGATGTTCGCTCACCCAGCTTTTAGCTGTACCCGGCAGGCCATACAATAACAAAGCCCTGTCGGTTGTCAATGTAGCCACAGCAATTTCCATCAATCGCTTGTTGCCGATATACTTGGGTGAAACTTCAAAACCATTTTTCAATTTGCCTCCCATCAAATAAAGGACGACCGCCTGGGGTGATAATTTCCAATTAACCGGACGCTTATCTCCGTCTTGTTTCTGCAATTCATCCAGTTCCTGGGCGAATAATTGTTCGGCATGCTGGCGTAAAATAGTGGACATGGTAAATAGTTTATGCGTTAAAAGCTTTTATTGTCTGAATTTTAAGTGCTACAAGTTTGCTGATGTACTGACTGGTATTCATCCACATTGTCCTCAAATTTTCTTCAGCGGGCGTGCATTTTTCCAGTTCTGTTACGACCAATACAGGAATAAGGTGAATATGCTGGTTGAAAAATGAGCGATTGTATTGATAAGGGTTTTTAGCAATATACCTAAACAGGGTTTTTGCAAGTTCAATTCCCCATTCCTCCTTTTCCTGTACAATAAGCTGGATCACTGTCGCGGCGGTACTGTCAATACCGAGGAATTTCAACAGGTATCGTTCTCTTTCTTTTTTAGGAAGCAGGAATACAAGATCTCCGTAAAATGAGTTTTCATCGATAAAATAGGTGGCCCACTCTGTTATTTTAAATCTCCCGGCAGCCAGGCCTATCGCCGGCAATAATTGCCTGCCGTCTTCAGATTTCTTAAATAACATGACCACTTCGGAAGCGGAACAATCCAGGTGTTCTTCCCAGAATGGCGGGGGTGTATATCCTATAAGTTGGTAAAGAATAAATGTCTCGTCGGAAATATTTTTCTGTCCGCTAAGTTTCTCTATACCCGATTTGAAAATAGTTTCCGGTATGTCAGCGGGCAAGTGAAACTGGAGAACAGTTTTACTGGTCATACCGAGCAACGCTTTTTCTTTTTTTACATTTACCGCCTGTCGCAATATTTCCTGGTATTGCCGGATGATCGCAGAACCGGGAATTTGTTTCAATAGTTTTACTGCCTCCTCTTTTACTTTCTTGCTCTTATCAGCAGACAATGATTCAAGAAACGGTATATCGTCATTATTGGCATTTTCAGCCAGTAATTCAAGCAAACCGGTTTTAGTATTGGCATCTTCCTGCGCCCAGGTCTGTTGAACCCAAATTCTTGCTTTGGATGGATCAGTTTTTCTTAATTGTCTCAATATCTCTTTGCGCTGATCAAATGTCCCTGTTTGCCAAAGTTCTTCAGCCGGTTGGGTTGTAGAGAAATTCCAGGCGGGGTTAAAACTTCCGAGCCATTCTCCCCGTTTGCCGCAACAAGCTGCGATCAATAATTGGAGCTGTTTATGCTGGGCGCCAAGGGCCAAAAGTACTGGCACAGTTTCGGGCTGAATGATTTGTTGCTTTTCATAACAATGCCGGAGCCAGAAGTTTAGCAATGGAACGCTCGCTTCGCTGATAATATCGTTTAAAGCCCGGGTTGCTGTCGCATTGCAATATTCTTTTTCTTCGGGGGGCGCAACGGGCAATATGACTTCTTTTTGAACAGGTAATTCACCGCATTGGCGGTAATTGAATGCCAGGGAGGCCAACTGCAAAAATTTCTCTTCCTTTCCCTTTTCAATATTTTCATTAACCAGTGCGGCAGCACCAGCCAATCCCCCTGGCAATTCAGCAACACCTATTTGCTTTTTATCGGTGCCCATCATGGCTGTATTAATGATAGTATCCCAGAAATGCATACAGTTCAAAAAATTATATAATCTTATATTCATCCCCCTGCCAAACCCCAATAGGCTCATACCTGTTCTCTTTAGCGATCACTGCCATGTCCATCGCCTGGCCACCGCTCAGTGATAATAACTTCCAGATATTCTTAAATTCATTGTCCACCTGCATAATCCTGTTATCCACATCAATCAGCCACCATTCCTTATTGTATGGTACTGGTTTTAGTTGGTGAACAATATATGGTCTTTCATTTCTGAATGGCAGGCGGCTATTCAGTTCCGTTTCTGTTTCGATCACTTTTTGCCAGTTATCAAACTTATTGACCCGGCTGACTGGTTCAACAGCTATTTGTTGTTTGATCAACGCCCTTAGCGGCAGTGCAGAAGAAAAGAAAACCAGTTCAGCCCTGACAAACATGCCGGGGGTGAGATTGAACTGAACTCCCTGCCCCCGAACAATAAACTGTAACAATAACGCATAGCTATCACTTTGCGTTCCATATAGCCAATAGCGTTCGGTAGTAATGGAATCAACTTCCGAACTTTGTTTACCAAGTACCAGCCATGTGTCCGTGATTCCCGTTTGCTTTTTTAATTCATCCTGGTTTTGTGCAAAGCCGATCGATGTTCGGATATCCTGTTTTAGCGATTCATCCAATGATTCACTGTTTTTAAATCCTTCTGTTACCAGGTAGATACGCATCAACTGGTCCATAAAACGTGTAGGCCATCCTTCCGTATAGAAATTAGTTTCGCCAAGTATGCGGACCATGCCGGCTAGTCCCGGCGCCTGTGCATCTACTAATCTCCGTACCATATTTGCGAAAAAAGCCGGGCCTTTTTCAGGAATAGAAATAATTCCATTGCGGACAATATCTTTCAACCAGGTGTTTAGCTCTTCAATACCATCGTTGACCTTCGATTGCCTGGCCTGTTGTCTTTTTGCCTGGGCGGCCTCATCAGCCGGTTTGTCGTTCTTCTCTGCTTGTTTTTCCTGACGTTCTGATCTTTTGTTCAGCCATTCTGTTACCCAGGCCGGAGCGGTGCTGACAGTAAAACTATTTTTCTCTCTTGCAAATAATAATAAAAGGCCCAGTCCATGCTTGCAGGGAAATTTGCGGCTTGGGCAAGAGCATTTGAAAGCCATATTGGCGATATCAACCTGGGTTTGGTAGGGCTTACTACCACTTCCCTGGCATTCTCCCCACAATGACTGTTCATTGGCCCCTTTGCTTACCCATTTTGCCGAATTAGCAAGATCCTTCCCTGACTTTTTAGAAGATTCATCAGGCGCAAGGGTGAGTATTTGTTCCTCGGACAGGTTCAACAGTAAAGATTTACCATGAAGATAAAGGGAAAATGTATCTCTTTTTTTCACCGCCTCATTCAGGCTGGAAATTTCACATTGGAGCCATTTGAACCCGATCAATTGTTATTACCAATTGATTGAAACCAGGACCGTAATTCCCGGTTAAAATTTAAAGATTTACCTGGTCCCTGCAATTACATTGAGTTCAATCGCACTGCCAATATACTAATCGTTGTGCCTGATACTATTCGCTTCTTCACTAATTTGTTTGAAAAAAACGAAATCAATTGATTCCTAAGCAGTGAAAAGGAATCGTAAGAATCCCGTATGGGTTTTCCAGGAAAGTTCTTAACTGCACGACACTTGAACCCTCGCTCCAAAATCCGTATCTGTGGATTAAAAAAGACTCATTTGAAACTCATTGATCTAATACACTATAAAATATGCTGTCTGAGAAGTATCTGGAATTACAAATAGGAAAGTATGCCCTTAATTGGATTAGTATTAGTGTTTATCGCACAAGAAAAACTATTCCCTTTTTATTGATTGACCCGCATTCTCCGGTTGCTTTTATAACATAAATATACGCTCCTGCATCTTGTTCATGTCCGCCATATCTTCCATCCCAGCATTGATCAGGGTTTTTTGTATAAAAAATCCTTTGGCCCCACCGGTTATAAATACTAAAGTCAAGGTTTGAGATATTGAGCAAAAAGCCAACACCGAAACAATCATTTTTTCCGTCATTATTAGGCGTAAAGCTGTTAGGTATTCCATATGCCCCTTGCGAAGAAACGTTGACAACAATAGTTTTTGTAGCGCTGCAATTTCTATCAGTTGTCACCCTAACAGTATAAGCAGTAGTCTGCAATGGATGAACTAACGGATTATATACTGAAAGATTCTCGATTCCTTCAGCCTCCTGCCATTGATATTTTACTCCTCCCTTTGCCATAAGTCTTGCCTCGGCATCGGTACAATTTATATCATTCGATTTAGTTAATAGGATTTCCGGTAGCGGATTTATTATTACCGACAATTCATTACTCTCAACAGTTGGTTGTGAAACGCATCCATAACTGCTGGTAAGGCTGCAGGAAACGACATCCGTGCTAACCAGCGTTACTCCTGGCAAGGAAGGAGAATTTGTGCCGACGTTAATACCATTCTTCCGCCATTGATAAAGAGGGAAATTACCGCCGCCGCTTATTACGGCGTTAAAATTTGCAGTTTCTCCGCTACAAATTTCATCTTTGTCCGCATGAATAGTAATGATGGGCGTTATTACATTTACAGCAATTATCAGTTCATTACTTGTTGCTGTTTGTGGCGAGGCGCATCCGGCGCTACTTTGCAGCTCACAGGTAATAATATCAGTACTTATCAGCGTTGCGTCACTATATGAGTTATTATTTGCTCCCACGTTGATACCATTCTTTTTCCATAGATATACAGGATTCGCACCTCCATTAGCAATAGTTGACGAAAAGGTCACTGATTCACCTGGACATATTTCACTTTTGTCTGCTGTTATTATTATAGCAGGAACTACAACCGGGATGACATTAACTTGCAGCGCATTGCTTAACACATTGGGAAGATTGGCACAGGCGGCATCACTGGTCAGTTCGCAGGTGATGATATCTGACGAACTAAGGCCCGAAAAAGAACAGGCGGGAGCATTTGTTCCGGCATTGATTCCATTTTTTTTCCATTGATAAACAGGGCTATTACCGCCGCCTGAGATCAGAGCCGAAAAATTTGCTGTCTGATTGGAACAGATATTCGAATTATCTGCAGTTATTGATATAGAGGGTATGACCGTATTGACTACAACGCCTATTTGATTACTTAATGCCATGGAAGGTGACGCACATCCTTCCGTATTCGTCAGTTCACAACTAACCAGGTCGGTGTTGGCCAGAGTATTATCTGAATAAGAGCTGCTGTTGGCACCTACATTGTTCCCGTTTTTTTTCCATTGATAAATAGGGTTCGCCCCTTCGTTGACACCGACGGCAGTAAATACAACGTTATCCCCCGCACAAATTTGCGCGGCACTCGCACTTATCGTAACAGCCGGCGTTTGACTTGACAGAATTGTAATAGCTATATTAAAAGGTTCTGAAGTAAATAGTTGATTGGACGAAACTATCCTGATCCGGTAACCATTTCCCGGGGGCGTATTGACAGGAATTGCAGCATTGATCATTCCCGGGGATGCAGAAGCTAAAGTGCCTATTGAGACCGGGGAAGAAAAGTTACCATTTGCATCACTCAACTGCAAAGTGAAAACGTTACCAGCAGCAAAATTACCCGGACAGTTATTGATAGTAAAGTCAGCGGCTATTAAATTTCCAGGGCAATATCGGAAAGGGGCCCCGGGAGTAATGGATTGAATAACGATATTCTGTGATGGTGCAGTTTGGTATTCATACGCACCCATATCTATGACAGCTCCTATTATACGGGGATTGCCATCAAGGTCGAAAGGTGGTCCAGATGTATAATTTCCGTTGTTGGCGGAATTGATAGCAGGACTGTTGCAGGCTATGTGATAATCACCCGAAGCGGTAGGAGCATTAATTGCTGCTACCGGGTTTATAAAGATGGGGTCAACATCCAGGTTACCTGCTCCTCCCGCAAAACCGCCTTCAATAATTGAATTTAGAACATAGAAAGTACTTGTACCGTCGTAATTAGATAAATTATTATCAGTAAACGCTGTATTGCCCCAGACAATCGAATTATATATCCTGGTTGTGCTGTAATTAAGATTTGCTACTCCTCCACCAAAAGCATTATCATTATTTTCGCCATTGGAACCCAATGCTGTATTCCCTGCAATCGTGCAATTAATATAAGTAGCGCTGCACAAGGTGGCATTTCCAACACCACCTCCGTCGTCGCCTTTATTACCTGTGATCAGGCAATTAACTACGGTTGGACTAGAATTTTTGTTTGCCAACCCGCCTGTACCGCCTGTATTGTTACCACGGCCAGTGGCAATATTATTGCAGATAATGCAACTAATTATCAACGGATCGGAAGAAAAATTATATATACCCCCATGGTTAATTCCGGTGTTTCCCTTAACGGTGCAGTTGGCAATGATGAATGTGCCAGCGTTTTGACGGTTATAAATTCCTCCACAATAAGACCGTTCAAAATTCTCTCCCTGGAATGTGATTGACCCTGTAGTTCCGTTCGCATTTCCTCCCGTTATGGTAAAACCATCCAACCTTGCACCACCTGCCAGAGTAGCACTGACTATGACATGATAACTATTATCAGTATTGTCACCTATTACGCCGATATCGCCACTGAGGATAGTCTCGTTAGCCCGCACATTTCTTAAGGCCAGGTCATAATTGGCGGGCTCCATACCGCTTAGCCCTCCGTATAGTGCTATATTAGATAATACTGTAAATGATTTATCCCTCGGTTCTGTGCCGTTACCGGCTATCTGAGTAGGTCGGTAAGTGCCGGCTGCTATCCATATTTGCTTATTGGTAGCGGTACTTGCAGCGGCCGCATTGATAGCAGGTTGAAGGTCAGTAAAGGCGTTTGCCCAGTCTGATCCATTATTCAGACCAACCGCATTTTCTTTTACATACCAGATAGTTTGGGAAGAAGCAAGTAAAGGGTATAAGAAAAAAAATGGCCCAAGGATCAGGAGCTTCCCTGTCCTACATAGGAAGGTTCTACGGCCAGTATAATTAGTCTCATTAGACACGGTGTATTGGTTACCACTTTTTTAGCTACTGCTTCACCACCTTCTTAGTAACTATTTTATCCTTTTCCTCTATCCTTACAAAATAAACGCCCGCAGCAGCGGCAGATAAATCGAAATCTACTTTGTTCCCGCTCGCCTTGAACTGAACCATCATCTTTCCTTGCAGGTCGGTCACTAAGACTGTTGCATTCTGCAGTTCTTTGCTGAAAGTTACAGAAAATTTCCCGGTTGTTGGATTGGGATACAAAGCATCCACTTCGGTGAAATCAGCCGTTTCTCCCTGAGCCAGTTGCGCCACATGCCTGGTCGGATAAGGGTCAATCCCATTGTTACAAAAATAAACCCGGCGAGTACGGCAGCCTGCAGCATCATGTATATAAACAATGCCACAAGACCCGACGGGAATTTGCTGGGAGAAACCCGTGATGGATAGAAAAGTAATCAGTAATGTAGTAATAATTTTATGTTTCATAGAAAACTTTTATTATAGTCTCTTAATAAATTCGTGTTTTTCCTACATATATTCAACATCAGAGCTCGGGGCATCTTTAATTTCTTCTTTAGATTTAATGATTTCCTGTACCAATTGAATAAATTTATTTACTCTATAGGCTCCATAATTGTCTTTAAAACCCCTACAACTTTCATCAATTTTTATCTGTTGATCGATTGAATTAGATTTTACATTTACATATGTGTATATCTTTGGATTATTTAAACATGTATCTTTTAATTCGACATTCCCGATATCGTACAGTTTCAATGAAAAATACATGTCTTTGATCTTTTCTGCTTCGTCACCCGTTAAATTAAATTTTACGTGAAGAGGCGATCTTGAAAGAAAAAAAACTGTGTATATTTTTTTACTTAGATCAATTGTATAACTTTGTCCAATATTGATGCTAATATTGAGTTTAGTGTCCTTTTTAACGCGGGCAGAATTACATGAGATTAAAAGAACATAAACAAGCAGCATTGCCTTCATAGTTTATTATTTTATTTATTGAATCCCTAATTTTAGATGCTGGGCAAACCAGGGGTTTTTACGCCAGGAATACCAATCTGGATAGTATCCAAGGTTAGGTCTATAATAACTCTGAAAAAGCGGCATATCATATGCTTTTGCATAAGCTAAGCTATACATACTTGTTGCCCGTTCTGAATACATACTCTGAGAGGGTGCATCCCCCCACGACCAAACCCAATGGTAAGCATGCATTATTTCATGATTAATGACCATTTGACCAAAATTCCCGCCGTTAAAATATACTCCTTTGACGTGCGGAGAAATAAATATAGTTGATTCTATCTTTGAAAACCACCCGCCTTTTATTTGCGTTACACCGTCTACCGTAAAGACATCTTTTTTGCCCAGCTTATAAATCCTGTGACCCACAGGACCATAAATGTAATCTTTGGGTAAATTATGTTCATTGCCCAATTGTAAATCTGTATGTATTTCCTTCTCAATGCTGTTCATATCGCCGTTGTATTTATTTGCAAAATCTTCCAATTCAGATTGTGATTCAAAATAATCAGTACCTGGCAATCCTTGCCCGTCTTCCAACATGTCACTTACATTTCCCATGGAAGCTCTGTTGATGGCTCCAAATACGGCTTCTGAAAGGCCACCAACTAATCCATTCCCCCAAACTCCATCAAAAAAATCATTGCCTTCCAGTTCAGAATTTATTCCTCCGGCTATGATCCCACCTATTCCACCCTGAACAAAACCAGACCCGATCATTCCCATATTTGCGAAAGTTCCTGCCAAACCCGCGCCAATAATAGCTCCTACTCCGCTAACAACTGCTCCTCTCCAAAAACCATCGAAGAAATTCCCTTTATTCGCTATGGAATTCAAGCCTTTAGCTGTACCACCCAGAAATGACACGATAGCAATTGCAAGCCATGGGAAATTTCCATCCTGATCTACATAGCTCAACGGATTATTCATCGCATATGAATACCTATTGTACCCTTGTGTACCAAATGGGTCTGACACATAATTATCAGGGCTCAGCATCCTTCCTATTACAGGGTCATACATTCGCCCATTCATGTTTATCAACGCAAACTGGGGCAGCATCTCATGGCCTGTAAACCCCCGATACAGCCAATCTGGTCCTGTCAGGGTCGCAGTTGGTGCATAGATCGTATACCAGTCTCTCGGATCCCTGCTGCGTCCCCATGCATCGAAATTCCGGTCTGCGACACCACTGCCGTTGGCATCGGTTACGGTTAAAATGCTGCCCAAATAATCGGTGTAAACAAAATAAGGCGTAGTAACTCCACTCTCTTTTACTAATATGGCGATCAGTTCATTGCCGTCACTGACATAATGTATTTCCCTTGTTACTCCATTCTTAATTTGCTTTTCATAGTTGCCAAAATAATATCTTGTTTCTGTAACAACACCATTGGTTTTTAATTCTGATTTTATTCTCTCCTGGTCTGGCCCATAAGTAAAATTCAACTGGTATATTCCTTCGGTAATGGAAGCCGTTTTTAAAAAAGAAGTGTAAGTGATGATCTGTTCAGTATGAGAAGCCGCTGATACCGGCCAGGGACCACCCGGTCGAAACGGGTTGGGATCGTCTAAGGTATAGGCCACTGCATGCAGCTTAGTTGAACTGTAAGTATAGTTACCGCCGTCTGTTTTACTGGCAATATTACCCTTTGATACACCTGCATTGTTATCATAATTGACAATGCCCTGGGGAACCGGCCTGCCGGTAGTTTGTATGTAGTTTTTGGTAAGCCTGTTCAGGTTGTCATACTCGAAGTTTTCCGTTTTGTTCTTTATCGCATCATAGCGGCTCAATAGATTACCGGTGGTATAATCAAAAGTAAAATTCAGGTCCTGAATGGACGACCTATTTGACACGATTCTTGTAGGAATTCCATAATTATAATACTTCAGAGTAGAAATATGATTGCCAAGGGCATACGAGGTATATTGCCCGGAGCCATTGATACCTCCTATCAGAAACAGGTAGGGTCCTCCTAAAACTGGTTCGCCATTACTTATTTCCTGAAAATACCCGTTTTCCTCATATGTATTTACTACCTCGACCCCTGAAGGATAAGTAGTCTTATGGAGGTTTCCATACTGATCATAAGTATAGGCAGTAGTGTAGTCAGTCCCATCCACTGTCACCTTTTCCGTTGCAGGCCTTTTCATCGCATCAAAAGTATATTGTTTGACCACTCCATTGGGGCCTGTTATTTTCGACAAACTATTGTTGTTGCACCCGGTTGCAATATCCTTATAATATTCATAGGTAGTCGGTGCCTCACCCACCAGAGTCTTACTCGTTATCCGCCCCAGGTCGTCATAAAGCATATTGTAAGTATTCCCTTTCGCGTCAACCTGCTGGGTCAATTGCCCGTACGCGTCATACGTATAGCTCACAGTCCCTGCATTTACGTCGTTAAGGCTGCTTTGCCGGCCATAATTATCATAAACCGAGGTAACCAGGGTTGTATTGCTATGCTTGACTTCAAGCTGGTTGCCCCGGCTATCATATGTAAAATCTAGTTCGCCACCATTGTCAATAGCAACGACGACTTTACCGCCAGCATCAATTATTTTTGATGAAACCTGCCCGGCTGGATTTGTGACAGTTGTCTGCATCTTGCCACCGCTGAGGGTTGAATAGGCATACTGTGTCGTCCCTAATGCATTGGACTGGCTCAGTAACCTGCCATAATCGTCATAGCTATTAGTCGTTGTAAGGGGTGTTTCCAAATAATAACTATTGGTCTGAGTAGCAATTTCGCCCCGGGAATTGTATGTAGTAGTTTTTGCAATCCAGCCATAGCTAAACAAACCTGCTCTTTGGGTTTGTGTTTCCCTGTCCAGTTTATCGTGCCATGTTTTTACATCAGGATGGCCGCCCGGATAATCGGTAAAGCTGTAATAAACATTATTATCTTGCAGATCCCAGATCAAGCTTGTATTAACCGAATATCCTTCCGGCAGGTTGGTCGTCTTCAGCCTACCAAACTCATCATAGACGAAGGTAGTAGTAAGGCAGTCAGGTGAAGTAGTTGAAACGGGGCTTCCCCATTTGCTATCATAAGTAGTGGATGTTGTTTGGGACACATTATTACCGCTTACTTGTTTACTAAGTGCAAATCTTCCATTTGCGTCATATGTATTTGTTGTAGTCCGGCTGTTGAGACCTGCAGAGCTGGTAATAGCAGTAAGAAGATTTCCAAAACTGTTATAGGTATAAGAAGTAGAAACAGCTTTGGGCAACCCGTCAAAAACCGATTGTGAGGCGACCAGACCATTAGTCGTATATGTATAAGAAGTAGCAACGCTTACTGAGGGCATTCCGGTTCTAAGGTTGGATACTGTAAAATTGTCCGGCTTTGATGGCACAGGTGTATTGTGAATACTATATGCCGTAGTAGTAGTAATGGTTTCTGTGGGATCAACAGTATTCCCTGACAAAACACCCGCTTTTGTCACATTAGTGGTCACATTATCATAGCTATCATAAGTATTGACGGATTCGGAGGCTCTTCCGTTGAGATAATCTATGCTTAGAGTTTTATCAACCTTTTGCAAACACCGTATGTCGTTAACCCCGGTAGAAAGGTTGGTAAAAGAGTTAGTTATCTGCGATTCAGATAATAGCTGGTTGGTAGACGTAAGGTAGCTTGTTAGCCTTGTAGTAAAAGGAACCGCAAATTGAGTATTGATATCATTCTCTGTAATAGAAGTAATGCCGGTTGCCGCATCCGTTTCGGTGATCTTCCTGAAGCCAAGAAAACCTTTTGCCGCTCTGTGCACAATTGCATTTTCATAGGTGAATGTGGTTGTATTGTTCCCACCTATCCCGTCAGGCACAATAAGTGCGGAGACGGCGTATATGGGAAGTTGGACATAATTATATGGGTTTTGATTAGATGGATCATCCAGAGAAATGGTACGGTTATAAAAATAAGGGTAAGTCTGGTCCGTCAAAAGTTTATATCCAAAATCAGTGGTAGCATTGTGACCGTTTGTCACCTTACTAAGAAGTCTTTCCGTTCCAAGTGGTTTTATGAAAATAAAATCGGCACTACTTGAGAAACGGTTTATAAGGTCATTACGCCCATCGCCGTTAAAATCTCCACTGATCATATCGGCACTCATATTTAAAGGGTCGTTAAAAGTATACTGTTCATAGTAAAAAGAATTGGATAATGAAAATCCTTTGCTATAATAGCACGACAATCTGGAAGAAGTAGCAACTCCCCCCACATAATAGTTATATCCATGCAGAATATCTGATTTTCCATCTCCATCGAAATCAGCGACTATGATTTTATCTGTAACATCCAGACCGCTTGTAGCTACTGTCTGCTGGAAAGTAAAAGGGTATGCTCCTGAGTATGACTTTCCGTCACTGTACATAATACCCCAGGTATTATCATCATGATGTACCAGTAAATCTGTTTTCCGGTCCCCGTTAAAATCGCCCGGATAAATCCGGTAATTTTGAATAACGTCATTGGTTGAGTCAATGACTGATGCGATGAAATTATATCCCGTGGCTATCGAGGTTCTTTGAAATGAGACAATATACGTTTTATAACCCCTTGTCACTAATAATTCCACCTTTCCATCGCCATCAAAATCAATTGGAACCACCTTGTCCCCCTGCAATATGGTTTGAGCATAAGAATCGGGATAGGGATTGGAGCCTGCACCAAAATTACCAATCTCCATATTTAATTCATTGGTGGCAGGACTGGTAATAAAAGCCTTGTATTGATTGCTGGTGTTCCTGGCTATGAGAATGTAATCCTGGTTCCCGTCACCGTCGAAGTCGCCTGGAATAAAAGACTTTCCAGTGGAACTGGTCATTTGATACGCATACGCTCCAGAGACCGGATACGGGATATACTGTGTTGTATAATCTGTGTATCCTGTCTGGGGATTGTAACTGCCGGTCTTGTTCAAAACTACAGAGTTTATGAAAAGAGATTGCCCGGATTCTACCAAGTCTGCTGCGAGAAATAATACGTCATCCCGGCCATCTTTGTTGTAATCCGATGAAAGGAAATTATATAATTTGGTAGGGGTGCCCCCGATAATATTGTTACCCGGCGTAGAGTAAGAATAGAGCAACGTGCCCCCGCTCCCGTTATTAATATCCGAAAAGATAGAATAAGAAGGATAGTATTTCAAGCCCATATAGTTATAGGCGATCTGCGCGGCCAATACATCCGATCTTCCGTCTCCGTTAAAATCACCAGGGAAGAGGTCATAATTTCCTGTTAACAGTCCGGCAGTATAATAAGACAGGCTAGCAGGCTGATCCCCATATAAAAAAATAGTACTGTTCAATGAAGGCCCTGTTTCATCGCCGCCATATTCGATCACCTCCTTTAAAAGGGAATGTACATTATCGAACCCGTAATTGAATTGATAGGTTTTTACCGTCTGGTATTGGATCCCTGCTGCATCAAGAGTGAGAATAGTGATCTTATCCAATAAATATTTGGAGGAAAGAGACGCGCCTCCATCATAAGCTGTATTTATATCACTGCGAATCGTATAAGAAAAATTGATTTGGTTATAGGGTAACAAGCCTGTATTGATATTTCCTGTATATACTATTTGCTCAATACGGCTGTCCCGGTCTGAATTATTATATTTAAAATCAATGTAGTTTCCGTTTATATCTATAATTCTATTTATGCGCCAGAGCAATACATTTTGTCCGTCATCAGTAAGAATTCTAGAATCAGCAGTATGGCCAAATTCCATACCCGAGCCATCTTTAGCTGTTACCTGGAACCAATCCGGGTTATTGACAGATCCTGAGGTGTTAGAGATAATCTTTGCAAATGTCTCTGTTTCGCCGGCATATATTGTTCCGTTAGCTCCATTAGAACCTGTAATAGCATTAAGTCTCATACCGTCTAGCAAAAAAGCATCGTCTGATGTATAAGTAACCGGGTTAACTATACCATTATGGTAGATATTTTTCCCGGTACGGGTTATCACCGACAATCCTCCAATATTCCACCCAAACCCAGCGATACCATCGCCTCCCTGGGAATTATACGCAATATTAACAGAAGGCTCTAATCCATTTGTCCCCGGAGGGGTATATACTGGAATCGAATAGGTAGCGCCCCCGGACGGAGTAGTGCCGGCAGCGCCGTTTACTGTCCCAACCGGCTTAGAGAGATCTATTGTTTTTACAAAATTTGAACTTGTATATAAAGGAGTATAATTGGTGTTTTGTGCTTTTGAATCAGCAACCGAAATAAAAAAGAATAAGGCAAATAAATTGACTGGGTTAATCAATTTTAGGCTACGTAAAATTCTCATAGTAAAAGTTTAAAATGGTTTAAAAGAATACTTACCTAATTGTCCTGAATTATTATTAGCGGCAACTTCCCATTTTCCCGCATAAAATCATCGAATAGCTTACAATATGAATCATGATCACTGCTACAAATGTCAAGCAATTCACCCTAATGATCTGGTGAAAAAAACGTTTTATAAATGTATTTTTCCCGCAAAGACGGTTGTCACATTTCTATTGACTGGTCATTACGCTGTTTTACCCATGCATGATATTATATCTGAACCTCCATTCATAAATGGCTGCAGTAACCTGGCACGGTAAAAACACTTTACTTTAAAATGTTTTTTCTTCATACAAATCGCCCTGCTGCCCGCAATATTTCATGCATGACATTATTAAATGGTCAGTCGCTACTGTCCAGAGGAGAACATTTGAAAACTTAACCTAAAGGAAGCGGAAGAAAAGAATTTGATTATTCTTTCCTGTCGTTTGCAGCTATCAGTGCCTTAAAAAGATTAGTTATTTACAGGGAAGGATTTAGGGTGTCGCTACATCTATTCACTATTGTGATCTTTCTTTTAAAACAGAAATTATTCACAGGATTAATTGAATGCAATATAGCTTATCAAATCAAAAAAAATACTAACTAGATCACTGACAACACAACAAGTTATACAAGTGAGTTAATTTTAGGGTTAAGTGAGTTGAAAATAAATTTTTCTGCACTGTTTTTTTTCATCGCTAGCCTGGTTTTTTGTTAAGTCAAGTACCTTAACCTGAAAGAAACCGCCTGCAAGAATTTTATTTTTCTTTTCCTGCCGTTTGCAGCTATCAGTGCCGTAAAAGATTAGTTATTATAGGAGGGAGCTAAAAGAATATTCGCAATTGTCTTACCAATTTCAGGAAAATTATTCGATAATAGTATTACGGGAGACAAAACATTTTTTCACGGGACTGTACTAAGGGTAAACAATTACTTAGTTCGATTGAAGTATTATTTTTTCATAACTTTAAACCAGTATTGAGATATAAGATGAGCATGTATTTTTGGAATATGCAAAGAACTACTGTTCAATTTGATAAAAACGGGCTCTTGTTTTGGTAACCTGATTGCCACGCGGTCTTATAAAACATTCACGGGACTAATTAATTCGTTGAATCCGGTGAATCGGTTTCAATAATTTTAATCAATTCCAATAATGGCGCATAGAATTTTTTGGAAAGAGGAAATACCTTGTCAGGCACCGATATAAGGGAAACAAAGTCCTTTCCGACTGCGACGATATGATCAATAGATATAACGAAAGAACGATGAATTTGTACAAAATGATTTTTGGGCAACTGGCTCAATGCAGCGTCAAGTGACGTCCTCACCATGTGAACATGTTCCAGCGAATAAAACTTGACGTAGTTGCCTGCCGTTTCCAGCAGAATTATTTCATCGAGGTTTATTCTTTGCAAAATGCCATCCTTCCTGTAGAAAAAACGTTGTTTTGTCATAAATGATAAGGTTAGTTCGTAATAATTAGTGGTAGTCAAATATACTATTTTGATGAAAAGTCTGCGCTATCCGGTAAGGGGTCAGTTTGAAATATGTCCACTGCGAACCGCAGAGATCAAGAGCGCCACAGACTATCATGAATCTTCTGAGATTCTCTGTTTCTCCGCGGTCCCCTGTGGCCCACATAAGTATTGAAACTGACCTACTACCCGCTATTCCGGAGCTCAGGGCTTAAAATATTTAAACCATCAGTGCCCGTGTGTTGAAGATGTCTGATTCATGTTTGATTCATGTGTGATCCATCTGTCATCCATGTGTGATCCATGTGTGGTGCTTGTGTCAATCTCCTGTGACTCAGCGAGATCTTTGTGTCAAGCATGTACCAACCATGTGTCATCTATGTGCTTTTCAGGGTAAAAGAACTCATTTGACACATGGTTGGTACATGGTTAAGACCTGGTTTAAACTGAATCGGCACATCTCCGGCACGTGACCGGCACATTAATTTACTTTCCCGCCAGCCCGTTTTTTTGAAGGGCTAAATTTCATTCGTCCCAGAGCGTGGGTAGTTTCGTCACAGGTTTTCATTAATGCCGTCACAAAATTTACCGGCCGGTCACAACGCAAATTACTTTTGGGTTGTTAATCGCCACCGAAGAAGCTTTACCTAAAGCCGTACGGGAGTGGTAACCCGGAAGACTTTCTTCTGAAGTGGGGGTTAGCAATTAAACAAATTTTATAACTATTAAAAAAAAGTATCATGGCAAAGATTAATGAAAACCCGCTCGTAAGAGGAGCGAGGGGAAATTTCGGAAAAAAATACGTTTATAAGAAACGGGGCGATGACACGCATATCGCGCGCATGCCCACTGTCAACAAAAATGCAGTAGCTACGGAGAAACAGGTAGCGGTACGCGACCAGTTCACCTCTGCAGCGCTGTATGCCCAGGGCGCCATTTCTTCTCCGGACCTGAAAAAGGAATACGAGAAGAAGGCAACCAACGGGCAAACGGCCTTTAATGTCGCCTTCAGAGATTATCTGAAAGCGCCTGTAGTCAAAAGCATCGATACAGGAAAATACAATGGTACAGTTGGTTCGACCATCGTTGTAAAGGCCAAGGACGATTTCAGGGTAAAGGAAGTAGCAGTGAGCATCTTCAGCGCCGCAGGTGCATTATTGGAAGAAGGCAATGCTGTTCTGAACCCGCTTGACAGGAATAAATGGATCTACACGGCCACGCAGGCAAATGCTTTGCTGGCTGGTAGTAAGATTAGCGCATCTGCCCTGGATTTACCAGGCAATAGTGGGATGCTCGAAATTACTATCTAGATTTTCAGTGTACCTGTTTTTATTGGAAAGACTATTCCCCCGGTATGCATGCCGGGGGATAGTTTTTTGAGAAAGTCAAAATAAGAATTACAAAGTCACTGTCAGATTCGAACGGGATGTTTCATAACATCTACTTCAAATAGACATAGTATAGGAAATCAACTTTTTAATAAATACCTATGGCAAAGCTTAATGACAGATCCAAATAACGGATATAAAAGGCTCTAACAAGTTATTTTACTAAAGACCAACAACAGTCTTACTGCGAGCAAGGTGGACAGCTTTTTCAAAGCTGGTCCGTAGTCGAAGACATACGGACAGCCTTCGAAAAGTTCTTACTATATTGAACACTCCCGACAGCAGGGCAATCAAAAGGAAAAAGACGAAATCACACGTTTCTACGGGCAGGAAAAGGTAAATGAAATACTGGCTAAGAAATAGACTATGCATTTCCTGATAAAATTAGATAGCAAAAAACAAAAGGGGCAGAACTTAATAAAGTATCAAACCGGTCAAGCATACCGCCATGACCAGGTAGAATAGTTCCGGAGTCTTTCAAGCCCAGACTTCTTTTCATCAGAGATTTAACCAGGTCGCCGAATGTTCCCGCAACAACTATTATTAAAGCCATACCCATCCAGTCCATAGCATTCATAGTTGAAAAGAAATAGAAATTAAGACAGGCAACGAGCAGGGCGCAGGCAGTACCCCCCAGGCTCCCTGCCCATGTCTTTTTGGGAGAGATACGCTCAAACAACTTGCGCTTGCCAAAATATTTTCCAATAAAATAAGCGCCGGTATCACCCGCCCATAAAATAAAAAAATATCCGAGAACCAGGCGGTGATGATAGTTCCCTGTCCGAAAAGGCAGAAATGCAATAGCAGTGAAAAAACAAAGCGGGGCAGTTATGCAAATGATGCCCAAAAAAATGAAGGCCAGGTTATGAAAGGGATATCTTGCTTTTAGGTACAATTCCAATATAAACAGGCCGAAGGCGAAAGGGATATTAATGAGTAAAACCCGCCAATCACTCAAATGGCTTGTTAGCAGAATAACAGTAGCAAGAATACTTAAAGATAGAATAGCTCCCGCTATATTTCCGGGTGAAGAAGTATAGGAATCAAATAAACTGTAAAACTCGAGTAATCCAAGCAGGTCGATAGCCAGCAATAAAATAATAAAACTATACGGATTCCACATTATTGAGGTAACAATAATTATCACCAATATAGTTCCGGTGATTACCCGTTGTGTTAAGTTAGCCATACGGGGCGTTTGAACGCTTCCTATTACCAAATCTCCCCGCGTTTACTTTTGTAACGGCGTAACTGGCGTATGATATTATTTATCACTTTATGCAGCGCTATTTCGAAAGTCACAGCCTTGTCCTCAGCAAATAAAGAATATCCCGGTAAAACAAGGCAGGCCTCTATGCCGAATTCTTTTTTATGGTTATCGGGTACCTTTTTTAAGATGACCTGGCATTTTACAATACGATCATACATTTTTCCAATATGCGAAAAATTGTTCATTACCAGTTTTAGCAGCCGGTCATCTATTGGTACATCCGGAGATTCGATATTTAATTGCATAATAATAATATCTTGAATGATCAAACATATTGTTAAAAGTATTCAGCCAATAATAATCACGATTACGCAATGATTCATTAATTCATTCAAAATCTGCTTTTACCTTCACTGATGCAATATTAAGGTTACACCCCGGCAGTTTGAAATGATCGTGATCAGCATAGTTCCTGATTCCGGCAATCTTTTCATTACAACGGAAAGGTGTTTTGTCAATTGGACGTGGCAGGTCAACCAGGTTGACGGGAATGTTTCAAATGAAATCTTCAGCCTTTTATGACAGCAATTGGATTTAGTTTCGCAACCTTTAATGCAATGCCTGCATCGTGCACAGTATCCACAACCATATCAATATCTTTATAAGCAACGGGAGCCTCTTCTGCAATTCCACGATAGGAACCTGCCTGTACATAAATACCCTGCTTGAGCAATTCGTCTTTGATCTGGGGCCCGCCTACTTGTTTTTTTGCTGCGGTTCTTGACAATCTTCTGCCGGCGCCGTGGCAGGTGGAGCCAAAAGTTGCTTCCATGCTTTTATTAGTGCCAACCAGGATATACGATGCTGTACCCATGCTCCCGGGAATCAAAACTGGCTGACCAACACTGCGGTATTTTTCCGGCACTTCATTATTGCCAGGGCCAAAAGCCCTTGTCGCTCCTTTACGATGGACAATCAATTTGGTGGTAACACCATTTATAAGGTATTCCTCTATTTTAGCAATATTGTGGGCAACGTCGTAGAGCAATTTGATCTCATCGCCACTTCTCCCAAACACCATTTGCCAGGCCTGGCGGATTTCATAGGTGATGACTTCCCGGTTACACCATGCGAAGTTGGCCGCCGCCGACATAGCATTAAAATAATCTTGCCCTTCTTTTGAATTAAACGGAACTCCGGCCAGTTCCCGGTCTTTCGGTTTGAAACCATAGTTCGGCATAACATTCATCATCAACCTGAGGTAATCGGTTGCTACCTGGTGACCCAATCCTCTAGAACCGGTATGAACAAGAATAACGACCTGATTTTTCTGAATGCCAAATACGGCTGCGGTTTTTTCATCAAAAATGTTTGCTACTTTATCAACTTCGACAAAATGATTACCGGCGCCAATAGTGCCTAACTGGTCATGTCCTCTTTTTTTAGCTTGCTCCGAAACAACGGAAGGATCCGCATTGTATAACCTGCCTTTTGACTCGATCATTTCCAAATCTGTCATATTACCCATGCCGTTTTCAACTGCCCATTGTGCTCCCTTTCTCAGTACTTCATCCATTTCTTCCATACTTAATTTTATTTCCCCGCCTTTCCCGGTGCCCGACGGAACAGATTCGTATAATTTTTTTGAAAAAGTTTCCAGCTTATCAGCAATGCCGTCATAAGGCAAAGGAGTGATCAATAATCGAACGCCGCAATTAATATCATAGCCTATACCACCCGGTGATATTATACCTTCAGGCCAGTGTGTAGCGGCTATGCCGCCAATTGGAAAACCATATCCTTCATGAGCGTCGGGCATTACAATAGCCGCTTTTTCTATACCGGGTAACGTGGCAACATTTATAAGTTGTTCAAGGGAACGATCATCCAAAATCGCCTCCAGCATTTCTTTTTTACAGTACACATATGCCGGTACCTTCATATCCGGGCGAATAGTTTTCGGTATCTCCCATAAATAATCTGTGATCTTTATTAATTGCGATGCCTGCAGCATAATTCGTTCTTAAATATCAAAAATGATAACTGTCTCCAACTGCCTCTTATTGTTTTGTTTAACGGCTGCTTCGTGGTAGGTAACTGCTTTAATATCTTCATCAAAACAGTTCACCCTGTTTCCTTTTATTGTTGATATTATTTCCGTAGCGGATAGTTTATGAAAACTTATTTCGCAATAAACAACCTTGTTGATATGGCTGAGCGTAAGCACTTCCGATAAAAAATCAATCAGCAAGCCGGTAATATCAGCTGCTTTAATCTGCACTTTATCCCGGACAAAAAATGACCCCGCCTGTTCTTTACAAAAGTTCTTCTTCTCCAAATAAGCCATCCCCTGCAGCGCCGACCTGAACATTTCCTCCTGTGTTGCAGCAGTTACCTGTACCCGGATATCGGCAATATGGGGAAGTAGTTTAAATGTTGGCATTTTTCGCCCTTTATGATAATGATTGTATGCCCGGCTTATCTTTTTTCATTTCATCATCAAATGCGTAGCAAGTCAATTCCCTGCTCTCAAAAACCGTCTTTTATTTTCCGGCCATGAATCAGTTCAGTCCTGGTATCTATTAGTTTTGGCAATAGTCAAACCGGATATTCACCAGGTTTTCCTACATGTCGCAGGGAAGGGGATTACCTTTTCCATCGGCCGGACATCCAAAATCATTCATGACTTCATATCATTTTACACCAGCGCTCCTATCTGCCATTTTTTATAAGATTCAAACCATTTTCTTCTTCTTTTCTATTCCTTTTCCGAAATTCATTTTTTTTAGGACACAGTCCAATGATAACTGTCAGTCAATCAAATGACGGGGCTCCCAATCCCGCATTAAAAATCAAACCGGCCAGCAAACCAGGAATTTCTTCCAGGATATTTTCGGTAACTTCCCTGTCCTTCTTTGTCCTTCATTTAGCCAATACAATGAAAGAATGTATACTATTAGTAGAGGATAATGATCCCAATAGGGAAACCACAGTTGAATTACTTGAACTTTTACAGTATGAAGTCATTGTGGCAAGAGACGGGAAACAGGGTCTTGACATGTTCAGGGAAAAGACTCCTGATCTTATTTTAACCGATATCATGATGCCAGTGATGGATGGATACGAATTTTTAGAAGCTATCCGGAAAGATCACCAGCCCATATCAGCGCCATTTATTTTTGTTACTGCATCTTCCGAAAAGAAAGATATTGAAAGATGTATGCGTATGGGGGCTTCCGGTTATATAACAAAACCGTTCCAGGGCGATGAATTAATCCGGCTTATCCGAAATGCGCTGAGAGTGTGAATAAAAATTTACTGTAAAACGGACGTTTGAAGATATTTTGAGGCGGTGAAAAAAATAATGAATCCAGGAAAAAAAGCTGATCATGTTACGTTCTATACATATTTTATTTATCGCGGGAGTTGTTATACTTTGCTTTTTCTTTTCTCCTTTCAGGGTCTGCACAAGCACTATCATAGGTTCTGATGCCTGTGTGAAATATTCTGTTATCAACAGCCATATCTTTTCAAAAGGAGGGACATTCCTCTATGGCAGATTTTTTCTCTACCTGTTCATCTGGGTTTGTATATGCTATGCATTTATTGCTATCAGAAAGAATAGGAAACAATAAATTGATCCTTTTTTTGACCATACTGCAGATAGTTTCAATTTTTAATTACAGGTAATTAGTACTTAGAGAATCCAGGCGGATTGTACTATAACTTCATCCTGTTAAAAGCCCATGTCCCGGTAAAAATCATCAGGATGTCAAAGGAAATTACGATTAGCAGATCATACCCAAAAGACATGGAAGAGCTTTTTCTTTCCCCAGGGGTCTCCTTCGTCATTTTTTCTTTTCTCCTTTCAGGGTCTGAACAAGCACTATCATAGGTTCTGATGCCTGTGTGAAATATTCTGTTATCAACAGCCATATCTTTTCAAAAGGAGGGACATTCCTCTATGGCAGATTTTTTCTCTACCT
>JAUZOA010000150.1 GCA_030706685.1 Bacteroidota bacterium
CACACAGGTGTTACAATGAATAAAAGCCAGTGAAAGGATCTGAATAACGAACCGGTACTGCTTTCCGCCAGGAGAAACAGTTTCGAATAAAAGACGGCGATCAGGCCTGTAATTAATGATGCTATCCAAAAAGGGATTGCCCGGAGAAAATTCTGCTTAAGTTTTTCGTTTCCTTCATGATCATATATTCGTTTTAAACGTCTCCGGATTTTGGTACGTAAGGTTACTTTATGCGCTTCGTGCATCTCCTAAAGATAATAAATTCAAAACTGAAGATAGCGCTTGCAATTCCGTTTTATTGAATAACACTCAAACGTTTCGCAGTACCCGGACTGTATATTTATGGCCGACAACTTCAGGGATTGTGGCAGAATGGCCGCATTGATTCAGGTTCATGAATTAATTGGATATATTTACGGCCAATCCTTAATACCATGTCAATGGCTGGCAAGAAATCTGTCCTGGTTCTCGTGAACCTGGTTCTTATCGTTGTTATCCTTTATCATTCCTCCGGCGAATACCTTTTTGATGGACGTCCGAAAAAAAACATGCTGGTTCCGGTCTGCCTTTTCAGTATCCAGCTTTTTGCGAATACCCTTTTTTATATTCAGCAGCAACTGTTTGAACATATCGCGCTGGCCTCTTTTCAAAAAAAACTACTGATCATCCTGTTCCCCATTATTATCGTTGCCCTGTTCTTATTTCAAAGTCTGTAACCGGGATGATTTCCTTTTGCTAAATCCATTCAAATTCTTTCACGGTCTTTTCGTGTTCTATATCACCGGTATGTTTGATTTCCTTCGGTTCGATTAACATGATCCAGACTTCCTCTCCATTTGTGCGGGGCCTGTGCTCTACTCCCTTTGGGATAATTAAAATCTCTCCTTTTTTTGTTTCCGTTGTTTTGTTTGTAAAATCCATGAATAAGGTTCCTTTAAAGACAATAAACATTTCATCTTCATCCTGGTGACTATGCCAGATTAATTCGTCTTTAATTTTGGCAAGCTTAACTTGTTGTCCATTGAGTTCAGCTATAATTTTAGGCGTCCAATATTCCCTGATCAACCCAAACTTTTCTTCGATATTTACCTCGGTTATCATATTGAAATTTCATTTTAATGAAGACTCCCCTTGTTTAGATATGCCATCACCTTTTCCGCGGATCGATATACAGGTAGTGATCCTTAAGTAATTTAAATTTCTCCAAATCTACCGGTCTGTGCCTTTTTTCCGTCTTTGCAGGAAAGTTTTTTAGACAATCCTGCGTTATACATTCTGTAGGTCTTGTCGGCCTTTTTTCAAAACCTCCGCCGCAATTGGGACATACATTGTGTAAAACATTCGTCACACAGTCAGAGCAAAAAGTGCATTCAAAAGTGCAAATCATTGCTACATTGCTGCTGTTCGGCAGATCTTTGCCGCAATTTTCACATACAGGTCTTAATTCTAACATGGTTTTTATTTTTTAATTATTTCTTTTAAAGCTTCTACAAAAATCTCAATTTCCGGAAGGGTATTATAATAATGCGGGGAGGCCCTGATTACCCATTCAACACCCTTTTCATCAAAGTCGATCAAACCATAGGCTCTATAACTTGCCACTACATTTATTTTACGCCTGAGCAATTCCCCGACAATAAACTCGGGCCTGGAATCTGCTACATGAAAAGTGACTGAACCGCAGTTTTCTGCTCCGCGATCCAAAATCTTAACTCCTTCAGTCGCTGATAATTTGCTTCGGGTAATCCCCGAGAGCAGTTTAACCTGCTGCCAGATTTTATCTTCCCCAATGTTCCTGCAATATGCAATGGCTGCTCTCAAGGCTATCACGGTGGAATAAGCAAATTCCCAATCCTCAAACCGTCTTGCATCGGGTTGTTGTTTATATTTATCCTTTTCAAACCATTCAGCCCCTCTCATATCAATAAACATTGGCTCCAGGCCCGCATTGAGCACTTTATCGGAAATATATAAAGCGCCTGTGCCTCTTGGTCCTCTTAAATACTTTCTGCCGGTTAAACTTAAAAAATCGCAGTGAAGTTCTTGTACATCCAGTTTCATTTGCCCTGCCGACTGACAGGCATCAAGGATATACCATGTTTTATCCTGATATCGCTGGGAATAACTGCCGAATATTTTCGCAATTTCAATTACAGGCTGCACCAAACCGGAATTGGTTGGAATATGTGTGATCGCCAAAAGCCTTGGCTGATGTTTATTTAATTTTTCTTCCAGATCGTTCAAATCCACACCTCCCGCCGGGGCGTTGTTGATATGAACGATTTTTACACCCAGTCGTTTTTGCAAGGATAAAAACTGGATTTGATTAGAAACAAAATCGTCCTTATCAGTTAGTATTATATCACCATTTTTAAAGGGGATTGATGATAATGCCCTTGTATAAGAATCCGTTGCACTTGCAGTAAAAGCAATGTTTGCAGGTTTGCAATTAAATAAAAGGGCTGCTTCATCATAAAATTCCCTGATAGCATCAGATTTGAGATCGGCAGCTTCGTAACCACCTATTTCTGACTCTAACCTGATATGATCGAGCATGGCCTTAGTTACCACATCGGGCATTAAACCAGCTCCTGCATTATTCAGATGAATAACATTTCTGGTGCCTGAAGTCTCATTTCTGAGCTTAAGGACTTCGGCCGTTGTAAAAATGCTTTTGGCCGGAAGATTCTCTTTTTGTAGTGTATTCATCTTTGTACTAGTTGGTAGTGCAAATTATACTTGTGTTCGTGACTATTTTTTGCGTCATTTTCAATCCAACAATTAAATTAACCTATTTTTATAGTCAAACGGGTAAATTATGCTTCAGATGGATGAATTTGATAAGAAGCTGTTACGGTTGCTTCAGCAGAACAACAGGTTAACCACGGAAGAACTCAGCAATAAGGTAAGTTTAAGTCAGAGTGCTGTTCAGAGAAGAATAACCAAACTTAGAAATGAAAAAATAATTGAAGCAGATGTTTCAATAATATCTCCTTCTGCAGTTGGGTTTGGAATTACCAGTGTGGTTGATGTGATTTTGCATGAAGGAAACTCAAAAGCTATTGGTTTATTTAAAGCAGAAATGCTCAAATGCCCTGAAGTTTCCCAATGCTATTATGTGACAGGCACCTATGATTTTGTTCTAATTGTTAACACGAGGGACATGCATCATTACGAAGAGTTTCAAAAATTTAGACTGATGGACAACCCCTACCTTAAACATTTCTATACGCATGTGGTAATGGATAAAGTAAAAATGAGTTATGGGTTGGCGATATGACAAACCAGAAAAATGAAAAAATTAGAAAATAAAAATAGTCATTGTAACCGGCGCAGCTTCCGGTCTCGGCAGGGCAATAACATCACTGCCACCACCAGCTAAGCCCATTTGAATTAAATTCATCGCCCCGCCTGATTGCCATAGTAAAAAAAGCAGTTTGATCCTCAGGCCGGCAGGGGACAAACACACATTCATTACCTGAATGATAAGAATTACCTGTCAGCGAATTGCGCATGTTGAAACTGGAGCAGGTTTATTACAATGAATGAACCGGCCAAATACGGGTAAGACGTGCATACCTGGCAATTGTTTGTAAAAATCCGGTTACCAGTTTGTGAGGCGATTCCCTCGTTGAATTATCCTGAGGAACAAAAAGCGTTGCAATAAAAAACGGATGATTTTCCAGTTCCAAAATCCTTGCTTCCCTGAATTTGTCCGTGCCAACCATTTTGAAGCCTTTTTGGTGGAGTTGATTTTGATAGCCGGAGTCGAGCCCGAAATTGCAATAATACTTTTCGATAATATTCCCATCTCCGAAAATTTCAAAAGTCCGGGAAGCCGGGTCAGTTAATTCCACTTCAAGGGTTTGCCCAACCAGTGAGCAACTCAATGGACTAACGACCAGTTTGGAAGCATATGGATCGTATTCAGCGTGTTCAGCATCGGCAATGCCCATCACGTTTCTTGCAAATTCGATCACCATATGTTGAAATCCGCCACATGTCCCCAGGGTAGGAATCTTATTTTCCCTTGCATGCCGGATGATTTGCAATGCACTAGACATACTTTTATATGGACTGCCGGGGGCTATCCAATAGCCATGATAGGTCGAAATAATTTTTTCAAAATCTGCTTCAATGGCTGCTGTTGGGATCCAGTCGCATCGCAGGGGAATTCCACATTTTCCTACTGAATGGTCTATCGCTTCATTTGTCGCTTTGTGAGGTCTGTATTGACTATTGTAGTCTCCGATAATCGCTAAGTTCATATTCAAAGGGTTGATTAAAAATCTTTCCTGTTTATCGATGCCTGGCTAAGTAAACCGGATAAAACTCAAAAACAACGAAATTAGCCTGCTGTTCGGTTAGCATGGGAAGGGATCAATGACTGGTCGCTATTGGGAGGTCCGCGGCAGGAAGCGTTTACCCAAGGGTGGCCTTTATATTATCCAATTCACACAGGCTACTAATCTGGCCGTGATTTATGGGTTAGATGAGAAAGTGCATAGCCGGATTAACACGGTTTATATGACTTCATATTTCATGGGTGGGGATTGGTCACGGCAGATGATGAAAATCATTGTTGTTATTGATCAACATCATCCGTCTCTCTTTTATATGAATTTAGCTTTAATAAATTGAGCATTTTTCTCATTTAGCAGAGAATGAACTAATAGTATAAATTGGGATTAATCAAAAGATTTTAAATTATTTATATCATTTTTGTATCAGCCTCCAGATTAATCCCTGAGTTATCTGAAGTCAATGTATAAAATACGCCTATTATGAAAAAATACCTTTTGTCATATTTAGTAGTAGTGATGAGCTTGTTAAGCCTGCCGGTTTTTTCCCAAACAAAGCAGGATACCGCATCATTAGGCCTGGCGGGAGATAACCTTGACCTGTATGCCGTTATGGACCTTTTTCTAAAGTCAAAAACCATTGAAGACTTTGAAAAATCACTTAATGAACAAAAAACAGGAATCAATAACCTGGATCTGGATCTGGATAAAAAAGTTGATTTTATCAAAGTGATTACTAAAAAAGAAGGTGAGTCTTATACATTTATACTTCAGGTTGACGTCAGTAAAACTGAAAAACAGGATGTTGCGGTCATTTTAGTAAACAGAGACAAGAATAAGAAAGTTAACGTCCAGATTGTCGGTGATGAAGAGCTGTACGGTAAAGATTACGTTATTGAACCAAAAACAACCGCAACACCTTCAGTTACTGCAAATCCCGCGTATACAGGTCCGGAACCGGTTACCAAGGATGTTCCGGCATCTACTACGACGGTAGTGGTTCAAACGGCACCTGTAGTACAGTATGTATATTCACCTGCCTATGTGCCCTATTATCCGCCTTATTATTACGGATACTACCCGCCTTATTTTGCTGCCTTTACGGTTATGGCGGTTGGCATTTATCGTCATAATAATTGGTATCACCATGGAGGTTATTACGGCGGACATTATGGTGGGGGTAGTACAGTGATTATTAATAATCGAAATCAAATTAATCATTACAACAATAGCAGAAACACTTCTAACCGGGTACAGCATAATAATGCCAGCGGCAGTTATGGTAACAGAGCATCCACCCGTCCGTCAAACGGGGCTTCGGCATCTAATCGTCCATCCAATGGACCTTCTGCGTCAACACGTCCATCGGCATCCACCCGTCAGTCAAACGGAGGAGGGTTTTCAAATTATCAGTCAAACGGAGGAGGTCGTACCCGGGATGCCGGGGGTGGGAGCTATAACAGAGGTGGGGGAAGTTATGGCGGTGGTGGAAGCAGAGGTGGAGGCTTTAGCGGTGGCGGGGGCAGAGGCGGAGGCAGAAGACGCTGATTAACCGGATTTTCTATCCAACAAATAAAAGCGGCTGAGCGAAAATCATTTTCGGACAGCCGCTTATTAAAATATATTCTACCCCTTTTATTTATTGGGCATATCAGAAGCACTCATATCTCTCAGGCTCATATATTTGCCATTTCTTTTTTCAAACAGACTCATATAATTCCCGGTATTAATAACAGTATTGGCAGAATCAACTACCTTAAAAGAGCCAATTTCCACAACCTGGTTCCCATCATTGGAGGCGAAAACTTCGTTCGTTTTAAATGAAATGGTGTTGGAATTTGAAATTGCATCAGATTTTAAAAATTCTATAATTGCTTCCTTCCCAACTAATGGTGCCCTGTTTTGATAAAAGGATGTCTCATCATCTGCATAATAGCCTATATTTTTTACCACTCCGGCATTATATGTCGCCGCAAATTCGTCTTCTTTGGCCTGAATTTCTTTTTTTATTTGTTCTTTATCAACCACCGGTGTTGCGGGTTCTTCTTTCTTAGCATTGCAGGAGATTACCAATAAAACAATACATCCGGATAATACTCCATTTACAATTTTATTTTTCATATTTAATTTGTTAGTTATTTATTATTTGTAAACCCGGCAAAGCTATTTCTTTGGTGCCTCATCCACGGTGATTGCGATCGCCTCCGTATAGGTTATGTCTACCATATCCCCGATTTTCACGCCTTTGAGTTTCTGTGGGTCTTTCACTTTGATTGTTTTCGTGTTGCCTTTTGGCCCCTTAAAAGTAACAGATGGCACACTGGGGTTGATAGCTGTGACCGTAACTGTCACAGTAGTTTGTTGTGCTATAGCGCCAGCGGGTTTTTCACCGGGTTTGGCAGCCGCGGCGGCCTGAGTGGTTTCCACACCGGAAGATTTACCGTGTCCCACGATTTGGTAAGCAAGCGCTTCCGTATATCTTGCAGTAATCACATCACCCTTCTTTACCTGTGCCAGGTTCTTTACATTCTCACCGGCAATAAAGCTACGCTCCCTGCCGTCTTCGGTTCTTACCGTGACTTCACGTGTTTTCTGGTCGATCTTTGTCACGGTCGCGGTCACGGTTACGGAAGCCACTACGGCCTGTCCTTTGGTATCTTGAGCCTGCCCAGTTGTTATGCTCAACAAGGTGATCAGTGAAGCGGCCGCGATCGCGTTGAAACCCTGCAGAAATGAAAATCTGTAGTTTTTTTTCATAAATCTATTTTTAAATGGTATAAAAAATATTGATTCCAGGATATCCGCACCCATAGCATAAAAA
>JAUZOA010000151.1 GCA_030706685.1 Bacteroidota bacterium
GGGCCTGCTCTCAATCAGCATACCGGACGTTTCATTTTCACGGGCACCAGCTGATTTTAAAACACTAACCTATAAAACCACCATGCAACCAACATGGGAAAACTTTATTATTTACCGGCCTGCAGTAAAAATGTGCCGGTAAATAGTCTTTTATTCCGTATTAATATTTCATGACCGGGCATGCCAGTGTATTCTTTTTCCCTACCCTATAAACTGCTCCCACTGAATAGATGCCATAATGATCTCCCCTGGTTGGGTTGGCCGCCTGGCTAAATCCATCCAAATAATCCGTGGACATAAGACGCCAGGAAGCTTCCGCGCTGATGCCGATCTTATCAGTTATATAATACCGGGTGCCGGCGCCAACCGGGAAAACCAATAAACTTTTGGGTAATGAATGTTGCGCGTCAATCGCCAAACCTGTTACCAACTCTGATCCATTGCCAAAATATTCGAGATTAAGATGACTCCAGTCTCTTTTTATTTTTAAAAAACTATAACCGATTCCCCCGAACAAATAAGGTGAAAAGCCGCGGCTGCTGTAGTTCCTGCCCAATACATTCCATTCAGCAAGGCCTGCTATTTCCGCTACAGGCGAAGTAAAATTAAAATTCCGCTGCTGCCGGTAATCCGGGTGATTATACTTTGCATCATCTCCTTTTAATTTTCCGAAAGCGAGATTGGCCCGCAACGCAAAGGAGGGGCTAAGCAGCTTTGAGGCAAAAAGATCCAGGGCCGGCTTCAATGTTTTGTAAGAACCGGATGCAGTAGGCGTAAGATCGCCAAAGTAAATAAATGTTCCGATGCCCGCGCCTAATTGAAATTTGGGAACATTCGTCTGAGCTTTTACCATCCAACTTATTCCACACAGGATCATCAATAAGCAAAGAGGTTTCCTCAAAATTGAATTCATCAAATTTTGTTTTACCGGTTTAACAATAAAAGGCTGAAGCAGCGTAGAGGTAAGAAGGAAATAAGGAGTAACGGTCAAACATCAACTGATTAGCTAACGTAAAAAAGCCTCATTCATTTTTGGATCAGTTGTTAAAGAAATGCTGCAATAATCATGCGGACATTCGTATGACATTTGTTAAAGAATGAGGAGTCGCTAACAGCTAATAGCTATTAGCTAAAAACTGTTAGCAATGTTGAAAACTCTTCTTGCCTGAAACATTTCTCTCCCTACATTTGCAATGATTTGGTTCCCGATTAAACATCGGGATGAAAAGGGAAATCCGGTGAAAATCCGGTGCTATCCCCGTAGCTGTAAAGGGCCTCCCCAAACCCCTCCGAAGGAGGGGCTTACGAGAAGCTTCAATCTTCGCCACTGTTAAAATACAACGGGAAGGCGTTGAAGTGAACCCTAAGCCAGAAGACCTGCCAGATCAAACAAACAACATTCAGCTTTCGGGTGAAAGGCATGAGATGGAACCTCCCCAACCCTCCAAAAAGGGCTTAGTTGACGAACTAAAAAAGGGATTTCTTCATTTCTAGTTTTATTTTCCGGAAGCAGTCACTAAAAAAAATTTTCAGTAATGAAAAAGAAATTTTTTGTAGTGGCTGCTGTCATGATCAGCAGCCGGCTAATGGCACAACAGGACTCAGCATTTAAACAATTGGATGACGTGGTAATAACCGCCACCAAGTACCCGGTAAAATTGAGTGAAACGGGAAAAGTAGTCACCGTTATTACTTCTCAACAGATTGAACGAAGCGCAGGCAAGGATCTTTCCCAGCTTTTAAATGAGCAAACAGGGCTTGTTGTAAATGGCGCTAACAGTAATCCCGGAAAAGATAAGTCAATATTTATGCGCGGCGCTTCCAATGAATATACACTGATCCTGCTGGATGGTATTCCTGTAAATGACCCTTCCGGCAGCGGCGGAGCTTTTGACCTGCGTCTTCTCCCGCTCAACCAGGTCGAGCGTATAGAAATTCTGAAAGGAAGCCAGTCTACACTTTATGGTTCGGACGCGATAGCAGGTGTGATCAATATTATAACGAAGAAAAACAGCAAAAAACCTATTGGCTTTACCGGTGGGGCCAGCTATGGAAGTTATAACAGCTTCAATGGCGATGCCGGCTTAAACGGTCATGGCCAATCCCTTGACTACTCCATCGGGTATAGTTATACCAAAACAGACGGGATCTCAGAAGCCACCGATAAAACGGGCATAGCAAATTTTGATAAAGATGGCTTCAGCAGGCATAGTGTGCGCGCTAATATTTCATGGCAGCCATCCAAAAACATTAAGATCACACCTTTTTACAGGTACTCTTATTATAAAGGTGATTTTGACGCGGGCGCGTTTACCGATGGCAATAATAAATTCACGGCCCTCCTGAATAATGCCGGCGCCATTACCAGCATTACATTACCCAAAGGAACCCTGACAGCTACTTATGGTTATACCTACGCGAAGAGAAATTATATTAATGATTTTGGATCCTCCATTTTCCGGGGAAGGTTCCATGCCGGCGAAGTATACCTCAAGCAATCACTGGGTAAACAAGTAACCATGCTGGCCGGAATGAATTACCAGGACTATGGTTTGCTTGACACCACATTGGCCATAAAAAACCCTCACACTTCGATTGTAAGCCCCTATCTCTCCTTTTTTATTCAAAGCGGTACCGGGCTGAACATTGAAGCCGGCGGCAGGTATAATAACCATTCAAAATTTGGCAGTTATTTTACTTACAGCCTGAACACTTCTTATACTATCAATAAAGAGGTTAAGTTCTTTGCCAATATCTCCTCGGGCTTCAAAGCGCCTACTGTCAATGAACTATTTGGCGCCTTTGGCGCAAATCCTGCATTAAAGCCGGAAAACTCTACCAGTCTCGAAGGCGGCATTCACATAGCTGCACTGCAAAAAAAGCTGGCATTAACCGCTACCCTGTTTAACCGCGATACAAAGAACCTGGTTACCTATGTTGCCGGCCAATTTATCAATATTGATGAGCAAAAGGATAAAGGCCTCGAACTCGAAGCCGCTTATTCTCCCATTGAAAAAATAACGCTGAAAGCTTCTTATACTTATGTCACGGGTCATATACAGCAATCGCGCGGCGGAAAAGATACCAGCTATTACAATCTCATACGACGGCCAAAAAGCACGATCACTCTTAGTCTTGGTTACCAGGCTACCCGGCAACTGTACGTGGACGTTTTCTTCCAGGGCTTAAGTAAAAGAACAGACTTGTTTTTCGAACCAGCCCCGCCTTACGCAACAGAACAGGTCAATCTCAAAGCCTATGCGTTAGTAAATGTATATGCGGAATACAAGTTTGTTTCGGGCAAACTTCGTTTGTTTGCCGACGCGAAAAATATCACCGGTTCAAAATACACGGAAGTCTATGGCTATAATACAACAGGCGTTACTATCACAGGAGGAATACGAATTGAGCTTTAATTTCTATACCATTAAATAAATAAACCATGTCAATAAAAAAAATCAATCCCCGTTTCGCCGTACTGGCGTTGTTAATGATCGCGGCTGCCGCCATGCGCATACCCGATGCAGCCGCTCTTACTCCCTGGAGCAATTTTACCCCGATTGGAGCCATGGGTTTGTTTGGCGGCGCTTATTTCAGCAAAAACTGGAAAGCATTTGCATTCCCGCTTCTCGCTTTGCTGGCAAGCGATATAATTATTGATGTATTTATATACAATAATAAATACGGCATCCTGTATGGTAGTTGGTACTGGGTATATGCCGGTTTTTGCGTTATTGTTTTATTGGGCAAATGGCTGCTGCAAAAAATAACAATATCAAACCTGCTGGTGGCTGCCATAAGCAGTACACTGATCTACTGGCTGATCGTTGATTTTGGTGTTTTTCTTTTTGGCTGTACGGATATTACTTCGGGAAAGCTAATGGATCACAGCTTCAGCAGCTTATTAAAATGCTATGCGCAGGGCGCTCCTTATATAAAAAATTTCTTATTGGGCACAATAGTTTATAGCGGCCTTATGTTTGGAATCTTTGAATGGCTAAAAGCTAAGAAACCGCAACTACAGGCATCCCTGGAATAAACTATATTGGAGCAGGTCCTAAAAAACTATTTATTGCCGGGAAGACGGCAACTATTCATCCGTTTACAGTACCCGTTCACCTGCGATAAAAATACTTTCATTATTCTTCAAACCCCGCTGTCCATGTGTAAGCACAAAGAAAAAAATTGCCCCCGTTGCCATGCAAAATTTGAATGCAAAGTGGGGGATATTGCCCATTGCCAATGCTACGGGATTCAATTAACAGTGGAAGAAGAAGCATTCGTGGCATCACAATATGATGAGTGCCTGTGCAGGAACTGCCTGTTGCAACTGAAGCAGCGATACCCCATTTTCCTTGAACAAAAAGTTTTTTATGCAAACAGGTAATAACACCCGCATATCCCGGGAAGATGGAAATATTATTTTTATTACCGGGGGAGCGCGCAGCGGTAAGAGCAGGTATGCCCAGCAACTGGCTTTATCACTGACTGATTCGCCTGTTTATATTGCCACCGCTAAAATCTGGGATGAAGACTTTGCGCAAAGGGTCAGCAGGCACAAAGCGGAAAGAGATGAACGATGGACCAATTTTGAAGAACAAAGAAATGTCAGCAAGCTCCCGGTCGACAACAGGGTATGCATTATTGATTGCGTCACACTCTGGCTCAGTAATTTCTTTTCTGATACCAAAAGGGATATTGAGCTTTCCCTTCAACTATTCAAATCCGAAATAGACGCGCTGGTCCAAAAGCCGGGTGTGTTTATCATTATAAGTAATGAAACAGGCATGGGTATTCATGCTGAAACGGAGATCGGAAGAAAATTTACCGACCTGCAGGGCTGGGCCAATCAATACGTGGCGGCAAAAGCAGCTAAGGTAATCTTCATGATAAGTGGTATCCCGGTAACCATAAAAACAAATACAGCGTGAGACCAACAAAAGCTATATTCTGCTGGAGTGGCGGCAAAGACAGTTCTTATGCCCTGTACAAAGTATTGCAGGAAGGAGTATATGAAGTGAAATATTTGCTCAGCACTTTCAACGGGAACTATAATCGCCTTTCCATGCATGGTGTACGGGAGGAACTGATCGAAGCACAGGCCGAAAGTATCGGCATCCCTTTACTGAAAGTGTATGTATATGAAGCCAGCAATGCTGAATATGAAAAACAGATGGAAGAAACTTTGCTCAGGATAAAAAAAGAGGGCATTGATACTGTTCTGTACGGCGATATTTTCCTGGAAGACCTGAGGGAATACCGGGAAAAGAAAATGGCCCCGCTGGCGATGCAATGTGTTTTCCCTATATGGAAAACGGATACACGATGGATGCTGAATGATTTTATCGCCCAGGGATTTAAAACTATTGTATGCTGTATCAATGATGGTTATTTGAATGAAGATTGGTGCGGGAGATTGATTGATGAAGCGTTCATCCGGGAGCTCCCTTCCGTTGTTGATCCCTGCGGGGAAAACGGAGAGTTTCATACATTTTGTTTCGATGGGCCTGTTTTCAAAAAAGCAATCCCGGTTACCCGGGGTGAAAAAACGTATAAGAAATTAGAATTAAAAACCAATGATCATCCAACTCCCATTAAAGATGTTGGCACAAGGGGTTTTTGGTTCAGTGATCTTTTACTTCAATCATAATACTCATCTACATGGAAATGATCACATCAACTTTGCAGGAAGAGCTCCGGGATAAAATTGATAATAAAACAAAACCCCCGGGCGCTTTGGGCATGCTGGAAGCAATCGCCCTGCAAATCGGGACCATACAGAATACTTCTTCGCCCGCGATAAAGAATCCGCATATTGTCGTGTTTGCAGCCGATCATGGAATCGCTGCTGCGGGATTGGTGAATCCATATCCGCAGGCGGTAACAGCGCAGATGGTGTTGAATTTTATCAACGATGGCGCAGCTATCAATGTGTTTTGCCGGCAGCATACTATTAAGCTGGAAGTGGTAGACAGCGGGGTGAATTATGATTTTGATAATTCCATAACGTCTAAAAGATTAATTGATGCCAAAATAGGATATGGTACAAAAGACTATAAGGTACAACAGGCCATGACGGAAAAAGAGGCATTATCAGCCATTGAAAAAGGAAAAGCAATAGTGGAGGATATTTTTCAATCAGGTTGCAATACGATTGGTTTTGGCGAAATGGGTATCGGCAACACTTCATCGGCATCCTTAATCATGAGCGCCATTACCGGTCTGCCGGTGACAGAATGCGTGGGAAGGGGAACAGGAGTCAATGATGAACAACTGGCCACCAAGATTAAAATATTAAAAGAAGTTTACCTGAAGCATGAAATCCATTTATCAGCCGGCCAGCCTCTTAGTTTATTAACGAAAATTGGCGGCTTTGAAATAGCCATGATGACAGGCGCTTATTTAAAAGCCGCTGAGCTGGATATGATTATTGTAGTGGATGGTTTTATTTCGACCGCGGCATTATTGCTTGCTTTGAAATCAGACAAGAAAATAATCAACAACTGCATTTTCGCGCATACCAGTGGCGAGCAGGGACATGAAAAAATGCTGGCTTATTTGCAGGCAAAGCCGTTGTTACAACTCGGTATGAGATTGGGTGAAGGAACCGGGGCCGCGTTAGCGATACCGTTGATTCAAAGCGCAGTCAATTTCCTGAATGAAATGGCGAGCTTTCGAAGCGCGGGTATTTCGGAAAAAGTTTGACCGGAGATTTATTTCCCGTAGCGTCTCAATAGTGCCACGCCGCGGGATGATTTCGTTGGACATAGAAGTAACTACCACTCGCAAAATCAACTACTATTGAAAAAACAAACCGAAATATTTTTTACCGCCCTCATGTATTATACCCGCATTCCCTGTCCTAAATGGGTTACGCATGATGCGGATTATTTAAATAAAGCCACCCGCTATTTTCCTTTAATAGGCTGGATCGTTGGAGGGATTTCCGCATTGGTTTATTATGGGGCCGGCTACCTGTTCAATGAGCCGGTGGCGGCCATTTTATCCATCGTAGCCGGCATCTTCGCTACCGGCGCTTTTCATGAAGACGGCTGGGGCGATGTATGCGATGGGTTTGGCGGCGGCTGGACCAA
>JAUZOA010000152.1 GCA_030706685.1 Bacteroidota bacterium
ATCAGGAGGCTGTTGCATTCATTGAATTATTTTCAGTTTATCCAAAATGGCAAAATCCAGATGTATATATTATATGGAATATTCTTTATTGTCCTGATATTCCTGGGATCAATTTTTAATTTCATTTAATGGCTGTTATTGTTGCGTTAATAATAATTGTCTTTTTATCGATTACGCTGATACCATTAGTCAGCGTTCAATGGAAAGCCATTATTACCATGGCAGCCGTATCAGCAATTGCAATACTCAGCAGTCTGATTGCCTTCCATGCCTTATCGGGAACAGGTTTCGAAACGGTATTCCGGGGTTCATGGGTAACCGGCGTTATACCCGTCAGGATAGATGCCTTATCCGGCTGGTTTATTTTAATCATCAACTTCACTTTTATCACCGGAGCCATATACGGAATGCAGTATATGAAACCCTACCGGTCACAAAAAGCCAATTTATCCGTTCATTGTATCAATTATATTCTTCTGCAGGCGGGACTGATCAGTATCTGTTCCCTGCAAAATAGTATTGCCTTCCTTGTGGCCTGGGAGATCATGGCTATATCCTCTTTTTTGCTGATTATTTTTGACCATGAGAAAAAGAAGACCCTCGACGCGGGTATTAATTATTTGATCCAGGCTCATATAGCTATCATGTTCCTGACCCTTGGGTTCATTTGGCCGGCACTGAAGATGAATTCTTATGATTTCAGGGCGATCTCCCTTTTCACTACAACTGATTCCTTACTTACGGGATTTGCGTTGTTCTTTTGTTTCTTCATCGGGTTTGCCATTAAAGCCGGTTTTGTTCCTTTTCATACCTGGCTGCCCTATGCACACCCGGCAGCTCCTTCACATGTCTCCGGAATTATGTCGGGAGTAATTATCAAGATAGGGATATATGGCATATTGCGCATGCTGCTCCTGATCAAAACTGATTACCTGGTGATCGGGTATGTGATTCTATTCATTTCCATTATCTCCGGAATTTATGGCGTCATGCTTGCCATTATCCAGCATAACCTCAAACGTTTGCTTGCTTATCACAGTATTGAAAACATTGGCATTATCGGAATGGGAATCGGTCTGGGATGTATCGGGATCGGAAAGGGAAATACAACCTTAACTATTTTAGGATTTGCGGGTGCCCTGCTCCATTCCCTGAACCACTCCCTTTTTAAATCAATTTTATTTTATGGGGCAGGCAATGTATACCAGGTTACCCATACCATGGATATCGAACAATTAGGTGGTTTAGGCAAACAAATGCCCCGTACCGCTTTATTATTCCTGATTGCAGCGCTGGCGATTTGCGGGTTCCCTCCTTTCAATGGATTTATTTCCGAATTCCTGGTCTACAATGGTATGTTCACCGGTTTACACGATCACGACAAAACACTGCTTACATCCATTGTTTTTGGACTTTTCGGTTTGGCTTTAATCGGCGGACTCGCTTCGTTATGTTTTACAAAGGCATTTGGAGCTGTTTTTTTGGGGCGCCCGAGAAATATCTCCCATCGAACAGTGAAAGAAGCTTCTTTCGCAAAATTGCTGCCCATGTATGCAGGTGTATTCATGATATTGGCCATTGGATTTTTTCCGAAAATATTTATCGCGGCACTTTCAAAATCGCTTGATTTATTTACCCGAAAAGCTGATCCCGCAGGCCGGTTGGTATTCCTGCCTGTTACAGAAACCCTGTCCATGATTGGGATTTGCGGGGCCGGGTTTCTGGCGCTCGCCGTTCTGATTTACATATTGAAAAGAAGGGTGACGATGAACAAACCCATACAAGTAAATACCACCTGGGCCTGCGGATATATTGCTCCGACAATTAAAATGCAGTATACAGCCAGTTCGTTTATCCGGTCTTACAGGAAATTGGCTGAGCCTGCTCTTTCAATTCACAAAAAGAAAAAAGAAATTACCGGAGTGTTTCCTAAAACCGGGGGGCAGGAAACCCATCCTTATGATAAGGTTGAAGAATGGTTTATTGACTATCCATTAAGTAAGTTAAAAATATTTCTCAACCGGTTCATCTTTTTGCAAAACGGGAATCTGCAGTTCTATTTATTATACGGCGTGGTATTTATTACCCTTGTGCTCTGTGTTCCCCTCGCATTTGAATACATTAAATCATTATTTAAATTTTTAAATCACTTGTAAGAAATGATAAGCTTTATTTTAATTGTACTGGCAAGCACTTTTTTTACGGGTATTATTATCCGTATGAAGAGTATTACCTCGGGGCGTAAAGGACCGGGTATTTTCCAGCCGGTAAAGGATGTTATCCGGCTTTTCAAAAAAGGTTCGGTATACAGTGAAACGACCAGCTTTATCTTCCAGGCTGCGCCAAGTATTTATTTTGCATCGGTTCTGATGGCGATGATGGTCATTCCATTGGGACGTTACAGTGGAATCATATCTTTTGAAGGGGATTTTGTGTTCTTTGCCTATATACTTGGCATCGGAAAGTTTTTTAATATCATATCGGCCCTTGACACAGGCAGCAGTTTTGAAGGCATGGGAGCCAGCAGGGAAGCGCTGTACTCCATGTTTGCAGAGCCTTCCTTTTTTATCCTGATGGGTTCCTTCGCCCTGCTTACAGGTCATACTTCTTTTCAACAGATTTTCGCCTCTTTACATTTCGGTTCTTATATTTCCTATATTCTTGGGGTATTGGCCACATTTGTCCTGGTCATGATCACGATGATTGAAAATAGCCGTATGCCCATTGATGATCCTAAGACACATCTGGAACTCACCATGGTTCACGAAGTGATGATCCTGGATAACAGCGGGTTTGACCTGGGAATGATCCTGTATGCAACCAACCTTAAGTTTGCATTATATGGTGCGCTGATCGCAAACCTGTTCATGGGTAGTTTTCCTTTATACCTGACCATACCCATTTTCTTTGGAATTCAAATACTCTTTGCTTTGGCAGTCGGGATCCTGGAATCTTTTACTGCAAGGTTCCGGATGAACCATAATGCCCAGTATATCCTGGCCCTGTCGTCGGTTTCTTTATTGATCTTCCTGGGTGTGTTATTGGTTTTAGGTCAATTTAGTTAACCATTAAAATTGAAATAATCGCCATGATAAATGTGTTACTGATAATATTTGCGATCTCCCTCCTCTACCTGGGCATTGCCAACCGTTTGCTCACCTATATTAAAATTCTTGCTATTCAGGGCATATTACTTTTTGGGATTGCTTTTATTGAGCTTATACAGATCAATGCTGTTAACCTGGCATTTGTACTTCTGGAGACTATTGTATTTAAAACACTCGCTATTCCTTTGTTTTTGAATTATGTGATGAAAAGAAACCGGATTACACGGGATGCGGAGCCTTTTTTACCAAATTTCATTTCGCTCATCATCATTACGATGATCATCATTGCCACTTTTATTTTATCCAATGCGATCATGGATTCAAGAATAAGCAAGATATTTTTTGTTGTTGCCCTGTCAACATTATTCACAGGACTATACATTATCGTAACCCGGACTAAAATCATGACCCATGTGATCGGATACCTGGTCATTGAGAACGGGGTTTTCATATTGTCACTTGCCGTGGGGAATGAAATGCCCATGCTGGTAAATCTCGGTATACTGCTCGACATTTTTGCCAGCGTTTTCATACTCGGGATTTTTGTGAACCGGATTGGTGATGTCTTAAAAGATGTGGATGTTGACCAGTTAAAAAATTTAAGAGATTAGCAATTAATAATAAAAGCGCATGACAGGATTATATTTAGCGGGTGCATTCATGATCAGTGGTTTGTTATTTTTTAACAGGAACCGGGCAATAAATTATCTGCTTGTCACCGGATTCCTGGCATTGCAGATTGGGTTTACAGTTTATGAATACCTGCATATCAATAAAACTGAATTGTTTTATTTCACCGCTGACGGATTGGCCGTCCTGCTGCTGATCCCCTTATGCATCATCAGTATTCCGGCTATGTATCACAGCTATGTTTTCCTTTCTAAAAACCAGGAGAACGCCCGGCACAGAGCGATTTATTTTGCGGCAATGGTCATGTTGCTCACTGCCATCAGCGCAACATACCTGGCCAATCATATTGCGGTTACCTGGATATTTGTCGAACTCACCACCCTGAGCGCATCTGCCCTGATTTATCATCGCAGGAATAATCGTTCACTGGAAGGTACCTGGAAATATGTCTTCGTGTGCGCAATTAGTATTACCCTGGTCTTTATAGGTATCCTTTTCTTAAGTTTCACCTTAAAACAGGAAGGTACCGATGACCTTTCATTCGCCGTCCTGTTAAAGAAAGCGCCCGAACTGAATTTATTCTGGCTAAAGCTGGCATTCATTTTCATATTCACCGGGTTTACGGCAAAGATGGGATTGGTACCTATGTATACCGCCGGCATAGATGCAAAAGACAAAGCACCTTCACCTGCGGGCGCCTTGCTGTCCAGCGTCTTGCTGAATGTCGGCTTTGTTGGCATATTCCGGTTCTATATCATTATTGCCAATTCACCCATTCACAGCTGGGCCGGTCATGTGATCCTGATTGCAGCTATCCTCTCCATTTTTGTAGCCACCGTTTACATGACGAAGGTGAAAAATATAAAAAGGATGTTCGCCTATTCCAGTATAGAACATATGGGTATAGTCATGCTGGGAATTGTTGCAGGAGGCGTAGGTTACTACGGTGCAGTTCTGCATATTGTACTGCACGCTTTTCTTAAATCAAGCCTTTTCTTCCAGATGGGACAGATTTACCGCATATATAAAAGCAAAAGTATTTATGACGTTGGCAATTATTTTAAATACAACCTTACCGGGTCAGTGGTGATGCTTTTGGGTTTCTTTTTTGCGACAGCAATGCCACCTTCCGGTTTATTTATTTCCGAGTTCATGATTTTCCGGGGCCTATTTGCTTCAAATTACTTACTTATATTGATTATTGTGATTCTGCTGTTAACGGTGATCTTATGGGCATTTGGTAAAAACATCTTCAAATTGCTTTTCTCCCCAGCAATCGATTTCAGGGAAGAAGGCATGGAGCATATAAAGCCGGTAGAATCCCTGTCACAGTTTGTCCTACTGGGATTGGTCGTTTACCTGGGCTTAACGCCGCCGATGCAATTTGTAACGCTCATTCAGGAAGCAATAAAAAATTTACCGCATTGATATGAAGCATATAAGCATAAAAAATAATCAGACGATCCCCCTCCGGGAAATCCCGGCACTGGATTACATTACTTTTTTAGAGCATAATATTTTTTTGCTGACAAAAAGCCAGGGTACTCACTGCGTTAATTATTATGGCTTTCCTTCTGAAGAAAAAATAAAACTAATCTGTTGCATAGCCGATGACGAACTTAGCTCGATTTATATCTCATCATCTGAGGTAACCGCAACACAAAAGCTTCCCTCTTTTTCCAGGCGTAACCTGGTATTTGAAAAATTTGAAAGGGAAATCCACGAAAATTTCGGCCTGGCTTATACTGACCATCCCTGGCTTAAGCCGGTGCGTTTCCCATTTAACCGGTTCAATAAAAATTCGACAGTTGGCGATTATCCTTTTTTTAAAATTGAGAGCGAGGAATTACACGAAGTCGGAGTAGGCCCAATCCACGCAGGTATTATCGAACCGGGGCATTTTCGTTTCATTTGCAATGGTGAACAAATCCTTCACCTTGAAGTCCAGCTGGGTTACCAACACAGGGGTATAGAGCAGTTATTCATAGAAAAAAAGAAATTATTACAACGGGTTACCCTGGCTGAAAATATTGCAGGGGATTCCGTTGCCGGTCATACGGTAGCTTTTGTAAACCTTTGGGAAAGCTTATGCAATTACCATCCGGGAAGGGACTTACAACTGGCCCGTACTCTCGCCCTGGAATTGGAAAGGCTGGCAATCCACACGGGTGATTTAAGTGGAATGTGTACGGATGTGGCATACCAACTGGGTAGCGCTGTATTTGGAAGACTCAGAACCCCGTTGATTAATTTCTTTCAGTCCTGGTGTGGGAACCGGCTGGCTAAGGGCCTGGTGCGGCCGGGAAAAACCAATTTTCCATTTACTCCGGAATTAGCGGCTGAATTAAATAGTTTATTGGATTCATATGAATCCGACTTTGAAGATATCTGTGAAGAATTATTCACCTTACCCAGCGCACTGGCCCGCTTTGAGAAGACAGGTGTTATCACAACAGAACAAGCCGTTACAACCGGTACGGTGGGAATGACTGCAAGGATGAGCGAATTGAACAGGGATATCCGTTCTTCGCATCCCCATAATCTTTATGACGAACTGAATCATCAACCGGTAATAAAAAATCAGGGAGATGTTTATGCCAGAGCACGCCTGCGGAGAAAAGAAATCAATCAGTCTGTCGGTTATTTGAAGGCATTAATGAAAAACTCCTCAAGTGGTGAGCATAAACCTGCCCCATTAGCCATACCTGCACCCAATTCATTTGCTATTTCTCTGGTGGAAGGATGGAGGGGAGAAATTTGTCACTGTGCAATCACGGATGAAACCGGGAACCTGGTCCATTATAAAATAAAGGATCCTTCTTTCCACAACTGGCTGGCGATGGCGTTGTCAGTCCGGAACAATGAGATCTCTGATTTCCCGATAGTTAATAAAAGTTTTGATCTGTCGTACTGTGGCCATGATCTGTAAAATCCTAAATATGAATTGTTATGTTGGATAATCTGAAAATACTTTTGCGACAGGGCAGGCAATATATCCCCGATGTCACCAGGGCCGGTATACCCGGCATGTTCAGGGGCAGGCCTGTTATCAGTACAGAAAAGACTGATGAAGCGGCACTGGTGGAACTATGCCCGACTAATGCCATCACTTCAGGTCCGCTTTGTATTGATTTAGGGAAATGCACTTTTTGCGGCGAGTGCGCAATGGCATTCCCAAACAAAATAAAATTTACGACCGACTATAAAATAGCTACCAATGACCGCCGGCATTTGATCATCAAAGAGGGAACAGACAAGCCGATAGAACTGGATCCTGAACAGGTAAGAAAAGAAA
>JAUZOA010000153.1 GCA_030706685.1 Bacteroidota bacterium
GGCCCCTGGCCATCCGTTGCGGGTTGATTTTCTACCACCGCTTCTTCGAGGTTGGAGTCGAATATCCACAACAATAGTGGTTTTTTTCTTGAGTCAATCATCTTACTTAAGGAAGAAAGAAAATTGGTTGAAACAGCCGGGCATCCATCGCTAACGCAGGCAGGTGCAACACCGTCCGTATCGGGAATGCAAGCCATCGAATGTAATACAATATTCCTGCTCAGGGCATTCTGGTTGGAAGAATCGAGGCCAATCATCCGGTAAGATTCCCCGTAGTTTCCCTTGTATTTGCCCCAGATTTTATAGCGTCCCAGTGAAGTGCATTTACTTCCGGCCTGGTTGGAATATTGTTTGTCATATAATGAAGGGCCTTGTCCGCGCCCATGGGAAACAAGACCTGATTGTTCTATTTCCATGGTCACCAGGTTAACGACAAAAAATCTTTTCCTGTTGCAAAGCATGCCCATGTTGCTTAAAAATGCATAGCTGGTATCATAACCATTTTTTAGTGCATATTGCTTCAACGCTTTTGCATATAAAATAAGCTGGGTACCGGGAAATTGATCGAGGCCGATATCAGCCTTCGAGTTTTCTGTATAAGTAAACGAAGTTGGTTTAAAACTGATGTCAATATTCTTCGGGATTGTTTCATTTCTTTTTATAGCAACCGATGCCTTGTTTTTATTGGCGCCGCGCACATTGTAATGAGTTTTTTCTTTTCTTATATTCTTTTTTCTTCGGGGAGATGATGGATGAGAAGTTGCAGATGCACGATGAAAAGGGTCTGCAAAAGGTTTTAGGGCAGAAAAATAATCCGGGAAGTTGACCGCGAATTTTTTCTCTCTTCCCGCCGGTGAGGTAATTTTCAGGGAAGCATAGTTTGCCTGTGCTAAAACCGGGACCGCTGCAATATGTGCAGCCATCAAAAAAATGATATACTTTTTTTGTAAGCTCATGGTTATGCCATTTGTTTTCACGATACGAACCGGGAGTGAAGGAATAGGGGGTACAAATGGTTAATCAGGAAAATTAAACTCAGTGGTAATTACACAGGCTGGTAAGGGGTACGTGACGAGGTTTGTGGGATATTTCGTGGTTTATATAGGAGAGTCATAAAAATAATCTCCGATTCCGGGATATGCAAGCTTTTGACTGAATTTTGTTGACAACTACCTTTAGCGGGGCGGATAACAACTTTACAATCAAATTATAATGTATGGATTTATTTTTGAGCTTATCTCTATGGAAGGAGCAAAAACAATGGATTTCAGCAGTGTACCAGTTTGAAAATATATTTCACGCGGCGCAACGGAGCAATGTTCGCTGCGTCGCGGGGCCACTGCGAACGCCGCGTGAAACCAAACTGCTACACTACCCGGGTTTTACGAAATTGGACATGATTTATTACCCCGCTGACCAGGAGAAGCGGAGGAAATAAGTCTTATTCTTCAACTTAAACTTGTCTTTTTTCCTGCTGAAGGCCCACAAGCCACAATGAAAGCGACTCCGCTGAACCCAAGCGCCTCGAATACACTCGTAATTTCATTTCCCTGCAGACCATAAGGATTAGCCAGCGCCCTGGGTATATGCAGTAAAACAAACCAGAGAAAGATCATCGTACCCAGCAGGATGGCTATTGCTTTCAACCTGATCTGTAAAATGATCGCGACGCCCGAACCGATAAGGGCTACCCCGGCAAAATAAGTCCAGAAGATATGATCCCAGACCCAGGCAGGTACCAGCGATGCTACAAATCCTGTATAAAAAAAATGATCAATACCAAAGCTGATCATGGTGATTGAAAAGAAAATACTTCCCAGGGGGATCATTTTTTCCAAAAGCCTTGTAATAGCAGTCTTATTTTGTGCATTGCCTTTCTCATCCTGGACGGATCCGGCAATGACAAAAGCGCCTCCTGATAAGGCCAGTTCCTTCAACGGGTCAGTCCATGAACCTAAATGTTGATTATAAGGATCAGCGATTAATTGGTAAGGCACATGAACAAATAGAAGTAAGGCGAGAAATATTCCTCCCAGGGCAAGCGACACCATTCTCGCTTTTTTGTCCAAAACAATTGCAAGCCCGGCGGCAATAAGGGCGATACTGGCAATATAGACCCAAAGGGCGAGTAAAGGAATATGAGAACGCCACTCCGGTAATAGCACAGGGCGAAAGTCTGCGTAAAAAAATTGTTGAAATCCAAGGCCTGCAATAGCAATACCATAGAACGAGCGCCATGCCTTAATAAGTCTTTCCATATTGGAGTATGTATTTATATCCGGCAAATATCTGAAGCAGCGAAAAGCCAGGCCGTTCAAAGTTCATTCAAAGTCCATTCAAATTGAAACAGGCAAGAGGAAGATGCGGGCAACTGATTTTTTTCATATACCGGGATTGATACAGCATTTATTTAAGCAAACCCGGATGTTAACAGGCAAATAAAAAGAGGCTGTCATAAAGTCAAAAAAGAAAAATTCACGCAAAGCAAAGTTAACACAGCGACGCAAAAGGAGTCTGATACTTTGCGTCCTTTGCTCCTTAGCGGTCGTTGCGTGAAATAAATACCTTTTGTGACATCCTCTTTTTTAATTACCTGTTCGTTCGTTTATTGCACCATGAAGGTCTTACCCAGTTTAAGTTCGTCATTGCTTACCTGCAAATGATATACACCTGCCTTCAGCGAAGCCGGTAACTGTATCATTTCACTTACTGATCCCGCGTTTATATTCAGTTGCACAGAGTGAACCTGCTGACCGCCCGCATTAAATATCCTTAGCCTATACAATCCCTTCGGTAATTCTGTAGCTTGCAAAGTCAACTGATTATTGGTAACCGGGTTTGGATAAATATCAATGCCTGTCTTACCGTTCCCTCTATCCACCTTTACGACTATGCTATACAATTTTTTCCCATCCGTTTCCTGCGATTGAACGCGGTATAAGTTGATCCCGTTCTGTGGTGAAGCGTCAAAGAAAGAATAATCGGCCCGGCCTCCGTCATTTTTCATTGGCGCTACCGATGCGAGTGCTTCAAACGGCTGCGCGACACCGGCACGCTCGACTATATAGCCAATGACCTCCGATTCGGTAAGGTTGCTCCATTCCAGCCGGATACCATTATCCTGTTGGTAGGCTTTCAGATCACTGAATTTTACGGGCAGCGGCTGTGGTTGATTTAATTTGCTCACGAAAATATCATTGCCCCCGGCAGAGACAAAGTTTAAAATCCCGGTTCCCGGATCGAAATCAGCGGTTCCTTTAAAAAATCCCGCAGTAAATATGTTGCCGGAAGCATCCACAACGATCGAATAACAATAATCGGGGTTAGTGCCACCCAGCCTTATTGCCCATACAAAATTACCGGATGCGTTGAGCTTGCTGATATAAACATCCGTGGCCCCGTCGGCATGAAGTTCATATATTCCTGTTCCCGGGTCAAAGTCTGCGTAATACTGGAAAACTCCCGTAGTGTATACATTGCCGGAAGCATCTACAGCAACGGAAGTACCATAATCCTCTTCCTGGCAACCCCCTGATTTTTTTGCCCATACAAAATCACCCGAGGAATTGAGTTTGCAAACGAAACCATCATTCAATCCGTTCGCAACAAGGTTAAATGTACCCGGCCCCGGATCGAAATCGGTAGTTCCTTTGAAACTTCCTGTGGTATACACATTGCCGGAAGCGTCTACTGCAATACCGTTGCTATAACAATTATCATAGGTATGTGGTGAAAAATGTTTTACCCAGACAAAATTTCCGGAAGCGTCGAGCTTGCTGATAAAACCATCTTCATCTCCGGTGCCGTAAACCAGGTAATACGTTGCCGGATCGGGGTCGAAATCCGCAGTTGCTACGAAATACCCGGTGGTATATACATTACCCGAAGCGTCTACGGCGATAGAATTGCCAACATCGGTGAAAATTCCTCCCATCTTTTTTGCCCAAATAAAATTACCGGAGGCATCCAGCTTAAGAACGAAAACATCAATATAATCCGCGGTTAGCGGATAGGTTCCCGGCCCGGGGTCGAAATCAATTGTTCCTTTGAAACTACCTGTGGCATAAACATTGCCTGAAGCATCAACCGTAATGGCATTGCCATGATCTTCCTGTGTAGATGCTCCGAATCGTTTTGCCCATAGAAAATTACCGGAGGAATTGAGCTTGCAGATGAAAATATCCCAGCTTCCAGCCGAAGTGAGATTGAATATTCCCGGTCCCGGATCGAAATCGGATGTGCCGCTAAAGCTGCCTGTGATATATACATTCCCGGAAGCGTCAACAGCAATGGATTTACCGGCATCACCGATAGATCCACCCATTTGCTTTGCCCATATAAAATTACCAGTGGCATCCAGCTTGACGACAAAAATATCAACATCTCCTCCGGGAGAAGTTAGATTGAATGTTCCCGGGCCGGGGTCAAAATCGGCCGTTCCGGCGAAATACCCGGTTATATATTGATTGCCTGCTGCGTCTACGGCAATGGAAAAAGCCATATCGTCCGAAGTTCCTCCCATTTGTCTTGCCCAGGATAAAGTCTGGCTGCTGGCTGTAAGGGTCAGGATAAGGCAGGCATAAAATGTAAAAGTGATTGATTTCATGGTTGGGAGTATTTAATTTGAAAGTAATTTTTTGTTCTCCCTGCAACTACCCAAGGCGAGCCTTTCCCGAAAGTTTCGGAAAATCATTGATTGCAATTTGAATTCATCAGCCCTGGTTCGTGTTATCCGGGCCACGGCTGGCGGAAACAGCATCAACCCGCATGGGTTTTACGCAGTATTTCATAGCTCAAATCTCAATATTTTGGTCACTATCAAATAATGATTTCCATCAGGCAATAAGGTGACGAATCAGTCTCCTTTTTGAGCAGCGTCTCAGTTTGAAAATAGCCGGTGAGACGGGAAGTCGGGAAGTTCTGATTTACAAGTCGTTTTTCTTTCGTCTTACCGGCTTCCCGGCAAACTGATACACTACTCCCTTTTGGATCTGGATTTCCGGTAAATGAGGGTATGCTTTATCCTCCATATGCAGGAAGGATGAATGCGGATGGCCCGCGGATGATGAGATATTTATTGGAATTGAAAATAAATTAATGCGAAAGCAGCAGCCGTCATGAATAATAAAGTCAGCCCCCCTAAAAAATTGGATAGTTTGTTGTTTGTAAATTCTTTCATTACTTTTTTATTATTACCAATATGCATGATAATAGCGATTAAGACCGGTGCTGTAATGCCGTATAGGATGGCTGTATAAACAAGGGCCTGGATGGGAGTGATGCCTATAAAGTCAAGCGACAACCCAATCAGGAGGGAAATGATAATAGCAATGTAAAACGGTTTTGCCTGGGGGAATTTTTTATCCAGGCCTTCATTCCATTCAAATGTTTCCGCCAGCATATACGATTGAGAGCCTGCCAGGACAGGGATAGCCAAAAGCCCGGTGCCAATAACACCAATGGCAAAGAGCAAATAAGTCAGTTTCCCGGCCAGAGGTTCCAGGGCTTTGGCCGCCTGGTCTACCGTATCTATTTGTCGTATGCCTGCTTTATATAAAACAGAGCCTGTTGTGAGGATAATAAAGAACATGACTACATTGGACAGCCACATCCCAATATTGACGTCTTCTTTCATGTCACTTAAGATCTTTTTGTCTACCATTATTTTTCTTTTGCTGTGCCGCCGGTCTTCTGCTTCCATGGTGGCCTGCCAGAAAAAAAGGTAGGGAGAGATGGTAGTGCCAAGTAGGGCTACGAGTATCGAAAGAAATTCTTTATTGAATCGGATGACGGGAACAAAGGTGTTTTTTAAAACAGTTCCCCAATCCTGCCTGACTAAAAAGGGTACCAGGATATACAGCAATACAGAAAGGCAAAGCCATTTCAGGATCCTGGCGAGCCTTTGATAAGGATATTTAATAATAACAAATAGTAAAATGGCTGTGAAGATGATACTGAATGCAAAAGCGGGAATTTGTGGCAATATCATGTGACCAACAGCCCCCATTCCCTGTATATCGGCGCCAATATTCAGCGTAATGGCCGGGAAGCTGAATAACAGCATCAGGTACAGGATAGGTTTGGGATAATGATTTTTTAAGGTAACCGTCAGCCCTTGCCGGGTAACTATGCCAATGCGGGCGCACATTCCCTGGACGGCTGCCATCAGGGGAAAGGTTAATAAAGCAGTCCACAAAGTAGCATATCCAAACTGGGCGCCGGCCTGCGAATAAGTAGCAATGCCGGACGGGTCATCATCGCTGGCGCCGGTAACCAGGCCGGGACCCAGTAGTCTAAAGATTTTCCTGATTTTTACTGCAAACTTTTTAGATCTCTTCATTTATTCTGTCTGACCATTTTATTAATTTAAACCCGTTCATTTTTAATTAAAGTCATTACCATGAAGTATAGTCAATTGCTGTATATGCCCGCCGATAATGATCCTACGGATCAATCATACGACTTATTTAATAAAAACTGAACTTTACATTCTTAAAAATACGGGATGTTATGGCAAAAACATTTAAAGAATCATTTACTGTCAGCGGCGAGCAATTATTGAAAAAAATAAAAGAGCTGATCGCGGAGGGAAACGTAAGAAAGATCACCATTCATGATAAAGCAGGGAAAGAAATCATGTCGTTTCCCTTAACCATCGGGGTAGTTGGTGCTGTGCTGGCGCCGGTACTGGCAGCCGTAGGAGCAATAGCTGCGTTAATCGGTGAATGTACCATTTCGGTTGAAAGGGAACAATAGGATTTTTATATTACTTGAATTTACTTTCCTGTTTCAGCCATTCTTTTTCCGGATAAGGCCGATCCCCAGGGTCAGTAAACCAATTACTAATAAAACGGCGCCAATATAGGCAAGGTTAATCAGGCCGTTTGGCTTTATCGCGTCTGCTTTTACTACAGAGAAGAAAAATGCAGCGGGCAAGAGAATAGCAGCCGGGGGAATGAAAGTCGTCACTACACGTTCCAGCCTTTGGAAAGATTCGCCTCATCAA
>JAUZOA010000154.1 GCA_030706685.1 Bacteroidota bacterium
CCTGCGAAATGCTGCAGGTTCCGCCTAACAAGGTTTTCCGTGCCATCGTAAAACAATTCCTGCTCACCAATGGGTATGGGACCCTATTTGAAGAAACCGAACAGGAAAAACTGGATAAGAAAACCTTAGCCACTTTAAAAACAATCATAGCCACTGAAATCCCCGATGCTGAATTAATGCTGTTCGGTAACCGCGCCTCGGGCGCCTATGATGCGCAAAGCGACTGGGATATGCTTATTCTTACCACGAGCGATTATCCCAAAACACTCAAATGGGAACTGCAGGAAAAGCTTTTCGACAGTACCCTGCAACAAGGCACAAGAGTAAATATTTTGCTGGCCCAAAAAACCAAATGGCTCACCGAACCGGAATATGAACTAATAAGAAAACGGATAGAAGGAGAGCTGCTCCCGGTAAAGTAATGGATTATTATCGCAGTTCGTTTATAAACTGATGATACCGGCCAATATTTATTGACCCCGGGGCAAACCCGGTTTCCCGTTTCGGCAACTATGTCTGCAATCCATTGAAGAGCATAAAACAAGAGATAGCAGCTCGAACCAATGGATAAAAGATTTGATGTCAATAGCGTAAGGTGAGAGACTCATCATTCGTTGTTGGTGCTCCCTTGCCTGTTTAAAGAAGATGGAGTGATTCAGTTCGACGGGAAACACGCAACAATGGCGTAAAGGCGGAACTCCGACAATGGCGAAAAGTAAAGAGGCAGCCGTGCGCGCCTCCCCGTAGCATAGCCGCTAATCCTTTGTTTACCTTTGTTCTATGAGAATGGTCACCATACCTGGCTTTCGAGAGCTCTTTCCGGGTCACAAAGGCACCTACGAAGAATTTGTCAAGGACATTCCCTCGGAGATCGTTATTTCAGTTCTGATCATGCTGAATAATGAGCTGAATGCTCCCTTACCTTACGCAGAAAACCAGAAGCGCATTCGGAATGTCGTTTCCTTTCGGTATTCGAAGGAACAACTCGCGATGCTTAATGCAGCCTTTTCCAATTACATGCAAAGGACAAAAGGATATTATGATGATGACGTTTTCGGCAGGAGGTATTTGCTGGCGATGATACTGAAGGAGCTAAACAATTTCCGTTCTTTTGAACTTGCCGATACTTCCCCGCAATACGAATTCAACATCCTGATGGCGTACCTGTGCATAGTTCAGGAAGTAAATGATAAGGATCATGCCCTAATGCCCGACCCGAAGGAAAACGCCAAAGATCCACTAGGCATGTACCGCATGATCTGGGCTCCCAACTTCAACCAGTATGATTTCAATGAGAGTACTGATGCTGGCTTCCAGTTCTTCAAACTGCTGTGTTTGGTACCATATGCTTTCCAACATTACCGGGGTTATGCAAAAGAATACCTAAACAAATTCGGGTTTAAGACGTTTGGGCAACTGCTTCATAGTATCCACGTAATAACGATGTCCACCCTTACGTATAAGAAAGAAGAAGTGCTGTCCAAACTAACCTATATTAACCCGTTGCAGGGAGTTGATGAGTCGCACCTAAAATCCCAAACAATCAATTCGGAGATTGGCAAGCGGGAACTCACCCTGAATGATATTCGAAAAGCTCCTCTATTCTTTAACCATCGGGATAAATATATGGTGATCGATGCCGACCTGTATCACCGCAAAACCTATAAGGGACCTTTCTTTGAACTATATTATTCAACTGAGCTTTCAAAACAACAGTCTTTTAACCAATACAGCGCGACAATTTCCTTAGACGTGCTGGAAAAAATGTTGTTTCAGGGAATTTTTTCCGGGCTGCGCGCTTCTAAGTACGATTGTCTTCACTTTGACGACAATACAGATCTTTCGCCTGACTGTTATTACCGAAGAAACAAATCCATTTTCCTTACCGAGTTCAAAGCCTACCTGTTCCCGGATGAACTTGCCAGCAACCCAGACTTTGAAAAGATCAAGGAATATATCGACCGCCGATTTGTCAAAACTGAAGGCGGTAAGGCAAAAGGAATCACACAATTGATTAATCAAATCAACCGGCTTTACGCTAATGAATTTGAGTTTGATGAGAAATTCAGGAAGGAGTTACACTCAAAAAAAGTAACCATTTATCCGATAATCTGCCACAATGAATTTAATTTCTCAATGCCAGGTATCAACGAATACCTGAATACACAATTCATGAGTGGCTTGTCAGCGGAAGTCAAGGCGAAGTTCAATATCAAATCACTTGTGCTGATTAATCTCGATATTCTTTACGATCTCATGCTCCGGGGCGGAACTTTTAAGGAAGTGGAAGGTTTCCTGGAAAGGTATCACCGGATCATTGACAGCAGAAACAAGCAAATGCAAAAACAATTGCACGCGGATAATTTTTTGCGGGCTAAATCCAGTTTCGATGAAATTTATAATAGTTTATTTTTTCCGGAACTCAAGGATATTCCCAAGACCTCCGACATCACCCAGCGATTGCGGGAGCTGATCGGTGTCGAACAGGCGCAACTGGATAAGGAAGTTTAATGTGAAGCGATCCTTAAAGCCTTATGAAGTCCAGAAATTTCAAATCAAGACTGGTTATCGGCATAACTTACCCTATCATCCCTTAATAAGCCTTTGCTTAACAGGTTTTGCAGAAAGAATTCCAGTTCATTTTTCGATATCCCGAACTTTTCCGGGACGCATTCCTCCTGGTACTGCTTCAACATCCTTTTAGCTTCCGTATATTCCGATCCCACAACGTGAGGACGTCTTGGCTTGTATTGTTGCGGCAACTGAAGTTGGAGCAGTAAATTCGTCGGGTTATTGCGAGCCTGCGCCACCAGGCTCTGTTGATCCAGTTACGCATAGGTTCGTGTCTACGAACCAAATCTCCTTAATAAGAAATCCGCCTGCGCCAAGGCTTCGGCGGACGATGTAGCCCAAACAAGAATTTGTTCAAACTTCTTGCATAAAGATTTAATGTTGTTGATTGATTAACAATTGACTCGTAGAGACACGAGCCAAGGCGTAAAAGGACTGCTAGGGGATGAAAGACTATTCTTTTGTTGCATTAGATTCCTATCCACCCTGAAGTTCTTTTAATTTCTTCCTGGTGTCAGCATCCTCTTTAATTGACAAAGCCTTCTGAAAATTACTAATGGCATTTAATTTATCGCCAATAGCTTGATAATAATCACCCATGGAGTCATATGCATTGAAACTTCCTGGATAATTGTCAATATTATATTTAAAAAACCGTTCGGCCTTTTTGAATTTCTTACTGTTTAATGCGTCATAACCCTGGTGATTCATTAACTGTTCGGGAGCCGTCACTTTGTATCCCATTTGTTTTGAAACGTTGGAAAAATGCCTTTCACACTTATCTGGCAGTGCGGTGGATGTATCGGAAAAGTCTTTGAAACCGATTTTTATAGGATAGTAGTTGAATATAAAATGTAATGCATCATATTCTGTAATGAGCGGAACAGAAGCATGTGAGTCATTATCATAGTATTTCACCATGTATTTTAAGCCATTTTGTTTATTGATCTCGAAATACCTTTTTAATGCTAATAATGAGCGTATATGTCTCGTTATGCTTGAAGTATCATTTAAAACTTTTTTAAGATTAATACCATCATCCATGGTATTAGCAATACCCAGGAATAAATAGGTTCCCTGGAATTTCTTTTCAGCAATTGCCTTTTTGGCCTCTTTCAATAAGTGTTGATTATCCCACCACATACTGGGGTCAATGGAGACATAGGCATTGAATAAGCCGGTATGATGTACTAATGTTTGCATTACGGTCAAACCGCCAAAGGAGTGACCAATGAGCATTTTGTAGGGGGCAGTTGGATAGTGAGCATCAATATATGGCATGAGTTCTTTTTCAATAAAGGAAATGAAATTCTCGCCACCCCCTGAAGTCTTGGAAGAGCCGTAGAAATAAGGAGGGCCGGCATCTGCATGTGTTGGTGTCAGATCTTTTGTCCTGTCTATATTGGGAATTCCTACAACGATCATTTTAGGGCACACCATATTGTTATTGACTTCACTCAGTTGTTGAATCATACCCACCACCGAGATAAAATGAGCTTCACCATCTAATAAATAGACAACAGGATACCGTTGTCTTGCAAAATCTGCAGCAGAAAAACCATCGGGAATGTAGACCATAATCTTTCTTTCTTCATTCAATATTCTTGATTGAATACTATCAATCTTTCCAATGACAATTTTGTTATCGTTCTGACCATTACTACTGCAGAATAGAGCAATAAATAAAACTGAAAAAAGAGAGCGTTTCATGAAATAATAATTTTGACATATTTAGAATGCATTCATTGCGCACTTGTAGTATTTACCTTCGTCACCCCGGCATTATTTAGGAATGTTGCTACCATGATATAAATTTAGTCTGTTGGTAAGATTTGTAGCCCAAACAAGAGATACTTCGAACCACTATTTGGAAGATTTAGTAAAAATCAGCGAATTATAAAAAGCGCGAACAGCTCAAAGGAGAAACAGAAAGAGAGAGAGAAAGAGTGTGCGCACCCCGCTCTCTTTCTGTTTCTGTCCAAGTAGCCTCGGCGGGAATCGAACCTGCATCTGGAGCTTCGGAGGCTCTTATACTATCCATTGTACTACGAGGCCATGGTCTTCTTCTCCACCGGGAAAGGACCCGGTGAGGCTTATCTGATCAACCCATGTGCATTGGTGGCAAAGATCTTTACAGCAATGGCCAGCAATATTACGCCAAAAAATTTACGTACCGCAATCAACCCGGCAGGGCCCAGCAATCTTGCAATATAACCGAGTGATTTTAATACAATAAAAACAATAACCAGGTTGATCAATATAGCAATCAATAATTCCGCCTTTTCATAATTCGCCTTCAACGACATGATCGTAGTGAGCGTTCCGGACCCGGCAATAAGCGGGAAAGCTATTGGTACCACCGTCGCCGCTTTAATATCTTTTTCACTTTTAAAAAACTCTACACCCAACACCATTTCCAATCCCAGTATGAATATGACAATGGAACCACCGACCGCAAACGCTTTTACATCCAGGCTCAGGATATTTAAAATGGCTTCCCCTGCATAAAGAAACAGAATCATCAAAGCGCCGGAAACCAGGGTAGCTTTTAACTCATTGATGCCGCCCATTTTTTCCTTCAATGAAATAAGTACCGGTATGGCGCCGACAATATCAATAATGGCAAATAAAGTAAAAGTTATGGTCAGCAAGGCCTTGAGATCTACATGCATAATAAGCGTTTTGGCAAAGGTACTTATTGGCATCAATGCTTTTTGAAGCCGCTGGGTTTATGCTGCTCTTTCGGACTTTCTATATTGCATAGGATATCATAATGCCATTGTTCATCCTGGTAGCGGAGGTTGATTACGCACCCGTAATGAATTTTAAATGCGCCAAATGAATCTTTCAGCTCCGTATGGGTAATACGGGCGAGTATGCTCCTGATCACTCCACCATGCGTGACAATTGCTGACGGCCTGTTTTGTTTACTGATTTGCAGGAAACAACGGCTAACTCTTTCATAAAGGTCAACATAACTTTCTCCGCCGGGAGTGGAGACGTTTACAAAATCATTCATCCAGGGATCAATTTCATTTTTGGGTATTGTATCCCAGTGTTGCATTTCCCAGCTGCCGCAATGCAATTCTTTCAGGTCATCATGAAATGAAATAGTATGTTGAGGAAATAAATGCCCCGCCAGCTTGCTGCATCGTTGCAAGGGACTTGAGTATACATGATGAATGGAACCCGGCAAATGCTTTTGTATAATGGCCGCTTCTTCCGGGAAACTTGCTGTTACATCCAGGTCGGTTTGACCATAACAAATCCCCTTTTGAATGGCGGGAGTAGTATGGCGGATCAAATATATTTCCATACGGCAAGTATATTAAGATAAAATAATATTTCGGTGACTTGCTGGGTAGCACCCAGGCAATCCCCGGTATAACCACCGATCCATTTATGAAAATACCAGCGCAGGTAGATAGTTCCGGTCAACGGAAAAATGACAGCAGCCAGCACCCGTATATCCATCAATAAAGCCAGGGGAGCTATCCCCAAAATCAATGCAGGAATAAATTCTTTGGCAGTAATGGATTTCGCCAGGGGCTTTGCTTTGCCATCTTCATTTTCTCTTACATACTTACTGGTAACTACTATCAATATGGGACACAAACGGGAAAAACTATGCGCTGCTATTATTATTGCCCATAATGGAATGGAATGGAAAGAAAGCAATAAAGTATATTTCAATAATAATATCAATATAATGCCAATGACTCCATAAGCGCCTATCCGGCTATCTTTCATAATGACTAATATCTTTTCTTTGGTCCAGCCGCCGCCAAACCCATCGCATACATCGCCCCAGCCGTCTTCATGAAAGGCGCCGGTAGCGAAGATGCCGGCTACGATGGATAAAATGGCCGCCACCGGCTCATTGAACAGGTAGCCGGCCCCATAATAAACCAATGCGGAAATCCCTCCAACGATCCAGCCTATCAAAGGAAAATAGCGGGTGGCTTTATTTAAATAATCCGCATCATGCGTAACCCATTTAGGACAGGGGATGCGGGTATAATACATGAGGGCGGTAAAAAATATTTCGATTTGTTTGTTCAATAGTAGTTGATTTTACGAGTGACAGTTACTTCTATGTCCAACGAAATCATCCCGCGGCGTGGCACTATTGAGACGCTACGGGAAATAAATCTCCGGTCAAACTTTTTCCGAAACACCCGCGCTTCGAAAGCTCGCCATTTCATTCAGGAAATTGACTGCGCTTTGAATCAACGGTATCGCTAACGCGGCCCCGGTTCCTTC
>JAUZOA010000155.1 GCA_030706685.1 Bacteroidota bacterium
CTCATCCGCTTATTACTATGTGCCTTTGTATTAGGACTCCCTGAGCATAAAGTCCGGGTTATCAGTCCGGATGTCGGCGGCGGTTTTGGCAGTAAGATTTTCCATTATACGGAAGAAGCGTTGTTAACCTGGTGTACAAAAAAAATTGGCCGTCCGGTCAAATGGACTTCGGAAAGGAGTGAAAGTTTTTTACTGGATGCGCACGGACGCGATCATATCACCAAAGCTGATATGGGATTTGACGCCAATGGAAAAATTACTGCATTGCGGGTTAAAACCTATGCCAACCTTGGCGCTTATCTATCCACTTTTTCAACCTGTGTACCTACTTATCTTCATGGAACATTGTTGCAGGGATTGTATACGACTCCAAAAATCAATGTAGATATAACCGCCGTGTTTACAAACACGACACCCGTGGATGCATACAGGGGAGCAGGAAGACCGGAAGCAACTTATCTCCTGGAAAGGCTGATTGACCTGGCGGCATTAGAAATGAAAGTTGATCCCGCTGAATTGAGATTCAAAAACTTTATACCTCCTTTTGACGGCGTGAGTCAGCCGGGTTACCAGACACAGGTGGCGCTGCAATATGACAGTGGCAATTATGAAGGTGTATTGAAGAAAGGGTTGCAAATGGTCGGCTATGAAAATTTCAGGAAAGAACAGAAAAAAGCTGCTAAAAACGGCAAGCTTTTAGGAATTGGATTTTCCACCTATATTGAAGCCTGCGGTATTGCGCCATCTGCTGTTGCAGGTGCATTGGGTTGCAGGGCAGGTTTGTTTGAAGTGGGACAAGTACGGGTTCAACCAACCGGGAAAATTAGTGTCTACACCGGAACCCACTCTCATGGACAGGGTCACGAAACGACTTTTGCGCAGGTGGTGGCAGATAAATTGGGCATCGCAATGAGTGATGTGGAAATTGTTCATGGCGACAGTGACTCGGTGGCATTTGGAATGGGTACTTATGGTTCCAGAAGTATCGCCGTCGGGGGTTCCGCCATCGTAAAAAGTATTGAAAAAATAATTGAGAAAGGCAAAAAAATAGCAGCGCACAAATTGGAAGCAAGCGCCAGTGACGTTGAATTTTCGTCAGGAATGTTTACGGTCAGGGGAACAAATAAATCAGTTGCCTTTGCCGATGTCGCTTTGACAGCCTATGTTCCACATGTGTATCCGAAGGACCTCGAACCGGGGCTGGACTTCAGCAGTTTTTATGATCCCGCAAATTTTACATTTCCCTTCGGATGCCATATCGCAGTTGTTGAAGTAGATAAAGATACGGGCAAGGTAACCTTAGAGCGATTTGTTACTGTTGATGATGTTGGCAATGTAATCAACCCGATGATCGTAGAAGGGCAAATTCATGGCGGTGTTGTACAAGGCGTAGGCCAGGCATTATTTGAAGGTGCTGAATATGATGAAAATGGCCAGCTCACCAATGGTTCGTATTTAGATTATTGCATGCCACGTGCAGATGATTTTCCAATGATAGAAACGGCCAGCCAGGTTACTCCATGTCCGCACAATCCCCTGGGCGTAAAAGGTGCAGGGGAAGCAGGGACAATCGGCTCAACACCTGCGGTAGTTAATGCCGTAATTGATGCTTTGTGGAGCGGCGGACATCAGGTTAAGGATATCCGGATGCCACTGACCCCGGAGAGAGTATGGAGAGCCATGCAATCGTAATTATGATTTTTTAATTTAATACCCGTTTTATGATTCCCCTTACATTCGATTATAAAAAAATTTCAACTGTAAACGAAGCGATCGCTGCCCTATCAGGTGATAAAGGGAAATTACTTGCCGGCGGCCACAGTTTAATCCCGGCTATGAAACTCAGGTTAAGTCAGCCCTCAAAATTGATAGACATTACCGGAATAGAAGCGCTTAAGGGCATAAAAGAAGAAGATGGAGAAATTGTTATAGGAGCCGTTACCACACATGCTGCCATCGCCAAAGATAAACTGATCAAAAACAAGCTTCCTTTCTTCGCGGAAGCTGCCTCGCTTATCGGTGATTTACAAGTTCGAAATTACGGGACGATCGGGGGCAGTTTAGCTCATTCAGATCCCGCTGCCGACTGGCCAGCCCTCGTTCTCGCATCAGACGCATCCATAGAAGTACAGGGAAACAAGGGAAAGCGCAGAATCAAAGCACCTGAATTCTTTGTCGGTTTATTTGAAACCTCCCTCCAGCCTGAAGAGATTATCATCGCAATACGTATACCCGTACCGCCTCCAGGTACTAAAACAAGCTACCAGAAATTTTTTCAACCTGCTTCCAGGTTCGCCATCGTAGGATGTGCAGTGATGCGTTTTGCCGATGGTAAAACCAATATCGCGTTCACAGGTGTATCCGATAATGCATTTCGTGACTACAATGCAGAGAAAATAATATCCGGGAAGGCAATTAATGATGCTTCAATAACTGCAGCAACGAACGCCTCACTTGAAAATAAAAATATCATGAGCGATCACTATGCATCCGCGGAATACCGGAAACACCTTGCGAAAATTTATTTGAAAAAAGCATTGCAGGCTGTTTCCTGAAGGGAGAACCCGGATTAAATTTGTATTATGGGGCGGCAGAGATGCCGCCTTCATTTTCTTAAAGAAACAATTCATATTGTCGAAATGATTCAATTGGATGACATCAAAAGAATGCTGCAGGTACAGGGCTATTTTACTGACGATACCGTGGCCATGTCGGTGTTTCTTTCTATGCAACTGGAAAAACCCCTGCTGGTGGAAGGCCCTGCCGGCGTAGGTAAAACAGAGATTGCCAAAGTTCTGGCGAAAGCCATGGACACAAAGCTGATACGCCTGCAATGTTATGAAGGCCTTGATGCAACCCATGCATTATATGAATGGAATTATCAGCGTCAATTGTTACACCTCAAAATGACTGAGCATAACGAACAATCACTGGAAGAAAAAGAAAGGACCATATTCAATGAAGCCTTTTTACTGAAAAGACCACTGCTGCAAGCCATAACCCAGGAAAAGAAACCCGTATTACTTATAGATGAAATTGACCGGTCGGATGAAGAATTTGAAAGTTTCCTGCTGGAAGTATTGAGTGACTGGCAGATTACCATTCCTGAAATAGGCACTATTCATGCATCCAAAATACCCCAGGTGATATTAACCAGTAACCGCACCAGGGAGCTAAGCGAGGCATTACAAAGAAGGTGCCTCTATCTTTATATTGACTATCCCGATTTTGAAAAGGAATGGACGATCGTAAAACATAAGACACCCGGTATCGACTCAAAACTTGCGGGACAAATTACCCGTTTTATGCAGGAATTGAGAACGGTTAAGATGGAAAAAAAACCGGGATTATCTGAAACACTTGACTGGGCCAAAGCGCTGGCCTCTTTACATATAGATCATTTGGACAGGGTGGTTATTGAGCAAACCCTGGGGGTAGTGATCAAAGACTGGAAAGACACAAGGGAAGTTCAACTTTCTCTGGGTGAATTGATGGAAAAAACGGGCATTATACCGAGGGTTGACAAATTATGAATTCCAGGAAAACATCTTTATCCGCCAACATCATTCAATTCTGCAGGTTTTTACGGCAGAAAGGTTTTACATCCGGCATGCATGAAGAATCGACCGCATTGCAAGCCCTGGAGTTAATAGACTTTGGAAACAGCAAAACGTTTTTTGAAGCATTGAAGGCTGTTCTTTGCAGGAACAGGGAACAGGTAGAAACATTCGGGAATCTGTATAATGAATATTGGAAAAAACTGGATTTGGAAATTGATTCGAAGGAAAAAACCAAAGAAGTTAGAAAATCAGAATTCAAAAAGAATGGTTCATTTAAATCCCTGAAAACCTGGTTATATGGCAATCAAAATGGTGAAACAGAAGAGACCGCCACATACAGCACGGCAGAAAGGTTTTCTGAAAAAGATTTTTCTGCCATTCATGATGATGAAAATGAAGAAATCAAAAAACGGATTAAGGCATTGGCAAAGAGACTGGCGGCAAAACTCACACACCGGTATGAACAATCGCCCGATATTTTCTTACCAGATATAAGACGCACTTTAAGGAAAAACCTTCGCCGTGGAGGAGAGTTGCTGGATATAGTCCACAAAAGACCTAAACGCAACCGGTCAAAACTGGTAGTCATTTGTGACGTGAGCAGGTCGATGGAACTCTATGCCTCATTTCTTGTTCAATTTATGTATGCCATCCAACAGGTGTACCGTCGTTTGGAAACTTTTATATTCAGCACTTCATTGCAAAGAGTAACCAATGATTTAAGACAAAAGAGTTTTACCGATGTTAAACATTTACTGGGCAATGAAAACTATGGATGGGGTGCGGGAACGAGAATCGGAGAATCGCTGAATTTGTTTGTGGAACAGTTTGGCAGGAAGTTAATCGATTCAGGGACTATTGTCATAATAATGAGTGACGGATGGGACACCGGTGGGATTGACAAACTTGAAACGAGCATGCGGTATATCCATTCCCGCGCAAAAATGGTTATATGGCTGAATCCTTTATCAGGTTATGAAGGGTACAAACCTGAAGTCGCAGGTATGCGGACCGCATTACCCTATATAGATGTATTCGCTCCGGTCCATAATCTGGAAAGCCTAAAGCAACTGGGTAAATGGTTATAAATAGCAGACTCAATGACATTCCATCCCATCGATTCGGAAAGTCGATTCTACGTATTAAATCCAGGTAACGGCTAACTTTTTCAAGTAGCCGGTCTGAAGATGCCGATGATGACTACTTTATTCGCCTGATCAAAGTCAACGTGAACCCCCTGAGACATTTAGCCTTTAAATACGATATGGTCAATAGAATATTTACCGCTTCCATTTATCAGCGTTGCAATGGATAACCCAATAACCAGCAAAGCATATTCAAATCCTTCCCCTTTCTGAGTGCCATACCAGTTCATAAAAAAACCGTTACCAATATGTGCTGTGAAAATTGTTCCGGTAAAAATCACAACTATAGCTATTGACCAGAGTCGCGAGGCAAAACCGGTAACCAGGGAGACAGAGCCAAAAAATTGAATAGTAATAACCAGGAAGGCAATGATCCAGGGCAGGTGCATTGTGTCTGTTAAAAAACCCATTGTGCCGGTAAAACCATAACCACCAAACAGGCCCAGCATTTGTTGAGCACCATGAGGGAATAAGACTAAGCCAATTGAAAGACGGGTTACCAAACCTGACCAGTCGTTAGTCGTGTCGAAGATTTTATTTTTCATTTCGTTTTATTTTTAGAATACCGTGAAGACCGCCATAGATGATAAATTATTTTTCTAACTGATTTACAAACTTTTCAGTTTATCGTAAATGTTTTTGTCTTTGATTTGCACTCCGGTGCTGGTGTATGAAACATTTTCGAAATAGTGCATTAAAGAAATAGCGCTGGTAAAAAGATCGCTCCAAATGCTCTCAACATAGCCTCAGCATATACCATCGCAGTTCGTGCACCGTGTAGTTGATGAGATTACCATTAATTGGTTCCGGGTTGTTGTTTGCCGCAAACAGTAATTCATTTTTCATATCTTATGATGTTTAATTATTTAATCCTGTAAAGTTGAGACCGCCGGCTCTGCTGAATAATAAGATAGTTTAAGAAATCATTTCTCCGGGAAGGCCTTTCGCACAAATATTCCAATAGATTTTTTCCAAATTTGTGTATGACCATACGCATCGAGATCTGCAGCCGCGCCAAATTGGCTATTTTTATAAGCAACGCCAATTCTTACCTGCTGGAAACTTCGCGAATGAGTTGAAAATCTACTCCATTCCGTAAGTACCTGCGTGTTCACCAAATAATTCCACTCACGTTTTATGCGCTTCATATATTGTAACTGAAAAAATAAGCCGCCATTTATATTGCCATCATTTTCAGTATGAAAGATGGCAGGAATAGCGACAAATACAAGGTGGCTTCCACCTATAAAAATGCGAAATGAAAGATTTTCAGAAAAACCGGGAACGCTGTTATAATAAAGTGAGGGGCCGACACTTAGATTTTTCGTAAAATTCCAGTAGACAGAAGTCTGCACGCCCGCTTCGTCAAATAGAAAATCTTCTTTACGATAGAATTTTTGAAAGAATGCAAGTGTCGATACAGAGAACTTATTTTTGTCATCCAGGGACTTAATGGTTAACGAGCTAAAGTCGCTTTTATAAAATCCCGTCGTTAATTCAAGCTGTGTAACCTGCGCCGTTATTGATTTGGAGAATATAAACAGGGTAAATAAAAATAGCCAAGCTGCATTCTTCTTCATGCTGCAAAGCACATACAGACACCGCAATCACCAAATAAACTAATTTAAGAAATCAGCCTTTTGCAATTTTATTTCTGATCATGCTTAAGAATTCGGGAGTAATACCGAGAAATGCAGCTATATTCTTTTGAGAAATGCGTTGCCCCATTTTTGGATACTTTTCGATAAAATTCAGGTAGCGTTGTTCTGCGGTGAGAGAAAGGTTTTGATTGATGCGCTGACGTTCGGCGATCAATGCATTTTGAAAAATTATCCGGTAAAAGCGTTCAAACTTGGGTACCGTTTCAAAAAGTTTATCAAGGTTGGGTTTTGAAATTTGTAAAAGTTCAGAATTCTCCAAAGCATCAATAAAATGGGTTGAGGGAGTTTGTGTCCAAAAACCATGAAGGTCTCCTATCCACCAGTCCTCAATGGCGAACATAATTGTGTGCTCAACTCCGTTTCCGTCTATTGTGTAAGTTCTCAAACAACCTTTAGTAACAAAATTTTCCGTTTTGCATACTTCACCTTCTTTAAGCAGGTAC
>JAUZOA010000156.1 GCA_030706685.1 Bacteroidota bacterium
ATCATCCGGCAAGGGTTGCGAGTAAAAACGAATCCAGCGGTTCTCTCCATTTTCCAGTTGAATGCGTATTGTTTCTTTCTGGATCTTCCCTGAATCCAACGCTTTCATGAATGGCGCTTTATCAAAAGGTACCGGTTGTCCCTGCTCATTAGTAATTAGCCATTTTGATTTCCACCGGTGGCTGATATCTTTAAGCTGGTACAGTTTTTCGAGCGAAGTATTAAAGATATTGGCTGTTTGCTGGTTGGCTGCAATGAGTTCGCCGTTCTTATCATGAAAAATAATACCTGCCGGCCCTTCCATGATCAGCTGGTAATGTTTTTTGGCCAGCATATTGAACTTTTTTAGCCTGGCATTGTCAAGGATGGTATAGCCAAGACAAAAATAGATCCGCTTTGAACCGGGGGCATGGGGCAGGTAATTAACCATCCATTTCATCGGGTGGTAATAACTATTCTCGAGGTAAAGTTCAACAGATGCTGAATCCTTGTTTTCTTCAACCTGCTTTATAATTTTTTTGAATGTTGCCACATGCATGGGATGCACCAGGCTGAGGAAATTTGTTTTGACCAGACGTGGATTCTCAATCTCAAAACTTCTCAGCATGTTCGCGTTGGCATTAAAGATGATGCCATCCTCGTCAATAAGTGTAAGATACAAGTCGTCGCGCCGTGGGATGGCGCTGATAATAGATTTTAACCTTGTCCAACTCGCTTTCATAGTCAGTTATTATTCACAGGTATTTTCGTTCCCGGTTATTTTATGTATTTGTTTTTTGACGATGCGGACCAGCAAAGTCTTTTATCATGGCAGGCAAGCGTTCAAAGTCATTTGTTTTATCGAGGAAATGCAGGGCGCCAAGTTCCTTGCATTGTTGCCTGTAATATTCACCGACGTGATTAGTCAGCATAATCACTTCGCTTTGGTTTACTGAGCTTTTAATCTTTTTCAAAAGGTTCATTCCATTTCCTCCGGGCAATTGGATATCCAGCAATACCAGGTCAGGTTTTTGATGGAGCAGCAAGGATGCCTCATCAAAATCAAAAGCAGTATGAATAGCGCTGATAGTATCTATCTCCGCCAACAAGATCATCATCCTGTCCACGAAGTTTTTATTATCATCCACGAGTAGTATGGAAACTTTCTCTTTTGACATAAGTCAATAACCCGGCAAAGAAACGCTTAGTGAGACTGCGGAGATATAGTCTTATCTATCATTGCTGTGTCCTGAAAAGACAGAAGCATTTGTAGTTGAATAACTACAAATAAAGGCCTGAACTTTGTTTTTTACTTATTGACTTCCTGCAATATCTGCTTTATTGTTTTTACAAGTTCGCTGTCAGCGCTGTCTTTACTGACAAAAGCGGCAGCGCCGGCGTTAATAACACGGGAAGCGTATTGATTTTCGGGATAGGAGCTAATGATAAGAACAGGCAGGGCGGGTTTTTTTTGCTTTATTTGTTCAAGAGCGACAATCCCTCCGCCGCCGGGCATGGCCAGATCTGAGATAATGATATCCCATTCATTGCTGAAGGCCTCATCCAGCAGGGATTTGGTATCGAAAGCTTCAGCAAAAAAAGCCGAAGGAAAGCTTTCCAGTAATAGCTGTTTTAATCTGTGCCTGACAACCGGGTGGTCGTCGGCTATCAGCATTCGTATCATAAAATATCCTTCATCGCTTTGATGAACATTGGTTCCGGCAAATGGTAACGCAATCTACAAAGCTGATTTTAAAAGAATTGTAGCATCGGGATATGAAAGATTGTAGTTTTTCTACTACAAAAAAACCTTTAAATCAGGCTTTTTTCAAGGGCATACCGGGTCAATTCCGCATTGGATTTCATACTCATTTTTTCCATAATACGGGACCGGTAGGTGCTGACGGTTGTGGCGCTTAAAGACAGTTGTGCAGCTATTTCAGAAACGGCTTTGCCGGATGCCAGCAATTTGAAGACGTCGAATTCCCTGTCGGAAAGAATTTCATGCGGCTGCAACGAATTTTCTTCCCCCAAAGCATTGGCTAGTTTCTCAGCGATCGTGGGTGTAATAAATTTCTTACCCAGTTGAACAGTCTGCACTGCTTTGATGATATCATCATGAATATTATCCTTGCCGAGGTAGCCGGATGCGCCTGCTTTTAATACTCTTAGCGCATATTGATCTTCGGGATACATGCTCATGATGAGGACGGGCAATTGCGGGGCGACATGTTTTATTTGTGTCAGGGCATCCAGGCCACTCCTGCCGGGCATATTCATATCACATATTACGAGCGTCCATTCGTCTTTCATCACTTCGGCCAGCAGACCTTCTGCATCAGCCGCTTCGCCGATCTTTGCCGAAGGGTATTCTTCGAGTAGGATTTGCCTTAATCCCTTTCGGACAACAGCATGATCATCAGCAATCAGAATTTTAATCATAGAAATCCTTTCAGGTTTATTGGCCCGGGCCTTTAGATGGAATCGCTACTGTGCTTTTTCTCTTTCGCGTCAAAATTCTGAAAAAAACAATTCTACAAAGCATCAATAAGCTTCCTCCCCATTCTAAAATACTTAAGTTTCTATCTACCACATCTTTCTATCCAGGACTTGTCATAATGATCCATGCAGGAATTTTTCTATATATATGATAAATACCTGCCAAAACACCAGTTTTTGCATTTCTTATACTTATAAGTAAATTATCATGCCAGAATTTACAATTTCCCTCACGCCTCTTCTGTAAATCTTTATTGCGGGAGGAAGCATGATACGTGATACCATTATAGTTGTCAGTAATTGCCGGGCTGGAAAAATTAAAAAAAGGCACAGTTAAATCCTTCATACTCGATTAGGGGAAAAGACTTTGAATAGATAAGTTAAGTAAAAAAATCTTTCTGCCAAAAAAGTAGTCTTATTTTTTATCAAATCATATGCGTTTAACCCCCTTCTACAGTAATACACTTAGAAGCCTATTGCAATTGTATGGCACTAATTTACCCCATCAATTGATAAAGCGGCAAATGACCCACGCTTAAAAATGGAGAGAATAAAATTTTTCATTAAGCAAAATATCTTCTGGTGATACCAGGCAATCTTTATTTCCCGCATCTGAAAAATTCACATGATTCCCGTTTTGACAAGCCAGCTCCATATAGGTAAAATTACCGCCGCCTTTCCAATTCATCCCTGCCGATACACCACCCTGTTCACCTTCGATTACTTTTTGCAATCTTGCGACGGCCACTTCCTGTATATAATCCATCTCGTCAATACCTATATATCTCCTGTTCATCTTATGCGCTACTGCCGCTGTGGTTCCGCTTCCGAGAAAAAAATCAAGAACGAGCTCACCTTCCTTAGTTGACAGGTCGATAATACGCTTCAGCAGTTTTTCCGGCTTGGGCGTTGCAAATACAAAGTCTCCGAATAGTTTTAGTATTTCACTGCGGGAAACCTGGTTATGACCCACTTCATCATAAGTCCATATACTTTTGGCCACAACGCCCTGCTGCACTTCACTGAGGAATTGCTTTATTTGCGGCTTGCTGCTTCCCTTGATCCCAAACCATATCCTGTTATCCGCCAGTTTTTTTTCATAATTCTCTTTGGATGTTTGCCAGCAACTTCCTTTGGGCGGATTCACAATTTTTCCGGACGGTGTTTGGATCGGGTAATCATAATCTTTTGAATAGGTCTTAACCGAAAAACCACCGGCTTTCCAGGGACCTCTCGGATCGTTATCCGGGTTAGCATATCGTTGATTCATTGCTTCGGACCTCGGGAGGAGAGATGGTTTAAATAATTGCTTGTCTTTAGCAAAGACGAGGATATGATCGTGTGTATCACTGAACCATTTTGCATCATTGGCCGGTGAATATTTTTTTTGCCAGATAAAATTAATAACAAAATTTTCCCTTCCGAAGATCTCATCACCCATTACTTTCAGGTAATGGCTTTCGCGGTCGTCAATATTTATCCAGAGGCTGCCGTCATCTGTCAGCAACTCCCTTGCAATAGCAAGTCTGCTATGCATGAATGTAAGCCAGGCAGCATGATCGAAAGCATCTTTATAATTAAATGCATTCTTACCTGTGTTGTAAGGAGGATCTATATAAACAAGCTTTACTTTATTGATGAAAAGATCCCTGATGGAATGGAGAATAATGAGATTATCTCCTTTTATAATGAAATTATCACAGGAGTTAAAGGCGTTTGTCTTCTCAGTTCCTTTTATCGTGTAAGATTTAAAATTGGTAAATATTTTCCTGGTATAAAATTGATCCCTTTCATTCTGTTGTGAATCTTTGCCTGCCCCGTACGTTTCCAATACAGGATTTTTACCCGGCCAGGTCAATATTACTTCCTGTTGCAGAGAGTTTCCCGGACCATTAAGGATATTTTTCATTCACTGGAAGTTTTTGCCTGGAGTAAGGTGCAAAATAGCAAAGTTGCCAGAAACCCTGCAGGATGATATATAAAAGCGCAATATCTTCACGATATGCCTGCGACATTTGCTTCAAAATTAATTTACTTCTATCAAACTCTCCGGCCGCCCGAATTACCCAAAGAGGTGGACCTGTTATTTCCTCAAAAGAGTAAAGAAGTGATGACAGTAGTTAAGGAATTCCTGGACAAGTATTACAATGACAACAAACCAAGACGCTTATTATTTGGCATCAACCCGGGACGTTTTGGAGGCGGTATTACGGGTATTAATTTCACGGCACCCCGGCAACTAAAAAATAATTGCGGGATTGATCACCCGTTTGGCAACAGCAGTGAATTGTCAGCCGAATTTATTTATGAAGTAATAGAGAAATATGGCGGACCCGGTAAATTTTATCATGATTATTTTATCTCTGCTATCTCCCCGCTTGGGTTTACCCGGAATGGTATCAATATGAATTACTATGATGACAAGCTATTGCAAAAGGCCATCATCCCCTTTATTACCGGGAGTATTCAAAAGCAGCTTGATTATGGCTTTGAAAGAGACCGGTGTATTTGTATCGGGGGTGAAAAGAATTTTAAATTCCTGGCATCGCTGAATAAAGAATATAAATTTTTTGAAGAGATCATTCCTTTACCCCACCCGCGGTTTATCCTGCAATACAGGAGAAAACAAAAAGAATTGTATGTAAAGCAATATTTAACTGCTCTTACAAAAAATCAGAACTCAATGATAAAACAAGACCGGAAGCCGGAAAGTCCGGAAGAGTTTTCCGGGACAAGTTTCTGAATCTCCAACGTCTTCGACAGGCACAACAACTATGTTGCCAATCGTACTGAAGTGTTCATACCTTTTAATAAATATGATTAACAAGCCAGTTTGCCGCTCATGTAAACTATTGAAAACTTTTTTTGCTGATAGCATAAAGAATTTATCTTTGCCTCTCAATTTTCGCATCATGAAAGTCATAGCAGCCTGCCCCGCCTTCTAAGGGTTTATTTCCAGGTCATCATCCTGGATGGCTTTGCCATCTTGTTTCCTTTTTTTAATTCCGTTAATTATTTTGTATGTCTCAAAAGTCTATGACTTCCAACAGGTCAACTACTGTTTTTTCACTGATCAAACAAGCACTTCGCGGTGACGAACATGATTATACACAGGGGAGTATCCGGCAGGCCATTGTTTTATTAGCCATTCCCATGATACTTGAGCTGAGCCTGGAAAGTGTATTTGCCGTAGTAGATATTTTCTTTGTAGGTAAGATTGGGCCAAATGCGATTGCTACGGTAGGCTTAACTGAATTGTCCATTACCATTGTTTATTCAGTTGCTATGGGACTAAGCATAGCAGCCACCGCAGTAGTGTCAAGGCGAACCGGGGAAAAAGATCCCGACGGAGCCGCTCATGCCGGAATGCAATCATTGCTTATCGCATTGGTGCTAACAGTTATTACCAGCACCATAGGAATTGTATTTGCTCCTGATATTTTAAGAATTATGGGAGCCGAGCCGGAAGTAGTAAAAGAAGGGGCTGTATTTACCCGCATCATGCTTGGAGGCAGCATCGTCATCATTTTACTTTTTCTTATCAATGGTATTTTTCGTGGCGCCGGCGATGCTGCTATAGCTATGCGGAGCTTATGGGTAGCCAGCGCGTTGAATATTATTTTATGCCCGGCGCTTATTAATGGCTATGGCCCTTTCCCTGAACTGGGATTAAAAGGCGCTGCCATTGCCACAACGATTGGCAGGGGAATCGGTGTGCTGTATCAATGTTATCATTTATTCAATGGTAAGGGTATCATTAAAGTAAAAGCCTGGCATTTCAAATGGGATCTCCCGGTAATAAAAACACTGATTGAAGTGGCATGGCCGGCTACATTACAATTTATGATCCAGTCTGGCAGTTGGATCGCGGTGGGAATCCTTGTAGCCAAAACAGGCGGCACGGACGCAACAGCAGGTTACCAGGTGGCGATAAGAAATATTGTATTCTTTATCTTACCGGCATGGGGGTTAAGCAATGCAGCGGCAACATTGGTGGGGCAAAATCTCGGCGCTAAAGAACCGGGTCGTGCCGAACAAAGCGTGCTGCTAACAGCGAAATACAATGCAATCTTTATGGCAACGGTGATGTTACTGTTCCTGTTTTTTGCATCGCCGATCATCAGCATTTTTACCAATGTTCCGGAAGTGCATCATTTTGGCGTGCTTGCATTACAGATCATCGGATCAGGTTATATTTTTTATGGTATTGCTATGGTAATGATACAATCTCTTAATGGCGCTGGTGATACTAAAACTCCCACATGGATAAATCTTGTCGGGTTCTGGCTTTTCCAGATACCGCTGGCATATACGCTG
>JAUZOA010000157.1 GCA_030706685.1 Bacteroidota bacterium
GAAACAATTATGGAAGGCAATGCCTGGAATGAGATTGTACGCTGGTATTATTTTAACCCGGCAGCGGCCATCGCTTATACTGCTGCCCAGGACAAAGGGAATTATACCATCAACTATATTGCAGGAACCAATAATCCCCGGCAGTATACTACGGTGTACACACCGGAATATTATGCGTTTTCAGCACAAACGCTTTACCTGCCTTTTCCTGAAGCAGAACTGATTAATGCGCCGAGCTTAACCCAGGCGCCTGTTCCATTCGATTTCGGCAAACTGAATAATTAAAAAACTTTAAATGATATTTTATGTCACTTATAAAAAATTTTAAAGTCTTTTCCATCTTGTTTGTAACCGCCGGTATGCTTATGCTCACGGGATGCAAAAAAGACAATGAAAAAGCGCCCCAGATCACCAGGCTGAGGGCTATCACCCCTGCTCCCAATGACAGTGTTTTGACCAAGGCGGGTCCGGGTCAAACGATAGTTATCCAGGGGCAATATCTTGGTACGGCCAAAGAAATTTATTTTAACGGCTATCCCGCTCCATTTAATGCAGCCCTATTTTCCGATCAAAACCTCACCGTTACTATCCCGGCAGATATGCCTTTTGCTTCATTGGATACATCCAAGTTGAATACAGTGCGGGTAGTCACCGCTTTTGGCGAGGTAACGTATAAATTTCCCATCGTACCTCCCCCGCCTGTCATTACCTCGATGAGTAATGAAATGGCAGTGGCCGGTGATCATGTGACTATCAACGGGAACAATTTCTTTTTTGTTGACAAAGTAATATTCCCGGGTAATATCCAGGTCAGTTCCGGCTTAACCGCTAACAGTTCAGGTACTACGCTTGATCTCACAGTGCCGCCGGGCATCACACAGGGAGGTACTATACAGGTGGTGAACCGCTATGGAATAGGCACATCCTTGCTCCTTTTTAATGATGCGACTACCGGGGTGCTTTGCAATTTTGATAATGTAAATACATTAAATAACTGGGCAGGCGCCACCATTTCAAATGACGCTGTCGCATTTCCCAGCAACCGGGGCAATTATGCCCGCCTGACTTACAGTAATATTATCGCAGGCGACTGGGTATGGTATTGTTGCGGGCGCTCCCTCAATGACGAGGTCTCATTGCCATGGGTTCCGGTTGCCAACCTTGGCGATCCGGCTGCAAACTGGGCATTGAAGTTTGAGATCAATACAAAAGTTCCCTGGAAAAACGGAACCATCCTTTTGGATAAAGATTACGGCTGGAATTACCAGGGAAGGTTTGAACCCTGGAATACGGGTGGTACGCCGACAGATTATAAGAGTGATGGATGGAAAACGATTGTGGTCCCGCTCAGCGAATTCAAACAGGGAAATGGAACAACTACTCCTGCGCCCAATTTAACCGCTTTGTTAGGCGCTTCGGGTAAAGGAGGGTTTAATCTCTACGTTATTAATGCCGGCACTACAACTGTCGCGTCTTTCGACGTGGCGTTTGATAATTTCAGGGTGGCAAGAATAAAATAAAGAATGGTCTCGTATGGCAATAGCAATCATAACCACGCAGCCCGTTTATACGGGCTGCAATTTTTACAACAACTGGTAGTGCCGGGAAGACGATAAGAAAAACGACTTGTAAATCAAAACTTACTGTCTCACCGGCTATCTCCAAACTGAGACATTACTCAACAAACAAATACTTTTTTAGCAAACTCTATTCATATACTATCAGTTTCGGATGATATGGCAGGATGTTATCTATCTTTAAAGGAATAACTATGGTTGCCCGGCTAAGCGGGTTGAAATCCAATGGTGGCGGATCTCCTGTATGACCTCCGTCTGCGACCGGGGATCTCTTTAGAAATGAGCCTGGATTCCACCTGTGCTTATGAATGAATCGCGCACTATTAATTTTAAAAAGATGTGATGTATGAAACGAAGTAATCATCTCCCGGAAACGATACTGTTTCTCTTTTTCTCTATGAATGCCGCCGCGCAATCCGCGACGCAGGGATTTTTCCTGAATGAGTGGCAGACAAAAAATATTACTGTAACGGATTATATCGATGTAGCCAAACCTGCTGCTTCTACAACTTTAACGGTAACCGTTGACGCGGGTACTATCCTGACCAAGGTGCCCAAATACCTTTTTGGAAATAACAGCAATACCTGGTCGGGACAAATGGTGACGGAAACAGATTTGCTGACCCACCTTACCAATCTTTCTCCCAACGTAATCCGCGCGCCGGGCGGAAGTATCAGTGACGTTTACTTCTGGAATACTACACAAAAACCTGCTGACGCGCCAGACAGCCTTGTAGATGCTAATGGCAATAAAGTAGTGGCTGGTTACTGGTATGGCGGAAATACGGCGAGTTGGACATTAGCTATAAGCAATTATTATAACATGCTTCAGCAAACCGGCAATACCGGCATCATAACTGTTGACTATGCGTATGCGCGCTATGGAACCGGGCCGAATCCCGTTGCTGCTGCGGCTCATCTCGCCGCCAACTGGGTGCGTTATGATAATGGCCGTACCAAATTCTGGGAAATCGGGAATGAATGTAACGGAACATGGGAAGCCAGCTACCGCATTGATCCGGCCAACAATCATGATGGGCAACCCGCTATCATTACAGGCAGCTTATATGGCCAGCATTTTAAAGTATTCGCAGATTCGATGAGAGCTGCCGCACAACAAACAGGCGCGACTATTTATATCGGGGCCTATATCTTAGAGCAGGCTCCGCAATCCTGGCAAACACCTACCGATCAAACCTGGAACCAGGGCGTCATTGGACAGGTAAATAATGTGGCGGACTTTTATATTGTCCATAGCTATTTCACTCCGTACAATACCAACTCAAATGCGACAGACATATTGAACAGCGGAACCACGAATACGCAGAACATAATGAATTATCTTAACACGAATATCCCTGCGAATGGCGGTTCTTTAAAGCCTGTTGCATTGACAGAATGGAATATTTCTGCAGTCAGCTCTATGCAGATGGTGTCACATATCGCGGGGCTGCACGCGGATATTGTTTTAGGAGAACTGATAAAAAACAAATACGGGCAGGCCAGCCGATGGGATCTTGCTAATGGCTGGAACAACGGGGATGATATGGGTCTGTTCAACGAAGGTGATGAGCCCGGCGGCATTCCCAAATGGAATCCAAGACCCGCCTTTTATCACCTATACTATTTCCAAAAATATTGCGGCGACCAGATGGTTAATTCAACAACCGGCAATACCGCTGTATTGAGCTATGCCACTACTTTCAGTTCAGGACAAATAGGTTTGGTAATTATCAATAAAACTACCTCGCCTCAAACGGTGAAAATAGATTTTCAAAACTTCACTCCCGGCAACCGTTATTACTGGTATACATTGAGCGGATCGAATGATAATGGAGAATTTTCGCGGAAAGTGATGGTCAATGGCAACCCGCCTACGAATAGCACCGGCGGGCCGCTGACCTATGCGACTATAAAACCCAATTCCGCTGTATGCAACAATGATGTCAGGGTCACTTTGCCTGACAGATCAGCGATTTTTGTTTTAATCGAAAAGAGTTCCACAACAACCGGCATAACTGATATTGACCCTGCCAATAAATTGGTACAACTGATCAATACCCCGTCGCCCGATGGCAGCTTTACCCTGAAATTTAATGGCTTTGCCCCGGCTGATAACTTCGATATTGAAGTAAGTAATATGGTTGGGCAAATAATTAATACTATTGCAGTGCGGAATACACAGTTATTACGTATAAATAAACCTCTTCCTGCGGGAATGTATTTTATTAAGGTGCAAACCAAAAAAGGAACCACGGTAAAGAAACTAATAGTTAATTGACATGAAAAAAATCGCTTCCCTCCTGTTACCGGCATTATTCTTCTTTTTGCTGGTAACAGAAAATCTCGTTGCGCAAATTAAAACAGGAAGAAGCCAGTCGTTCAATTCCGGCTGGAAGTTTTTTTTGGGTGATGACCCCGCTGCATCTGCTTCATCATTCAATGATGCCGCCTGGCGCAGCCTCAACCTGCCGCACGACTGGAGCATTGAATTACCCTTCGACAAAGACAGCCCTGTGGGTACAGGTGGCGGCGCTTTAAGCGGCGGCATCGGCTGGTACAGGAAAAGTTTTACGATGCCTGAATCAACAAAAGGCAAACTTGTTTCCATTGTTTTTGACGGGGTGTATCGCAACAGCGAAGTCTGGATCAATGGGCATTATCTTGGCAAGAGGCCTTATGGTTATAGTTCCTTTCAATATGACCTGACCCCTTACCTGGTCTATGGCGCTGAAAAAAATGTGATCGCGGTTAAAGCAGATAACTCACAGCAACCTAATTCAAGATGGTATTCCGGATCGGGTATTTACCGGAATGTCTGGCTGAGGACTACGGATAAATTACATGTAATCTATAATGGAACGTATATCACGACCCCAGCGGTAAGCAGTGCATCGGCAAAAATTAATTTGCAGGTCAGGGTTGAAGTTCCGGGAGATAAAAAACAAACGATAACTGCTGTAACGACCATTTTCACAAAGGACGGGCAGGCGGTAGCGAAAAAAATATCTCCTGTTCCTTATATACTGGAGGCGCCCGTCACTTTATCACAGAGTTTTGAAATAACTAATCCTGTTCTCTGGTCAGTAGAAAAACCCTATCTCTATAAGGCAGTAACACAATTATTATCCAGCGGGAAAGTGGCTGATGAGTATACCACTCCATTTGGCATCCGTTATTTTACGTTTGATACAGATAAGGGCTTTTTATTGAATGGCAAGCGGGTAAAGATCCTCGGCGTTTGCGACCATCATGATCTTGGTTGCCTTGGAGCTGCCATAAACAAAGCCGCATTAAGAAGACAACTAAGAATATTAAAAGAAATGGGATGCAATGGCATCCGCACCTCTCATAATCCACCTGCGCCTGAATTACTGGACCTCTGTGATGAAATGGGTTTTATCGTGATGGATGAAGCCTTCGATATGTGGAAAAAAGAAAAAACAACCTATGATTATCATCTTGACTGGGATGAATGGCATAAAAAAGATCTCCAGGACCAGGTAACCCGCGACAGGAATCATCCCTGCGTTTTTATCTGGAGCATCGGGAATGAGATCGTTGAGCAATGGGATAAGAAAGACAGTGCAGGAACCATTATTGCCAGGGAATTAGCGGGCATTGTTCGTTCATTGGATACTACCCGTCCCATTACATCCGCGTGCAATTCTCCTTATCCCGACAATGCGATTATAAGATCGGGAGCCCTGGACCTTATTGGCTATAATTACGATCACAAAGATTATGCTTCCTTTCATCAACGGTTCCCGGGAAAAAAATTTATTGCTACCGAAACCACTTCGGCGTTAGAGACAAGAGGTCATTATGATATGCCATCCGACAGCATTCGCCGCTGGCCCAGCAGGTGGGATAAACCTTTGGAAAATGCTAACGCGGATCTTACCTGTTCCGCCTACGATAATTGTTCAGCGCCCTGGGGCTCTACACACGAGGAAACCTGGAAAGTTTTAAAGAAATATGATTTCCTCTCCGGCATGTATATCTGGACAGGATTTGATTATATCGGCGAGCCTACTCCTTATCCCTGGCCTGCGCGCAGTTCTTATTTTGGCATTATTGACCTGGCTGGTTTTCCCAAAGATGTGTATTACATGTATCAAAGTGAATGGACAAACAAAACGGTGTTGCATGTATTCCCGGGTTGGAATCCTGCCAGGGGCGCTTCGGGCTGGAAACAAGGTGATAGGGTAGATGTGTGGGCCTATTATAATAATGCCGATGAAGTGGAATTATTTCTGAATGGAAAATCACTGGGCATCAAAAAAAAGACCGGTGATGATCTGCATGTTGTCTGGCAGGTGAAATATGAGCCCGGTACAATCAAAGCCGTATCAAGAAAGAACGGGAAAGTTGTTTTGACAAAAGAAATAAAAACATCCGGCCAACCTGCCAAAATCGTTTTAACCGCCGACAGGAAAAATATAAAAGCAGATGGGAGCGATCTTTCTTTTATTACCGCAACCATTACAGATGCAAATGGCAATATAGTACCCGATGCCAATAATCTTATTCATTTTGAAATTAGCGGGGAAGGCTTTATTGCCGGAACAGATAACGGAAGCGAGACCGATCTCACTTCTTTCAAATCCAGCCAGCATGCGGCCTTTAATGGGTTGTGCCTTGCCGTCGTTCAGGCAAAACAAAAGGCCGGCGCCATCCGGCTGAAAGCGGTATCGGAAGGATTACAAACGGGCGATATAATGATCGGGGTAAAATAATGTCCGGATAAATTCATTCATCACTAAAGTAAGCCAGAAATAATGCCGTATAGAAACAAAATGGCAGCCCTTTGTATCATGGCGCTGACCGCGTTCCACCATTCAACAAAGGCTCAAACGGAAAGTAATGCCCTGCTCAATGAACCCGTTGATATCAGCCCGGACTTCCGGAATTTTGCCAACACCTATTTTATAGCTGATAGTGTTGTTTCTTTTAATGCCTCTTCCGGAACCGGAACTATTCAATGGCAACGCAACCGGTATTTCCGCCGCATGGCATTTGACAATGAGCTGGCCGTACTGCGCCCCAATGCGAGTGTTGTTTTCCCCACTACAGAATACCCCATAAACCCCGTATTGCCTTTCAGCATCCAGTTCATATCGCCAAGATCATTCCGGGTAAGAATGAAAACAGGCCTCACGACCCACGAGGAA
>JAUZOA010000158.1 GCA_030706685.1 Bacteroidota bacterium
GCCCCGCAGCAACAGGGATACTGAACCACTTGTACGCTTTTATTTTATTTGAACGTGTAAAAAGCCGGGAAACCCGGCGGAGAGTGGATAAGGTTCATAATGACTAAGGTTATGAGTATCCTAAGCTAAGGAGATTTTTTTGTATTCCGTACAAAAAATCTTTCACCAGCTTACACCCTTGTTCGTGTTTCCTGCCGGATCTTATGCATATTGCTGAATGAAGGAAGGCAAAGGAGCTCAAACACGCGAAGAAAAACGATTTTTCATCCTGATAAGTATGCGTACCCGAGCGACTTGCCAATCATCGTTGGCGCCCCTAATTCTCCTTAACCCTGACCTGGCATCAATTTAGCCGGAAACACGAACAATGGCGTAATTCTTCCATCCAGCAGTTCGAACGGCTTCTTGACGGGCTTATATTTAAGAAAAGATTCTTGAGAAAGAACTATGTGGAGGCAATCAGGGAAATCCTTAATTTTATTCTGTAAATATTTTTCTTTACCTAATTTAACTTGATGCAATGAAAAAAGCAATAATTAAAAGAGCATTTGTTTTGGCGCTGATAGGAGTATTTATGTCTTCAATGGCCTGGGCGCAAGGTGACAAATCAAAACGGCCAAGTCCTCCTGCAACAGCTACCGGCAAAATTAAAGAAGCTACCATTACTATTAATTACAGCAGTCCTTCTGTCAAAGGAAGGAAGATCTGGGGAGATTTAGTGCCGTATGATAAAGTGTGGAGAGCCGGGGCCAACGAAGCGACCATATTTGAAACAGACAAAGACATCAAGGTAGAAGGTAAAACCCTGGCGAAGGGAAAGTATAGTTTATATGCTATACCGGGAGAGAAACAATGGACAATTATTTTTAATTCCGCCACAGGCCAATGGGGAATAAACCGGGATGGGACAACAACAGAAGACCCGGCAAAAGATGTGTTACGCGTAGTTGTAAAATCCGGAAAGTCGGAAAGTTTTAATGAACGTTTAATCTATACAGTGGATAGTAAAGGCTTTGCCCTTCTATGGGAAAACCTGAAAGTACCTGTTTCAATCAAATAATTTTATTTACAATTCTTCGAATGCCTGCTATTACACCATGAATAGCAGGCAATTTTTTTTACGCCCCTGTTTACTCCGTGGGTCTCTGTGGCCATATAAATGCAAAGACAACCATCAGCAAAACTTTCACAAGGGTATATTCCCATGTTTCTTTCTTGGCAGCTTGGCCACTTTATTCTCCAGCATCGCGAATGCTTTGATCAGTTTTTTACGGGTCTCTTTCGGTTCTATCACTTCATCAATAAAACCTCTTTCGGCCGCCAGGTAAGGTGTGGCAAATTTGTCGGCATATTCCGCTTCTTTCTCCGCCAGTTTTTTAGCAGGATCAGGAGATTCCGCTATTTCCTTTTTGAAAATGATCTCGCTGGCTCCTTTGGCGCCCATCACGGCTATTTCTGCAGTGGGCCATGCAAAGTTCATATCAGCGCCGATATGTTTTGAGTTCATGACATCATAAGCGCCGCCATAGGCTTTCCTGGTAATAACCGTAATACGGGGCACCGTTGCTTCGCTCAACGCGTACAACAATTTGGCGCCGTTGGTGATAATGCCGTTCCATTCCTGGTCCGTACCCGGCAAAAATCCCGGAACATCTACCAATACCAGTAAAGGAATATTAAAACAATCACAAAAACGGGTGAACCGTGCCGCTTTCTTTGAACTATCAATATCCAGTACGCCCGCCAAACTCATCGGTTGGTTGGCAATGATTCCAATACTTCGTCCCGCCAGTCTTGCAAAGCCCACCACGATATTATCCGCGTAATCTTTATGAATCTCAAAAAAAGAATCAGGGTCGCCGATGCCTTCAATCACTGACCGCATATCATAAGGCTGGTTAGTGCTTGCGGGAATGATCGTCTCCAATGCATCTCTTGTTTCATCTCCCAGGGTATAAGGAACTTTGGGCGTCAGATCTTCACAGTTCTGCGGAATATAACTCAATAATTTTTTTACCTGTTCAAGACACTCTATATCATTGACAGCCGTCAGGTGTGTAACGCCGGATTTGGTGGAATGAGTAGAAGCGCCACCCAGTTCTTCTGAGCTCACATCTTCATTGGTTACAGTCTTCACTACATTGGGGCCGGTGACAAACATATAACTGGTATTTTCCACCATCAAGGTAAAATCAGTCATGGCCGGGGAATAGACAGCGCCGCCTGCGCAGGGTCCCATAATAGCGGAGATCTGCGGAATAACCCCTGAAGACATTACATTCCGGTAAAAAATATCAGCATAGCCCCCTAATGACCGCACACCTTCCTGTATCCTCGCGCCCCCTGAATCATTTAAGCCGACCACCGGAGCGCCTGTCTTCATAGCAAGGTCCATTACTTTACAGATCTTCTCTGCATGCGTTTCTGATAAGGCGCCACCAAATACAGTAAAATCCTGTGCATATACATAAACAAGACGGCCATTGATGGTACCATAACCTGTAATCACACCATCGCCATAAAATTGCTGATCTTCCATGCCGAAGTCTTTTGTACGGTGTATGACCAATGCGCCGATCTCTTCAAAAGACCCGGGGTCCATCAGCAATTCTACCCGTTCCCGCGCTGTAAGCTTTCCCTTCTGGTGCTGGCTGGCGATCCTTTTGGAGCCGCCTCCCATTTTTCCTTCTTTTATCTTTTCTCTTAGAATCTCAGCTTTTGATTTCATGTACTGGTTTTGTTTTAAAACTTTACCGGCTGATTATTTTATGTGCGGTGTATCAGTTTGCCGGGAAGCCGGGAAGACGATAAGAAAAGCGACAGGTCAATCAAAACTTTCCGCCTTCCCGTCTCACCGGCTATTTTCGCTACCGCATCTCTCTAATGAGAAAGACGGCGTTTCCAACTGGTGGACCGGTTTTCAACGGGAGTCAATATTTTTTGTTTTTCCAGCCACAGTTTCAGTCCCACGATAGCCGCTATTTCAGCATTCGCTTTTTGTTTCTCTTTGATCTTGTCCGGGGTATAATACTTCTTTACAAAATGCGTATCAAAGTTTCCTGAAAAAAAAGCTTCATGCTCGAATACAAAAGTGCCGAAGGGCAGGGTAGTGGCTACTCCCTCAATTTTATAATCTTTTATCGCCTGCAACATTTTCTGAATGGCTTCTGTCCGGGTTTTGCCATGCACCACCAGCTTGGCGATCATTGGATCGTAGTAAATAGGAATCGCCATTCCTTCTTCATAGCCATCATCTACCCGTATGCCTTCGCCGCTTGGTTTTATGTATTTGGTGAGTGTGCCAATGGAAGGTAAAAAATTGTTCAATGGATCTTCCGCATACACGCGCAATTCAATAGCATGCCCGTTGAGCACCAGGTCATCCTGTGTAAAGCCAAGCTCTTGTCCACGAGCGATCCGGATCTGCTGTTCTACCAGGTCAAGGCCGGTGATCATTTCAGATACCGGGTGTTCTACCTGCAGGCGGGTATTCATTTCCAGGAAATAAAAATTCATTTTATCATCTACCAGGAATTCAACGGTGCCCGTGCTGGTATAATCGCAGGACCTGGCCACCAGTACGGCAGCATTCCCCAGTTTCTCCCGCAGTTCATGCGTAATGATGGTGGAGGGGGTTTCTTCCACCACTTTCTGGTGGCGGCGCTGGATGCTGCATTCCCTTTCAAATCCATGAATGATATTGCCAAATTTATCAGCTACTACCTGCACTTCAATATGGCGGGGAGAAGTGACATATTTCTCTATGAACACAGCGCCATCACCAAATGAAGACTTAGCTTCACTGATCGCTCTTTCCATCTGTTCCTTCATGTCCCCCGCTTTTTCTACTATCCTCATACCTTTACCACCACCGCCTGCGGAAGCTTTTATCAAAACAGGATAGCCGATCTTTTCCGCAATTTCCCTGGCCAATTCCACATCTTCAATGGCTTGATCGGTGCCAGGCACCATCGGGATATTATATTTTTTTACCCGTTCTTTCGCCATCAGTTTTGATCCCATGATCCGCATCGCTTCGGGAGAAGGACCGATAAAAATAATTCCCGCGTCTTCCACTTTTTGGGCAAACCCGGCATTCTCACTCAGGAATCCATAGCCGGGATGAATGGCGTCGGCGCCTAGTTCCTTGGCGAAGGCAATGATCTTATCTCCATGCAGGTAAGATTGAGCAGAAGGAGAGGGCCCAAGGCAAACCGCTTCATCAGCAAATAAAACATGCGGCGACCTGCGATCCACATCTGAATAGACCGCAACTGATTTAATACCCATTTTACGGATCGTTCGCATGATTCGTAAAGCGATCTCACCCCGGTTGGCAACTAGTATTTTTTGCATGGTTGGTTTGTGCTTGCAGCGCTCTTTTTAAATGCAACAGTCGAAACATAAAATCTAAAATGCAAAAGTCTCAGCAGCCCGCGGGGGCCTTCTCATTATCCATTCTTCATTATCCATTCTCAATTTCATACTTCATTTATTCCAATTCCACCAGCAACTGTCCTTTTTCAACAGCCTGGCCGATAGCCACAGCGATTTTCCTGATCCTGGCCTGGCTATGGGTCATGATACTGTTCTCCATCTTCATGGCTTCGAGTATGATGATTTTATCACCTTCATTTACATCCTGGCCATCCGCTACCGCGATTTCCAATACAAGGCCCGGCATCGGCGCCCGGATCTCTTTCATCCGCTTACCGGAGGCGGAGCTCAACCCCATTTTTTCCTGCATCTGGTCGAGTTCATCTTTGATTTCGATATCAAAAGTTTCACCTTCTACTTCGATTTTTATTTTTTTGCCTGTTGTGCCTGTCTCCGCCAGTTTAGCGTTGATAGAGCGATAATCTTTGACCAGGTGAAATTCCGAGGGTGACCTTTTGACGAGGTCAAATTTGTCCAGCTCATTTTTGGTAAAATCAAACACAAACCCATTTACTATTACCCTGAAAGGTTTGTCGGTAGCTGCCATTGAGGGGGTATTTTACTGTAATATAATTATTTGGTGAAATAAGCGGTGATTTTATTGTTGAGGGGAGTTTGCCGGGAAGTCGGAAAGACGGTAAGAAAAAGCGGTAATGGGTCAGTTTGAAATATGTCCACTGAGAACCGCAGAGATAAAGAGTGCCACAGAGAGACTATATGAACCCTCTGAGATTCTCTGTTTCTCCGCGGTCCTCTGTGGCCCACATAAGTATTGAAACTGATCCACTACTGAAAAATTATAGGCCAATCAAAACTTACCGCCTTCCCGACTTCCCGGTAAAATTGACCACTACCAAATTCCAAAATGAAATACTACTTAATCACTTTTTTTGTAAATTGAAATGAATAATCAAAGGCAGGCAGCCGATACCGCAGTTCAATTATATTGTTCTTCTTTTTTCGAGATATTCACGAGACCCTTACGAGACTTTTCCCTGATTCTTGCCTGACTTTTCCCTGACCCTGACCTGACCCTTCCCTGACTCTGTCCTGACTCTTCCCTGACCTTGGCCTGATCCTGATAGGAGTCTCCTATATCCTCCCAATATACCTCCTATATGGCTGCTATATGGCAGAGAGTGGTTTTGGCCTGTCTTGATTAAACTCCTGTGTTGTATACCCGGATCGTTGTCCTGCACCCGTTACTGCGGTAGCCGTATTACCTATAGCGTCATCATAGCGGCTTAACCCCTGCGGTTACGACACCTCCTTTATGCCGCAGAAAAAAGGAACCCGGGTGCGGGTTTTGCGCTTTTTGATAAGGCCCTTTTATATATGGAACCCCCTTCCCGGATGAGCTAATAATAGTATTCGCCCGTACGGGCTATCCGTGAATGGATAGCATTAATAAAAACTACTTGTAGCCTTATTCCACCTGGTTTTTCTTCCGGGTATAGATAGTATTAAAAAATAGTAATACAGGGAGAAAAATAGGATTATACAGGGATAAAAGAGGGAAAATATCCGTCTTTTGTCCGCCTTTGATCCGTCTTTAATCCGTCTTTGATCCGTCTTTGATCCCTGTTTTATACGGTAAAAATATAGATCAGAGCACGCCGCATTTACTCTTGCCGGGGTTACTGGTCAGTCTTGCAAAACTCACTTAGGGAGAAATCCGGGAAAATTCGTTTAGTCGTACCTACACGACAGGCAGGTCTGTGGTTACCTGTACGCTAATCCATACTTGTGTCCTTACAGCAGGGGTTAAACTGCGGGCAATGAAAAGGAAATAATCCCTGAACGGCTTTAGCTGTTTTTCGGTAGTGGTCAATTTTGCCGGGAAAACGGGAAGAAGATAAGAGGAAATGATTTGAAAATTAACGCTTATCGACTTCCTGTCTTAGCGGCTATTTTCAAAAATGACCGCTACTAATAAAAAGAAACAGAGAAGAACCGTATTAAAAAAGCGGCCGCAGAAGTGGTGAGGGTGAAGGCGAAGAAGAAAGGGTAGGGAGGGGATTCGTTTCTTGTAGATTTAGATTAGGTAGTGTACTGGTTTGAGACATGGCCGCAGAGAACCACAGAGTAAAAGAGGGTCACAGAGAAACGGTCATATATACTCTGAGGTTCTCTGTTTCTCTGTGGTACTCCGTGGCCAACATGAAAATTGAAATCGGGGATCTACTTCAGATTTGCGGAATTGGCATACATCAGATATAACAACAATTTAGCGGGAA
>JAUZOA010000159.1 GCA_030706685.1 Bacteroidota bacterium
ATCGCGGATAACCTGAATCCTGATGATATCAATATTTATCGCCAGTTAAGCGGTGGCGTTACCACTTCGCATATCCTGCATGGTTCAGCCAATGTGATCGGTGGTCAGACCCAGTTGATAAAATTACGCTGGGGCGCTAATGATGATGACCTGAAATTCAAAGGAGCGGCTCCATTCATAAAATTCGCGCTGGGTGAAAATGTAAAGCGTTCTCCTTCGGCTATTGGCAATAGTTCAAATAATAACCGCTATCCCGATACACGTATGGGCGTTGAGCAGGTACTGGTAGACGCTTTTACCCGTGCGAAAGATTATAAGAAAGAATGGCAGGATTACAATACCGCCAAAGAAAAGCTGCTGAAAGAGAAAAAACCTCTTACTTCTTTACAGGCGCCGCGCCGTGACCTGGAACTGGATGCTTTGGTTGAAATCTTAGATAAAAAACGTTTTATTACCTGTCACTCTTATATTACCAGTGAGATACTCAGCGCTATGTCAGTAGCTGACCGCATGGGATACAAGGTGAATACATTTACTCATATTCTCGAAGGATATAAAGTGGCCGACAAGATGAAAGAACATGGAGCCAATGCTTCTACCTTCTCTGACTGGTGGGCTTATAAAATGGAAGTGCAGGATGCCATTCCTTATAATGCAGCGATCATGACACGTGTGGGCTTGAATGTAGCGATCAATTCTGACGACGCGGAAATGGCCCGTCGCCTTAACCAGGAAGCTGCCAAGACAGTGAAGTATGGCGGAATGAGCGAGGACCAGGCATTGAAAATGGTAACGCTGAACCCTGCTAAAATGCTGCATGTGGAAGACAGGGTAGGTAGCCTGAAAGTAGGCAAGGATGGCGACGTGGTGGTATGGAGTGATAACCCCTTAAGCATTTATGCAAAATCGTTATATACCATTGTTGACGGAACGATTTACTTTGACAGGGAAAGAGACGCGCAGATGCAAAAATGGGTAGATACGGAAAGAGCGCGGTTGATCAAAAAGATGAATGGTGAAAAACGCAGCGGCGCCCCGGTGATTCCGGCACAGCCGACTTACCAGGTCATCCATACCTGCAGCGAACATTCCCGCAGCCAGGGTATTTTGACTATTGAAGAGGATGATATGGATGGGGTTGAGTAAGGTTCAATAGTTCACAAGTTCAATAGTTCAGGGTAGAAACTTTTTTTATGGCGACTATTAAAAAATTTGAAGAAATTGTTTCATGGCAAAAATCGAGGGAATTGAATAAAGTTCTTGGAAAATATATTGATGCGGGTAAGTTCAAACAGAGCTATAAGTTAATTAACCAGATTGAAGGTTCTGCCGGTTCAATAATGGATAATATTGCTGAAGGTTTCGAGAGAAGCGGTAATCGTGAATTTCTTCAATTTCTATATATCTCAAAAGGTTCTTGCGGCGAATTCAGATCACAGCTTTACAGGGCATTGGACAGAACTTATCTTACAGAAAAAGAATTTGAAGAACTTTACAACCTGGCTAGGGAAGTAATAGTCCTGTTACAAAAATTGATTAACTACCTGGAACAATCAGAACTTAAAGGTGCAAAATTTAAAAACAGATCAAAATCATAAAAGACTTCAGGGGTTGAAGAACCCGTGAACCTCTGGAACTCGCAAACTTTTAAACACACAAACATGAAAAAGCTTTTTATCATAGCAGGATGCCTGATAATAACGATTTTCTCCTTCGCGCAGGAAACCGTTTACCCGGCTCCTAAACAATCGGTCACAACGGTAATCACCAATGCTACCGTGCATGTTGGGAATGGTGAAGTCATAGAAAACGCATCCATCGTTATCACTGACGGAAAGATAGCCGCAGTTGGAAAAAATTTAACTGTACCAGCCGGCGCTACTACTGTAGATGCAAAAGGAAAACAGGTATATCCCGGTCTGATACTTCCTATAACCAATCTCGGCCTGGTAGAAATGCCGAGTGTAAGGGCTACTACCGATGTTCGCGAACTTGGTGATCTGAATCCGAATGTACGCTCCCTCGTTGCTTATAATACCGATTCGAAGATCATCAACACGCTTCGTTCCAATGGCATATTGCTGGCTAATATTGTTCCCGAAGGCGGAACGATCAGCGGGTCATCTTCTGTTGTTCAACTCGATGCCTGGTCCTGGGAAGATGCAGCCTATAAGACAGACGAAGGCATTCATTTTAACATGCCTTCTTTGATGCCAAGAGCAAGAGGTTTCGGAGGTGGAGGAGGTGGTGGAAGACGGGGCGGACCACAGGAACCAACCACCGACCCGGTAAAAGAAGGATTGGATAAAGTAGAACAGATGAAAAGCTTTTTCAGGGAAGCACAGGCTTATGCGGCTGCGCCCGCTCATCCGGAAGCCAACCTGAAACTGGCAGCAGTGAAAGGATTATTTGACAAAACACAGAAATTATATGTTCATGCCAACACCGTAAAGCAAATGCTGGTGGCCCTCGATTTTGTAAAGGAGTTTGGATTTGATGTAGTGATCGTGGGCGGCAGCGATAGCTGGCAGATCGCTGATCTTTTAAAGCAACATAATGTTTCCGTGATCCTGAATCAACCGCATAGCCTTCCAACATTGGAGGATGACGACGTTGACCAGCCTTATAAAACACCCGCCATGCTGCAAAAAGCAGGTGTATTGTTTTCTATCAATGATGACGCGGAAGAAACCCGTGGCCGTAACCTCGCCTTTAATGCAGGTACCGCTTCTACCTATGGCCTGACTAAGGAAGAAGCCCTGCAGGCCATTACGCTGAATGCGGCCAAAATCCTCGGGGTAAGTGATAAAACGGGAAGTATAGAAGTAGGAAAAGATGCCAATATAGTGATCAGCGAAGGGGATATCCTGGATATGCGGACAAGTATTGTCACCGACGCGTTTATCCAGGGCCGGAAGATCGATCTGACGGATAAACATAAGATATTGAATGAGCGCTACAACCAGAAATATAAGCTAAAACCATTCTGAGAAAGCCTCTCACGTTATTTAAAGCAAAAACGGTCTCGCCTTAGGCGAGACCGTTATTTTGTTTTTCAACCGTCCAGTGTTGAATATCTTTATGTCGCTGTCTTTCCTGCGACCTCATTGTAAGCCTGATGTTTCCTCTTTTTCTCTCCGCAATCCTACTTCGTATCTGGTGCAAACATATTGCAGCATTTACTATAATACAATAGTAAATATACGTTTCGGCTAATTAATTTTAAAACTGTTTCCGGCTGGAGAAAAAACCCCAATACCCGCTCCTCCCGGCAATCAAAATAATCCCATGACTCACTATTCAATATCCGGGATTTCTCATTTTAAGTGCGGCTAATATCCGGGAGAAAGCCGAAGTTATCTTGAGAAGGAGCGCACCGTGGATCAGTTTGCCTCCCCATTTGTCAAGACAGGAAAATCCCGCCTTACTTACTTTATTGATTGAAAAATGGGATGCCGAACATAATTCCTTCCGTGAAGTGGATCCTGTCCGGTTGCTGCATTCATTGATGGAAGATCACAACATGAAAGCAAAGGACCTGGTTGAATTACTGGATGTCAGCAAGGGCTATATTTCTGATATCCTCCATTATAAAAAAGGCTTATCCAAGGAGGTGATCCGCAAATTGGCTGCGCATTTCAAAACTTCCCAGGAGGCGTTTAACAGGCCTTATAAATTATTGATTCCTCCCCCGAAGAAAAACCAAAGGAAAATAGCAGGGTAATATAATCGGCCTGCTCTAAACCTCCTGCTTCCTTAAAGTGCAAATCCAATAAATTACTTACCTTTGGCGTTAGTAACGCGGAACGGGTATGATTTTATCGTTCGGATCAAAAGAAACAGAAAAGATATGGAATGGCGAATGGGTAAAGAATTTTCCGGGTCATGTGCAGGAAACAGGAAGGCGCAAATTAAGAATGATCAATAACTCCCAGTCCATGGCGGATTTAAAGATACCTCCGGTCAATAGATTGGAAAAGCTTAGCGGTAATTTGAAAGATTATTACAGCATTCGCATCAATGATCAATGGAGAATTATTTTTAAATGGAACAACGGCCATACAACGGAAGTTGCGATTATTGACTATCATTGAAACAAACAAATGAAAAGAATTAAAAATATACATCCCGGTGAAATTTTGGAGGTAGAATTCCTGGCGCCGATGGGCATTACGGTTTACAGGCTGGCAAAAGAAATTGGAATACCCCAGACAAGAATAGCCGCTATTATCAAAGGGAACCGGCGTATTACCGCCGATACCGCGCTCCGGTTGAGCGCCTATTTTGGAATGTCCCCGAAATTCTGGCTGGGTCTTCAAAATGATTATGATATAGAAGAGGAAGGGAGAGCCAAAGAAAAAGAATTGCTGGCGATAAAAAGGCATGCACCGAAGGCCGCGTAGGGAGACAGCTTTCTCAAAGCTGATTACGGAGTTAAAAACTTCGGCCGCTTATTTTATGACGAGTGACCGGAAGGAAAAACGAAGAAGTAATACTTTAGCTGATACGCTTTACATAAATCTTCTTTGGAATATCGCCAAATACAAACCGGGTAACATCACAGAGCCAAAGATCACGGTTTACTTCTTTGTTTTCAAATCGATTCATGTGGTAATAACCACCCCCAAGGATGGGATCGCAAAGTTCAGTGAGTAGTAATTCATCTGCATTATCAAACGGTTCAGTATTTATTTGAAGTGTTACCTCGTTTTTTTCTCCTGCCACTATATCGAGCATTGTATCAGCGCCCGATATCATTTCCAAATCGCCTTTGCTGCCACCTTGTGCCAGGAATTCCGGGAGGTCTATATACCACCTGTTGTCTTCACGAACAAATCGATGCCATTTCATGCGGCAAACTTATATACGTATTTTCATAAAATCGCCTTTATTCCCTGCAACCATGCAAAGGACCCGGAACTACTTGCCGGCTACTGCTTTATTCTTTTCCTCTTTGGTATATTTTCTTATTGCCGGAGCCACTTGTGTTCCCAGCAGCTCGATAGCATGTAATATCTTATCATGCGGCATGGCGCCAAGGCTCATTTGCGCCAGGAAACGGGTATGACCAAATAGCTCGTATTCATATAATATTTTATCAATGACTTGTTGAGGACTGCCAACCAGCAAGGATCCTTTGGAGGATAAAGCGGCATTATAGTGTTGCCGGTTAGCCGGCGGCCAGCCTCTTTCTTTTCCTATCCGGGTCATTACATCAGCATAAGGCGGGTAGAATTCATCGGCGGCTTGTTGCGAATCGTCAGCAATATAGGTGTGAGAGTTAATGCTGACCTGCATCCGGTCGATATCATGCCCCGCTTTTGTATATATTTCACTGTATAAGTTGATATGCGGAACAAAACCGGAGGGTAAGCCGCCAATAATGGCGAGCGCCATCGGCAAACCGTGCTCTGCCGTGCGCACTATTGATTCCGGTGTACCACCCACAGCAATCCAGATGGGCAATTTCTTTTGATAAGGTCTTGGATAGACACCGCGATGATCAATGGATTGCGTATGCTTTCCCTTCCAGGTAATAAATTCCTGTTCATTCAACTGTAATAATAGTTCCAGTTTTTCAGAAAACAGCGCATCATAATCATCAAGATCATAACCAAAAAGAGGGAATGACTCGATAAAGGAGCCCCGGCCCGCCATGATCTCGGCACGGCCGGCTGATAAAAGATCAATGGTAGCGAATTGCTGGAATACTCTCACCGGGTCATCCGAACTTAAGACAGTAACAGCGCTGGATAACCTGATCTGTTTTGTTTTGACCGCCGCGGCGCCCAATACTACAGCCGGCGCCGATACCGCATAATCGGGGCGATGATGTTCGCCCACGGCAAAAACATCCAGGCCCAGTTGGTCGGCCAGTTCTATTTCTTCTATTAAGTTGTGGATACGCTGTTGCGGAGTGACTACTTGTTTGGTAATGGGATGAACGCCCACATCCCCGAAAGTGTAAATGCCTATTTCCATGAAGAACAAAGTTAGTGGTATGGTTTTTTGGATACACTAACAATGTTGTATTGAAATGGTTTCCAATTCACAGGCTGGTAGTGGCCCGGGCATCCTCTTTCTGCCGGCCGAAATAATTTTCGGTTGAATGATTGCCGTAGCTGCTTTTTTTGTAAATTGAAATAAGGAAACAGCGGAAGAAAAAAATTATACCGCGTTTCCCCCATATTCTTTTCCTTCTTACCTGACTCTTGCCTGATTCTTACCTGATTTTTACCTGACTTTGCCCTGACCCTGACCTGACTCTGACGAGACCCTGTCCTGACCCTGTCGAGACCCTCCTGCCGGGTGTCTCTATGGCATCTGTATTCCTCCAATATGGCTACTGTATGGCATAGAGCATCTTTCGCTTATCTGAACCGGTACTATATAGCTTCCATTCTCTTAACGGGATATGATTCATTCCTGCCGTCTTCCTGGTAGTTTACAACTGTTCGGAAGATTTTCACCGTCTCCGGGCCAATACCTGAAATCGTTAAAACGATTACCGGGTAATCTCTTTTTTCATAGCCCCGGTTTAAGCCCTACCGTTAGGACATATCTTTTTTAGAAGTGCCGTAGGCACTAAAGGTCGGTAGTGCCCGCTTGTAGCCTTGTTCTATCCTGTTTTTTTC
>JAUZOA010000016.1 GCA_030706685.1 Bacteroidota bacterium
ACGGGGTGGAATCAGGGTAGCATCGAGGAGGCAAAGAGGCAGCAATGAGGATGTATCAGGTCATTCCGGGTCAATCAATTTCGATCATTTCCCGGTGGCTAATCTCCAAGCCTCGCGTCCGCAGGGCCAACCCGGCTAACCCTTACACCTTGAAACCGATCATTATCCGGAAATTCTGAAGCCTCGATAAAGCCTCGATAAAGCCTCAACTTTGCCTCGATGAAGCCTCGATGGAGCCTTGATGAAGCCTCGATGGAGCCTTGATGAAGCCTCGATAAAGCCTCGATGAAGCCTCGATGAAGCCTCGATAAAGCCTCGAAATTCGAGGCAAAGTCGAGGCAGCATTGAGGTAGCAAAGAGGCAGCATCGAGGTAGCAAAGAGGCAGCATCGAGGTAGCAAAGAGGTAAATTCGAGGACCCAGGATCCAATGAGGCAAATGAGAAAATTCGAGAAGAAATGGACATTCGTCCCGGGAATAGAGGTATTCCGTCCCAACTTTTGGAGGACTCCGTCACATTTTCGGGAAACCTGGCGGGAGTTGATAGTAGATTTGTTTCATGGTCGCCGCTAAAGCAGTTATCGCCCAGGACTACCGGGAAGAGCGAACCCGGAAACCCCGTACCGGTATGGTTTTGTATTTACAGGAAAATATCAAAGGTCAAAATCGTAGGATTGGTTGAAACTTACCTGGCAGTGCCCGCAGGATTAAGTACTGGCTATTACACGAATTGTAAACCAAAACTTCCCGTCTTTCCGTCTCACCGGCTATTTTCAAATTAAGACACTACTCACCATAGCAGTCCCTGCTTTCTGCTCTCAATCCTGGCCAGCGATTAAAGAAGCTGGTTATTATTTAATATTTTAAAAAAGGCTTCATCATAGGTTTCGCCGATAGGTATGACATTGTTTTTGATGAAGATCCTTTTTCGCTCAATCGAATCAATCTTATCCCGCGCTACAATAAAGGATTTATGCACTCTTGAAAAATGCGAGAGCGGCAGCACTTCTTCCATCTTTTTCATCGTCTGCAAAGTGATCACTTTTCCTTTCGTGGTATGGATAGCGATATATTCCTTCAAGCCTTCAATGAACAGGATATCCGGCAAGGCTATTTTAATGATCTTGTAATCCGCTTTTACAAAGATCACCTGCTCATTAAAGGATACAGGATTGCCTGCTTTTTTATCTTCCTGTAAGGCTAAAGGAGGGAATAGCTGCAGGGCCTTATTCGCTGCTTTAAGAAAACGTTCAAAGGAAACCGGTTTTACCAGGTAGTCCACTACATCTAACTCGTATCCCTGCAAAGCATAATTCGGGTAAGCTGTAATGAATATGAATTTGCTTTTCCCGCTGAGCAATTGAATAAATTGAATGCCGCTTAATTCGGGCATTTGTATGTCGGAGAAAATAAGATCAACATTTTGCTGCTGGGCCACCGTCAACGCTTCCAGGGGATTGGAATAAGTGCCGGTGAGCGACAGGAAAGGCGTTTTGTTAATATAGTCGCTGAGTAGCTCCCCTTGCAACGGCTCATCATCCACTATGATACAATTCAGTATCCGCATATCAGGAAAGTTGGAGGGTTAAATGTACCGAATAATGGTTGCCGTCATTCATTTCTGAAAGCTGGTGCCTGCCGGGATATAATAATTCCAAACGTCTTCTTACGTTGACAAGACCGATGCCTCCTGTAGTATCTTTCTGGGAATGATTGATCCGGTTCCGGCAACTGAAGATCAACTGTTCTTTGCTTATCTCCAGCCGGGCAATGGCCGGATCTTCTTTATTGTTCAGTATGCCATGTTTAAAAACGTTTTCGATGAAAGGCACCAATAACAGCGGCGCTACCACACAGCTTTCTGTGTCGCCTGTAACAGAGAGATCAAAAAAAAGCTGTTCACTTGTGCGCAATCGCTGCAAAGCCATGAATTGATATATATAGTTTATTTCTTTGGCCAACGGCACCTGTTCATGATTGCTTTCATACAGCATGTATTGCATGATTGCAGATAATTTCATAACAGCATCGGCTGCCAGGCCTGAGCGTTGATAAGCGAGAACATAAATGCTATTAAGCGTATTGAAAAGAAAATGCGGGTTGATCTGTGATTTCAGGAAAGCCAGTTCCGTCTTCAGGTTCTGGTTTTCCAACTGCTGCCTGATCCGGTCATTGCGGAACCAGTCCATGGCAAACCGGTAGGCAAGGCTCAGCAAAAATAAAATGCACATATACGTGCAACTGATAATAAAGAATTTCAGGATATTGAATGGCAGGCTGCCGCGCTGGTGCACGCGAAAGAGATAGATAAGGAATAAAAGAATCGCCGTATAAATAAGGATCAGGCCGAGCCAGTTAACCAGCAGCCGGAATGTATTTCTTCGCTTTACCCATCCGGGCAGGACCCAATAATAGCTGACATAAAATGAACTGATATATATAAGATAGACGGTGAGCCAATAAGGAATAGCGCTGGTTGCATTCCACCTGTACATGGCAGGGAGAACAGCAGCAGGAGCAATACACCATACTGCAATATGCCACAACGCTAATTTCCATCTCTTCATGGATTGAAGGTAAAGAGAATACCTGTTTAGGGTGTCATCTTTCAATCAACTCCTGTATTTTATCTGCGAACCATTCTTTTATCTGAGTAAAAAAGTAATGAAGGAAAGAAGCTTGTTCGCAGATTCATTTCTGCAGTTGGTTGAATTCATTTCTTCAGCCATTTCATTTGTGACAGCTTGCGTCATCAAAAGAAAATAATCGTATGCTTTCGCCGGTTGTACAAATGGATCATGTTACCCATCGTTTCGGAAAACAAATTGTTCTTGATGATATTTCCCTGGATATCCCCGCCGGAAGTGTCTATGGTTTCCTGGGACCCAATGGCGCGGGTAAGACGACTACGCTGCGCCTGGTACTTGGATTACTCCAAAAACAAAACGGTAGTATTTCGCTTTTCGGCCAGGAACTGCGAACGCAAAGGATAGCTGCTTTAAGAAGAACGGGTTCACTGGTGGAGCAGCCTTCTCTTTACCTGCATTTAACAGCGAAGGAGAACCTGGAAATATTTCGCCTGTCTTATCAAAGCGACAGGAAGAGAATCGGAGAAGTATTAGCCATCACAGGACTTGGAGACGCCGGCAACAAGAAAGTGAAAGCCTTTTCGCTTGGTATGAAACAAAGGCTCGCTGTTGCCATTGCCTTATTGCATGACCCGGAATTACTCATTTTAGATGAACCCACTAACGGGCTTGATCCCAATGGCATCATTGAAACAAGAGACCTTATTAAACAATTGAATATCGAACAGGGTAAGACGATCCTTGTGTCCAGTCACCTGCTGAGTGAAATTGAAAAAATGGCCACCGATGTGGCGATCATTCATAAGGGAAAATTATTATTCCAGGGCGCATTGCCCGGGTTGCAAAAAGCCAGGTCGGGCCGGTCATTTATTGAAATAGACGTTGATGATATGGATAAGGCGATGAGGGTATTAACCGGGAAATTTATCTCCCGGGCAGTCAATGGCAAAATCAATATTGGTTTTGAAAGCAGGGAACAGGTGGCGCTTATCAATACGATGCTGGTACAAGAGGGAGTAAAGGTCTCGCAGTTATCTGTTCGCCACGATGACCTTGAGAATTTATTTATTCAAATCATATCAGACTAACCATGAAAAATAGTTTCTTATTAAATACCCGGGCGGAATTTTTAAAGACCAAAGGAACCGCGGCACCCTGGCTGACTTTGCTTGCCGCTGCTTTTTTACCGGCCATCAATGCCCTGATCCTTATCAACAGGCCGGATATCTTTGTGAATAAACTTCACCAGGATCCCTGGCTTATTTTATTCTATATGACCTGGAAGAACGGCGCGGGGCTTATACTACCCGTCTTTGTTATTCTTATCAACAGCGTCATTGTGCAGGTGGAATACAGGAACAATACCTGGAAACAAGTATATGCTTCACCAAGAACTTATGCGGATATCTTCTTTTCAAAGTTCGTCGTCGTACAGGCATTCCTGCTTTTCTTCATTATAGTCTTTACGGTCTTTACTATCCTGTCAGGCTATTTCGTCAATTTATTTCACAGCGAGTATCTTTTTTCATCCCATCCTTTTCGCTTGAGGGTTATGCTGGTAGTAATAAGCCGTGTTTATGCGGGCATATTGGGTGTGACGGCTATTCAATATGGGTTGAGTATGCGGTTTAAAAATTTTGTAGTGCCGCTGGGGATTGGGATCAGTCTTTTGATAGCGGGCCTTATCCTGTCTGACTGGGATAAAATAGTGTACTATCCTTATTTATATTCCCTGCTCCTGTTTTTTATTGGCTCTCCTTCCCAGGTTGGCTCATTGGGATTGGGCCTGCTGCTTGTTAATTCAGTGATTTGTTTGCTGCTGGCTGCTTCGCTGGGATGCTGGGATATATACAAACGAAAGGAAAGAGGGTAGTGGGCGGTTCATGACCGAAAAGCGATAAGAAATATAAATGCCGGGAAGGCGGAAAGTAATGTTTCCAGGTTATCTTTTTCTTATCGCCTCACTGTCTTTCCGGCGAATACGGGATTTTATTTATAGCCATTTGTGCCTCTTCCAGTCCCAGGCATTAAACCCTATCTTGAACTGGATGGGATTTCGGAACTGGTTGGCGACAGAACCTACAACATATACCCCGATCTTGAATTTGAACAGGGGATTGAAGGGCCATTTGAAAACTCTTTCTATTCCGGCGAAGAGTTCTCCATAGCGCAGATTTCTTTCCGGCGCCACCAGGAAACCTCCGCCTGCTACTTCTTTTAGCTGAAGTTTTTTCAGGAAGGGGATCTTATTAATGATAGCGCCATTGAACTCATGAATAAAATTTCCCTGGTAAAAACGATGAAACAACGCGAAAGAAGAATCAAGCGCCTGGAAGGCGTCATTCGGACTTAAGAACAGCCAGGGGTCTCCACGGCGCTGGAATTTGTAATCCACCAGGCGCAGGTCTTTGGTATTAAAAAAGCTCCCGGTCTTAATCACGTATTTGGAAATGCCAAGGGTGCCGAGCTTTAATTCCTGCTGAATGCCCAGCTCGAGATAATCAAAATTCACATCGCTTTTCAGAATACCGGGGATACCTTTTCGCCACAGGGCATAAAAAGTGGGCCACTTCGATCCGAGAATGATCTTTTCTTTTGGCTCACGAATGTATCTTTCACCGGGAGTATATTGCAGCTTTGCCTGGCCATACAATGCATTATAAGGGTCAAAAGGTACAGCCTGGTTATTGTCCAGCAAATTGTGGAAAATGCTGTCAATCTTGGGGTTGGTTTTATAATCGCTGAGTGAACGGCGTAAAGCCATGTCAAAGTCCATGTCGAGGAATAAACCATTGACGATTTCCTGTCCATGACCAATACCGATTGAATTGTTCAGGTAGAAATTATTACGTTTGATCATGTTGATAAACGCGTCTCCTTCAAATATGTAAGCAAATTCCCGCTTGACTTCAAACCGGTAAAATGCCCGGTTGAAGGGATTATACAGTTTAGTAAACTTTAAATCCCCATTGACGTCATGGTTCCGGAAACCATAACTGAGTTCACCATAAAGCGAGATATTCTTTTTCGACTTATATACCTGTTCAAGATTTGCAGCGGCCCGCAAGCGGCCACCGCCAAACTGGAAAGGCTGGTAAAGTGATGTCACCGGCGGGATGTACCAGGTCTTTTCTTTTTCACGATTGTATCGGATTTGGCCGAAAACAAGGAGTTTTTTCCAGGTGACTTGGTTGGTTATCCTGTCAATAGAATCAAGATATGTCTTGCTGTTGGTGACACGGTACAGGCTGTCTTTGTACCGGATAAAACGTATTTCTTTTTGTGTCAGCGGTTCTGTTCTTGTTTTTTCCCAGAAAGAGCTGTCTCTTTCGTAGGCCTCCTGCGCGGTAGCGCTCACTTCCTTTCCAAAATATTTTTTGGGAAATGCCTTGTTGAATTCAAAATCCTTATAAGAGACCAATGTTTCCCCGGACAGTTTTCCCTTGCCGTGCTTTGAATAATAGGTGAATTGCTGCCTTGTTATCATCCAGGCTTTATTATCAACAAAGCTGTATTGCTGGTCCACTTCAAAAAAATCATACGCAGGTATATGATAACCGGGCAGCACATAACGGGCAGTTAAAATTGTCCAGGCGCTATCGAGAACAGTAAGCTCGCCTTCCACGGTTACATTGCTCAGTTGCCTGGGTTTTATGGTAATCGTATATATTTTCCTGCCGGCTACCAGCCTGGTATGAATGACTTTGTATTTGTAGGCAGACAAGCCGCTGTAGCTGATCGGTGACAAAAACGGAACCTCTGAAAGAGCAGGAGCCTTGATAAGGTTATTGTATAAGTTGAAATTGCCTTCCGTCGTGGATAAATAAAATAAGCCCTCCGGATCGCCTCTTTTTACTACGCCGGTCCTTTCTTCTTTTATCCTGTCATCCGCTTCATGATCATAATGAAGAGATATTTCCGCCATGGTCATTTGCTGCAGGTCCGCGTTTTTTGCCAGGATGGAATCGGGCAGGGAGTTTTTTGCTTTTTTCTTTCCGCGTACAGAATCCTGCTGGGTAGCTTTTATATAGGCATTGCAGGAATAAGCCCCGGCTGCCGCCAGGATATTTTCTTTGTTTCGGATCACATTGCGGATGATCTCGTCCGACCTGTCTTTTATTTTACTGGTTATGACTACTTCGGAAAGGTTGATGCTTTCATCGGGTTCCAATATGACATTCTGTACATAATCCTTGTTGACGACAAGGTTGATAACCTGGCCTTTAAAACCCACCATCGTAATGACAAGGTCATAAGTTCCTTCTTCGAGTTCCAGTTGATAAGAACCATCTTCCCGGCTAAGGGTGCCTGTTTGCTGTCCTTTTATTTGTACGGTCACAAGGGCAAGCGGCTCCAATTTATTGTTGGTGATTTTCCCGGACACTTTAAAATACTGCGCCTGCAGGATCTGCGAAAAGAGCAGCCAAAATATAAGGAGGGTGGTCCGGGTCATAAGCATTACTGGATGTAAAAATGGGGCCATTATTTTAATGGTAAAAGAGCTTGATTATTTTTTAGAATGATTTAACAGGAATACTCGCCGTTCCTGCTGGTAATCAATGACTACAGGCAGGAATTTTCGGGGAGTCAGCTTTTTGCCGGTGGCCAGGTTAAAGATTCAAAAAACCGAAAAAAAGTTGCTTTACAACTTATAATTTATACGCAAGGTTTGTGGACAGGCTGTAATAAAAATTCGGGAGAGGAACGATCGGCTTTACATCGTAGAGGGCGGTATATTTAAGGCCCAGAGAAAAATGCCTGGATACGGTGGCATCATAGCTGATAAATGTAGAGACCCGGGGCTGGAAAAAATGAGTATACAATGCCTGGTAAAAAAGAATGATGGAAATAGTGCTGTTGGCGGAAACCTGGCTTTCCCATTTTACATAATTATTGGATTTTATAACGCTGGTATTCAGGGTTACCGGGTTGGCAGGTATTTTGGCAGAATCTACTGCCGCATAATCCCAGGCTTCATTTTCATACATAATCCCGGTAGCGAAGGTCATATTCCATTTGTCTTTATGCCAGGGGCTATAACGAATATTGGCCCCCGTAACAAAGCGATGCAGCATGCCCCTTTGCTCGTCCCATTGATATTGTACGTAGGATTCGGGGTGAAGCCGGTTCTTATAATTATGCCGCCAGCGAAGATGGACATAACCGGTATTTAAAAAGCTTTTGTCACCATTGCTGGTGATCCTGTTGCTGGCAGATAAAATAAAGAGTTCATGGTAGTGTTGCAGAGAAGCATCAGCAAAATTGCTCATATCCAGCAGGGTGGTATTTTGTTTGTCCAACTCCAGGCCTATGGAGAAGCTGGCGTTCCACTGGCTTTTTTTTTGGTAGGCTGATGTGTCGGTCTTATCAATATTGATGATCTGGGCATAGCTGCCGGTGCAGCATAGTATATCAATCAGCAGGATAGACAGGAAAAAATATAAACGTGGCATAGTGGTCGGGTGAGGCATAAAAATATACTTTTTGGCCAAAGAAAGAATTGGCATTAACAAGTGAATAGCATCTCCGGATGAGAATATGGGGCGGGTAAGATAAATCTTTGTTCCGGGTTATTTCCCCGGCACATTATAATCCTTTGCCCATTTTTGTTGCCAGGCGGGATATTCGTTCAATATTTTTTGAGGCGCATAGGTGTACCAGGTGTAGCCATCGCGTCTTTCCCTGCTCACTTCGGCGAGTGAATACACTACTTTACTGTCCCTGTTGCAGAATAAAGGGCGGTGTGTTTTCAACTCATAATAACGGGTCCATATTGGCGGAGCCAATGAATCATGTACTACGACCCGGTCTGACTTAGATATTTTATAGGGGGTAACAAGGTCGGGAGCGGGGATCACTTTTACTCTCGTTTCAAGAATCTCGGATTCTTTAAACCATGCTACAGCATTCTGAACGGCATTGATAATTTCCGGCCCGGGATTATTAATGCTCATCAGCAGGGAGACCACTTCGACACTTTCGCCATTGCAAATGGAAGGAGGTTCAAATGCCCTTGCCCAGGCAGGTTCCAGGCTTATTTCATCGTATTGCTGGCACCAGGCGGTAGGTTTTCCCGCATCATTGATCTGTGTTTTCAGGATACATTTTATGCCTTTGTCGAAACTGGCTTTTAGTTTTTTTCTTCGCCTGCCATCAATGAAATCATATTGGGGCTTTTCTTCAATAATATCTTTCAGCAGCAGCATAATACCGGCGAAAGCATCATCATTGTAAGTAATATGCCGGCTATAATTTTTTTCGAGGGGAAAATATTGAGGCCAGCCGCCATTGTCATACTGGGCATCCATGATATAATCCAGGCCTTTTAATGCGGCTTCTTTATATTTTTCAATTTTTGTTACGTAATATATTTTAGCCAGGCAGGCAATATGAGAATAGGTGGTGCGGTTATCAAAGGTTGTATTCAGTACATTCTTATCTCTTATAAGGCTGTCTTTTTGTTGCGGTGTTAAAATCGCAAGCATGTCATAGTTCTTGGGCCAGCCCCCATTATTTTTTTGATAAAGCAAAATATTATCGGCTACCGAGGTAAGGTCAGTGGCTTTATAGCGTGGCTGGCGGGCCCTGGGTTGTATGACCCTGTTCTTTTCGTACAGGTCGTACCAATGATGGGAAGCATCCTGGAAGATCGCTGTATCAATGATGCCGAATTCAGCGGGTATACTAGTTTGGGCAAAAGCAAAACAATGCAGGAGTATCCATGCAGCGGGCAGCGCTATTTTTTGCAGGAGTATTTTTTTAAACGACATAAGCCGGGAATAAAGGTAGAGAAGTTTACATGCAATATGACGGTGCAAAACCCAATATCCTGCGCTATTGAAAGATAAATAGGCGGAAAAATAAAAAACACCGGTTGATGCCGGTGTTTTTCGATTGAGAGTTAGTGATCGCCGTTTGGCTTATTTTATTTTACTTATCGCCATTTCACCGGTAAAACGGGATTGGCGGTTTATTTCAAACACTACGGTTTTGTGAGATCTTTTGCTGGTGATTTCAAACCGGAGTATATCGTTGCCGGGCTCATCATTATTCAGCAGGAATTTTTTATAAAAATTCTCCCCTTTAATGTTCTCCCTGTACAATGAATTGCCATCCTCATCCCTGACGATGATCGTAAAATCATTTTCTTCAGCATTGCCCGCAAAGCTCAATTGGTAGAGCGGCTGATGGTTAATGTTGCCAATGAGTTTTAACTCTACCGGTACGGGGTTGCTGCTGTCATTCGCCATGGCGGGCGCTGCAGCTACGGAAAATACCGTGAAAAAGGCGATCATCATGAGACGGTTGTTACGAAATATTTTATTCATAAATCAAAATTTTTAAAATGAATGAATACTGGGTTTAGAAAAAATTTATGGATCGCAACCGGGAATCAGGGGCAAACAAAAGGGCAAGTGGGTGTTAAATTTTCCGGTATTCCGGCAGAGGCATAAGCAGGTTGCTCTTGGTATGAAGACGTAAAAGTAATTGAGGTTGGGGGATTCAGAAACCAACTTATTGCCATTATCAGCATGTCCAATGTTGTTATTGAATCGTGACGCGCTATCTTTCATAGCTTTAAAAGAGAATCTTCATGATGGCCAAAGGAGTTGATAATCTTTAAAAATCCACAATGCTGTATCTTCAATATATGAAGAACCTGTTTTTTATTTTGCTGAGCCTGTTTGTATGTACCCATTTGTTGTATGCGCAAAAAAGCATCCAGGAAAGATTGGGCTACCCAAAAAATACAAAGCTGCTTATTATACACGGGGATGACCTGGGAGTTTCTCATGCGGAGAATGAGGCGACCACAACTGCCATGGTAAAAGGGGCAGTGAGCTCTGCCAGCATTATGGTGCCTTGTCCCTGGTTTTCTGAAATTGCATCTTATGCCGCGTCACATCCCGGGGCGGACCTTGGCCTGCACCTTACGCTGACCAGCGAATGGAAATATTATAAATGGGGGTCTGTATCGGGTAACTGTGAAGTGCCCGGGTTATTGAATAAGCAGGGATATTTATATTCGACGGTGGATTCTGTGTATAAACAGGCGAAGCTGAAAGAAATTGAAAAAGAACTACGCGCGCAAATTGAAAAAGCCAGGCTAGCGGGTATTGATTTCACCCATTTTGATTCACATATGGGAACATCATTCGGTAATACTGAATACCTGAAGTTGTACATACGATTGGGAAAGGAATATAAAGTTCCTGTTCTGCTCCTCCGTTCGGGCCCGCGATCCGCCTTCGGGGTCAATCTCGATTCGCTGATCAGTGAAAAAGATGTGATGGCAGATAAAATTTATATCGCTGATCCCGTGGATTTCAAAAATGGTATGGAAAATTATTATACAAAGGTGCTCAATTCTATTCAGCCCGGGCTAAATGTTCTTATTATACATACGGCTTATGATGATAAAGAAATGCAGGCTATAACCATGGATCATCCGGAATATGGAGCCGCCTGGAGACAAGCCGACTATAATTTCTTTACCAGCGATCATTGCAAAAAGATTTTGAAGGACCAGGATATACATGTTATTACCTGGCGGGAAATAAGAGATAAACTCACCCGATAATTTTTATATCAACTTTTGCAGGCGGGAGGACTGACTGCATAGATGGGGAGTGATCATTTTTTGGGTCACAGAAAAAAACAGAAAAATCAGATATTTTTCCCTTGGAATCGCTGCAGACCGGACTGATATTGCACTCGTAACAGTAACGAAGCGGCGAGTGCACAAATTATTCACAAGCCGATCATAAAAATTAAGCAGGTCAAATAAGTAAGTCCGGAGGCGAAGGAATAGTGTTAACTTGCCGCTTCATTATATTACGTCAATTTAAAATTTGAGCACTATGATTAAAATGCAAATTATCGGAAACCTCGGCAAGGATTGCGTGGTTAACACCGTGAATGGTAAGAATGTCATCAACTTTACCGTAGCCCATACTGAAAAATATAAAGACAGCCAGGGCAACCAGCAGGAGAAAACGACCTGGGTAGATTGCGCTTACTGGACGGATCGTACCGCGATCGCGCAATACCTCACAAAAGGCAAACAGGTTTATGTAGAGGGCCAGCCTGAAGCCAGATCTTTTCAACGAAATGACGGTACACCAGGTTCATCTCTTTCATTACGTGTACGTGAAGTGCAGTTGCTGGGTGGTCGTGCTGACAGCGGTGGCAGTACACCTTCTTATAGCAATGCTGCTGCTACTGCAAGCCCTTCTTCAACCAGTAATGTACCATCTCCAAGCGAGATTACTGAACCGATAGATGATCTTCCCTTCTGACCCGTTTCTTACAGGATTCAATGTCTGATAGGTATGCCCCGACTTTTCGGGGCATTTTGTTGGGGGTAAGCGGAGATATAGTTGCCAACCTTTGCAATGTCTTTATTATCCAGGTAGTAACTCACAAAGGTTGGCAACTATATCTCCGCTTATCTTTGCGCCATGCCTGAACAAAATTTTCCTTATCAACGGTTATTTGATTTTACACAAGCTATTTTTGAAAAGATTGGATGCAGCAGTTCTGATGCTAAAACAGCCACAACATCACTGCTTTCAGCAGACCTGCGCGGTATTGATTCGCATGGGGTAGCAAGACTGAGCGGGTACATAAGGCTATGGGAAGCACAGCGGGTAAATGCAAAACCTGTTATAAAAGTCATTCATGAAACCCCATCCACGGCTGTAGTAGATGGAGACAAAGGACTTGGCCTGGTGGTAGCTCCCTTTGCTATGCAGGTTGCTATTGAAAAAGCAAAACGGGTTGGTACCGGTTGGGTAAGTGTGCAAAACAGTAATCATTTTGGGATAGCCGCTCATCATGCCATGATGGCTTTGCAACATGATATGATCGGTATCGCGATGACCAATGCCAGCGCGACGGTTGCCCCAACATTCTCTGTAGACAAAATGCTGGGCACTAACCCGATTTGCGTAGTAGCGCCTGCCGGCCATCAACCGGCTTTTGTTGCCGATCTTGCGACTACTACGGCGGCTAATGGCAAATTGGAAATTTTGCAGAGAAAAAATTTATCAGCTCCTGCAGGATGGGTACAGGATGCAAAAGGGAATAATTCAACCGATTCTAATGAATTAAAAAAAGGCGGGGCATTATTGCCACTCGGTGGCGACCGGGAGCATGGCAGTCATAAGGGCTATGCACTCGGCGCCATCGTTGACATTTTTTCCGCGTTATTAAGCGGCGCTAATTATGCGCCATGGGTTCCGCCCTTCCCGGCTTACCTTGCTATGCCGGAACAGCAACCGGGAAAAGGTATCGGTCATTTTCTTGGCGCCATGCGGGTAGATGCTTTCAGGCCGGCAGAAGAATTTAAAAAGAGTATGGATCATTGGATACATGGTTTCCGCTCTGCGAAAACAGTGGCGGGCGAAAAGCAAGTATTGATACCCGGAGACCCCGAAAGAGAGATGGAGACGATACGATTAACAAAAGGCATACCCTTATTGAATACGGTGGTAAAAGACCTGGAAACTCTTGCCGGCAGGTTCAATATCCCTTTTATTGGATAAACGATTTCGTTGGTTATGGAATTTGCTGCTCAAACAATTGAATTAACAGCATTATCGGGCGAACCGGTAAAAGTGCATCTTGTTTCTACGGGGGCTGTAACCGTAAAGACAAAGTTCCGTGAAACAAAAAGAACCGGCTTATTGGCCATGATCGCGTTTATGCTCGACAGTAAGTTTACCGAATGGATGCCGATATGGGTGATGATCATTGAGCATCCCGATGGCGTGTTTGTCATTGATACGGGAGAAAACGCCAACGTGAACGATCGGGGCTATTTCAGGTCATCGGGTATTTTTGCCAATTGGTTTGATACGACGCAGTTCAAATTTAAAGTAGCCAGGGAAGAGGAAATTGACAGGCAATTGAGATCATTGCATATTCCTGTTGAAAGAATAAAGGCGGTACTGCTTACGCACCTGCACCTTGATCATGCTGATGGGTTGAGACATTTTCCCCGGACCCCCGTCATTGTCAATAAAGCCGAATGGCAAAGACCTTTTGGCGATCTTCCCAAACTCTATCCATCCTGGTTCAAACCTGTTCTTGCAGAACTAAAAGAGAAGTATGATGTGTTTGATCATGCGTATTATGTCACGCAGGCGAAAGACATAGTGCTGGTACAAACTCCCGGTCATACCTGGCATCATTGTTCTGTAATTTTAGCGACGCGTGAATGCCATATCTTTTTTGGCGCTGACATTTGTTATGAGCAGCGGCAAATTACCAATGATAAGTACTCCGGCACAAACGCCAGTCACCAGATGGCAATGGACACGTATGCTAAAGTGAGATCTTTTTGCAGCCGTCAAAAGACGGTTTTTATTCCTTCGCATGAAGCGGCGGCAGCAGGGAGGTTGAAGAATCTTCAATATGTTTGATTGTAAATAATAAAGCCTGTTTTTCCCAACAGCAAAGGGTATATCAAGTCAGCAACCTTATCTTTGCACCTCTTTTCTAATCCTTAAAAATAACGGTAGGGGAACAAATGAAAGTAATGAAATTTGGCGGTACCAGTGTGGGCAAACCGGAAAGAATGCACCATATCGTTTCTTTGGTATCTAAAGAAACAGAACCGGCGATTATCGTATTGTCCGCTTTGTCGGGAACTACCAATACGCTGGTGGAAATCGGAAATTTTATTTCCAAAGGGGACCGTAGCGGGGCTAAACAAGCCATTGAAAAACTGGAAGCGCATTACCAGGCATTCATCAGGGAACTGGTAAAAGGCGAAGAAGCTTATAACAAGGCAAAAAATATCGTTGCTGAACATTTTGAATTCCTGAATATCATCCTCAAGATATCTTTCAGCGAAGCGCTGAATAAAGACATACTGGCGCAGGGAGAATTACTCTCCACCAAATTATTCTGTGTTTACCTGGAAGAGCAGAAGATTGATCATGTATTATTGCCGGCATTAGAGTTCATGACTATTGATGTATACGATGAACCACAGATCGGGAGCATTAAAGTAAAGCTCACGCAACTATTGAACCAGTATACGGGCAAAAAATTATTCATCACACAGGGTTATATCTGCCGCAACGCAAGAGGGGAGGTGGATAATTTAAAGAGAGGGGGAAGCGATTATTCCGCTTCTTTGATTGCGGCGGCTATTAATGCAACCAGTTGCGAAATATGGACAGATATTGACGGCATGCATAATAATGATCCCAGGATAGTGAAGAAAACAATCCCGGTAGAGCAGTTGAGTTTTGAAGAAGCGGCGGAGCTGGCTTATTTCGGGGCCAAAATTCTTCACCCGGCTTCAATTTGGCCGGCGCAGCAATATAAAATACCTGTTCGCCTGCTCAATACTTTGCAACCGGAAGCCAAAGGAACATTGATCGTGGAAAAAGCCGGAAGTGTAGGCGTAAAAGCCGTAGCGGCCAAAGACAATATCATTGCTATCCGTATCAAGAGCAGCCGCATGTTACTGGCTTATGGGTTTTTAAGAAAGATATTCGAAGTGTTTGAAAAATACCGTACACCCATTGATATGATCACTACTTCCGAGGTAGCTGTTTCATTGACCATTGATACCCCGGTTAATCTGAAAGAGATATTAAAAGAACTCGAGCCCTTCGGCGCTATTGAAGTGGATGAGAACCAGGCTATCATTTCTGTTGTCGGAAATGAAATAGCCCAGACGACCGATATCGTGAAGAAATTATTTGGTTCAATCAAGAATATTCCCGTACGGATGGTTTCTTATGGTGGGAGCCCGCATAATATTTCTCTCCTGATTCCCGCTGAGTACAAGACGCAGATATTGCAACAACTCAACAAGGGCATGTTTGGGCTTGAATGAGCGGGAGTAAACAAGGCGACAATTTTATTCGCTTACTCCTTTGTAAATTGCTGTTATGAAAAAGGTAGCTGTCATGGTTGTTTTGCTGATGCTGTCAGTCGGAGCATTTTCGCAGATGACAATAAAAGGCAGAGTGATCACAGCGGCCAGTGGCGCCCCCGTTCCGGGCAGCAGCGTTTTCATCAGTAATACGTCAAAGGGCACAACGGCTGATAAGGATGGCTATTTTGAATTGACAGATATTCCTGCGGGAAAACATGAGCTTATTATTTCGAGTATTGGATATGAAACCAATGTTTTTTCTTTCAGTTCAGAACAATTGCCTTTGCAGCTAAGAGTAGAGCTTGAAGTAAAGGTAAGTGAGCTGCAGAATGTGACGGTTGAGCCTTTTACAGAGGAAGGATGGGACAAATGGGGAAGGACATTTCTCGATAATTTTATTGGTAATACAGCTAATGCGGCACGTTGCACGATAAAAAACGAAAAGGCGATCAGGTTCCGGTATTATAAAAAGAGCAGCAGGCTTGTTGCCTTTTCGGATGAGCCCGTCGTCATTGAGAATAAAGCCCTTGGCTACCGGATCCATTTCCGGTTGGAGGATTTTGAGGTCAATTTCAAAGAACATAGTTCCCTGTTCACAGGGTATCCTCTTTTTGAAGAAATCGGGAAAAGCCGTAAAGGATTGCAGAATAAATGGAAGCGTAACAGGGACAAGGCTTATTATGGTTCTATGATGCATTTCATGCGCAGTGTTTACAATAATAAGATTGCGGAAGAAGGTTTTGAAGTGCGCAGGATGGTTCAAATTCCCAATACAGAAAAGGAAAGAGTAAAGAAAATATACAAGCCTGGCCGGGTTGTGAGTGAAAATAACTCAACTAACCGGATAGTGACAGGGCGGGAGAAAGATTCCGTAAAAACAGCAAGGGACTCTGCTGATTATTACCAGCGGGTTCTTCGCCAGGATGATTTTATTGAAGAATATGGAAGAGACCTCTTAACGGCTGACAGTCTTATCGCGAGTAAGGATGGCAACTATAAAATAATGTATTTTACTGATTACCTCTATGTTACATTCAAGAAGGAATTGGAAGAAGAGGGGTATATCGCTTTTTTTCATGAGAACCGGAGACCCACTTTTCAACGATCTGTGATCACCCTGATAGCACAGGATCCCTTTGAAATAGACGTGAACGGGAGTTACTATCCGGCCCAGGAACTTTCAGCAAGAGCTTATTGGGGATGGAGCGAGAAGATCGCCGATTACCTTCCCCTGGATTATGAACCCGGTGATGATCAATAATCATGAATCATGCTTCACTGGTATGATTATCCGGGAAAACCTGGGTGAATAAGGAGTATCCCTACAACAACAGCAGGAATGCTGAGATTATCCCAGCCGTGAAGAGTTACCAATTCTGTAATTGTGGCGGCTATAGCAATGATCAACCCGGTAATAGCCATATCAGCAACAGGCCAATGGTAACCATAATACAACCAGGCGGAGATGACGATAATTGCGGTGAAGAAAAATGATAAGGAGCCCGCCAGTGTTTTTTGTCCATTAAAGAATTGTTTGGACAGATGTCCCCACTTATTGCCTCCTGTCTCAGCGGCCGTATCGGAAATGGTCAACAAAGAAACAGGCAGGTAAAAAAACAAATTATTGTGCAGTAATTCAGCAGTCAAAAAACAGAAATAAACGGGTAAAGGGAAAAGCACACTTCCGATTGAAAAGCGTTGGGTTTGATGAATGGACGGCAACATCTTCTTTTTATAAGTAATTAAAAGCAGTAAGAAAGAGATAGCTGCCAGTGGAAGCAGCCACCAGTGTGAATGAAAAAATGTGGGGAATGACAGGCACATGAGCCCGCCACTTACATGCAGGAATTTCCGGGACTGCTCCGTAGATGTTTTATAGAACCGATGAAGTGTTTCAGCCGTCACAATAAGAATAAGCAGCAATAAAAGAAACACCAATAAAGCAATGAACTGTGAAGGCATAAACCCGTGTTTTATTTTCCCGGCAAAAATTACTCATTATATTGCAGATTACTGCACGCTAATAAGTTCACAGCCTTGAAAGAAAAATTCTGGAACATACCGAATTCGCTTTCCCTGTACCGCCTGCTGGCATTCCCATTTATACTTTCCTGGATATTTACCAGGAATGAAAAGCTGGTTTCTATTTTCATTGCCATCAGCCTTACTACTGATTTACTGGATGGCATTATCGCACGCAGGTTCAATATGAAAACAGAAATCGGCGCGCGTCTCGATTCATGGGCCGATACCGGAACTTATATTTGCGCTTTCCTGGCGATCTATTTTTTTAAATGGGATGCCGTTAAACCTTACTGGCCGTTACTATTTATCTTTTTTTCAGTTTGGGTTTTATCGTACATCATTGTATTTATCAAATTCAGGGGGCTGGTAGGTCTTCATACTTATCTTTTCAAAATTACCGGTTATTTGCAGGGAGCATTTATCATGATCTTATTCTTGTCGGGGTTCTATTCCTGGCTGTTTTATATTTCATTAAGTGTTGGCAGTTTGGCCTGTATCGAAGAAATTATTATCCTATTGCTGATCAAAAAGCCGGTCACCAATGTTAAGGGACTCTACTGGATCCTTACCAATCATGCTTACTGATGGACAGGGTCATTTATTATACCATCTTCTTCATTGTTTTGGGTGGTATCGGCATGGCTGTCGCCAACAGGAAAGCAGAAACGGTTGTCCGGCGCCAGCGCTGGACAAAATATTTCATGTATATCCTCATTACCGGCACAGTAATCACTTCGATTTTTTTGCATTTCTTTTATTGTCTGTCATGGATTATCGTTTTGGCTGCAGCGATTGAATTAGGTAAAGTAAATATTCCCCGGCATGTCAAAAGGTCTACAGCAATACTGTCATTCGGGGTCTTTCTGCCGGTAGCCACAGGATTTATTTGTTTCGCTAAAACTTTTAATGAGCCTTTTCTTCTTTTTATATATTTCCAGGTACTGGTCTTTGACGGATTTTGCCAGGTGACAGGGCAATTATTCGGGCGGCATCCTTTAGCCCCGAAGATCAGTCCCACTAAAACCTGGGAAGGCCTGGCAGGAGGCTGGTGGTGCTGCATGATTGCCGCTATACTGGCGGCAGGCTGGCTCAAAATGGGTTTTGTCGCCATCTATTTTGGTTTATTATGCGGTGTGCTCACGGGGCTGGTTTCATTATGGGGTGATCTCCTGGCATCCTTTTATAAAAGAAAAGTGCAGGTAAAGGATTATAGTAACTGGCTACCCGGGCAAGGGGGCTTTCTTGACCGCTTTGACAGTTTCTTATTGACCGGCGCGGTATATTATTGGGTATACATCCTTATTTTTAAGGAAGGATTCAGTGAGTTTATTAAACAGGCACCTGCATGAACCCGGTCATATATTGTATAAGCGGACTTGGCGCCGATGAAAAAATATTCAGGAACCTGCAACTGGGCAGGTATGAACTCAAACATATTCCCTGGCTGAGGCCGCATAAAAAGGAGAAGATAGATGAGTATGCAGGAAGAATGGCAAGTGCCATCCGGCATGATTCACCGGTATTAATCGGTGTTTCCTTCGGCGGTATGATAAGTATTGAAATTGCCAGGCAGATTCCGTTGAAGAAGCTCATTATTATTTCGAGCATTAAATCAACCCATGAATTACCTCAATGGATGAGAGTGGCCGGCTCTCTTTACCTGGACAAACTGATGCCGATCCGGCCGTATAAATTCACTGAAAAAATTGGTAACGACCGGCTTGGAGTTTCTACAGAAGAAGAAAGGGATTTGGTAAAGGGATACCGTGAAAAAACCGATCCTGTTTATCTTGAATGGGCCGTTCACCAGGTGCTTAACTGGAAGAATAACTGGCAGCCGGAATCTATTATTCATATTCACGGGGATAAAGACAAAATCTTTCCCCTAAGAAATCTCAGGGTTCAGCATATCATCCGGGGAGGTACTCATTTAATGCTGTACAACCGGGCGGAGGAGATCAGTAAACTGATTCTTCAGGAACTGGGGAAGTGACAGCAGAACTGAGGTTATTCATCATCATCTGTTCCAACCGTATAGATAGCGACGGCGCCACCGGGGCTATTAAAGCCGCCCAGGAATGGCCCTTTAATAATCTTGATCATGGCAATATCAGTGACGGGAAGAGAATTAAGGTAATCCGGGTCCCTGTATACTTCATCTACGAAGATACCGGCAACGCTGTTGCGGATGAGAGGTAAACGATCATTATTTTTCAATGTATAAACCTGCAACCCTGCTACCCGGCCCTGGAGCCAGTCAAGGATATTCAAATAACTCCTGGCGCTCAGTGTAGTATTATCGTTCAGCATGTCAAAATAAGTGCCATCGGGCGTATTGAACATACCGCTGCAATATTGATCATTCAGTTTTTCTTCTGCTGTTTTAATGTGGGCTGCTCTTTTCTGGCTGAATACAGCGATTGTGCTGGTTAATATGATGGCGGATAATAGTAGCTTCTTCATGGTTTTTCCTCCTCTCTTTAAAGTTACGACTGTTTTGTGTTAGCGGATCGTTAAGGTAAGGATGCATGAAAAGGGAAGATTACATAACTGGCAGGAGAGAAATAACCCTGGCAGCTCATCCAATTATCCGAAAGCAACAGGCAAGTGATGGCAATCTTTTATCACCAGGGATGATTGTCATTGTTCGCATAAAGAACATTGATTTTTTTACCAGGCACTTTAGAAATATTATCATTTATGACTTTAATAAGGTTTTTACAATCTTTTGTCTGCCACTGTTCTTCCCAATGAATAATTATTGTATAGTCAAATCCTGCCCTACGTGTAATAGCATGAATTTTTATCCCAAATTTAATTATTCAACGGGTTGACTATATAAAAAAAGAAGCCCCGTTTTCGCGAGGCTGCCTGTTTCCTGATAATCTTATAAATTCCCGTTCAGACAACTACACAATCAGCAATGCATCTCCATAACTGAAAAAACGATATTTATCCTTAATTGCTTTTTTATATGCTTCCATGGTCAGTTCATAGCCGGCAAAGGCGCAGGTCATGATCAGCAGGCTGGTCTTGGGCAAATGGAAATTAGTTACCAGCGAATCAGCGATATTAAAATCATAAGGCGGATGGATGAACATATTGGTCCAGCCTTCTGACGGTTTTAATAATTTTTGTGCCGTGAATGAAGATTCCATTGCTCTCATGGTAGTCGTACCGACCGAGCATATCCTGTGGCCATACTCCTTTGCACGGTTGACGATCTTGCAGGCGGTATCCTCGATACGGTAGTATTCGGCGTCCATTTTATGTTTGCTCAGATCCTCTACTTCGATAGGGCGAAACGTGCCAAGCCCTGTATGCAAAGTGACCTCGGCAAAACGAATACCTTTTATCTCCAGGCGTTTTATCAGTTCCCGGCTGAAATGGAGACCGGCTGTTGGAGCTGCTACAGCACCTTCATGTTTTGCATAGACAGTCTGGTAACGTTCTTTATCTTCTTCATCCGGTTTACGCTTAATGTATTTAGGAAGAGGTGTTTCTCCCAATTTTTCCAGTTGAACCCGGAAATCCTGTTCGTCACCTTCCCACAAAAAACGAATAGTACGGCCGCGGCTGGTAGTATTGTCAATTACTTCTGCTACGAGTTCTTCCTGGTCGCCGAAATACAGCTTATTGCCGACGCGGATTTTACGGGCCGGGTCTACAATGACATCCCAAAGGCGGTTGGGTTTGTTGAGTTCCCTTAACAGGAACACTTCTATTTTGGCGCCAGTTTTTTCCTTGCGGCCATACATACGGGCCGGGAATACTTTGGTGTTATTTACGACAAACACATCCTTGTCATCAAAATAATCCATGATGTCGCGGAAATGTTTATTCTCGATTTGGCCGGTGTGACGGTGTATGACCATCATGCGGGCATCTTCACGTTTTTTTGCAGGGTTTTGGGCAATGAGATTTAGGGGGAGGTCGAAACGGAATTGTGAAAGCTTCATGAGTTATAAGTGGTTTATTTTAAAGGTCTCATGACGCAAACCGGGTAAGGCAGATACCGGAGATTATCACCAATCCCCGGTCTTACGGCACCGGGCCTGGTCATGTTGACAACCATTTCCCGGGAACAGGCCATGGTTTTAAAGCGGGCAAAGGTACGTCATTAGACGCCAAAACCCTGAGTAATTGTTCACATTTTTTCATTTTACTCGCTGGTAGTCACTTTACAGTGAATTTTATGCTTTTTATTGCGCTATGGCATCTTAGATTTGCTATTTACTTTTGAAGCGGGAACGATACCCTGGAGAAAATAAGTTTTACAAATACCCGTTAATTCAACATCTTGACCGCCTTCACCATAAAAAACCGGAGCATAGACGTATATGAAGCGAACCCTTATTCTGATCTTAGTGATCGCGCCTTTTTTATTACAAGCCCAACCTAAAATAAAAACCAAAAAATACCCGAGCCTCTTGTGGGAGATCAGTGGCAATGGATTAAAAAGGCCATCCCACCTTTTTGGCACTATGCATGTCAGCAGCAAGATGGTCTTTCAATTAGCAGATTCTTTTTACCTGGGCATCCGTAATGCAGATGTGGTGGCTTTGGAAACAAATCCTGAATCATGGCAGGAAGATATGAGCAAATACAAGGATGATGATGATAATGGAGGATACAATAGTTTCCGCTATCGCGGATCTTCTTATTCCTCAATGCCCGAAGACTATCTCAGTATTAACACCCTGAAATTTTATAAATACGATAAAAAGATCGAACGTTCATTGTACAGCAACCCGTCAATGATCAACAACCTGCTTTACCGGACGTACGGGAACAATGCAAGTGATTTTGAAGAGGATACTTACCTGGACATGTATATCTATCAATGCGGCAAAAAATGGGGAAAGAAAGTGGCCGGGGTTGAAAAATACGCGGAAAGCATGAAACTGATGGCGGAAGCTTACAAGGATGCCGCCAGGGACAAAGACAAAAAAGACAGGAGTTATGACCGTGAGGAAGGTTATTCGCCCGATAAATTACAGGATGCTTATCGTAGCGGGAATCTTGACTTACTGGATTCGATCAACAAATACAATAGTTTCTCCGCCGCGTTTGATGAAAAGTTTTTATATAAAAGAAATGAGATACAGGCCAACTCGATTGATTCTATCCTGAAGACAAATTCTTCTTTATTCGTGGGAGTAGGCGCGGCGCATTTGCCCGGTAACCGGGGCGTGATAGAATTATTGAGAAAGATGGGATATAAATTACGTCCGGTTAAAATGGGGGAGAGGGATAGTGAACATAAGAATGCTGTTGAAAAGATCAGGGTGCCGGTGACATTCACTACACAAACTGCCGATGATGGCTTCTTTAAAGTGGATATTCCCGGGAAGTTTTACAAGTTTGGAGATGATGTATCATTGGACCAGCGGCAATATGCCGATATGGCTAATGGCAGTTACTATATGGCGACCCGCATTATGACCAATGCCTGGTTGTGGGGACATACTATGGAAGATGTTTATAAGAAAGTGGACAGCCTGCTTTATGAAAATATCCCGGGGAAGATCATCAGCAAGACCAATATTGTGAAAAACGGCTACAAGGGCTTTGATATTACCAACAAGACCCGTCGTGGCGATATACAGCGTTACAATATTTTTGTCACTCCTTTCGAGGTCATTTTCTTTAAGATGAGCGGCACGGGTGATTATGTAAAGAACGGGGAAGAAGCCAATAAGTTTTTTAACAGTATTCAATTCAAAGAGTACAAGGCCGGCGCTGATCCTGCAATTCCCGGATGGAAAAAATATTCACCACCTTACGGGGGCTTTAGTGCAGATCTTCCCCACGAACCTTATGTTGGGAATGACGGCAGCTGGATATATGATGCAGAAGATAAATCCGCCAATACACAATACAGGATCATTCATTCAGCTATTCATAATTATAGCTTTGTTGAAGAAGACACGTTTGACCTGGGCCTGATGGATGAAAGTTTCGCTGCTTCAGAATTTATTGACACACAGGTTTACCGTAAACAAACCGTTTACAAAGGTTACCCGGCGCTGGATTGCAAATACCTGGACAAGAACAAATCCGTTTATCTTACCCGTTTTATCATACAGGGCCCGCATTATTATACGCTGGTTGCACATGGTAAACAGGAAACAACCGCGATGCAGAATTTCCTGAATTCTTTCCAGATCCAACCTTTTGTATATAGCCCCGCTACGGAACGGCGGGATACTTCCTTGTATTATACGGTTAAATCGCCTGTTTTCCCGGAAGAGAAAAAGAATAAAATGGATGTCCCCGGTTATAATTATTATGACAGCGATGACGACGGGGATGAATCTGAAGATGACTTACTGGAAAACGGCGCATTTCGCAGCAAGGTTATTGCCAATGATACTACCGGGGAAAAGATATTTGTTTCCTTTTATAAAACGCAACGGTATTACACCGCCAGAGACAGCAGCCTTCTTGACGAGGAAAATGAAACAGCCCTCTCCGACAGCACCCATATTGTAAGGCTAAAAAAGAATTATGACCTTCCCAATAAAATAAAAGTGCGGGAACGTATCGTCAGTGATACCGGGAGCAGCCGTGCTATCTGGACAAAAACATTTTACAAGGATGGGATCGGTTTTGTTCTTATGACCCAAATTGATACATTGAGCCAGCCAAGCGCGTTTGTCCGGTCTTTTTATGATTCATTCGTCCCGGCTGATACTTTAAAAGGCGCTAACCCTTTTACGAAAAAATCTTCTTTGTTCTTTGAAGATTTTATGAGTGCTGACAGTGCTGTTCATAAAAGAGCCGTAAAAGGAATTTACCAGGTCAAAATAGACTCCGCTGATTTTGGTTCCCTGAAAAAAGCCATTGCTTTCCTGAACTGGAAAGAGAAAAAATACCTTGATACCAAAAAATCACTGATCAGCAGGCTGGATGATATCAAAACAAAGGCAGCATCCGATTACCTGAAACAACTTTATTACGCTGCGGGAGATACTATTGAGCTGCAGTATACGAGCCTTGAAACCCTGCTTAAGCAAAAGACGCAATATGCCTTTACTGTTTTCCGGGATGTTATTACGGAAGAACCGCCGGTTCTTAATATTTCCACCAACAGTTACCCGGATTATTCTTCCCTCAATTATCTTCGTCTTTCCCGCCCGTCGTATAAAACATTTAATTACAGTAATGGCAATTTTCTCGATGAGTTATTTGATTCGCTTTCGCTGACGAAAACGATCCTTCCCGAATTGCTTCCTTTATTGAATTTGACTGATTATGAACAACACATGATGCGGCTTCTTGGGCAAATGGTCGACAGTAACCTGGTAAAACCCAAAGATTACCAGGCATACTTCAGTAAATTTTTGATTGAAGCCAAACAGGAATTGAAAAAACAGGCCATCTCTGAAAAGAACAGGGCCATCAAAAAAGCTGAGGAAGAAAACGAAAAAAAGAATAATTCCTATGAAGCGGCTGATGAAAACAAGGATTTTGGTAATGACAACCTGGGTCTTTATGCTACTTTGTTATTACCTTATACGGAAACCAATGCCAGCGTCCGGCCATTGATTCAACAGATGCTCGGTTCCAACGACAAGCAACTTAAATATAATACACTGTTATTATTGCTCCGTAATAACAAACCTGTTCCTGATACTTTAATTAACTATTTCGCGGGCCTCGAGGAATATCGCTATAAGCTATATGGCGATCTGAAAGACATGGGGAAGGCTGATAAATTCCCGGACCATTATAATAATCATCTGGACCTTGGCAGGAGTAAACTCGTGGAAGAAAAGTCCTATGATAAGACTGATTCATTGGTATATATTGACCGGCTGGCGGCAGAAGTGAAAGGGAAAAAAGGATTTGTCTATTTCTATAAGTATAAAAATAAAAAGGATGATATGACCTGGAAACTGGCGACAGTAGGACTGGTGCCGCAGGATCCGAAAGTCTTTGAATTTGAAAATACAGGCAAAAGCGATTTCAGTGAATATGATTTGCCTTTGGCCTACCAGCGCGGGGATTATTATAAATATGATTTTACCAGTTTCAGCGATACAAAGATCAAAGATGACGAACCGCTTGCCGACCAGTTGCATAAAATGCTGAAAAGGCTCCTTTATTCAAAGAGGAAAAGCGCCCGGGAATTTTATGAAAAAGAAGGTCGCCGGGATTTTGATATAAGTTCCCGCATGGAAACGGGCGATTAATAATAAACAGGGATAATTGTTATACAGTGAGACCCCGGGGTATTGAGGCAATTAATCTTTTTGTGTATTCGGACCGGGGGGTAAAATATACTTCATCGGCAAGGCCGCTTTCTTCTATCTTTCCTTTGTTCATAACCATGATACGATCGCTGATATAACGCACGACAGAAAGATCATGAGAAATAAAGATCACCGTAAACCCGAACTCCCTCTTTAGATTATTAAGCAAATTCAATACTTGCGCCTGTACGCTGACATCCAGCGCTGAGACAGATTCATCGCAGATGATAAAAGAAGGGTTCAATGCCAGGGCCCTTGCAATAACGATACGCTGTCGCTGACCACCTGAAAATTCATGCGGGTAACGATTGAAATGCTCAGCCCGCAGGTCCACTCTTTCCAATAGCTCAACCACTTTATCCTTCCTGGTTTTGCCGGATGGAAGAATTTTATGAACTTTTAAAGGCTCAGCGATAGCAGATCCAATAGTTAATCTTGGATTGAGTGATGAATAGGGATCCTGGAAAACGATTTGTATGTCTTTACGCAAGGACCGCAGCTCATCCTTTTTCTTTGCTGTAAGTTCAATACCATTGTAGAATATTTTCCCACGGGTAGGTTCAATCAGCCGCAGCAGAGCCCGGCCCAATGTTGTCTTGCCGCAACCGCTTTCACCGACAAGCCCTAATGTTTCATTTTTATACACTTCAAAACTGATATCATCCACTGCTTTGGTAAATTCAAGTGGCTTTCCGAAAAAAGTTTTTTTGGAAGAGAACCAGACGGAGAGATGCTCGGCACTAAGCAACACAGAAGTCTGAGACCGGATGTCTGAAGTCAGATCCCTGAAGCCAGATGCCTGATCAGTCATTTTTGGTTTTGCTTTTCTGACTTCCGGCATCTGGCTTCCTGCTTCCAGAAAATCACTAACAACCGGCAACCGTTCTCCTCTCTGGTGATTGACCGGCCTGCAGGCTATTAGTGCTTTGGTGTAAGGATGACGGGGATTCGAAAATATTTCTTTCACAGTATTTTGCTCCACAATCTCTCCTTTGTACATGACGACAGCACGACCGGCTACTTCCGCAACAACACCAAGGTCATGTGTAATAAAGATCACAGCCATGCCGGATTGTTGCTGCAGTTCCTTTATTAATAGCAGGATCGTTTTTTGAACGGTTACATCCAGCGCTGTCGTCGGTTCATCACAAATAAGTAATGAAGGCTGGCAGGACATAGCCATCGCGATCATTACCCGTTGTTTCTGGCCACCACTTAACTGGTGAGGATAACGGTCAAATATGCCTTCCGGGTCAGGTAATTTTACTTTTTCAAACCAATCAATTGTTTGTTGCCTTGCGATCGCTTTTGACAATTGTTTATGTGTCAATATAGCTTCCATCACCTGGTCACCGCAGGTGAGCACAGGGTTTAAGGAACTCATGGGTTCCTGGAAGATCATGGCGATCTTATTGCCGCGGATGGATTGCAATGTATAACGGCTTTTTTTCAGCAGGTTAACGGGCCCGGCTCCGTCTTCAGAAAAGAAAATATCGCCGGAAACATATTTTGCCGGGGGCGAGGGAAGTAATTGTAAAATGGATAATGATGTAACCGATTTGCCTGAACCTGATTCTCCGACCAATGCTACTATTTCACCACGGTTAATAGTAAGTGAAATATTCTTCAATGCATGGGAAATTCCTGTTTCAGCGATAAAATCTACAGAAAGGTTTTGTATGGTGAGGAGGGGATGCAATGATTATTTATATAACTGCAATATATGCCCGATAGCGGGTACCGGGAGCCTGTACTTTATAATAATTTCAAAACTTCAAATGCCGCACGGTTAATCCATCATTGATTAATTGCATCAATGAATCAATACCGATCTTCAAATGGCGTTCAACAAATGTTTCGGTTACCGCCTTGTCGCTTTGTTCTGTTTTAACTCCTTCAGGCACCATGGGCTGATCACTTACCAGCAGCAGGGCTCCTGTCGGTATCTTATTGTAAAAGCCTACGGTGAAAATAGTAGCCGTTTCCATATCAATGGCATAGGCCCGTATCTTTTGAAGGTATTCTTTAAAATGCTCATCATGCTCCCATACCCGGCGATTGGTGGTATAAACGGTGCCGGTCCAGTAGTCAACACTATAATCGCGAATGGTCGTAGAAACGGCTTTTTGTAAAGCGAAAGCAGGCAATGCCGGCACTTCGGGAGGAAAATAATCATTCGATGTACCTTCTCCGCGTATCGCCGCGATAGGAAGTATAAGGTCGCCAAGCTTGTTTCTTTTTTTTAGCCCCCCGCATTTGCCCAGGAACAAAACAGCTTTTGGTTCAATAGCGGTCAGCAGGTCCATGACAGTAGCGGCGGTTGGGCTTCCCATGCCAAAGTTGATGATAGTAATATCATCTGAGGTGGAGCATTGCATAGGCTTATCTTCTCCGATAACGGCAACTTTTTTCCACTCGGCAAACAAATGAACATAATTGCTGAAATTGGTCAGCAAAATGTATTTACCGAAATTTTCAAGCTTTTCGCCTGTATAACGGGGCAGCCAGTTTTGTACTATTTCTTCTTTTGTCTTCATGCTTTTAGGAAGTCCGGAAGTCAGGAGTTGGTAAGTCCGAAAGACATCTCCAATAGTTTGAAGGATCTTTCGGTCTTCCTGACTTTCGGACCTTATTTAAATAGCAATTTAATCATTTACTTTTGAAGCATGTTGGTAATCAATTATCCTGAACCGGGATTCCGCATTAAAAAGGAAAAAGGCGTGGATTGGCTTTTTGACCCGATCCGGAAAAAATGGTTGCTGCTGACCCCCGAAGAATGGGTGCGGCAAAATTTTGTGCAATACCTTATACAGGTCAAAAATTACCCGGCCGCATTAATCGCTTTGGAAAAGGAACTTGGGCTGGGAGAATTAAAAAAAAGGTTTGATATACTGGTATATGACCGAAACCATCAACCGTGGATGATGATTGAGTGCAAAGAGATGAACGTCAAACTGGATGAAACAGTATTACAGCAGGTATTGCGATACAATATTTCCATACCTGTAAGGTTCCTGGTGATTACCAATGGCAACTATGCCCTGGGATGGGAAAAGGTAAATAACCAGCTGCAACCCGTGTCTGACCTGCCCTTGATTGATTGAGCGGAAACTCCTGATCTGCTCTTTTCCGAATGACTGTTAGCCATATTTGTTTTCGAAATGTGAAAAAACTCCTCATCCCCTTGGTCAACTAAGGAAACTTCGCCATCTTTGTCCTGTTATTGTCAGTTTTATGATCAAACAAACCATAATTATGCATTGTTGTTGTACTTGTTGTTGCAAACAACAGACAACAGCGGCTATTGTGGTGGACAATAGACAGCGATAAAGAAGTTATATTATTTTCAATAATAAACGAAAGCTCCACCTTGTGGGGCTTTTTTAATTTATACTATGATTGTAACAGATATAAAAGAAACCAATGCAGCATTGCTTAAGAGGGTATATGAATTGGGAAAGCAGGTCGGGAATACCCCCTTATTACCTCTCCGGAAAATTTTCAGCAAAAAAGATGTTCAGTTGTATGCCAAGCAGGAATGGAAACAACTTTCCGGTAGTGTAAAATGCCGTCCCGCTTACCAGATCATCAAAGATGCTGTCGAAAACTATGAACTTGATGAAGATATTACCTTACTGGATGCAACAAGCGGGAACACCGGTATCGCATATGCAGCGATCGGCCAGGAACTGGGAATTAAAGTAGCCCTTTGTCTTCCTGAAAATGCATCCAAAGAGAGAAGAGAGATACTCCAATCTCTTGGTGCTGAAATAATTTTTACCTCAAAATTCGAAGGTACCGATGGCGCGCAGCAGGTAGCCAGGGAGCTGGCTTCAAAACACCCTGACAAATATTTTTATGCGGATCAATATAAAAATGAAAATAACTGGAAGGCGCATTATCATACGACAGCCGCAGAGATCTATAAGGAATTGCCGGGTATTACTCATTTTGTAGCCGGGCTTGGAACTACAGGAACCTTTGTAGGTACCGGAAGGAGATTAAAAGAGTACAACCCATCGGTTCATCTTACTTCTTTTCAGCCGGATTCAGCTCTTCACGCATTGGAAGGATGGAAGCATCTTGGAACAGCCATTGTTCCGGCTATTTATGACCCGTCGGTAGCCAATGAAAACCTTGAAGTGAGTACTGAAGAGGCCTATGAAGTTTTAAAAGATGTTTTGAGATACGAAGGCTTATTGCTCAGCCCGTCTTCCGCGGCGAATATAGCAGGAGCTATAAGGGTTGCTGAAAAGGTGGAGAAAGGAATTGTGGTAACTGTATTACCGGATAACGCGGATAAATACAGCGAGGTAATAAAAAGAATACTATGACATATATTGAAGCTGCAGTAATTAAAATGATGACGGAAGATGCGATCCATACATTCCCGGATGAATGTTGCGGGTTTTTGTTTGGTAAGGAAACGAACGAAGAACGCGTTATCCTGCAGACAGCGGCAGTTAATAATGCCAAAGAAGGGGATAAACGAAGGAGATTTGAAATAAAGCCTAAGGATTACCTGGAGGCGGAACGATATGCTGACGAACAGGGATGGCTGTTACTCGGAGTTTATCATTCGCACCCTAATCACCCGGCTATTCCGTCCGAGCATGACCGGCTGGCCGCGCAACCCTATTTTTCTTATATAATCCTGTCCGTTATCAATAAAGAATATGCCGGCCTTCGTTCCTGGCGATTGAACGATGAGCAGCAATTTGAAGAAGAAAAAATTTATGATCATCAATTAACTTTAAAAAAATAAAAGCATGGCTACAGTTATTATTCCCACTCCATTAAGAAAATTCACCAACAATACTCCCAGGCTGGAGATAAAAGCGGGGAATGTGAAAGAAGTTCTCCATGATCTTTCCCTGAATTTTCCAGAATTAAAAAAACACCTGCTGGATGAAAAAGGCAGTATCCGCTCATTTGTCAACATCTTTGTAGGTGATGATGATATACGCAACCTGCAGCAGGAGCAAACAGAAGTAAAAGAAAATACAGTAATCAGTATCGTACCTGCCATAGCAGGCGGGGCGCCTCCAACCTCCCCGGAGGGGGGGCTTAGCAGCACTACTAAAGACGAAATCTTATTCTCAAAGGAAGAATTGGCCCGTTACAACCGCCATATCATTATACCGGGTTTTGGTATAGAGGCTCAGCAGAAATTAAAAGCTGCTAAAGTATTGGTTATTGGTTCGGGTGGCCTGGGCAGCCCTGTGCTGCTATACCTGGCAGCAGCCGGGGTAGGTACCCTGGGGATTGTCGATTTTGATGTGGTGGATGACAGCAACCTGCAAAGACAAGTATTGTTTGGTGTGGATGAGGTAGGCGTATTAAAAGTAAATGCTGCTAAGAAACGTTTGCAGGCATTGAATCCCTATATCGAAATAGTTGTTCATAGTACGCAGCTTACGTCAAAGAATGCGCTGGAGATTTTGAAAGACTATGATGTGATCGCAGATGGTACGGATAACTTTCCGACAAGATACTTAGTTAATGATGCATCCATATTGCTGGATAAGCCTAATGTATATGCTTCCATTTTCCAGTTTGAAGGGCAGGTTTCCGTATTCAATTACAAAAATGAGAAAGGGGAGCCGGGGCCTAACTATCGCGACCTGTACCCAACTCCACCGCCACCGGGCCTGGTGCCAAGCTGTGCGGAAGGAGGTGTGCTTGGCGTATTGCCCGGTATCATCGGCAGTTTGCAGGCATTGGAAGTGATTAAAGTAATAACGGGTGTGGGCGAGCCATTGAGCGGGAAATTCTTCACCTTTGATGCCCTGACATTTGAAACAAGAACGTTCAATATCAGGCGTAACCGGGACAACCCTCTGAATGGCGATAACCCCACTATTACCGCATTGATAGATTACGAACAATTCTGTGGAGTAAAAGCGGTAGAAACACCTATAAAAGAAATTACGGCTAAAGAATTATATGACTGGCAGGTGAGAGGAGAAAAATTTCAACTCATTGATGTGCGTGAGCCTTTGGAATATGATATCGTGAATATCGGGGCCGAGCTGGTGCCATTAGCCACTGTTTCGGGTTATGCAGACAATATTTTCCGGGATAAAAAAGTGGTGGTGCATTGCAAAGTAGGCGGTCGCAGCGCAAAAGCTATCCGGGAACTGGAAGAAAAATTTGGGTTTGATAATCTTTATAACCTCAAAGGTGGTATACTGGCTTATATCGATGAAGTGAGGCCTGAACTGACGAAATACTAAGCCCGGATCATTAATAGAATAGTTTGTTACCAGTTGCAGGTTACCGGTAGCCAATAGGCTGCAACTGGTAACATTATTAGGGTTTATCAAAAATCTTTTCGTCTATTGTCACGTCGAGTGTGATGGCATCAAATTTTATTGACTGGAATTCTTCACCGTTAATCTTTTGCACCCGGTTCATGAAAAATTTCGCGCCACCAAAATCTTTTGGTTCGGAGACCCATGTTTCGATAGTTACGGTTTGTCCCTGTATCTCACGCTCCGATTCCGATTTGATGATTGAATAATCGGAAGTTTTGATGTAATAAATGGTTGGCTTTCCATCATCTTTACTTGTTAGTTTGACTTTAAACGCTTTTTCCCCGTTTACGTCTTCTTGTCCCTGTAATTCTGCCTGGCTTCCGCGGGCTTTATAATCCATGAGAGGGGTGGCCAGCATGCTTTGTTGCTTCAGGTCCGCCAGGTCCAGGCCTGTCGCATCGGTAGGAGTGGTAGCGCCCGCGAACGGATTTTGTATCCAGCCTTTGCCATCTTTATAACAACGTATAACCTGGCTGCCCATTACTTCCACATCCGTACGTGTCGCTTTGCCATTAATGATCTGTATGGTGATGGGCAGGTCCATACCTTGTGTAGTAACGGTACCGGTCATTTTAACCGTTTTTATTTTATTGAAAGCTTCCAGCCCGCCGAGATTGGCCGAACATTTCTGGATCACTTCATCCACAGTCTGTGCCCCGGCTGAAAGGATGGTAAATCCCAATAAGAAGAAAAGCAGTTTTTTCATGATGTAAAATTTGAGGAACGAATGTAAGGGAAAAGTTTGGGATGAACGATGATGTACCGGAGTTGTTGCAAAGCGCCGGGTTGTTCCCGGTTCCCGGTAACTTGTAAACGGTAAGCGGTAACAGTATCATTTCGGCATATCAAATATCTTTTCGTCAATGGGAACGTTCAGTTCGATAGTGCTGAATTTTGTGGTTTGAAATATTTCGCCGTTCATTTTTTGCATCCGGGTCATAAAGAATTTAGCGCCATTGATCTCTTTGAGATCGGAATACAATACTTCAAGCGTAGCTGTTTGTCCATTGATCTCCCGCCCGGTGGATGTTTTTATCAATGTATAGTCATCTGTTTTGATATAATAATAAGTGGTCCTGCCATCATCCTTGTTGATTAATTTAATTTTAAAGGCTTTGACACCTTCCGTGTCTTCCTGGCCAGCCAATTCTACCTGGTGACCACGGGATTTGTAATCCATTAACGGAGAAGCCAGCCGGCATTGTGGCCTGAAGTCATTCAATTCTGTTGTGGTAGCTTCCCTGGGTACTGGCGATCCTCCAAAAGGACTTTGGGTCCAGCCTTTGCCATTATTATAGACACGGATAACGGAGGTGCCTGAAAAGTCGAGGTCGGTACGGCATGCTTTGTCATTGATAACCCGGATAGTCATTGGCAGGTCATTTCCCTGGGCAGAAAATGTGCCACTCATTTTTGCCGTTTTGATTTTAGTAAAGGCTTCGAGCCCGCCGAGATTGGCTGCATATTTCTGGATCACTTCATCCACGGTTTGCGCCCCGGCAGAAAGGAAGGCGAATCCAAGAAAAATGAAAAACAATTTTTTCATGACTAAAATTTTGAAGGATGAATGTAAGAAAGTTTTTGGGTGGAAAAGATTGTATTTAATTTGAAAGGGAGTATGTAATGATTGCTATGCAAACCTGGTTTACATCAACTGCCTCTTATACAATTGCACTACATTCTCCAATCCAAGATAAATCGCATCGCAGATCAAGGCATGGCCGATACTTACTTCATCCAGCCAGGGAATATTTTCTTTGAAGTATTTTAAATTTTTCAGATCAAGATCATGCCCCGCATTCAAGCCCAATCCAAGTTCTTTTGCTTTTTTAGCAGCTGCAATATAGGGTTCTATTGCCTTTTGCCTGTTGCCCATTGCATATTGTTTCGCATATCCTTCCGTATAAAGTTCTATCCTGTCTGTTCCGGTCTCAGCAGCGCCTTCCACCATTTTGATGTCCGGATCGACAAAAATGCTGACCCGGATACCGGCACCTTTAAAAACTTTAATCTTTTCGACTAAATATTCTTTATTCTTAACAGTATCCCAGCCATGGTCGGAAGTTAATTGGCCCAGCACATCGGGCACCAGTGTCACCTGGTCGGGCTTTGTTTCCAATACAAGGTCAACAAATTTTTGTTCAGTACAATTCCCCTCTATATTGAATTCTGTGGTAATAATCTTTTTGATTTCCCTTACATCATTGTAGCGGATATGTCTTTCATCCGGGCGGGGATGAACCGTTATACCGTCTGCGCCGAATCGCTGAACATCTATCGCGGCTTTTACCAGGTCCGGGTTGTTGCCACCTCTTGAATTGCGGAGAGTAGCTATTTTATTGATATTAACCGAAAGCTTTGTCAAGATAAAATGATTAAAGGTTTAAATTGGAAGAGCTTGTAAATTTACCAAACTCACACATAATTCAGAATTCACGCTCACCACTCACAATTCCATCCAGGTATGATCAGCCAGCAGCCTGACAGCAGCAACAAATTTCCTGAAAGGGCCGGCGGCTCCCCATTCTTTGGGGGATACCAATGAAAGCAGGTGATCGCCATCTTTTTTTTCATATAAATAATAAGTCTGGCCGATATTGGGTTTGAACGAAAGCTTTGCATTATAGATCATCAGTGAAAGATCCTTTCTTTTTTGGATCTCCTGGGCCTGCAAAGCCAGGAGCTCGATCTGCTTCCTGATCTGGTTGAGCTGCATATTGGTTTGTTCTTCCATAGCAATAAGCGCCTTATGCTTTATCATTCCCTCCTCGTTGGGCTTAATAAGAGCGCCGGATACAGAAGCGGAGTAGGGAAGCACACTGAGCTGCTTATGGAAGATCTCCGTATTCGTGTAAGCAACGCCGTCATCTTTGACTCCCTGCTGCGTAATCTTTAGATAACCATTCGGCATGATCTCGTGTACGATATGCAGTATTGCTTCCCCTTTTTTATAAAAGTGAATCTCAAAACTGATGCTGTCAATAAATATCGTCTGGGCATGATCCGCCAATGCATGATCCTCAAAAGGGTTCAATCCCCCGTCTGCCATGATCCTGTACTGAGCTGCGAAAGCCTGGTTCTCCAGTGTGACCCAGTTATGAGATATGGCCAGTTCTTTTTTCTGTTCCCGGGATTCGATTTTATAGATACCACTTTTTGGTCTTTCGCCATATTCATAGGTGCTTTTTTCAGGAAACAATTGCCAGGATGCCAGAAAATTATATGCCTGTATCATTGGGAAAGTCTGAAGTTAGAAGTCCGAAAATCAAACGGGTGCAAAGGTTTCAATTTCCGCTCAAATAAAAAAATGAATCCGGCCGATTATTCTGCAGCGAAGTGAAAGGAAGAAGTAACTTAGCTGTGAAACTTTTATTATGCGATCATTTGGTTTATGGGTTTTAATTTTCTTGCAGGTTATCACAAAGCTGGAAGCGCAGGCTCCACCTTCTTCAGCCAATGATATACTGAAAGAGGCCTGTCAGCAGGCGGCCAGGGAAAAGAAAAAAGTATTTATTCTTTTTCATGCCTCCTGGTGCGGCTGGTGCCATAAAATGGATACCTCGATGAATGACCCAAAAGTTAAAAATTTTTTTACCGATAACTATGTGATCAGGCACCTTGTAGTATATGAATCGAAGGCTAAAAAACAGCTGGAAAACCCGGGAGCCCTCGAGCTGCTTAAAAAATATAAAGGCGATGACCAGGGAATACCTTACTGGTTCATTTTTGATAAAGATGGTAAAATGCTCGCTGATTCAAAAATGCGTCATGGCGATGCCGGCGAAAATACCGGTTGTCCTGCCAGCGAGCCGGAGGTGACCTATTTTATCAGCGTATTGAAACAAACTTCCCCGCTGAATGATCAACAGCTAAAGATTATCTTCAATCGCTTCCGGGAAAATGATGTCAAATGAAAACGTTCATTAATAGGTCTTCAGGTTACTTTTAATGGCCGAATCTTTTTGTGAAGGAGTAAGATTAAAGTTATTGCCATAAATGGCTTCTTCCCAGCCGCCATAATTAGCATTGGAAAGAACAATGAATTTTTTGCCAAATTCTGTACCCAGCTGCTGAACACTGGCTGTGCGTTCTTCTGTAGTTTTCCGCTGATCAAATAAAGAACTAAAATCGGCAAGATTGTCGCCAGGAAATAATAGGATCTCATAGCTGGCAGCTATTTGTTGCCTTCCTGGCTCTTTGCTGGAAATATCCTTTCTCAGGATTAAATGCTGCTCATCAGTGAATGGGAAATGATAAAGCTGCAAGTTTTGCAAGGTCCCCTGTTTTTCCGCCTCTTCCCGGTTGGTAATATAAAATACCTCTACTTTGACTTTGCTGGAGGCAGCATAGTTAAAAAAGGAAAGTGCGCCTGTTAGCGTATCTGCAATTCCCAGGGAGGCCCATGCAGTCCGGGATGCCGCATCATAATCCTTACCCTGTAATGCCCGGTGAACAGAATAAGGGCTATTGTCCAAAAAAGTTTCATCAATGTCTGTGATAATAGCTTTTGGCTTGGAGGAAGGTTGTTTTAATGCCTCATCCAGCCTGAGCCGGGCAATATTGTATGCCTGGAGACATAACGCTTTATATTCAGCGCCTTTTGCTGGTACAGGGAAGACCATAATTTACCGTCTGCAACCAGGCTAGTTCCGGGCGCAGGGGCAGCCATTTTTTTAGTGGCGGTGCAAGCTATCAATAAGGAGACGGAAGACAGGATAAAATACAATCGTTTCATACAACAGGCGTTTATGCCTGCAATATAAAGCCAGTTCAGGGAGAGTTCAAACTGGAAGATCAGTTTCTTTGCAGTTCATCTTCAATGGATTCATGCATCTTATCTTCATTTTCCTCTATCCATCTGGGGAGTATCTGTGGCACTATGGACCAGTGGTTATTATCTTTTTTTTGCATCCGGTAAAGGATGCGATTACCACGGTCGTCCACAGTATCTACTGTAAACGTTTCCTGTTCTACTCCATTTAGTTTTCTGAAATTAAATTCGCGAAGACGGCCACCTGCTTTAATGAGGCGGGTAAAATGGATGACTTTACTGAAATTTATTTGCATAGGTGCAGAGTTGAAAGTTTTTTATAACAATATTTATGCTAAGCTCTTTTTATAAAAAGAAAAAGTTGTTCACAGGACTATGATGATTGAAACGATTTGATACTATTATTTATTGAAAAGTTATTGTAGCAAAATTGAAATTCCTTTTAAGAAATGGCAGGCGCTGGTGAAATCTATTACTTTGACTATCCGGGCATAACTGTTTGTTTCGGGGGCTGGCTGCTGATTTATATGGGGTGCAAAGATTCAAATAATCAATTTGTTATGTGCCGGGGCCTAAAAGTAATCCGGCATTACAGGACTCTGTCGCTTTATGTTTAAGTTGGAAAAAGCCTTGTTGAACCGGGCAGCATGATTTATGATATCTGTTGCTGATAAATTAACTTATTATATAGCAATTTCTCTGCAGGCCACTCATGATCTGCCCACGGTTAGCTTACTCTCACCGGGGATTCAGCCGGGTCTTAACCGGGATTCACCCATACACGTTACTTAGAGAATGAGCTTTAAGTGCGGATGAGTCCCCGGCTGAGACCCGGACAAGGTATGAGTAAGCGTGGGGAATGAGTTATAATTCATCCCGGCTATTTTTCCCGATTTTTCTATTTAACAAGTCATATTTCCCTGTAAATGCTATTTTTATATCTCAATATCTAATATGAAATTGATTCCTTCTATTGTCATTCTTCTTTTCCCGGCGTGGCTGCAAGCCCAGGATTGTAATCTGAAAAAGACCACGGACCCTTATACAAAGGAAGTAAGACTTTCTACTGGCCTGATTCCCTTTAAAGGGGCATCTTTATCTATAGAAGCGGATAGTAAGGAAATAGATTTTTTCTTTTCTATGGATGCGAAGGAAAAATGCTTCAATGATGCTTCTACCCTGGGTATATTATATGAAGGCACTAAGGCGAAAGCAAGCTTCCGAAATGGCGGGCCGATGAATTGCGACGGATTCTTTCATATAATCTTCAAGAACGGGGAACTTACCCCCACTCTTTTGCAAAGGCTGACCACGCAAAAAATTGTAAGCCTGGTATTCACCGACAGCAATAAAGCTCTTACTACTCTCACACTTTCCCCGGAGGAACAGCAAAAGATGATCACTTCAGGTACCTGTCTTGTCAGGGATGCAAAGACATTGTTAAAGTAATAAAATGCCGTTGCGATCTATCGGGGATCAGGTCAAATCGCAAAATGGTGATACAGTCTGTATTAATTCTTAAAGTAAAGTGAGGCCTTTATCAGGAAGCATTTTTTAATTCTTCTTCGATCAGTTGATCGAATACATGCTCATTGCTGATCACCCACTCCGGAAGCGGCGTTTGCACAATTTTCCATGCAGTCTCTTTTCGCTGCATTTTAAAAGCGATCCTGTTATTTCTCAGGTCGCATACATCAACAGAAAAAAGTACGCCTCCCTGGGGATCGCTGTATTTTCTGAAATTGAATTCTCTCAGAGTCCCATTAGCTTTTACCAGCCGGGAGAATTGAATATTTTTTGTAAACAGCATGGCCATAAATTTTCTTGAAACAGTACTAATTGAATATTTCATACTGCAATAATCGTACTACGTTTTTCAAGTGACGGGATTCTATCACAAGTTACATTCAACAGCGAAAATGAAAGACAATAGTTATTCACTTTTAACCCGGATTTATCAACCTTCGGCGGGAAGAAAGCAAAAATTAACGGTATGATAAAATTTAATGACTATTTCCGCTTATATAACCCCGGAAAGATATGGGTTGCCGGTCCCTGCTATTTACGGTAAGATCTGCTGTACCGTCTTCAAAAACAGTAAGGGATAAATTTTCCACATCATTGGCATCCGAAGGTTTAATGGTAATCTGCCATCTTTTCTTTTTATCCTGCAAAACCGTGTAATCATGTTTTAGTGATGTAAAACTGATGCCTCCCCCGGCCAGGTTGGATGGGGGTGCATAGGCTCTGCCAAAATAAGGCAGGTCCGCAATAATGGTATCATTAAACACTTTGAGTGTATATCCTGTATTTAATTGCCTTGTTCGCCCTCCTGTCGGGGAAACTGTCTGCGCTTTAAAAATATAATGACGCGACCCGATAATGTCTTTAATGGGTATCGTTTGGTCCTTCTGGGCAAATAAGCTGGCAGTACCGCTTATTAAAACAACCATACAGCTTATTCTCTGTAAAAGAATTTGTACAGTTTTCATTGTATTTGATTTATCGAACCCGGTTCAAGAAGCGGGCCAGTACTTTTATACAAGGATCGTTACCGGCAGATTGTCAGAAAGAAGATTTTCCGGGAATGAATAGAGATCGTTTTTTAAAGCAGCCCGGGAGGTAAAGGTTATCACTAAAAGTTTTATAGTAAGTGCTTATAGGATCTGCTAAAAATTATTCTCGCTGCCAAATTTCCCGGTATTATAATCATCATAAGCCTGCCTGATTTCGTCACGTGTATTCATTACAAAGGGGCCGTAGGCGAAAAAAGGCTCGTGAAAAGGGGTAGCATGCCCAAAAAGAATGATGGCATCGGTCAGGGCGGTGATTTCAACAGATTCGTCATCATGAGCAAATACAGCAAGATCATGTTGCTGTATTTCTTTTCCATTTACAGACAATGTTCCTTTAACCACATAAAACAGGATATTTTTTTCTTTGGGAATAAAAAAGCCTGTCTTGCCCCCTTCTTTAAAATCAATCCTGGCGAGATGAATATCCGTAAGCGCCTGTAATGGGGCCTGGGCTCCTTTCCAGTCACCAAAAATTATATAGGCTATTGCTTTATTTCCATCCAGCCATACCCAGGGAATATCCTTTTGTTGCAGGCCCCGGTAAGACGGATCCGTCATTTTATATTTTGACGGGAGGTTTATCCACAGTTGCAATATTTCCAGCGGCCCGCCATTGCTTTTGAATTCATCGGAAGATATTTCTGCATGTATCAGTCCCTTACCGGCTACCATCCATTGCACACCGCCAGTATGAATGATGCTCTCATGGCCGCTGCTGTCTTTATGCACCAGGTCGCCTTCCAATATGAATGTTACCGTTTCAAATCCCCGATGCGGGTGAGGTCCAAAAGGCAGGCCATTATTCTTGGGTAGATATTCCTGGTGGCCATGATGATTTAAAAAAATAAAAGGATCAATAGCATTCATCGGGAGAGAGGCCGATGGCATAGCACGATAAGTAATGAGATCGGCAATAGGTTCATATACCGCTTTGTGAATCGCTTTAATGGTTCGCATACCCGGTGGATTGATTCTTCAATAAATTAAATAGTAAAATGGCTAACAGGCAATAAAACGCAAAATAATAGGAAAAAAAGTAAAACTGTATACCTGTAAAAAAATAGCAGCAATACTATGATTTTTTAAAAAAGTTCTTTCAATACTATTTCTGCTTTCCTGGTAGTTTTTCGTCCGGTACCAGACGGCGAGACCCGGCGATATGAAAATATTGCCGGGTCACCCTGGTATTTGATCTTACATGAACTTTTTAGTTCTCATTCGTTGATTTTGATTCACCAGCACCCGCTGCTTTTACTATCACTGTTTCGGTGCCTGCAATAGCAGGAGTAGTGTTCACCACTGTATCTTTTTCTTTCAAGGCTGTATTTTGCTTTGCTACATAATCTTCCATTAATTTCCTGAACGAGATCACTTCTGCCCGGGTCAGGGTCGTAACGCTGCCTTTCCCTTCAAAATAGTAATGAGTGCTGATAAATTTTTTTACATGTCCCCTTGTTTCGGCGGGCAGGTAATTCTGCAATTTCCAGAAGTCGCGGCTACCTGATTTTTTCATGGCATCAAAAACTTTACCGGGGCCACCGTTATAGGCCGCAATTACAAGAAGCCAGTCGTCAAATATCCTGTATAAATCGCGGATATATTTTGCTGCCGCTACTGTGCTTTTATAAAAATGGAGACGTTCATCATATTTAGATGTGATCTTTAAAGAAAGATCCCGGGCGGTTTCGGGCATCAATTGCCAGGCGCCCCTTGCGCCTACATGAGACCTGGCTTTTGTATTTAATTCCGACTCTATTACTGCCAGGTATTTTAATTCAACGGGTAAACCATATTTTCTGAATACAGCATCCGTGATCTTAAAATACTTCGAACTTTTTAGCTCGATCTCCTGCAGCAATTCTGTGTTCCTGGTAATGTAGTCACTGACATAGATAGCTGCTTGCTTATTCAAGCTGATCGCAGGAGCATTGAGCCTGTCTGACTCTGAAGCTCCATTCAGTTTAAGAAGCAGGGTGTCGAAATTGAGTTGCTGAACCGTGGTGTCGCCTGTTGCCCGCCGGGAAGTATCACCCAGGCGGCTGGTAGCGGCCATACTTACAAGTGCGATGAGGAGAAGTAAACCATTTACAACAAAGCCTTTTTTTGCCAATTTTCGCGTAAACATCGTTTTCATATATTAGGTACAAATAAAGCCGACCCTCAGGGTATGGATTCTCAGATTCATCATAGTGGACCAGTGTAATATCTGCCGGGGGTACGGACGTTCGGGCTTTTCTACTGTCCGGAGATTTTCACTGTCACTAGAGCAAAAATACGCTGAAAATCCCGCTCCTCATAGCTTTCAGCCCGCGGGATTCTACGATGCGGATGTAGATATGTGGTAACCATGATGCTACAGTCCAAATAATTTTACTGAAAATTAGTCATGGTTATTTGGCAGTTATAACTGTTTTTATAGTAAAAGCAACATTCTTTGCTGAAGCTCAGAACAGTATAAATACTCCGTTCTTATACTATGCTTGTTTTGCGCAGGGAAGCGCCAATGCGAATATTTATAAGGAGAACATGAATAAAGGATACAAAAGCCCGGTTTTTTACAGGTAATAACCCGCTATTTTGTAGCTATGCTACTACTTCAAAACAATAGAAAACATTATTCTTTCGTTTGGAATATTTAGTTTACTTCGGGTATTGAACTATTTAATGGAAACAAACCAGTTTAACAGTCAATGAAGCAATTTTAAAAAGCATCGCCTAAATCCACCACCTATGAGAGAGCAATTTCAAACGAGTTTTGTCGACCCTGCCCTCCGCGGCACATCGCTTCAGTCACTCATCAATCATTTATTGCGCCATTCACTCAGCGACCTGCTTCGCCAGAGTGACAGTTCTGTTATGAATGAGATTCCCGCCAATCTCAACCTTGCTATTGATGAAAATAAGGTGACACCTGTAATAAAAGAACTGCTTACTACCGTATTAAATAATGCCCGCAAGGGACGTATTCATATACGCGCCGACAGGTTCAGGGATATTATCATCCTGGAGATAGAGGACCAGAGTAATTACAATGGTTATGCCCTGGAATACAGCGTCCGGTCCATTGAACCACTGGCCAGGATGGTCGGAGGCTATATCAGTATCAAAGGGAAACAACAATTGGATACTACTATCTCCTTCAGTTTCCCCAACCAGGAGACAGGATTAAGTTATGATTGCTGATAAGTAATTTTCTTTACTGGCAATAGGCTATATGATCTCAGTGCCTTAATAAATTCAGCGGGTTTTCCCGGTCGCCGGGGGTAGAATCATTCTACAGGCTCTTCGCGCATAATTCACCTTCTCAAATTTTTATCAAAATATCTTTACAGGCTCACCTTCATGTTTTTTTCGATAACCAGTTATTAGAAACAAGAACCCGCTTGTTAAAACGGGTTCTCATACATTAATGTCAGGTTGAACTTTAATGGTTCACCATCTCCGGCATTTTAGCTGCCAGTATGTCAACTTTTTCAATAGTCGGATTAGCAGAGAAAAGATCCGGCGCTTTTGCCATCAGCTTTTTGGCTACTTCACCGGCGAGGTGAGCCTGCCTGCCTTTTTCGTCAGGGAAAGTATCAAAGATGCCGAATGTGGAAGGTCCAAGACGAAGAGCATACCAGCTAATAGTATTCTGCTCGTTTTCAACAATTGATAAGGAACTTTTCAGAAATTTTTCTACTTCGGCTTCCTTACCTTTTTTGGCTTCCAGCCTTACCAGCAATGCTAAATTGGTCATACTAACCTCCTTGTTTTTTAATGAATGAAATAAAGAAAGCGAGATAATGATCGCACAACAATCGAACCACAGCGCTGAAAAGAAGTGAATTATTTATGAACAGGACATTAAGCGCTGGTTAAATACTATTATCTCTGGGGGATGATCGAAGTAGCTTTGAATTTTCTTTCCTGTTGGCAATAGGTCAGTTTATTTTTGTCGCTAAAGACTATAAGTTTGAAATGGAACCAAATAGAACATAGGCATATAGGGAAACACATAGATAATTCCTATGTGAAATCCTATGTTCCTTTCGTGGAGTGTCCCGGGGCAAAGTTCCGGGAATCAGTTTTCCCCGGCATATTCTTCTTCCGTTACTAACCGGTGCCCTAATTGCTGGTACATTTTGAGGTAATCGAAGCTACTCCAGGCTTCTATTACTTTCCCGTCTTTATACTTTGCAGTACATTGTCCGGTAAAGGAGATATTATTCCCTTTTACATGTTTAGCGGAAACAATGCAATAGAAGGTGGCAAATTCTGCATCATTCACCAACGGTTTTGTTTCTACCCGTATAAGAGGGAATGACTCCCGGAAATTCTTGTAAAAAGTCCTGAAACTTTCGATCCCTTCGGTGGTGCCGGCCGGATCAATACCATGGATGATGACGTCTTTATGAAGCATTTCATCAATAAAACTTTCATTGCCTTTGTTCCATATTTCATCGTACCATTGGCTAAGTAGTTCGGTGGTTGACATGATAGTGGATTTGAGGAGGCAAAAATTACTTTTTATTTTTGGAAACTGCAACCCGGTCTGTAAGATAGATGAAGTATTCGTACAGGAAAGTCCCCGGAATAGGTAGACTGGACGCCGGGCGAAACGAGTTGAGAATGCAATTAGACTATTTTTTTCATACAAACACTGTCATCTACATCCTGGTATTGTCCATAGTTAGGTATGGCCATATATCCTTTTTTCTGGTAAAGCCTGATCGCTTCCGGCTGTTTCATGCCAGTCTCCAGTACGCAGGCGTAGAAATTCAAATCCTTTGCCCAGGATTCCAATTCCCGTAAGATCATGCCCCCGATACCCTGGCCGCGAAATGCCGTCTCCACATACATTCTTTTGACCTCCACCATATTTTCTTTGAAAGCACGAAGAGCGCCGCAACCAACCGGTGCGGCATCATTGTAGGCGACAACTGCATACTGTATCGTATCGAGTTTATTAAACTGGTCAAAAAAGGATTGCTGATCGCCATATCTGTCCCGGAGGTCTTTATCAAGAAGCGCCACCAATTGGCGAAAGTCTGTATCAGCCGGATTTGTACGAACCAACCTTATCATAGATTTTTTTTAAAAAAAGTAATAATGTATAAAATTAAGTATTTACGCTGTGATGAGGAAGGTCATGCTGGTTTAGAGACTATCCATCCTTACAGCTTCTTTCAGCAATTTTACAATTTTGTCTTCCTCTATTTCATCAGCGGACAGGAATATCCTGTAAAATATTTTTTTGTTGCTTCCCCGTGAAAGGTAGTGGTCGGTATCCCTGAGTTTATTTCCTTGCCAGAAACCCAATAAAACGCCTTCACGGATTCCTCCCCCGGGAATGGCAGCCGGCCAGATAAGGCAGATTCCCTTTTTGCCATAGAAAAAAGGAACATTGTAAGCTATTTTTTCTTTGCAGGTCGCCGGCAGGTTTTCAAGAACTATTTGTCGTACTACATCCACTATGATCCGTTCATTTTCGGGAAGAATTTCAAACAGATCAAGAAGTGATTTAATTTTTATGGCAGGAACGGTTTTCATACTGGTCATTTAACGTGAATCTTTTCCAAATTTAAATGATTAGCTATGTAAACCCTGGCGGACTTCGTTTGAATCAGTTTCGAGATAGCGCCTTGCCTGCATCGTGTATAGTTCCGCGTATTTTCCTTTTAACAGCATAAGTTCCTTATGAGATCCCTGTTCGATAAGCCGGCCATTCTCCAGCATCAGGATCTTATCCGCGTTTTTAACTGTACTAAACCGGTGGGTGATCAGGATAACCGTTTTGCCCTGCATATTTGTTTCCAATGTGCTGAATATTTTTTCTTCTGTTACTGCATCTATAGAAGCTGTGGGTTCATCCAGGATAGTAATGGCGGCATCACGATAAAACATACGGGCCACGGCCAGGCGCTGGTGCTGACCTTTCGAAAGGTCCGTACCATCTTTGAACTCTTTCCATATCAATTGGTCGTAGGTAGCGGGGAATGTATTGATAAACTCATCTGCTCCTGAAAATTCCGCGGCCTGCCTGAGTTTTTCTTCATCAATAGCTTCAGACATTCTTCCGACTCCGATAGATTCACGGATAGTCAAATTATAAATCGGGAAATCCTGGAAGAGTATACCAATAGCATTTTGCCAGTCTTCGAGATGAATATCCCGCAGATCTGTTCCGTTAATATAAATAGTGCCTTCTGTTGGATCGTAGATCCGGCAAAGCAGTTTAATGAGCGTTGTTTTCCCGGACCCATTTACACCTACAATAGCAATTTTTTCGCCCGGTTTTATGGAAAAGGAAAGATGTTCTAACACAAAATTATTCTCTGACGTATCGCTGGGATAACGAAACGAAACATCCCTGAATTCGATATCCGGTGGTTCTTTAGATGAGACTCTTATAGCATTCGCTTTAGAAGAAATTTTAGGTTTCAGGTCAAACAATTCGAACCAGCGGGCAGCATAACGGGCAGCTTCTTCCGTAAACGAAATCGATTCAACATAACCGTTCACTGTTTGATAAAACCGGGTATAGGTATTAAACGCCAGCAGAAGTCCCCCCACTGCAATGCTCCCGGCAAGAGCTTCTTTCGTCATCAGTGCAATGGCGGCAAAAAGGAAAAGGAGGTACCATAAACTCAGGATGCCATACGAAGCCGTTTTTCTTCGCTCAGCCACAATAATTTTTTTATTAAAGGAGGTTTTGCGGTCACTGATCTGTTTCTTTAACCAGTGTCTCAACTTTAAGAGAATAACATCCACCGCTTTCTGGAGCTCTTCAAAATGCGATATCCGGTTGCCGATGACCCGGTGATCATCCAGGGAAAGATACCGTATCCGGAAAACTTCCATGCTATACTTTTTATAAAAAAAATACACAGGAGCTGCAGCGAGTGCCGCAAACAAAACCAGCCATCCGTTCAATGACCAAAGAATTCCCATGGATGTAACGATACCGGCCAGGCTCGTCGCGGAACCAAAAACAAAATCCTGCAGGTTCAATACGCTTCCGCTGCCCCATTCCTGCGCGCCCCGCAACAAATTCTGGTAATAGTTGCTTTCAATAGTACCGATATCGAGGCCACCCTGTTTGTCAATTTTGTATAATTCGAGATGAAGGCCCTGTTGCATGCGGAATTTCATCCGGTAATGGGATACGATATTGCCAAGAATCAAAGGCACTAGAAAGGATAACCCAAGAGTAATGGAAGAAAGGATCAATCCCTTTGTATTGCTGACGCCCTGCTTGATCCGGATAATTTCATTCACGATAGCGGAGAAGCTGGTAAACTGCAGGTAAACAATTGAACCCTGGAAGACATTGAAAAAAATTAAGAGTAAGAACAATTTCCGGTTGGTTTGCCAGGCAAAAGCAATAGATTTCAGGGCAATAGAAAACATATTGCTCTTGCTTTTTGTATTGCTGGCTGGCGGCAAGGGTTCTTTCATATATTTTTAATCAACAAATATTTACATACAAAGTTGGAGGGCTCCGGCTTGTTCCCGGGCAGAATTGCCGGACTCATAGTAAATTAAAATATCCAAAAAACGGAAGCGCTTATTCACCCATCCATGCAGAACCTGGCTGGTTTTGTCAAAGAGATTAAGATACTGGCCGGGTCCATGTCGCAGTAATATCTTAGGGGTATACCAGCAATTGTTCCCGGTAGGTTTCATCCCCGGCAGGTAGCTTCAAATTAAAATCGCTTTGATAGGATGTCTTTTTCAACGTCGATGTAAGATAATAGCTTCCGTAAGTAATGCTGAATCTTTCTGTCTTGAATTGATTAATGGTATCTGCGACTAACAAGGTACCGGCGGGTATGGGACCATAGAGCGTTTTATAATTAGCCCCGTAAGCTGCTGAAGTAATGAGTTCTAAGCTGTCATTGCTGCCTAAGGCCTGGTTAAATTGAACTTTCCTGACAAGCTTTTCAATCTTTTTAAAGAGATAGATATTATCCAGGTTGGTATCCTTGTTAGCCGTAACAGGGTACCAGTAAGGAAATAAGTTTCTGTATAGGGCAGTATCTATACCGGTAATGGAAAACGAATAACTATTGGCGCCGCCGGAAACCAGGCCGGTAGATTTTTCAGGTGTATAAACAAGCGAAAAGAAACCGTTTCCATCTGTACGAAAATCTTTAGTCAGGCCGCCGACCCCTCCCAATAACCCATAGTCGTCGGGTTGTGAAATTTGAAGTTGATAATTCCTGACAGGAATCAGATTGCTGCTGCTTTCAAGCAACCGGCCGGATATAGTATATTCGGGGGTTGTCAAATTTTTTCTGCAGCCGATCAATGAAATAAATGCCAGGATAATTAAGAGGCGGTTCACAGTCTGAGGGACCAGGTTTACTGATGGCGCATTCATTTTCACCGGTGAATTTTCTCTATCAAATTTACTTCATTTTTTGGGTATTCTTCCTGTCTCAGCTTTCTTGCCTAACCATAATAAGCCATCGCTGATCAGTTTATCCTGCATCACGCTTTGAAAGGTAGAAGATAGCCGCTATTGGTTCCGTTTTCATAATCCATATCATTATGCCCCATGTTCAGGCAGATCATGCAGTATTTGTTATTGTCCAGGCGACAGGATAATAACCGCTATGCCATATTTCATTGGTTTTAGGGCCCGTGCCAGGCGGGAAACTGCTTGAATCAACAGATAATAATATACTGATAGCAGGGTTAGCTCGCAGATCATCCGGCCAACGGTACCATTCATCGGGAGAAGAGGTAAATATTACCGGATTTTGTGTAAACATACCCGGAGTGCCATAGCTACTATCCACTTATTTATATCCATCATTTCTTATTTGACAATATTCTCAATAGAAGCAACAATGGCTTTTAACAGATCAACGTTTATTTTCTTATTCGACTTAATATCTTCCCCGGCAATCACTGCTCTCCAGTTTCTTTCTTCATCCGGCTCGAAGAGCAGTTTGGTGCCTTCCACATCAACTTCCAGCTTATAACTATAGCTATAATTCAAAAGCCTGGCGGGGAAACTTAATTCTTTATTGTTAAAAATAACCGGCAATTCAAATTCTTCTTCCATAGTGTGGCAAATCTACAAAGATATCTTCCGGTACATCAATGCCCTGTCACCCAAAAACAAAAAACCCGTTACCTTATTTTTTTCACTGGTAAACCGGATATCCATGTTTTTATCAGGCTGAATGAAAAAAAGGTTTTCACCCGCGGGTCTTAAAGGAACCCTGTCGGTGCCCGGCTTGGCAAGTAATCCATTATTCTCCACAATAAGTTGTACCGTGTCTTTATCGGGTCCTGCATAATACCCTTCATATTTCTTCAAAACAATGTTGCTGACGGGTTTTTCTGTATAGGTAAACCTGGTTTGTGCGAGCAACCAACTGTATAAAGAATCATTATTGTAAGTGGCATCCCAGCTGTTATGATTGGCATCAGGATACAGGGTGAAACGCACGGATGGATTGTACCGTCCTGTTGCCTTTACTAAGTTTTCACTGCCTATGGGCGGAACGATATCATCCCTGGCGCCATGAAAACACCAGACCGGGATATTACGAAGTTTCCACGCACCGGCTGTATCGCCACCTCCGCATACAGGGGCAATAGCTGCAAACTCATCGGGGTATTTCATTGCGAAAGCCCAGGTGCCGAAACCGCCCATGCTCAAACCTGTCAGGTATACTTTCCTTTCGTTGACCCTGTACTTTTTCTTAATGTACCGGAGCAATTTGTAAAGCATTTCAATGTCCCAACCGGAAGGAACATCTGATTGAGGTGATACAATAATGAATGGGAACCGCTTTCCTTTATCCGCCAGCTCAGGAGGCCCATGCGCTTTTACTTTTTGAATATCGCTGCCGCTTTCCCCGCTGCCATGCAGGAAGAGCATCAGCGGCCAACGACTGGTAGTATCGTCATTATATCCTTCCGGCAATGAAAGCAGGTAATTGGTTTCCTGCACAAACTTTTGACTGGTTTGCTGCGCTTTTATCGCTGCTGACAGGCTACACATAAAGAGGATGACAAAGGCAGCCTTGATTGTAGCAGGTGATTGCATTATAAGGGTTTCTGCCTGAAAGTTAATGATAACCACTAACATTCGGTAAAGGAATGATCCTGGTTATAAGGACGGCGGTTTATCAACAGGACTTTCAGAAAACCCTGCTATTTTTTGTAACCTTTTCCACTGATTTTACTCCAATGACTACTATCCCGGAGATGCCCGGACCTATAATAGTAATAAACGAATAATAATTAAAAACTTTATGATGCAAAACGGAACGTTGATCAAAATGCCGGAGAATAAACTTTCCCGGGAAGAATTGGAGGAATTGCTGGGCGAGCAGCATATCGGCACTTCTCACGATACACCTTTACGGCATGATGCGTTTGATAAGACTGACGAGGAGAAAATAAGAATTATTTCGGGTCATTTCCGGGAAATAATGAATACACTGGGATTGGACCTCGAAGATGATAGTTTGAAAGGAACACCGGGGCGGGTGGCCAAAATGTTTATAAAAGAAATATTCAGCGGGCTCGATCCCAAAAACAAACCACAGGTAGCATTATTTGATAATAAATACAACTATAACCAGATGCTGGTGGAAAAGAATATTACAATCTATTCAAATTGCGAACATCATTTTGTTCCCATCATCGGCAAGGCGCATATCGCTTATATATCATCCGGGAAGGTTATCGGCCTGTCCAAGCTTAACCGGATCGTTCAATACTACGCACAAAGACCGCAGGTGCAGGAAAGACTGACTATTCAAATAGCGAATGAGCTGAAATCGGTGTTGCATACAAAGGATGTGGCTGTTGTAATAGATGCTGTGCATTTATGCGTCTCATCAAGAGGGGTAAAAGATAATAATAGCAGCACGCTGACGGCTGAATACAGCGGTGCATTTTTGGATCCTGCCAAAAAAGATGAATTTTTAAAATATATAGCTTAACAACGCTGTATATAATTGCGGAGGAAAGTCCTGTTAAAAAATGATATTTTAGTACACACAATGGAATCACATATAGTTAAAATAAGGTCAATTAAGAAAGTCACGCACGATGTGCTTGGAATTATACTGGATAAACCCGCTAACTATCTGTTTACCCCGGGCCAGGCAACAGAGGTAGCCATCAATAAAGAAGGCTGGACGGGGGAGAAGAGGCCATTTACATTCACCAATTTACCGGGTGATGATCATTTGGAGTTTACGATAAAGACATATCCTTCGCATAAAGGTGTTACCAATGAATTGCTGAAGCTGGTACCGGGTGATGAATTGATCCTGCATGATGTCTGGGGCGCCATTTCGTACAAAGGCCCGGGCGTCTTTATTGCAGGGGGCGCCGGCATCACACCTTTCCTGGCTATTTTCAGGTACCTCAGGTCAATTAATAAAGCCAGGGGCAACCAGTTGATCTTTGCTAATAAAACCAGAGCAGATATCATTTGCGAAAAAGAATTAAAGGAATTGCTGGGTGATGCATTGATCAATATATTATCGGATGAAACACAGGCAGGATATGAACAGGGGATGATCACGGAGAATTTTTTAAGAAAGTATATTACCGGCTTTGACCTATTTTTTTATGTATGTGGTCCTCCGCCTATGATGAATGCTGTGCAGAAGAGTTTAGCCAGCCTGGGAGTGGGTAATAATTCTGTTGTCGTGGAAATCTAAGCCGCGTCTTTTCCCTTATCTCCGGATAGCCCCCAATTTTATTGAAGTTGAGTTTTTATCATGGGCCGCTTACTATTATAGTGCCTTTACCGGTGCTGCCAATTTTACCAAGAATTTCATTCCACCACTGAAAGTTCACTTTTCCCCACTTAATGAATATTGTTTTACCAAAATGAATCGTATTGTCAGATAACTCAGCACCTTCATTATTAAGAACTTCATAAGTAATTCCGAACTTTCCCGTCCATGGCATAAGAATACTATCGGCCACTGTCAATCCAAATTGTCCCTTAATGATTATTATTTTTCTTTTTGTCAGAATAATCATGGAATCAATGTCTTCTTTACTTACTTTTTTTAAATAGCCGGGATCGAATTCAGTTTCCTGCCACTGAATTTTTTGAGGAATATAATAGCTATGAACCGGGACGCTCAATTTTTTCTTTTCCCTGTTAAAGCAACCGGAAATTACCCCGGCAAGCAGGAAGCAAAGCAATATTTTAACGGGCATGTGAATCCAGTTTATGATTATTAACCCGAATTTAATTGATCCCTCCCGGCAAACCGGAAAAATCGCTGCTGTCTCATTTTCAATTCCATAAGTCCATGTTATTATTTTTTCAGGTTCACTTTACCGGTAGTTGAATAGAGGCAGGCCCTGTTTTCAGCCGGGTCCCAGGCAGCTTTGAACAGGATATAACCCGTATATAAGCCGTATATAACCCGCATATAACCCGTATATAAGCTGTACCTATTAGATACGGCTTATATACGGCTTAATAGCAACTTATTGAGAGTTTATAAGCAGGTTAAAGACACAATAGATCCCGGCAAGCCCCGGCAGATTATGGGTTTTGCCAGGAATAAACCCGGCTGCGACACTTTATTTCTGTTTCAAAACCTGAAGAGAGATTCTACCGGAAAAGGGGAAGCTCCTTTTATAAAAAGGCCACTGAGAACAACAGGGGAAATGAGTTATAAAGGGTATTTATGTGGCCCGCTGTTTCTCCGGGCAACTCTGTGACATGAATTTCTCCGGCTTTTTTCAGGCTGCCTTATAATTTTTCTTCAAAAACAAGAAAAGCGTTTCGGGATTAAACGGCTTGGTCATGCAATGATTAAAACCGATCTTAAGCAATTCGCGGTGAGTATCTACGGATGCATCAGCCGTAAAGGCAACGACTAATATATTTTTTAAAGCTTCATTTTCAGATTGGCGGATGAGTTTTGTGGCTTCAATGCCATCTAAATTGGGCATCTGTATATCCATCAGTATGATATCAAAATTTTCTTTTTCCAGCATTTCCAGTGCTTCCGAACCATCCTGGGCGACCTTGCTTTCAATATTCCATTTTGTAAGAAAGCGGGTAAGCACCATCGCGTTGATATTGTTGTCTTCCGCGACAAGGATTTTCATGCCATTTAAGTCTTTATTTTGATCCTTTTCCGCCGTAGTTATTCCCGGCAGGGTCTCTTTTTTATACACATGCTTGTCAAACGACAATTCAACAATAAATTCTGACCCTTTTCCCCGCGAGCTTTTAAGGGATATGCTTCCTCCCTGCAATTCTACCAGCTTTTTGCTGATCGTAAGTCCCAGCCCCGTGCCGCCATACTGCCGTGTAATGGATTCATCTGCCTGGGTAAAACTTTCAAATATCTGTTTTTGATTCTCTTCGGGGATGCCGATCCCCGTATCTTTTACCCTGAATGAGACTTTTACTTTATCCCCGTTATCATCTTCTATCGAATAACTGAAATCTACGCTGCCTTTATCTGTAAATTTTATAGCATTGGAAAGGAGGTTGGAAAGAACCTGGTTTAGCCTTACGTAATCTCCGTAAAGCGAATAGTCCTTCATGGGGGAAGGAATAAAATTAAAAGCTATACCCTTTTCAGCGGCTTTATTCAAAAATAAATTGAACAGATACCGGCAGTTCTTTTCGAGGTTAAAAGAGACCCTTTCAAAAACCATGTGACCGGATTCAATCTTGGAAAAATCAAGGATATCAGAAACTACTGTAGCAAGATGTTGCGCGGAAAAGTTCAGTGTTTTAATATATTCTTTTTGTTTTTCCGTCAAGTCTTCTTCCATCAGGAGATTGGCAATACCCACTACACCGTTGATGGGGGTTCTTATTTCGTGGCTCATGCAGGAAAGAAATTCAGATTTAGCCATAGCTGACTGTTTTTGCTTGGTGATATCCTGCACGGTACCCCGCAGACCAATAACATCTCCTATATAGGGGTCTTTGACTGTTTCACCAATGGCCAGGATATACTTCACCGTGCCATTGCGGCCGATAATCCTTGATTCAACGGTATTTGTTCCGTGATTCTTAGCCAGGCTTTTTATCGTTTTTTGAATCACCGGGATATCGCCTGCATTTATCCTTTTCCTGTATAAGTCTATCAATGTTGGCGGCGCATTTCCTTCCCATTCAAAAATGCGGTACATTTCTTTTGACCATATCACCTCTTTTGTAAAGAAGTTAAGTTCCCAGCTGCCGATATTAGCCAGTTCCTGTGTTTCTTCAAACCTCACCTGGCTCTTATTCAACTGAGCTTCTGCCTTACTTCGTTCTATGCGTTCAAATGTAATGGCGATAATGTCGGCAATGGATCTTGCGAAAACCTGCTCATTTACTGTCCATTCCCGTTTTGCACCGATATGCTCAAAGCCGGCTATCCCGATTATCCTGTCGGCGCTCCGGATCGGTACATCCATGATAGAATTGATCTTTTGCGGCGCCAGGTAATCTTCCGCAAATTCCGCGAAGACCGGATGCGTAAGCGCGTCATCAGCTATGATGAGAATATCTTTTTTTAAATGTTTAAAATACTCGGGGTAGTCTTTTTCATAGATCCGGCCTCCTTCTATATAATCACCGCTGCTTAATTTATAAATGTAATTCGCTGTAATGGACAAACCCTCGTCGTCATATAACCAAATGCCCACCCTTTCACAATTAATTGTTTTAGCCGCATGCGCGATGGTTTCTTTAATAATATCATCAAAGCACAGGTCATTAATACTGCTGTTCAGCTTCAGAATCGCCTGTTGCTGTCCCAGGAATTCTTCCGCCTTTATTTTTTCAGTCTGCGCCGCCTCCTTTTCCTGCAGCGCCCTGTATAAATCTTCCTCAGATTTTTTTCTTATTTCGATTTCTTCATGGAGCTTTTTGTTCTGCAGGAAAAAATCGGTTATTAATCTCGAAAGATCCCCGAATTCACTTTTTTTCCTGTAGTAATGAGATAGTTTCTCCGTACTGCGCTGGTTCAATGCCGTCTCCAATGAAGAAAGCGGCCTTAGTAAAAATGCGTTGGCGAAGTAATAAAATAGTATCCCGATGATTATGACGAGGATTAAAAAAGCAAGCAGGTAATCCTTCAGGTACTTCAGGTAATAATTTAAAAGAGAATAATTTCTTGAAATACTGAATGAAGCAAGGGTGGCGCCATCAATACCCGTAAGCGGCAAACTGAACTCCAACGAACCTTCTGCCGGGTCAATCTGTTCTTTGAACCCGCCTGTGGCGTTGGTGAGTTTGAAATTAATATCCGGGGCAAAATTCCGGATACCTGACATATAAATGCTGTCAACCACACGTCCGAGTAATAGATAACCTGCAGGTTTTGATCCCTCCTCTTTATCGTTAACCGGCAGGATATGACCTGAATATACTTCAACCAGGCTGTTATTTTGTTTTATAAAAAACGACCTGTACTTTTCTTTTTCCAGGCCTTTTTTAAGGTCTGATGCAGAGATATTTAATTTTAGTGGGGAAAGACCCGGGTTAGTAGCACTGCTGTAATATTGCCTTCCCTCCCCATCCACCACCCATATATAATCTAATCCATAACTTGACAATTCATTATCCAGTTTTTCTTTTGCCCAGGAGATATCTTTTTTTTGAGTGATAAAATTGGCCAGTTGGTCCCATCCTGAATAATAATATACATAGCCGCTGATTTTGGCTGCATTTTGCTGAAGTGCTTTAGGGACATCTTTTTCCCTGATATCCGTTAATTTTTGCTGCAGTATTGAACGTGTCTCGCCGGTTATTTTAAATTTTAGCCATCCCGAAAGCGCTGTCAGGCTGAGAAATACAGACAGCAGGATCAGCATTAGCTGTGTGCGGACTTTCATTGGATGATTGGATATGGCTTATTAAAAAATAATTCTTCCTGTTTATTGCGAAGAAATGGCCTTTCATTATAATTTATCGCCAGGGCTACCCGTTGTCAGGCCCTTTCCAGTCTCATCAGTTCCTGCTTTACCAACAAGGCGCTTTGGTCAATTATATGCAAAAGCCTTTCAAATCTTTTTGTTACCGCGCTGGCATCAGCCGCTTTTTTACATTCCTGCTCAAAATCCCTGCATTCTGCGGTAAGCTGCGGTATCCCGATATAACTGAAAGAAGAAGAATGACGATGTGCACATTTGCCCAGGGATTCAACACCGGATCGGAATGCTTCACGGAATGAACTGATGATCTCGTCATGCTTATCAAGATAATCGTTGAGGATAAACCGGGCATCATCATACGATCCTCCATAAAGATCAATCAGCATCTGGCTGTCGAGGATGAGCGAATCCATAATGGTGGTTTTATAGGATTGTATGTAATCATTGCTTACTGCACAGGAAATGGCTAACGTTGGTTTATTTCCCGGGCAGGAAGTTTTCTATGTAAAACAATACATTTTTTCTCTTAGTATATATAGGAAAACTACTTAGTATGAACCCGTATTATAGCGGAGCCAAAGAAGGATCGGGTTTCAGCTTATTCTTTTCATTTTCCGGAAAGTAATCATTCTTCTTTGTACAAACCCCAGGTGCTGGTATAATTTGATAGCTCTCTCATTTGTTTCCGCCACATGCAGGAAAGGGGTGATCCCGGCTATCCTGTTTTTATTGGCAACGTGCGCAATAAGTTGTTGCGCGTATTGGCGGCCGGTAAAACCGGGATGGGTAACCACCGCGCTTATTTCTGTAAATCCATTCATACGCATGCGTTCACCTGTCAGGGAAACCAATTGACCATTATAACGGATGCCATAATAATCTCCCATTAATCTTGTGCCGGGATTATAATAGCCGGGTTGTACGAGGTTGATTAATGATAACATGTCCTCATCATCTGGTTTGCCCAGTTCCTGTATTACAGCGGTTGGGGTAATATTTATTTCTTTGGTACAAATCATTTGAATGCAGGGAAGTTTGCTTTCCCGGATATAGTTGGATGGCAATTCGGGAAGATCGCCAATCATAAAAAAAGATTCATGGGGGCTGATCCATGAATCCAGGTGACGGAGAATATCTTTTTTGTCCGGGTGACAGGCAACGAAAGGAGCAATGGTTTTTTCGTAACGTTTTATTTCATCGTTACCCATGGCAAAAATTTTATGTGTTTCCGTTAATGAATACCAGGCGGGATTGTCAAGTTTATAAGTAGTGGCTGAAATGTTTTTAAGCGGCATAGAAAATACAACTAACGCCTGTACCGGCGTCTTTTCTAATTCCAAACTTACAGTAATTTAGCAGACGGGAATGAGACCTGCCGGCGGGCTACAGCCACTCGCCAGGAAATACCAGCAGGACCTATTCGTTAGCAAAACGGGTGGAAAAAGAAGTTCTCGCTAATTGGAATTTGATCTCACTCTTTGTCATCTAAAAAAGTCCAGTGGGTAATTGTTTCCGGGGGAGTAATATCTTCAGCCAGGAGAGCCGGTTCATCCGGTTCTTGCAGGTCAACCGTATCCACACCGACTACTATTTCTCTTAAATCTTGTTCTGTAATAACATCATTTTTATCATTCAGGTGGCGATGTATTTTTTCTTTCAGGGTTTCAATCTTTTTCGGTTTCAATTTTTTGCCATTATCTTCCGGAGCTTCTTTCATAAATCATGTTTGTTATTACCAGAGTGAAAAATATGTGCCAAAAAGAAAACCTGTCAGGATTTTTACTCACTGGTAATTAACATCTTGTGCTCGCTTTTGGTTTCAAATTTATAAGACAAGGGAATGCTTTTTTGGCAGTATATCAGTTTGCCGGGAAGACGATAAGAGAAAATGATTTGAAAATTAACCTTACCGGCTATTTTCAAAAATGACCACTGCTCTTCTTCCCGTCTCCCGGGTTATTTTCAAGCGGAGACATTACTGGTTTTTTAATCTTTCAGATGAAAGTAGTCTTTCACTTCCTGTAAATAATCACCACTATGTACCTGGCCGTATATAGTTTCCATTTGCCGGCCTTTGGAAGAAATAATCACTCCGTAGTTAATCGTATCTCTGTCAATTGTAAGCGGGCAGGTTTTGCAGTCTTTAATTAGTATGTACCTGGCTTCTGAAACCAGGATTTTAATATTCTTATATTGTTTGTTTTTGGAAAAGCTGTCTTCTGTATTTGAAATACCAAATCCAAAGTCTGAATCAGCCTCATTAATTCCTGAATCTTCATCTTCAGCATAACTTTCAAATCGTGCAGAATCAGGTCGAAGAAACAGGATGAAGTCGCCGCCGGCAATTGTCGTGTCTTTCAAATGTGTTTTTGGAATATCTCCCGGGGCTGTTTTAGGCCGGTTATCAGAATTACTGTCTTTGTGCTCACTGCTGTCGATCGCGATTGGCGGATTGTTTTTCTTTACAGGTGAACTATTGCAACCTGAAATAGCAATGACTACAGTGAATATATAACCGGGGTATCTCAAAGTAAAGGATACTTAACGCTGTAATGCATTATCTCCCTGTCCAAATATAATTAATTTTCAAACGGGGATAGAACTTGTCGCCGGTATATTGCTATTTGGCTCTCATTTTATTATTCTTTGGCCCATGCGTCAGTTCAGCCAATCCGAGCTTTTCCATTAATGGCGGAATATACATACCGAATCGTCCGCGAAGCCCTTTTTTCAAACCATACCAGCCACCAACAGGATTTTTCGCTGACCGGCCCCATGCTTCAACCGTTCCTTCTTTCACTGGTTTTTGTTCATCGGCGCTGCCTAATTCCATCCAGTCGCCATGTTTTTTAAGCATGGTATGAAGATCCGCGAGGCAACGATAGTCATACAACAAAACTGTTTTGCCAACGGTACAAACTAAAACTTCTTTACCGTCTTTTTCGTCTGCATGCATGGTATAGGCAGAGGTCAATGGCGGCGTCTTTAAAACCATTGGCTTCTCTTTTGTCCCAATCGTATATTTCATCCTTTTCGCGATTAAGAATTAAAAATGGAAACTGAGGAACCTACCAGCGTCAGCAGTTCCTGTTTGGGAGGAACTTCAAAGCCGGCCGATTTAAGCTGTTCCTGGAAGTATTTGAAAGAAGCCAGTTCATTCAGCAACTGCTGGTCCTTTTCCGATTGGAAAAATGCCGTATGAATAAATGTTTTGCCATCGGGTGCCAGGCAGGAATTATAATTGATGCCGGGATATTGAAGACTTTGCAGGTCCGCCATTACTTTTTTTATGTTGATCTGGTTGGCGCCGGCAAATTCAGCCTTTGTGGTATAAGTTACCTTTACGATTTTCATGCGATTATTATTAAATGCTTCAGCTTTGACGTTTGGGAAAAATAAAACGATAGGTTAGACGGGGTTTTTTTCTAAATATTTTTCCATTACCTTTCTATTATGTTCCAAATGATGGAGTTGTAGCTCGGAGGCATTGGATCTAAACGGATCTATTCCCTGTATAACTTTCATCCGGAGGTCGAACAAGCGTTCTTTACCGGCCGTTTCAGCTTCTCTCGCCATATCAATCTTCACCACTTCTTCCTGGAATTTTTGTCTGGGATTAAATATCCCATTCAATTCAGAGCATTGATGGCAAACTCCCTGTTTGTTTATCAAAGCGCACCTGCCTTCAAAAACAGCGATCATTTTTGACCGGCCTGTATGCAAATAATATTTTACCATTGCTTCGGTAGTATCGAGAATCTGTGTGATCTCGCTCACCTTAAATTCATAAACTTCTTTCAGTAAAATACATATCTGTTGTTCCAGGGGCAATGATTTGGCAATGCAGGTAAAGCAGAAGGCAATATGCTCTTTTATTTCAAACTGTCCTTGTGGAGAGACGGCCCGGATATGCATGGCTTCCCGGAAGAATTGCGGATCGGACAAAGCCGCTTCTCTTGCCATATCCGTTACATTTTCCACCCAGCGTTTCCTGGCTCTCAGGTTATCTTTAGCAAGATTGGAAGCAATGGCAAATAGCCAGGTTTTTAAGGATGATTGCCCCTTGAAGCTGTCCAATTTTTCTGCCGCCCTGATATAAGTATCGTGAACGATATCTTCCGCGTCGGCCACACTTGCTGTTATGCGCAGCACATAGGATTTCAGTTGACCGCCCGATTGTTCAAATTCTTTTGTCAGTTGCTCTGTTGTCATGGGGATAGTTTGATAGTGGATAGGGACAAGTCACTTCTAAACGGTTATCGTCAGGATCTAAGGTTTCGAATTCATAATAGCCGTCGCCGGTTTTCCTGGGCCCGCTTAATATTGTAAAACCATCTGCCCGGAGTTGTTTTGCTTTTTCTTCTACTTCTTGTATGGTGTCAACGCCGAAAGCCAAATGAATGATTCCTTTATGCTGTGTAACCACGCGGTCATTTTTATTATCCGGAATACCCGGCATGGACATGATTTCAAGTCTCGCCCCGGATTTAAAGCTAAGAAAGTAACTATGAAACTGGTTGGTCTCATTCGTATATTTTTCATCAGGCAAACCGTCAAAATATTTTACATAATAATCCTTTAGTTCTTCAAGGTTACCTGTCCAGATGGCAATATGTTCTAAAGTCATGAAAGCTGATTATTTTTGAGTGGCCCGCTGGTTGGAGCCAATCTTTTTTGTGAAAAGCGACCCTCTTCCAGTTATATAAGATACTTTTCTTTTATGATTTTGCTATGGTAAATTGAAGTTCCCTTGCTATCCGGCACAAACTTCGTAAAATCCGTTTGCCCGGCATGAGTTTATTCTTCTATGGTGATTTCATAATCCCGGTATCATTTTAAGATTGGACCATTTTCATTTCCTCTCTCATTTGTTTTTTGTAAAAGAAGTACATAAAAATATAGAAAGGCATTCCAATGATAAAGAATATGACCTGGTCGCCTAAACCCGGTTCTTTTCCTATTGCCTTATAGAAATTCACATGATTAAGGAAAGACAGGATTAAAGCAACCAGGAACAGGACAAATAATGCCATATTACACAGCGTATAGAATACGCCCGACGTATTAATATCTATAAGATGGAATACGGTGACGGCTTTGAAAATAAGTAAAGCCGAGTAGGAAAAAAAAGCGAACCTGGAATTGCCGACATAGGAATTATATAATGTCCGGGCATAATCATATTTGTAATTGGTGAGATTCCCTGTCAATTGAAGATCTTCTTCCGTGATTCCTCTTTCTTTCAGTACCCGGAGGGCATCGCTCCTGGTTTGATCATCATACCCGAATTGTTTGGCATTCCTGACAATTTCGATGAGCCTGCTGTCGGAAAATGTTGCGAAACGACCGGTATTATCGTTCATGGCTTATTGATTATGCATGACAGTTGGATTGGCGACATCTCTTGTTTCAAATATAAATAATTTTTATCAGCAAGCTAATGAGCTACTGCAGCCTGTGTACAATTCCTAAAATGGCTATCCGGTACTATGATGGAAGCTATATAGGACTGGACCGGATGAGCTAAAGATACTCTCTACTATATAGTAGCCATATAGAGGGTATATAGGAGGAATATAGGAGCCATACAGAAGGATCTCGCCGGGGTCAGGTCAGGGTCAGGACAGGGTCAGGGAAGAGTCAGGGAAGAATCAGGTAAAAATCAGGCCAGAGTCAGGTGAGGGTCAGGTAAGAGTCTCAGAAAAGTCTCGTGAAGATCACGTAAAAAAGAGAAAAATACCCGGGAAACGCGGTAGCGGAATTTATAACTTCCCTGCCATCGTTTCCATCTTTCAATTTACAAAAAAAAGTAGTTATAGTAAGGATTCAACCCGGAATTATTTTGTTGTACTGCGGGTATCCGCCTGTTGGAGTTAGCAACCCTGAAATTTTATGTTCCTTATCAGGCAGGAACATTACGAATAGCGGGGACCTTATTTGGTTTTTTAAAATCCTGCATGATTGCAAATACCGAAACACTTATAATCGAAGCAAAAAAGCACCACACGGAAACAATATAGTCGTTATAGAATATAGTAGTCATAATATAAGAAATTAAAACGGCTGTGCCTAATACCCACATTCGCTTAATGCCGGAAAAAAATGGCGGGGCAATGGTTGCGATAATATAAAGTAAACCGGCATAGTTGCCAATTGCCGCAGGATACTTCTGTTCATACGAAATATGGTAACCTATTATTTTTGCTTCAACAGGATAGGAGAATAAACAAAAAACAAGGTACAGTGACACCAGCGCACCTGTTGCAACAAATATCTTTTGTATTTTTTTCCGGCTCTCTTTTTTTTCGAGCAATGAAATGGACAAAGGAACATATACTGGCCAGACGACCTGTGCAATAAACAAAAAAGTATAAGTAGCGGGCTGTTGCGTTGACGCATAAGCCCTGTTGGAAAGAGCCAGCCACAAAAAGCCTTCCGTAATTTGCTGAACGCAAAATAATAACGGGATGACTGCAAAGAAAATTTGCACAGGGTGGTTTGCTTTTTTTAATGTTGCAACCCCTATTACAGCAAGAACAATACCTGCCCCGAAACTTGCAGTGGCTGAAAAACACATAAGTTTTTTATTATTTTAAAAATAAAAGCAATTCTTTGGTCATTGGATCCTGGCTTTCCAGGCTGCCGGTAATAAATAAATTGATATAGGTGGCAATCAGAAACCTTTGTTGGGTCGTGTCGCCTCGGAGAATTTTAGGTTTTGAGATAAGAAAAATGCAGGGAGGTAATCCAATCCGTATTAAAGCTAAACTTTAATTTGGCAAAGAGAATATAATTATTTGTTGAAGCAGGCCGAAGCAATTTGATTGAATATCTTGCCGGGCTGGCCGGGTTCACAATCCCGCAGTCGCGGGATTGATGGTGAGTTACACCTGTCCCGTTAATTACGGGAAACTCATCATAGCAACCCTAATGTTTTATATTCCTTATTAAGTAGGGGCACTACCGACAGCAAGGGAAACTCACCGTAACAATCCTAAAATTTCCTATTCTTTATTAAGCAGGAACACTACTGACAGGGGGGAATGTAAGAATAGGCCGGTTGGCTATTCTTATTCATTAGTGTCTGTTCAAAAATTCAAGCAAATGCGCTTCTGCCTTTCCTAGTGTACGGAGATTATTCTTGACAATGAATTCGGGCATAGGATCAACATGTGTCTGCAATACAACCGGACGAGTCAATCCTTTGGTGCTCCAAATTTCATGTCCTCCTTTGGTACGAATATGATTGAGCCCGCAATAAATGAGGTAGTCGCGAAAAACCCTGAGTGGAATATTTTTCAGCTTACCCGTTATGTAGCCGGAAGAGTTATAGCAGTATTATATTTTTTAAAAGGATAATTATTGAATATCCGGCTGAATTCTTCATTTGTTTCTAACAGGCCCGATATGGGAGGGGGTGTTGCCGTTGGGTTCTTTTTATTTATCTTCTTAATGATCCAGCCTAATTTTTTTAAATCCGTCCAGAGAGTTTTTTTATTGATAGTATATGCCAGGAATTCTTCGAGAACAGTATCAAAGCTTTTTCTCGCTTCAGTTTCATCATTGCCGTATCCGCTAAGGTCTAAAACAGGACAATAGATTATATGGGTATTATCATCAATAAATGAAATAAGGGGAACCTGTAAATCCACATGGCCTTTCTTGGCCGGAAACTTTCCTTTGTAGTGTAAAGGTTTCATAAACGGAACACAAAATGCACCAATATAAGAATAATTCAATAAGGGAATTAATCCTGCTGATTGTCAATGGGGAAAGCTATTTGCTAATGGCTTTTAGCTGTTAGTTCACTTGCTCCTGCTCACCATCCCTCCCTTTCTACTATCCACCGTCACCGTATACTTCCCGCTTCCCTGCACAATCCATCTCACCGTCACAGTTCCCAACCCAGGAATATTCCGTACTGCGATCGAAGCGGGGTCATTCTTTTGTTCGGTAGTAATATTAAGATCGGCATTGTCAACAAACATTCCAGCCATTACTTTAGCACCGGTTAGTATTATATAGTCCGGGCGCTCGATTTTATATTTCAAATCCTGGCTGCTGTGAGTAGGCATCAGCCGGCTATTGGCAATAACAGCCGTCACCTGCTTCAATCCATCGCCCAAATCTTTTTCAATAATCGTATCCACACTCAGCTTCGGTGTATGAAAACAATGATAGATAGTGAACGACATATTGCGGTGCGCATCACTCTCCAATAAAAAACCGGGATGCGCCCTGCCGAAATTCTTTTTAAAGCCACCAATCTCGATCTCCCCATATTGCGGGTGATTGAATTTATGCCAGTCAACAAACGCGTCTTTAAATAAAGTATAACGATCGAAGTCGAAAGAAGTATTATCATTTGGATCGCGGGTTGCCTCTTTATTATAAAACAAATAAGGTGTCCACAGTTCATTGGAATAAGTATACACACCACGACCGCCATAAAACCAATCCAACTCGCCGCCATAAGCGGAATAGAGATCTTTATACACCACCAAATATTTATAACCGGGCAACAACTCTTCCCCTTTTTTACCAATAGCATCATATACCAGCAGGTCCTGCGGGTTATAGGTCTGGAGGTCGGTAGGATCGCCGGGGCCGCGCAAGATCATGCCACCGGCATTGTGATAGGATTGCGCCGCCGCGATATTCGGGTGCTTCATCACGAATTCTTCAACCGCCCTGTTCTCCGGCAAAGAGAAAGGATATTTGTATGCTCCATTCTGGATATAATTCGGTTGCCATCCCCAGCCCCAGTCGCGGTTAGGATCATATTCGAATGCGGCGCCATCTTCATTCACCAAACCATCACCATCATTATCGTATCCTTCGAGCCCTAAGATCTCATACTCGCCTTTTTCATCCGGGCCCACCTGTATCATCCGTCTTGGATCGCTGGGATCAACACGGTAACGGCCATTGGGGTTCTTGCGGCGCATGTATAATATTTCGCCATCGCCATCGAGATCATCATAACCGTCCTCATCTACCAAACCATCACGGTCATTGTCAATCGGGATGACACCGGAACGTGGTGAACTCCCCGTATTCGGATCATGAAAATAGCTATCCCTTCCATCGGGATTGATGGTAGGAATGATATAAAATGTTTTATCGGCCAATAACTCCTGTATGAATTTGGTATCCTTAAATGATTCGGTCAGGTACCAGGCCGTGTATAAAGCAAACTCGGCGCCCTGCACTTCATTGGAATGGATATTGCCGTCAATATACATGGCAGGTTTTTTATCAGGGCTTCCTTTTTTAAAATCCGTGATAGTAAGGCACCAGAGATCACGGCCTTTATAGGATTTACCGATTGATTCCAGCTTCGCGAGATCAGGATAAGCTGCTGCGATCTTCTTGCATATTTCAGAAAGACCCGCGTGATCATTATAGCGATCCCATCTTACTTCCACTTTGGGATTGACGGGAGAGCCGGAAGCTTTGAAGAGTTGGTCGGGAGTTTGTGAGCGCAGGCTTATAGTGAGCAGTGTTAAGAAAGCAGTGCTAAGAATTATGAGTTTATAGTTACGGGTTAAGAATTTTAAATAGCTGTTCATATAAAGTATATTTTCTCTAAGAATTAATAATCTGTTTTGACCTGTCTGTATCGCCTCACCCCCCATCCTTCTGATTCCAGGGAACTCTGCACCCCCTCTCCGGCCGGAGAAGGGGGGAAGACTCTGCAAATAACAGAGTCATGATGGGGTGAGGCCAATAATTAAAGAGCTACTTCAACCGATTTATTTCCCGTCGTCGGGCTACCCGCATCAATTGTCAGTTTGCCTGTGCCTTTGATCAGCCAGGTCATTTTTTGTGAACTGTATCCATCTAATGAATTCAGTGTTTGTATCTTTTTCCCACTAATGACGGATTGATTGCCGTTGATATTCACTTTTACATTGATGCGTTTGACCCAGTAAGACCTTTCGCCGATCTTGGAATGAGAAGCCAGGGCGCCTTTATTAATGATATCGAGCGTTATTCTTGTCAGCCCGCCACCGACTTTTTCTGTTTTCAGATTGATGATATCCAGTTCAGGCTGGTAACCGGCCAACTTAACTAAGAAGCTGCTATGTTTCTTTACCAGGTCAGGAACTAATTTATAAGGAGGATTATTGAGAACAAATGGATCAACACCGCCTACTTCTACTTTCTGGCCAGGGAAATCGGGATGCTGGATGGTTTTCCAATCCGTAAAAGTATTTGTAATGCCTTCATGCGCGGCCCATCGTAAATAATTGGCAACAGGATCTTCAATGGTAAATGCTTTTTCGCCCTTGGTGCTGTCGGGTTTGGTTTTAGGAACCCACCATCCCGGCGTACTGAAACTGTAACGTCCGTAATGATAATAAGCCCAGGAAAGAAGATCGCCGCCCGCGGGATTTGTTTTGGGCGCGTCTTTCATATTCACTGTTTTATTATAGAGGTCGGCAACCATGCTATCGGCCTTCACATCCTGTAGCTGCCATGCCGCAACAATAGGTTGGGTAGCGGCCAGTGCATTGTAAGCAAAAGGAGAGGAGAGATTATTATTGCTGCCAAAACTTACGACAGCATAAACATTGAAGCGCTCAAATAAAGAATCAAGCAAGGCCCTTGTTTCATTTTCAGAAGCGGGAAATTCACCGGAGCCTTGTGAGAAAGAAGGATGCTTGTAAGTAAAATTCTTATTGAACCAAACGCCGCCTTCACCGTCTTCATTAAAATTATTGTCCTTATCATTATCGGTACCTTCTGTATAAACAAGGTATTTTCCTTTTTCACCTTTGTTTACATCCGCTTTTACCAGTACCCGCGGATCATCGGGATCTGTTTTATAATCCCCGACAGGCGATTCAACCCGCATCATCGTTATTTTGCCATTGCCATCGAGATCATCGAAACCGTCTTCATTGGTTTTGCCATCGCGGTCATCATCGGTGGCGCTGGCATTGCCGAGTCGTTCGTATTGCAGGGGAGCGAAATATTGTTCCATCGCATCGGGACTCATATTGGGGAAGATATAGAAAGTCGTTTTATTCAGCAATGCTTTGATGCTGTCGGTAGCGCTGCCCTGCAACAGGTTTTCTGCGAAACCGATCGCCAGTTCAGTGCCTATTAAATAATTGCCTTCTACACCCCCGATGACCACGATAGCGGGTTTGCTATCCGCGTTGCCGCTACCGATCGTGATCTGCCAGATATCTTTACCACCAATAGTTTTAACCAGCGATTTAACTTTCGCTAATTGGGGGTAACTCTTAGCGAGCGCGTTGATACGGTCGGTTTGCCGGGAGAAATTGCTGTATCCTGTTTGAGCGTGTGAGACAGTCAATAGCATTACAGCCATACAAGCAATAATTGTTTTGATCATGTAAGTGTGAGTTTTTGGTCGGCTAATATACAGAAAATAGGGTGGGATATGGGCAGACAGCCTTTAGCGGTATATGCGTCAGTGTATAGGTAATGCGGGCGGAATGCAGGAGGAATGCAAGGGGATGCTACCCGGATGCTACATGTATGCGACATTTACGCTACAGGGATGCTACCTGAACGTTACCTGAATGCTACATGGATATAAGAGGAACAGCTAACCAATACTACGGGAATGCTTCAGGCTTACTTCAGGCTAGATTTGGGCTGTCAACAGGCTGGCTACAGGTCGTCAATAGATTAGTATACGTCCCTGCTGACGCACTACTGAAAAGGTTATACTGTCAAATGCACCGACCATTACAAACCCGGTTAAACTATTTCGGCAATTTTATATAGGTGAATTGATAGGTGGCCCTGCCGCCGTATTTATTAGCGAAGCCTGCCGGTATTTCCTGGTGTACAAGAAGATTGTTACTGTCAAATGTGTTGACGAAATTACCACTAAAGAATAAAGGTGGATTGAAGATGGTTAATTCCATATTTATATATTTTGACCATCGTTTGGCGGATAACATGGGATAAGGATAATAGACAAACGGCTCACTGATAATACCAAGTGCATTGTCTACCATAGGGGGATACCAGCGCATATTACTTAATATCTTGTCAAATGTATTGTTTATTTCCGCGCCTCTTGTTTCACGGCTCAGAATGATAACGCTGTCTTCGGCAGGATGCACGTTTTTGCTTATGTCATAATAGGTGCCCAGGTTATTTTGTGCATCATAAATAAATCGTTGCTTGTTAGTATAAATTTCAGGAGGACTAACCGATATAGCAATTTCACTTATTGAGTCTATCCGGTTTTCCGTTCCCAGGTAAGCTGTGTGGGTAACATGATAGCCACTGAGACGCGGAATTGTATCATAACTAGTAATAACCTTGTTTGCATTCGAATAAGTAATATAGTCGCGTTGAATATCATCATTACCCCAGGTAATATCCGCCATGGCCGAATTACTGCCAGGATAAGTAAAGAGAATTGTTTTAATATTGTCAATAAAAAAATCGGTATTGTAATCAGCGGCAAGTTTTGTCACGCGTTTATTTTGGTCATAAGAGTAGGTGTATTGAAATGAA
>JAUZOA010000160.1 GCA_030706685.1 Bacteroidota bacterium
ATCTGGAAGGAGGTGGAGGAAAAGGGAACAGCTGGATTCAATTCAGCGATGCTCCTAATTCTTTATATCATTATCTTGCGGCGCAGGCCTATGATCTTCTTGCACAGCGGGTTAAGGAAATAGCCAGGTTGAGCACATTGCCCGACTGGCAACAAAGGCAGAAATGGTTACGCGAAACCTTGTTAAGTTTAGTGGGCCCTTTCCCTGAAAAAACTCCTTTAAATGCAAAAATCACAAGGATTGTTGATAAAGATAGTTTCAGGGTTGAGCATATAGTATTTGAGTCTCAACCAGGATTTTATGTTACATCCTCATTGTTCATACCGCAAGGGCTAAAGAAACAGGGTAAATTACCTGCTGTGATCTACTGTAGCGGACATTCAAGTGATGGGTATCATGGATCATATCAACAAATGATTCTGAACCTGGTTAGAAAGGGATTTATTGTGTTTGCATTTGATCCGGTTGCCCAGGGTGAGCGTCTGGAGTATTATGATCTGAAAACAAGTAAAAATATCATTGGTGACCCGGATTCTGGCCATTCTTACCCAGGTGCCCAGGCTTTTATCACAGGAAGTTCGCAAGCCCGCTATATGATATGGGATGGCATAAGGGCGGTTGATTATCTTCTTACCCGTAAAGAAGTGGATCCTTCCAGGATTGGGATAACAGGCCGTTCGGGCGGGGGAACACAATCTTCTCAAATCGCCGCACTTGATGATAGGATATATGCCGCTGCCCCCGAAAGTTATATTACGAACTACACAAGGTTATTTCAGTCTCCTGGACCTCAGGATGCGGAACAGAACTTGTTCAATGGGATTGTACGAGGTATTGATCATGCGGATCTCTTAGTAGTAAGGGCACCAAAACCTACATTAATTATTGCTACTACCGGAGACTATTTCAGCATTCAGGGATTCAGGGAAACAGCAGAAGAAGTGTCGAGAATATATAAAGCTTATGATAAGGAGGATAACTTCGGTACGGCAGAGGATATTTTGCCACGCCATGGGACAACCAAAAAGAACAGGGAAGCAATGTATGCTTTTTTCCAAAAATATTTGGATAATCCAGGTAATTCCAATGATGATGAAGTTAAATTTTTAAGTAAAGAAGAGATGCAGGTAACCAGCACAGGTCAGGTTGCCACATCCTTTGGAGGAGAAACCGTTTTCAGTCTGAATCGCAAGGAGACAGAAAAACTTGTCACCAACCTGCAATCTTCCAGAAATGATCTTATAAAGCATCTTTCCGGAGTACTGAATTCAGCCAAAAAGCTTTCAGGCTATCAGGAACCATTTGTATTTCATGAACCGGTATTAACCGGATGTATTCCAAGGGAAACTTATGTAGTTGAGAAGTATTTTGTAAAAGGTGAAGGTGATTATATTATTCCCTACCTGTTAATGATACCGGATAGGCCAAATAATAAAGCTCTGATCTATCTGCATCCTTCAGGCAAGTCAGCTGAGGCTTTTGTCGGTGGTGAGATGGAATGGTTTGTCCGGAATGGTTTTACAGTGCTGGCTCCTGATCTGATCGGAATGGGTGAAATGGGTCCGGGTGATTTTCGTGGAGATTCATATATCGAGGGTGTTTCTTATAATGTTTGGTTTGCTTCCATGCTTATCGGGAGAAGCATAGTCGGAATACGGGCTGGTGATGTTGTAAGGCTCACCCGGTTATTGAAGAAAACCAGTGGGATAAGTGAAGTTTATGGTTTTGCCAGGAACGAAATGGCGCCTGTACTATTACATGCTGCAGCTTTTGATTCAGCGATTACCCGGATAGCTCTTATAGAACCTTATTCTTCATACCGGTCCATTGTTATGAACCGTTTTTATGATCCAAAGTTTGTACCTAGCACCGTTCCCGGGGCCCTTAAGGCTTATGATCTTCCTGACCTTGCAGCCAGCCTGGCACCCAGAAAGCTTATGATAGCAGGTGTTACAGATGGGTATGGTAAAAACACTGATACTGGAGATATCAATATAGATCTTGCCATAATCAAAATTGCTTATCAAAACAAAAAAGCAGACGGGCAACTGAATGTCGTATACCTGAAACCAACTGAAAAGCCATATGATCTTTATATGGAATGGATAAAATAAATTAGTAAAGTTTTATCCTGTAAGTCTTAACCTATCGAAAAACTGGTAGCTTGGGAAGCACTTATTGATTTGAGATTCTTTTACATAGGGGCATTATTCCAACTATGTTAGAGAAAATAAAGATATATTTGATTATAATCCATGGCATCGGGGAAAATGGTTTTTAGAAGTGTCTTTAACTATATATGAAAGGAAAATACTATGGCAAAAGCAAGTGTTACACGAAGAGATTTTATCGGTAAAACAGCAGCCGGATTAGTCGGCGTAGCAGTTTCATCAAGTGGTACATCAATGAGTGCAGCTTCCTACAAGAGAATTATTGGTGCAAACGATCGGATCAATATTGGATTTCTTGGTTGTGGTGCACGTAGCTTGGGGCATCAAAGTATGGTAAAAACATCGGAAAAGGAGAAAAATCTCGCTGTCGTTGCTGTTTGCGACATTTGGAAACTCAACAGAGAAAAAGCCGCAGCAAACTGTAAAAAGTTGTTCGGAACAGATGTAAAACAATTTAAGTATTCCGAAGAGATGCTGAAAATGCAGGAACTTGACGCGGTGATGATAGCTACCGGAGATTTTCAACATGCAAAGATTTTAGCGGAAGTTGTCAATGCACGTAAGGATTGTTATTGTGAAAAACCTATGGCTATAGATGTGGAAGAAGCTAAACTGGCAAGAAGTGCAGTTCTTACATCCTCACAAGTTGTACAGCTTGGTTCACAATGGGTTAGTGACCCCATGCAGAAAAAAGTGCGCGATATAGTTCGTTCCGGGAAATTGGGTCAGATTACAAAAATAGAACAGGTCTGGAATGATAATAATCCCCGATGGCATGATCCAAATGATCCCGATGTTGCCGCAATCAGGGAAGAGGATACTGACTGGAACAGATGGCTATTAGGTAAGCCTTATGTCCCGTTTGATCCGTGGAAATATTTTGAATTCAGGATATTTCGTGATTACTCCGGGGGAATTACATCTCAATGGATGAGTCATGCTGCAGGTTTGGTTCATTTTTATACCGACACCGCAATTCCTGATTCAATGGTTGCAAACGGGGGAGTTTTTGGTTGGCCTGATATCCGGCAGAATCCCGATACATTTCAGGCGCTTGCAACTTATGAAGATGCGAAGTTATTATATTCCTACACTTCAAACTATGCAAGCATGTTTGGTGATTACACCTGTATTCGTGGTAAAGAAGGAACTTTATTTGCGCATGGAGGAGAAGGTAGTGCCCGCTGGTTTTTCATTCCCGAACACCAAAATCTTCCCGGAGGCTTTGACTTTTATGAAGGGATGAAAGAGACAATAAAAAGTGGAAAAGCGGAAATAGTAACAACATCGGAATATAATATGAAACTTGGACCTGTTAATCTGAGCGATGACAGTAAATATCACCTTGACAACTGGATTGATTGCATGAGGAACAGGAATATTGTACCAAATGGGAATATTCATACAGGATTCTGGCATTCGATAGCCACAATAATGGCTACACGTGCTTACAGGGAAGGTAAGAAACTATATTGGGACCATTCTGAAGAAGAGATTGTGGACCATCCGGTGATCGGCTAACGTATTCAATTTAAATCTACAAAATTACTTTATGAATATTGGCATTTACTGAATATTTTAAAAAGACGATAAAGGGTTCATGCCATATCATTGTCTAAGAATTGTTGTCGTACTTAGCCGCCTGATGCGACTTCTGAATAAATAGATATAGCAGTTGAAAACGGAGTAAAAATATGCACTATCAGATGAAAAGAAATTATAAGGATTAGTACCCAAAAAATATATGAATGAAGTAAAGAAGAGAATCGGTTATTATCGCTACAGGATCCTTGCATTGGTGTTTATGGCCACAACTATCAACTATTTTGATCGTAGCATTGTTGGAGTAATGGCGCCAACCCTGCAAACTCTTTTCAACTGGACAAACAAAGACTATGCAGCTATTATGGTTTCTTTCAAAATTGCTTATGGAATAGGATTACTGTTCATGGGTGGTATTATTGACAGGCTTGGTACTAAAATAGGATATTCTATTTCTATTGCGATTTGGAGTATATTCGGTATGCTGCATGCTGCGATAAGACCTGCTTTTAGTTTAATTGGATTTATTGTTGCGCGTTTCGGGCTGGGAATTGGCGAGTCTGGAAATTTTCCTGCAGCAATTAAAACTGTTGCAGAGTGGTTCCCAAAAAAAGAAAGGGCTTTTGCTACAGGGATTTTTGATGCATCAACCAGCGTCGGAGCAATATTAGCCCCATTCATTGTTGGAGCTATTGTCACCGTCGAAGGAGAAAACTGGCAAATACCATTTCTTTTTACGGGAGTTCTAAGTGCTCTATGGGTACTTTTATGGATAAAAACCTATAAAAAACCCGAGGTTCATCCAAAATTATCAAAGGAAGAATTGGCTTATATCAACAGCGATTCTGAAGTGGAGACGACCGAAAAAATTCCCTGGTTGAAACTATTACCAAAGAGAGAAACCTGGGCTTTCGCTCTTACTACTTTAACTGATGGTGTCTGGTGGTTTTACCTTTTTTGGGGAGCAAAATTCCTCAGTGAACAGTTTGGTGTGGACATTAATAACATTGGAGTTCCTTTCCTGATTATTTTTGTTATGGCTGATGCCGGAAGCCTGCTGGGAGGGTTAGCTTCGGGTGCATTAATAAAAAAAGGCTGGTCAATAAATAAGGCAAGGAAAATTACCATGCTGATTAATGCAATAATTATTTTACCCGTTGCCTTTGTACCTGTTGTTGCAAGCAAATGGCTCGCAGTCTTTTTAATTGGTTTTGCAGCTGCAGGGCATCAGTCGTGGTCGATTAATGGTTATACTTTGGTTTCCGATGTGTTCCCGAAAAAAGCAACTGCGTCTGTTACAGGAATCGGGAAAATGGTCGGAGTAGCCATGGCAATAATTGCTGATATTGCCCTGGGCGCTGTACTGGATACCGCCGGTAATTCGGGGTATTTCTGGGCATTCATGATAGCAGGTTTTTCTTATATATGCATACTGGGATTCGTACACCTCCTGATGCCCAGGATGACTCCACTAGACGATAATTTGAATTATATCACAAAATAATCCGTTCTGATCATAAAGAATAACATAAAATTGATAACAAATTTTAAAAGCTTCCAGGGTGGCCGGGAAAAGAATAATATGGCCAATCTTATTAATCCAGAATCATATGAAATCAAGACTTTTATTTTTGTCAATCATTGCATAAAGCCTTGCAGTCGGATGCAATCGAATTGATATTAAATCGAGTACCTTAACTGGTGTATTATGATTTTTTGCTTTTAAATTTTAATTTTTGCCTTGTATTTATGGATGTTATTTCTTTGACAAGGAAATTGTTGTCTTTTAATACTGTAAATCCCCCGGGTAATGAGGAAGTAATTGCAAAATACGTCGGAGGAATACTTGCCGGACATGGTTTTAAAATCGAATATCCGGTTTTCGAAAACAACCGCTTACATCTTATAGCAGAAAAGGGATTATCCTCAGAAAGACCACCAATAGTTCTCTCAGGCCACTTTGATACTGTTCCGCTTGGAAACAAAAGCTGGAGTGTCGATCCTTTTACAGGTGAAGTAAATGATGGTAAGATATGGGGTAGGGGCTCAAGCGATATGAAAGGTGGATTAGCTTCAATGATTCTAGCTTCGATCGGGGCATTTACTGAAACTCCTCCGGCAGGAGGGATAAGGCTCATTTTTTCTGCAGGAGAAGAACTGGGATGTCAGGGAATATCAAAGCTTGTCGAAGAGAAGAAAGGACTTGGTGAAGCCAGTGCCATAATTGTTGGTGAACCTACAGCAAACCTGCCTGTTACCGGTCACAAAGGCGCTCTCTATTTAAAAGCCATCACCTCCGGCAAAACTGCTCATTCATCGATGCCTGAATTAGGAGTTAATGCTATTTACAAAGCCGCCAGATCAATTGTGAAAATAATTGATTTTAATTTTGAGGCTGAGGCAGATCCGTTACTTGGCTATCCGACATTAAATGTTGGCACGATAAGTGGCGGAATGAATATTAATTCAATACCTGACCAGGCAGAATTTACTATAGATGTCAGATCGACTACAAAAGTTGATCACAGTAAAATACTGAATAAGCTTAGGAGAGAGATTGGTGATGAAACCGTGATAAAAACACTGGTTGATCTTAAGCCGGTTTTCACTTCAGAAAATGATCCATTTGTTCAAATCGTGTATGATGTATGCAAAGTTAAAAGAATGAGGGATGGATTTCCTAAGGCACTTCCTTATCTGACTGACGGTGCAG
>JAUZOA010000161.1 GCA_030706685.1 Bacteroidota bacterium
CTGGGACTGGGTCGGTGGAAGATATTCGTTGTGGAGCGCTATTGGCTTATCTATTGTTCTCACTATCGGCTATAAAAACTTTGAACAGTTATTAAAAGGCGCTCACGAAACCGACAATCATTTCCGGAATACTTCCTTCGAAAAAAATATCCCGGTGATCATGGCGCTTGTTGGGCTTTGGTACACCAATTTCTTCGGGGCGCAAAGTGAAACGATCTTCCCCTACGATCAGTATATGCATCGCTTTGCGGCCTATTTCCAGCAGGGCAATATGGAAAGCAATGGCAAAAGCACCGACCGTAATGGCAATCCTGTAACTTATTCTACCGGTCCCGTCATCTGGGGCGAGCCCGGTACCAATGGCCAGCATGCTTTTTACCAGCTCATTCACCAGGGCACTCCCATCATCCCCTGCGACTTTATAGCTCCCGCGCAAACTCATAACCCGATCGGGGATCATCATGCCAAACTGCTGTCCAACTTTTTTGCCCAGACCGAAGCATTAATGAACGGGAAAACAGCGGATGAAGCAAGGGCAGAATTAGAAAAACAAGGATTCTCAACCGAACAGGTAGCAAAGCTCCTCCCCTATAAAATGTTTTCCGGCAACCGGCCCACCAATTCGTTTTTAATTAAAAAGATAACGCCATTCACTCTCGGGCAACTGATCGCCTTATATGAACATAAAATATTCGTACAGGGAGTTATCTGGAATATCTTCAGCTTTGATCAATGGGGAGTGGAATTAGGCAAACAATTAGCCAATAAGATTTTACCAGAACTGGAGAATGAGGAAACCATTACAGGACATGACTCCTCCACCAATTCATTGATAAATGCGTGGAAGAAAATGAAAAAATAGTCTTAAATTCATCAGGCCTTATACCAGCTTATGAAAAAGATTTTCTTCATTATCAGCATCTTTATACTTTCATTTTCGTTTGCCTCTGCACAGGATAACGGAAAGCCTTACTTCAGAATAGTGCCCCGGAAATCTGAAACAAATGTCTTTGATGTGTCGCCAGTCAATCCTCCACCTCAAGTGGCACCCCTGATGAAGTTGGAATATACGTTATCAAACGGCAACAAGGTTTACGAGTTGCCCCAGGATAATATGCCCTGCCTGGTTCCAAATATGTCGTCGTACAATATGCCAGTATTAAAGCCGGACATGTTGCAATTCAATATGCCTAACGCTGCCGTGCCCTATCCATGTAACCCAATACTTGTCCCGCAAACCGTTTCGCCCGATAAATTCAAGAGACTTCAAAAAGAAGGGAAGATTATTTTTGGTCAATAACACAGTTGGTAGCCGGAATTGGACAATGAAAAAGCCCTCAAATGCTGAGGGCTTCAAAAATATAATCAGGTTGATCTTTATTACCATTTATCCACTTCATCGCTGCTATTAGTATTCGCAACGCTGCTGGGTGTGCTGGAAACCTCGACTTCAGGGGCCGGAGTACTTCCATTTTCTTCTGCCGCAGCAGTAGTCGTTCTTTCTGCTTCACCATCATTTTCCGCCACCACTTCATCATGATTGAAAGCATCAAAATCAAAATCGGGCATTAATTCTGTTTTCACATAATCAACTGCCTCAGTCAATGCTTTAATGAATTTGTTGAAGTCTTCTTTATACAGGAACACTTTGTGCCTGTCATAGCCATTATCGTCAAAACGTTTACGGCTTTCCGTGATGGTCAGGTAATAATCATTTCCTCTTGTAGTTCTTACATCAAAAAAATAGGTCCTTCTTTTTCCGGCCCGGATCCTTTTGCTGTAAATACTTTCCATTTTCTTGTCGTTGTTCTCGTACGCCACAGTTTTAGATTTTGCAGTTATTAATTAGCTTTGATTTAAGATGTTACAAATATATAGATGTTTTTGAAACAGCCAAATTTGAATCTGGACACCCCGAAGGGAGGGGCAATGTACGAGGTACGATGTACGCCCTTTCGAAACCTGAAGGAGACCGCGTTATTCAGACTGGCGTACATCGTACCTCGTACATTGCAAGCCTTCCCGGTCAGCGTCAGGTTTCCAGCCCGCTTTCCTGCTGCCTCGCGTATAATCCCGCATAATAGCCCCCCTCGATCGCTACAAGCTCCCGGTGGCTCCCTTCTTCGATGATTTCTCCGTCTTCCAATACTACTATCTTATCAAAATGGAGGAGGGAAAACATCCGGTGGGTTATGATGATCGCCGTTTTATCCCGCAGGTATTCATTCAAATAGCCAATAATCTCCTTTTCCGTCTTTGCATCCACAGCGCTGAGGCAATCATCAAAGATGACCAGGCCGGATTCTTTGATCAATGCACGGGCAATAGAAATACGCTGCTTCTGCCCGCCGCTCAGTGTAACTCCCCTCTCCCCGATCTGTGTGGCGTACTGTTTGGGTAATGTGTCTATCTCTTTATCCACATTTGCCTGCCGGGCCGCTCTTACGACCGTTTCATGACCGGCAGGTTGTTGTAAGCCAAAAAGAATATTATTTTCAATCGTCTCGCTGAATAAAAAAACATCCTGGGGCACATAACTGACCTGGTTTCTTAGCGAAGTGAGATCAACCTTCCGGATATCATGGCCCTCTATTTCGATCTTTCCCCTTGTTACATCATACATGCGAAGTAATAACTGGGCGACGGTTGTTTTACCACTGCCGGTCCTTCCCACGATAGCTACCTTCTCTCCTTTTTTTATCTGCAGGGTAAAATCTTTCAATGCCTGTATCCCTGTATCGGGATAAATGAAATCGACATGCTCCATCCGGATATTTCCCTGCAGGTTTAATTTGACCGGGTTGTGCGGCTGTTGTATGGCCGGAGACGTATCTAAAAACTCATTAATCCTTTTTTGCGATGCGGCAGCCCGTTGAATCATACTGGCGGTAAGCCCGATAGCACTGACAGGGAATGTCAGCAGGTTCACATACATTACAAATTCGACGATCGTGTCAATGCCAATATTATGCTGCCCATGTATAAAATATAAACCGCCAATCATGATAGTCAACACTGTGCTCAATCCTATCAGCAGAGTAATCGAGGGAAAATAAATGGCTTCTACAGTAGCCAGCCCGATCGCATTCTTCCGGTATTCTTCACTGTTTTTCCTGAAAAAACCGAGCATGGCTTTTTCCTGGACAAATGATTTAATCACCCTGATCCCTGAATAAGATTCCTGCGCATTGGTGGTAAGATCGGAGAGATTGCCCTGTATCTTTTCACTTCGTTTGTTGATCATGTTATTGACATAATAAATAGCCAGCGCAAGGATCGGCAGGGGCGCCAGTACATACAATGTAAGCAGCGAATCGCGCTTATACATGAAGAAAACCGTCAGCGAAATAACCGATATGAGATTGACGAGATACATGATCGCGGGCCCGGTGAACTGGCGGACACGGCTGACATCTTCTGATATACGATTCATCAGGTCGCCGGTACTGTTCTTTTTATAAAAAGCGGTATCAAGTTTCTGGTAATGTGTATAGATCTCGTTCTTCTGATCATATTCAATATGGCGGCTCATGACGATGATCGTTTGCCGCATCAGGAAAAGGAAGAAGCCGCGCAACAATGCCAGCGATAAAATAACGATGCCGCAAATAGCCACTATCTTACTAAGACTGTAAGTGGAAGACTCCATCCAGGCTATGAATTTATTGACCAATGTGTCATAATGCGGCGGGACGGTCTTTGGTTTATAACCCGGCAGGTGCAGCGATCTTTGTACAAAATCAATGACGAAGCCGGTGATCTGCGGAGCAAGAACGTTGAAATAATTGGAGAGAAAAATGAATATGATCCCGGCGCCAAGGCGAATACGATACTTCCAGAAATATTTATAGACAGCTTTCAGGTGCTTCATGGCCCGCAAAGGTAGGATATTCTTCAGGGCGCTCAGAAGCTCGGTATAGCCACTCATCATTTCCCGGAGGGCAGAAGAACCCCACGCCATTGCCTCAGCTTTGAAGCAAGTTGACGCTGGCCAGAGTACCCTATTTGTAATTCTGTATCAAAACGTCGGTCGGTATGTTAAGACCCTTATGCGGTTGACGGATCATTTCTAAGCTTAGCTTTCTTTTTCTGTTTAAAATTTCGCTGGCACTCATGCATAGTAGCTCAGTCAACCAATCTGCTGTCTATGTCCATTCTTTCATGCAGGATCCTGATTATTCCGATGATATCATTTATTACCCGATAAAAGATCAAATGCGATTTGACTTTTGAGGCGCGGTATCCATCGCGAATGTGGTCCATAGCCTTTCCTGAGGTGGGATTCTCACAGATATGGTCAATTTCATCAAAAATTAATGAATAGTACCGGTCTGCCTGGGCCATCGACCATTTTTCTACAGTATAAAGCCAGATTTCTTCCAGGTCAATGACTGCCTTTTTACTTATGCGATAAGGCAGCTTTTTCATTTTAGCTTAGCATGCAATTTTTTAAGGTGAGCTTTGGGGTCGAAATTCTTATCAAACCCGCTTCGCTCGCCGGCAGCGAGAGCTTTATTAAGCTGCTTTTTTTTGGCTTCCTCGGCTTCCAGAAGCCGCAAGGCTGTTCTGACAACTTCACTTGCTGAGCTGTATCGTCCAGAAGAGACTTCCCTGGAAATAAAGTCTTCGAAATGTTCACCTAATAAAATTGAGGTGTTGCGGGCCATAATATTTCTTTTGAATAAAAGTACCAAAAATTGGTATTTTCCCCAAGGCTTTATCCAGGAAATGCGGGTGGACTGTGCAGATAGCCGGAAGAATACAAATATTCGTCGGCCATGTTTTGTGAAACGGGAACAGATAGCTGGAGCTTCCTAACACATTACCGGGGTTAATAAATCTAATAGCTATCGGATCTTTGCTGGTGCTTCATAGAGCTGCAAACGTAGCACATTCTTCAGGCCGCTCGCAAGCACACCTCAGCCACTCATCATTTCCCCGCAGCCAGCAGAATGCAACGTAATTGCCACAGCCACGAAAAAGGAAGAGGCTATTATGGGCCTGGCTGCATTGCTACTATCATCGTCTGTTGCGTCGCACTCTTGTACGTTCTGTTCGCTATTCAGCATATTAGAAGTTCAAAAGATTTCTTGAGGGCGCCGTATAACTGAAAATCTGCCAAAAGGCCACTGCACGTCAAAATAATCGCGGCGCCGCGAAAAAAATCAGAATATAAGCCAACTTGTCTGTCTTTATCTGCAATTTTTTCTCAAATTTCCAGTCGATGCGATTTTTGCTGTCTAAGAACTCAATTATTAAACAAAATGACGCCAATACCAATGGATATACTAATTACTTATGACCTCGCTGAGAAAGCGGGACAAGTATCTAAACACACAGCAGTAAAAGATGGAATGAAAGCATTAGGATACATGGAGAAATTTAATTCGACTGATGAACAAACCAAAGTAACCACCACCTATTATTTGCCTAATACAACACTTTGGAAAAAAGAAATTACCTCTACACAAGCAAAAAATGATATCCTCAATGTTGCAAAACAAAATGGAGCAGAAGTAGAAAGATTGATAGCCACCAAATTTGAAAGCTGGGCAGCAATTCCTGGTAAACCTTACAGTAAATAATTCAAGAAATAATGCTCAGAAGAATAATTGATTATTTGGTAAATGACTTAGGAGTAAACAGGGATACTGCTGTTACTATTGTAGTATCATTACTCACTTTCGCCAGTGGCTATCTTATAACTGGGTCGATCAAATTAAGCACGAAGTGGAAAAAACAATTAACTTATAAGAAAATTCTCAGAATTATCATAAGTGATTTTTTGAAACTATGTAAAAAACAAAGGGATGTATTTGAAGCTTTTTCTAAAGAAAGCGGCTTTACTCATGGTAATAATTTTAACATTAGTACAGTACCAAATTTTAGCCACAACTACTTAACAAGTGTTGATGTAAATGTTTTTATTGAAAACTTCTCGCTGTTTTTTAGTAAAAAAAGAGCCACTCAAATTTCTGAATTTTTTGAATTGGTTGAAACTGTTAAGTCTTCAAAAGCCGCGTTACGGGAAAATATTAATATGGCTTTTTCTTCTTACAATAGCAACTTAATTACATACAATCAAAATCTTCATTCACTTGAAAGGTTTAAAGACTCACTTTGGGTTGAATTTAACGGAAAACCTCTTAGTGATAATTTTATTAAATACTTGGATACAATTTGTAATTCTTTTATTGAATGGGGAAAAAATGGGAAAAGTACAAACATTCATAACACATATACTCAGATCATCCAACCGATTCTTGAAAATTTAAGGTTGTTACCTCCAAATCATCTATCGCATCAGGCAATATCATACTGCCTACTCGCTGA
>JAUZOA010000162.1 GCA_030706685.1 Bacteroidota bacterium
GGTTTTAATGTAATTTCCAATAAGGGTGATTGCTTACTGCAGGACTGTTCAAAGGGTTCCTTTGGAGAAGCCGAACAGCGAATCGTCACGGCGCTGCTAGTAAGGCGAAGCCGTCATAGCGCTGCGAATATAATGAAGCAGGCAGCGAAGCCGTCATAGCGAGCACAGCGAAGCTATGCACTTTTTCTGATCTGTCCCGACGAAGGAGAGATCAGCCGAACTGTCCAAAGGAGCCCTTGAACAATCTTGCAGCAAACATGATGGCTGACTTTTTAGTTCTCTTTTGCAGTTATTACCCCGGAGGCATGCAGATGTATGATTAGCCATTTTCCCTGGTTTTTTTTAAAAACGAGAGTTCGCCTGCCGAGTAAATCCGGATCTTCTAACAGGAAAGTTACTATGGCTCCGTCTCCTATCATTTGAATTTTTAAATCTTTGGGCAAGATGTCAATATAAGGAGGTTGAGATCTTTGTTTTCGGGCATTTTCAAACACTTTTTTGAAAATGTCTTCTATTTCCTTTTTGTTATTGGCACGATAAGGGAATTTTGCGGATGGCGGGAAAAAGGCAGTTGCGTCTTCAGCAAAACTCTCGCTGAACCTTTTCCAATCCAGTGTTCGAAATGCATCCAGGAATTCATTTGTTGATTTTAAAACATCCAGGGAGTCGGAATCCGGGACCGGATGAGAAGTATTTTGGCCAGAGACCCGGGCAGAATTCAAAAAAATAAAAAGTAGCGATACAATTAGCTTTGAATATTTAATCGTGTTACTCATTTAATTAAATGCTATTATTGGTGATAGTAAGTACATCTCTAAAATGTCAATCAGCCTTGCGGCCAAAGGGTTGGTGTGCATTCATATTTATTGTCGCATTAACCAGTTCCGCCAATCATCAGCAACTTTGTCCCAATTTAAAATTTCAAAATTAATTTCACCATTTGCTTTTAAAGGGGAAAAGGAAAATTAGACGCTTCGCCCATTTTATATATCATTGCCCTAATTTTATTATGTCCACGATTTTTGGTTTTAAGTTTCGTTGCCTTTAATTAAGCCTGCAACCTTTTCCTTGCGCAACAGGACAATAGCAAACACCACTACCCAGAGCTGGAAAACGCCAATATTGATTCGTTCCCAAACTCCTATCCAGGGTGTTGGAAGATTTGCCTGGATACCGGGGGCTTCCATTCCTATCAAAATCCCAAATACGATAAAGACCACGAAAGTCACGATGGTAAAGAGGCGGAACTGCTTTCCTGATGTCGCCGCTCCGAATCCCATCAGGAGCATATTGAAGAGAAGCGTTATCATCGCCCAAACAATATGCAAGGTATCAGTCAGTGTTCCTCCGCCTGCTGCTATCACTTCACGCAGGTGCATCGGGGGCCAGTAGAAGTTCATGACACTGTAAACGATGATCAAAGTTCCCGCAACACGCAGGGAACGGTTTCCGGCTGCCGATTTTACTACGCCCCATCCAAAGGCGGCAAAAAGCAGGGGATATAAAGTGGCCAGCAACACCCATATTACTCTTGTCGGAGCGCCTATTGCTGAGAGCTCGCTGACTGTTTGAGTAACGGAACTGTAGCCCTCGTACTGCATGGGCACGAAAATATTTATGACCAGGTACCATAGCGAGGAAAGTATACCGCAGGCCAGCAACGCTTTTCGCATCATCACTGTCTCATGCCGCAAAGCAATCAACGGGATGGCCATTACCCAGCCTAGCAAAACCGGGATCCCCCACATGGCGTGCAACCAATGTAGTTCCTGCAGGATGACAATTTCAACAATAAACCAGATGAACAACCCGCCCAAAGCGAGGCCGGCCATGAACCAGTCGGAACGGGTCCTGCGAAGGACCGCGACAAATGCGGCTGTGTTCAGGATTCCCAATCCAAAGAGGATGATACCGGGAACCATGAAATCACGGAAGACACCATGCATGATTTCGACAGGCATATCCATGTACCTGCCGCCGGGTGCAGCGATAAGAAGGATGCCGCCCATCAAGGCGCCCGCCCCTTCGTAGCCAAGAAGGCTAAGGAGGATAATCCGCTGCCATCGCGGCTGGTCAACTTTCTGTGTTTGTAATTTTTTTCCGGGATGAGTTAGTATCTGTTCCATTGTCGGTTTGAATTTTGAATTGATTGGAACGGATTTTTTATTTTGTAGCCTCAAACCGTACCGGCGCAATGATGCAGATGGCTACATAAAGCCACGAAGAGAGAATACCGCAGATGAATAAGATCTTTCGCAGCATTTTTTTAATATTTGCTTCACTACAAAGAAAAATAGGTTACTGCTGACAAGCTATGATTGCTGTCATCAATTGATATGATCGCCGGATTACCGGAAGTTAAAATCCGGTAATTTTTGCGCCTGCCGGTTTTAGCTATACAACCGGGGCACTTGCCTGGCAGAACGGGTACCCTGGAATGAAGATCAGCACCAGGAAGATGAAGTATCGCCATGTCGTTTGGAAAGCATAGCCAAAACCCATACTGCCTGCTGCAAGGGGTATGGCTTTTTAATAAAATTAATAGCCCGCTTATTCTAATTTGTTTCATTCATCTCATTCATCTCCCCGGGCTTTACAGTAATTCCATATATCAGCCAGAATATCCAACTGATAGTGGTAATGATGGCGATGGTAAGAGGAAACCAAAAAGCAATAATGGCGCAAAGAGAATAAAGTGTGAAGGCGAAATATCCGAACTTACCGTTTTCCCGCATGGCCAGGCTTGATTTTTCATTTTTCGTTAATTGATTTTTAAGTGAGGCCTTACTTAATAAAATCCAGCCGATGGACTGGAGCACGAAAGTTGAATTATAAAGAATGACTGCGGGAGCGGAATGGTCAGTGAAAAGATATTCGCCCATCAAAGAAGTAGGAAATGGAACAAAAACAACAGAAAGCAACATAAGGCCATTGGCATACATAAATGCGGCGGATGATTTATTTACGAGTTTTAAACTGTTGTGATGATTAACCCAGGTTATAAGGATAATGATGAAGCTTAACACAAAAGCAAACAGAGACGGGCCGGTATGCTTAAGCGCAAGCCAAAAATCAGCGGTATTATTAATTGCTGTTGTTGAAGGTATTTTAATATCAATAATCAATAAGGTTAATGCTATGGCAAATACTCCATCGCAAAAAGCTTCTAATCGTGAATTGCTGTTATTTTCTGCCATATTTTATTACTGGTTTGTTTTGCCGAATAAATAGGGTTGGGTATATCGCCTGTTACAGTTGCAGCTAATGTTGAGGGCTTGCTGCCGGTTCTTTGGAGGACGGCAGTGATCTGGCCTGTTCCGGCAGCAAGAAGGATCAGCCATAGCCGTTGCCGGGTAAAGATACTGATGTTGAAACTATATTCTGAAGCCGGACGTTATTCATTAGCCGGAGCTGCCAGATGGACTCCTTTGGAGAAGATGATAAGTGAACGGAACGATGACATATTCGTCAGCCAGCCTGGCTGCCGTTTTATTTTTGTCGAAGTTTTTATCATAGGCACCATGCGAATTGACAATCTGATAAGTGAGCACACTCCATTCTTTATCGGTAATCCTTATTTATGAAGAAAAAGAAAGTAACACGGAGTCTTCTTTGCGTTGGGCCAGGTAAAATGTAAAAGAGGTCTCGTTGTCCCGAATCATATTGAAGAAGAAGCAGGATAGATTTTTGCCAAAACAATCGTTGGTAAATTTGGGTAAGGATTAGCTCTTTGAGGCCGATGTTCGTTGCTAACGAAACACAACAACCGTATAATTTATATCTTTATTACAGGATCGAAGAGGAGAACACTACGAAGAACCGGGATCATATTACCATAAACAAATCTTTAATGGATCGCTACCTTCTTAAATTTAGCTTTGCGGCCGTTTTATTTCTTTTTATTTTCCTTATCGGCGTCACGTTTTTTAACCATCCCATATATATTTGGGATGAGGCAATCTATGCGAACAATGCATTGGAAATGTCCCGGACGCAGCATCCATTTGTTTTAACCCTTGATGGAATACCCAATCTTTACAATACCAAACCTCCACTGGCCATATGGCTGATGGCAATAAGTATAAAGCTGTTCGGAGCCAATGAATTTGCCATAAGACTTCCGGGCGTGCTGGCCTTTTTGGGAGTCATGATATTGGTGCTTCGCTTTTCAAAACGGCAATTGGCATCCTACTATCCGGGCATTGTTGCCTGCCTGGTACTATTAGGATCACAGGGGCTACTGCTTATACATGGTGTAAGGTCCGGGGACCCGGATAGCCTTCTTTTATTCTGTACTACTGCACTGGTGTTGACTTCAATTGACTTATTCTTAGAGGAGAAGAAAGAAGGATCTTATACCAGGAAAAAACTCCTGCAAACCGGGGTCATATTGTTGGCAGGGTTCTTTATAAAATCAACAGCCATTTTCATTTTAGTTCCCGGGCTGGTTATTTGTTTGTTGATTTCGGGTAAAACGAAGAGCCTGTTTAAAGAAAGACTGTTTTACTTTATACCGGTAATACTAGTTGCCGTTATCTTTTTTTATTACCTGTTAATGCACAATTTATTCCCGGGATACAATAGCCAGGTATTTTTTTCGGAATACAAACGCGTATTTAAAGATATTATGCCATGGCACAAAGAAAGTATTGGATGGTACCTGGATAATATGATAAAGCAACGGTTTGTCCCTTTCCTGTATTTTCTACCGCCGCTATGCATATTGGGATTGATCAGCGTTAATAAGAACGTTCATAAAATAACCTTGTATTTGTTAATCACGAGTCTCGTGTACCTGGTTATGATCAGCGTTGTTCCTGATAAGCTGGAATGGTATGATCTGCCGGTTTATCCCCTCCTGGCTCTTATCGGCGGAATGGGCACCTATGAGATCATTCAACGGCTTTCCGGGAGATTCCCCGACCAGAAATATGTTTTTTGGATGATCGCGGTGATTATCTTTTGCCTGCCTCCATTTCTTTTGAGGAAAAAGATGACAGGAGATAATATTAATGATCTTGAAAGAGAGGCATACTGCCTCAGGGAAATCGGAAGGGGCGCTACAGCAATTCATCAATTAACTGTATTAATGCCGGTTGAGAACCCACTACACCGGTTATCCGCAGAGTTCTACGAAAAGACACTTAATAAACGCTTAGAAATCAGGTTTACGGGTTTTTTGTCTGAAATTCATGGAGGAGATACTGTATTATGTTCCCAGGCCGATAAACTGGATTCACTGAGAAATTATTTCAAAGAGATCAGCATGATCAGGGAATTTAAATATGGTAAGCTTGTAGTTATAAATTGATTAAAGATTAAAACCCCAACCATGAAATTCTTAAAAGTCTTTGGCTTTGCTATTGCCATGATTCTAAGTATTGAATCAAATTCTCAAAATTGGCTTTTAACGGGAAATAGCAGTAATGGTTTAGACCATATTCACAATGGCAAATTTGGTAGTTTAAAAAGGGGGGGGGTCGTTGAAAAAATAAACGTATCACCCTCGGGATTACTAAAACAAATAATTATTTAAGCCCCACGGTAACAGCCAGTACAAGGCACACAACGACACTCAATATGATGTATGAAAGTAGTAAATACCCTTTTTTTCTTTCTTACCCAATTCTTCATTTGCCCATTTTTTTCTCAAAACGTCGTAGTTATATTTATTATACCTGACGCCATCGATTAGCAAAATAATAATCATAATCGCGAGTCCAAATATTTTATTCACATCTATTTTTATACCTCTAATTAATCGAAGTAAACATAGAAATGATAGAAAATTCATGAAATGTATGAGCATCAAAATTATAAGTGCTGTGATTCTTGGATTGGTGTCGCGCGTCCTGAGATAAAATTCACAAATTCGGTAATATAAATAATCAAAAAAAACTAACATTCACGGCATTTAAAAGTGGAAGTTTGTTATTAATCGTTTATTTTTCATATTTAGAAGTTTTGCAAATGTATTGCAGTGTCTAATGTCATTTTTGGAAACGAGAAGTGTCTTTAAGGTTACAGCCAACAGTTAAATATACCGGACTCGCAGGAATATTCAAAAGAATAGCGGTTGATTTTCAATATACTAGTATTCGCGTTTTTGTATTGTCAGTGCTGACAATGAATCAGATGGCCTTAAAAATATCATTGGCTCATAGTATACTGTTTAGATGTTGTCTACGCGAAATCGTAGCAGTCCTTGTCTTGTAC
>JAUZOA010000163.1 GCA_030706685.1 Bacteroidota bacterium
ATCTGAAAAAAGTTTTAATTTCGGAGTGTTACCAGCCCTTCATCACTCACTCTATGAATCCCGTTCAATTCCCCCCTTGTGAGCCATATCCTTATTTTAACACCGCCAGGTTACTGTTATGACACCCGAATTAAAAACCGCCTGTGAACTGGTCTTCCAGGAACATAAAATATCCAGTCAAATAAAATGGGACAAGGATGCATTCCGCGGGCGAATCCCGGTTGGCTTATCGGAAATGGCAAAACAGACTTTGGTAAGAAAGAACATTATTTTTTTACCCAACAAGTCAAAAAAAATAATTACACTACTAAATCCTGCTGTAGTCACCGCCACGAGTTTTGAAGAAGCGGAAGAGATGATAGAAAATAAAATACAAGCCCCGGTAGCCAGCCTGCCGGATGATCACCCTGCTTATATAGCCCGTCCTGTTTCCGGTTCGGTTGTCTCCCACGCTGCTCACTCCCACCGCCTGTTGTCAATTGCAGGTGTCCGGAGCAAGGCGAAAGATCCAACTCCGCTAGCCGGAGTAAAATGGTACATGAAACCATTGGTCTTTTATGTTGTCTGGCCCTTTTGTGCTGCGGTGGCCGGCGCTGTCATCCCCTGGCTGATGGACATGGCCTATTCAAAATTATTTTTGGATTGGAAATAAGAAAAGCTGTACCGGACCAGGCATAGTCTTCCTCTCCTGCATCGTGACAGGTGGCTCCAAAGCAACTGATGGATCATTTGAAATAAGATTCCGGAATGGTCCTCCACATGCCATGGGAAAGATTACCCGAAAGAATTTCGTACACGAGGTAAATGGGCCAGAATATATAATGCAGAATAAGCAATAAAACAGAATGATTGTAATGCCAGCTGATCATTATTGAATATATTCCGAGGATGAAATATAGTATACTTCCGTTCTTTTTGTTCATAGCATAATGTATTTGCGGTGGTAAATTTTACAGTACTTTTTAAAGATACCCATTTTCTTTCTCGCAATGTGCAAAGAAAGTTCTTTTCCCCGGCCCTGTAATTTCTTAACTTCATAGGGAACCAAAACCTATGTACCATGACACTGAATGACCCGGCCGTAATTGAAGCACTAAAGGCCAACCCCGCTACAACGCTTACTGCAAACGGTACACTGATCCCCTATCCCTTTCCTTCACCGGCTGACTGGCGTGATCACTGGATCTATTTCTTGCTGGTTGACCGGTTTAATAACCCATCGTCAATGCCTGATCCGAACGTAATGCCCTGCAATACGTACCAGGGCGGTAAGTTTGCGGGTATCCGTCAGCGGCTGCCTTACCTGAAAGAATTAGGGGCGGGCGCTATCTGGCTCTCCCCGGTGCTGATCAACCCGCAATGGTTCAATGACTACTGGGGCGGCTATGGCATATTCGACTTTCTTCGCATAGAGCCGCGGTTTTGCGGCAACCCGGATGCGGCAAGACAGGACCCTTCGATCGCGGATAAAGAATTCAGGGACCTGGTGGATGAAGCGCATGCGATGGGTATCTATGTTATTCTCGATATTGTATTGAATCATACCGGCGACCTCTTCGACTATGAAGGAATGAGGGACACGCAGGATTACCGGCCAACTGGGGAATACAAAATCTTCTGGCGCAATGAGGATGGCGTAGCGCAGGGCGACTGGACGGAGATCGCTGATGTAAATAATCTTTCCATCAACGAGGGCGTATGGCCGAAAGAACTTCAGCGGGATGATTATTTCCGCCGCAAGGGCACCAATGGTTATGATGGCGACTTTAATTCCCTGAGAGAATTAGTGACGGAATATCAACTACCGGGCACGGGAGTTTTTCCTGTACGGACTTACCTGATCAGGGCCTACCAGTACCTGATCGCAAAATTTGACCTGGATGGTTACCGGATAGATACCTTACAATATGTCGAACCGGAATTTGCGAGGGCATTCGGGAATTCGATGCGTGAATATGCTTTATCCATAGGTAAGAAAAATTTTTTCACTTTCGGCGAAGTATGGCAGGATGATAATGAACAAAAGATCGCTGAATTTGTCGGTCGTGATACGGAGAAAGATAGTGAACTGATCGGTGTGGATGCCGCCATTGATTTCCCGATGCGGAAAAGATTGGTGGAGGTGTGCAAAGGGTTTGCGCCGCCATCTGTACTGGCGAAACATTTTGATACAAGAAGGGAAACATTGAAGAGGATCGTAAGCTCACATGGCGATGCGGGTAAGTATTATGTTACATTCCTGGACAATCATGATCTGAGTGAACGTTTTCACAATGCGCAATTTCCTGAACAGACAAAACTGGCCCTTACCTGCCTGATGACGATGCAGGGTATTCCCTGTATCTATTATGGTACGGAGCAGGGTCTGGACGGTCATGGTGACCGGCGGGAATATGTAAGAGAAGCATTATGGGGAAGACAAGATGCATTTTCCACTTCTCATCCTTTGTATCATCATATCCATGACCTGAGTGTTCTCATTAATGAACACCCGGCTCTGCGGTACGGCCGGCAGTATTTCAGAACCTGCAGCGGCAACGGAACTGATTTTGATTATTCTCCTTTTACAGGTGGTGTGATTGCTTTTTCAAGGATATTGAATGATAAAGAAATATTGGTAGTAGCCAATACAAGTGTTGATCAGCCGGCTACTATGCATGTGGTGGTAGATAAGAACCTGAATGCTGAAGGAAGGATACTGCAGATACTTTTTCCTTTTGCTAAGAAAGGGCCGCTGGCGAATGGGTGTGAGAGTCATGGGATGTTGCGGACGGTGAAACTTACCGTTGCAGCGGGTGAGGCGTTGGTGATTGGATAGTATTGTTGCTGCTTCCCGTGGACTTTTGCAAAAATTGAAAACTTACAGGATCATTAGTTTAACCCCTTCGCTGATGCAGGTATTCCGCCAAATGAAGGATCCCGGCAACGGCGTAAATAAAATCATGTTGAATCCGACGAAGATCATGTTTTTGCTATATTTCATAGCGTAACTTTTTCCAAATTTTTTTTATGAGACATTATCATATCATTTCCCGGATAGCTATCTACCTGTTATCGGTTGTGCTGATCATTTTTGGCATATTCCATTTTATGTACCCACGTGACCTGTTGGTATATGTGCCGGCATTCCTCGTGGGTGGGATCAAATGGGCTTACCTGGTCGGCGCCGCTTTTATACTGGTAGGTTTGTCTTTTTTGACCAACCAGTTTGTAAAATTCTCAAGCTACCTGCTGGCAGTATTGCTGATCATATTTATCTTAACGATCCACTTGCCCAATTACCTGAATGCGGGCGATAAGGAAATGCGCCAGGTGGCACTGATCAACCTGCTGAAAGATACCGCCATTGTTGGATTCGCGTTACATATAGCGGCCAGTGCTTATCACCAGCATTTTCATCTTGAAAACAGCGATTAAAAAATTAACTCTCTTCGTTTTTAACTGATGCCGGCATCCCATCCCTTCACCGGCGGCATCCCGGCCAGCAGGCTCTGCGGGCAAACCAGTCTTCCTACCCGGTACTCAAATTTATTCAGCGCGTTTTTAATATTTACCTTCGCATCTTGCCAATCGAAAAATTACCAATCGATCGTTTCCTTGAATCAGGAAAAAAGTTCCCCATTCTCGATGTCCGTTCACCGGGAGAATACAAACACGCGCATATACCGGGCGCCTGCAACCTTCCTTTATTCACCGATGAAGAAAGAAAGGTGGTGGGTACCGTCTATAAACAACAAAGCCGTGAAGCAGCTATTAAAATAGGTCTCGGTTATTTCGGGCCCAGGATGCGGGAAATGATAGAGTATGTTGAATCGCTGACGGGCTCATCGTCTCAAACTTCCGGCTCAAGACAGGTATTAGTTCATTGCTGGCGCGGAGGCATGCGCAGCGCAGGTGTTGCCTGGTTATTGGACCTGTACGGATTTAAAGTGTATACACTGGCAGGCGGATATAAAAGCTACCGGAACTGGGTACTCGAAACTTTTTCACTTCCTTTCTCTTTTAATATACTTGGCGGCTATACAGGCTCAGGCAAAACCTATGTACTGGATGAACTGGAGAAGAAAGGCGCCGCCGTCATTAATCTTGAAAAATTAGCCAGTCACAAAGGTTCCGCCTTTGGCGATATCGGCATGCCTGATCAGCCCACACAGGAAATGTTTGAAAATGTATTGAGCCATGAACTGAGAACATTGTTCAACGGCAATAATGATTCGACCGGCATACCCTCCCCTATCTGGCTGGAAGATGAAAGTCAGCGAATCGGCCAGATCAACCTTCCGAATGCTTTATGGAGCACAATGCGGCAATCACCCATCCTCTTTATGGTTATCCCTTTTGAAGAAAGATTGAAGCATATAGTACAGGAATACGGTTCACTCGATAAAGAAAGAATGGCCAGGGGGATTGTACGCATTCAAAAAAGACTGGGGCCAATGGAAACCAAAACGTCCCTGCAAATGCTGGACGCGGGAGATATTGAATCCTGCTTCCGTATTTTGCTGAAGTACTACGACAAACAGTACAACAAAGCGCTGAATAACCGGGAGCAGTTACAATCGCTGCTGACTAATATGGATTGTACAACAGTGAATGCTAAAATAAACGCGGATAAAATAACCGCTAAAACGGTTTTATATGGTATCGGGTTAGTTTCGAATTCATAATGTAGCCTCAATCTTTCGGAAGGTTGTCATTCCGATGGAGGAGGAATGACAAAACCGGAATAATTAGTTACTGACTAAACTACCCACTACCTTAAATACTGATCAACATGGAACAAGAAATAAAACTCACACAATATTCTCACGGCGCGGGTTGCGGGTGTAAAATAGCGCCAAAGATGTTGGAAGAAATCTTATCGGGCCAGTTTGCTATGCCGGATAATAAAAACTTATTGGTAGGCAATCATAGCAAAGACGATGCGGCCGTGTACGACCTGGGAAACGGGACCGCTATTATCTCCACTACTGATTTTTTTATGCCTGTCGTGGATGATCCGTTTGAATTTGGAAGAATAGCCGCGGCCAATGCTATCAGCGATGTATATGCCATGGGGGGAAAACCATTACTGGCAATAGCTATATTAGGATGGCCCGTCAATAAACTCTCACCCTCCCTGGCAAAGAAAGTGATCGAAGGAGGAAAAAGTATTTGCCTCGAAGCGGGCATACCATTAGCAGGCGGGCATAGTATTGATTCACCGGAACCTATTTTTGGCCTGGCGGTAAATGGCCTGGTGGATACCAGAAACATCAAACAAAACAATACGGCAAAAGCGGGTGATATATTATATCTCACCAAACCATTGGGTGTTGGTATTTTAACGACTGCTGAAAAAAAGGGATTGCTAAAACCCGAACACTCCGGGATAGCAGCCCAACAAATGATGCAGTTAAATAAAGCCGGTGAAGCTATAGGAAAAATAAAAGCCGTGACTGCCATGACCGACGTAACGGGTTTCGGGCTATTGGGCCACCTGGCTGAAATGGCTGAAGGAAGTAATTTGACGGCTGTTATTCCCGGCCTGATCCATATTCCATTTATCATTAATGATCTTGCCTATTATATCAACCGCCACTGTGTGCCGGGCGGAACACAGCGAAACTGGGATAGCTATGGGCATAAAATTTCTATTAGTGATATATTGGAAGAGAAAAGCGAAATGGTTAAATGTATATTGGCTGATCCGCAAACAAGCGGTGGCCTGCTGATTGCCGTTGACCCAGGCGCTGTAACGGAAGTGGAATTATTATTGAAAGAATATAACCTGGAAAAACACCTGGCGCCGGTTGGCTATTTTACAGCAAAAGATGAAATGGCTGTTTCCATACAAGGATATTACTAAATTAATTTTTTTTCCCCACGGTACCCTCTCCTTTTGCAGGATTGAGGTTTAAATAAGCCCCTTATAAGAGTTTGTCATTTCGACTGCCTCCAGGCTAACTTATTTTATTTCCGGTTCGTGAACAAGAATGGATACTCTTTGTGTGAGGATTGCAGAAAAAATTCTTAGTTTGATAGTGGCCCTCTTGCAGATTGATGAGGCGAATCTTTCCAAAGGCTGGAACGTGTAGTGACGACTTTCATTCCCCCGGCTGCTATTCTCTTGCCCGCTGCATTTTTCTTCTCTGTAGTAAAAGCAGACGCGATAAAGCCAAACGGCCTGATTAACCTTGC
>JAUZOA010000164.1 GCA_030706685.1 Bacteroidota bacterium
AAGGGTACCAGACCAGACGGTACGATCCTGGATGTAAAAATCGGTGTGCTGATGGTCTGGAAGAAATCCGGCAGTGGTTGGAAATTACTTGCGCGACAGGCATACAAATTGCCATAGGGAATCAATTATTCACAAATGTGACGACAAGGTGGAAGCAAGGAAGCAGGTGTCGTATTCAAAACATCGGAAAAAATCGATATATTTGTCCCGTGAAATCTACCATTGATCTTGACAAGCTGGAGAAAATCGGTAGTGCGCTGGGAGACCCCTATCGGATGCAGATACTGGACGCCATCCGCAGTAAACCGGATGGGGTAACCTGTAATGCAATGGTCGAAATGTTTAACCTGGCGCAATCCACTGTCTCACACCATCTCAAACAGCTTGTAGAAGCCGACCTCCTGCTGTTTCAGAAAGAAGGCCGCTGTTCGCGCTACTTTATTAACCGGAAGACTTTTGGTGAATTTGTTAAACTGTTAAAAGGATTCTGACCGTTTACCTTTCATCGAAAAATTTTGATTATTTAAATTACTGAAAGGATTCTGACTCCTTGCCATTCATCGAGAAATTTCGATTATTTAAATTTCTTCCCCTACCTTTGCTGTTCCCCTGACAACGATGCTTCCAATGATCACATCGAATAAGTTCGATGCAGGAAATTTTTTGTTAACCGAAACGGGCAGAAGCCCCTATGGCCATGAAGACAATTCATTACGATCATCGAAGTATTGCCGACATTTTAGCTTTATGCCTCATTCCTATATCAGGATTTGCAACCGACATCTACCTTCCTTCCTTACCTTCCATGACTACCAGCCTCGGCGCTTCGATGGGTGAAGTGCAGCTTTCAGTCATGATTTTCATGGTGAGCGGAGGTATCAGCCAGTTATTTGTCGGAAGCCTGCTCGACTGCTTTGGTCGTTTCAGGCTCAGCAACGCTGCACTGCTTATTTTTTCTTTAGCCAGCTTTTGTATTGCCTGGTTTCCCGATCTGCACGTCTTATATATCCTGCGCGCCATTCAGGGCATGGCGGTGGCTTTTATCATTGTAGCCAAGCGGGCTCATTTTATGGACCTGTACACGGGGGAACGCTTAAAACATTTTACCAGCATGTTTTCCATTATCTGGTCCGTCGCGCCGATCATCGCTCCATTTTTTGGTGGCTATCTGCAAAAAGCCTTCGGCTGGCAGTCTAATTTCTATTTTCTGGGCGGCATGACTTTCCTGATCCTGCTCTTCACCCTTCGCTATGGAGGAGAGACCAATAAAAGTTTCCACGTTTTTGAATTCAAACCGATAGCCCGCATATACGGGTCAATGCTGGGTACCCGGGATTTTGTTTTTGCACTTTTAATACTTGGCCTCAGCTTCGGTATGGTCATGTTATTTGGCATGGCAAGTCCCTTCATCATCGAGCACACCTGGCATTTTTCTCCTGTCGTTGCGGGGTACTGTGCCCTTCTATCCGGCGTTTCCCTGATGACAGGAGGAATTATTTCCAAAACGCTGATCAGGAAACCTCTTCATAGAAAAATACCTATTGCACTGGTTTTACAATTCATATCTGCAAGCTTGCTGATCAGTTCATCAGTTTTATTTACTCCCTCAGTATTTGTGATGATGGCATTTGTAATAGTACAGCACATAATAGTCGGATTTGTATTCAATAACTTTTATGCATACAGCCTGGGCCGCTTTTCACAAAATGCCGGCGTGTCGTCCGGACTTTCGGGAGGTGGTTTTTATGTATTCAGCTCTTTGTTCAGTTACGGATCCGCGAGTCTGCTGGCAGTAAAAAGTCAGATGATCCTGGGAGTAGCATATCTCTTACTTACCATCGGTGTAGTTATTATGTACCTGGTTTTTAAAAAAACTGAACCACATCCTGTTAAACCGCATAACATTAAACCCAGGGCCCGTGTTCAACTGGTAGCGGATTAGAAAAATCTTCCATCATTGTTTGAAATGTACCAAAATAGCAGCTTCAATACTGTTTATTCTGATTTTCTTCGTATTACCCATGCCTATCAAATGCTGTATTACGATTTTCGCAGACAAGTCCCTGTTTTCTCCTTTTAAAGTCAAACTGTCCTGATGGAAACTGCCATTTTCATTATCATCAGTAAAATTATTTTTCATCCTTGCACTGACCATCGCATTTAAATCAAAAACAACCGGGTTGTCGGTCCCGCTCTGCAGAGATAATTTCCCGGAATTTTTTAGAAATAGCACTTTCAACGGGATACTGCCCCGCAAATAAGTATTCATCAAAGAATCGTCACCTGAATTATTAGCTATATCATAATCATTTATAAAATATTCATATCCTGTTAAAGCCAACAACGAATCCTGTGTCAGTGCATAAATCCTGAAATAGTGTTCATTATCCGGATCATTATCAATTTTATCCAGTTTCAAAAAGGATAATAATTTTTGTGATTGTTGATAAGTAAAATTCATGCCCTTCCCGGTTTCAGACTTCAACATGGAATCCAGGTTTTGAGAAAACAATGGCTGCAGGGATTTGTAGCCATGGGCATTTACCAGATATTCAATGATAGAACTGATCTGACTGCCATCGTCCTTATGAAGTGGTTTCTTTGCCGGGATGATTTTCTGATCCCCGGACAACATCGCATTTGCCTGTAAAAATTGCTTTAAACGCCTGTTCTGGCTATTAAACGAAACAGAAAAAGCTCCCCAGGGTCCGAAGGAGATCAGGAGGGATATCAGGCATAGGCTGATCGGAATGGTCTTTATATTTTTGGATTTTGAAAAGATAAAATAGAGTGAAATGAGTGCCAGCCAGCAGGCAAGCCCCAGCACAATATAGCGTTCCTCTGTAATTCCATAATCGTTAATCCTCCGCTCAATGGCCAGGAATAAAAGAATAATCAGCGGACAGATGGCCAGGTAATAAAACCGGCTGAAAGCGAGTATCCATTTATTGTTTGCTTCATAACGGATGGGATGAATGAGCAATAAAGAGAGAATACCTGCAACGGCGAAAGCCAGCACCAGGTAGGATACCCATCCATAGGGCCATTGATGGGTTCCCGCTATTTTAATCATATATGCATATAGAATAACCAGGTAAACGACTATGATGGGTATCAAAACATATTGCGTAAAAATTTTCAATCCCTTTGGATAGTCCTGGTTCACTTCGAGTTTTTCAAACTGCGACGGAAAACCGGCAAGAAAGAAGATACTGCTGAATCCTTCAGCAATATATATCCAGAGGTCCGTATACCATTTGTAGTTGATGTTGACGGTAAACAATTTTTCTACTGCCAGCATGGCCAGCGATAAGCCGATAAATAAAACAATCGAATAAAGTGCAGCCGTCAGGGCACGCAGGAAAAGGCTCTTATTGTATTGCCAGAATCCGTTCACTCCACCCCGGGCAGTAAACGGAACAAATGCCACCAATAAGTGGAGCCCGGTCATAAACAGTATAAATTGTTTCATGCGGCCCTCACTAAAATGATCAGGGAGGGACAGATAAAAAAGGGTTACCAGGGCAATCGTGAATATTCCGCCAATCCATTTTACAGCGGATGACAGGCGATTTCGCTCCACATATATGAATACATTCAGCGACAACAGCATGCCCATGTAGGCACTCCAAAGTATATTGTTATAATAGTAATGAGTTTCAGAATCATTATCAACATAGATGGTATGATTAAGCCGCATGCTGCAAAAACAGCCAATCAAAACAAAAATGATCGTTAATGGAAATCGTTTAAAGGTTGACAGCGTTATCTGGGCTAAGGTTTGGACCGAAGGGAATTTCATTTCAGATGGCATTTAGCGTTGAAAGGGGTATCATTAATACTATGAAAAATGAAAAGTAACCTAAACCATCTGCAATTACAAGATTCCTGGTGAATTCCGGTAAGACCGGCACATGACCTCTAAATGTTTTTTAATTCCAATCGGCAAACTCCAATCAGCTAAGTAATAACCCTTAGTTTGAAAAGTAAATTGATAATTAAGTCTCTGTAAAAAGCTATACGTTATCGTTAGTGTGCGGGAACTTAATTTACATTTGGACAACCTCAAACCCAATGGTTGTGTTTATGATCCGTTCCAGCGTCCCTCTAATAGCTCTGATTTTGGAAAGGATTTCATCACTTCTTCGATGAGGGTACGGATTAAAAAAATAATGTATAGCGCCTGTCCATTTGAAAGTTCAAAATGGCTATAAGTGCGCCTGTTCATTTGAAAATTCAAAGTGACTTATAAGTGAATTTTTGTCCACCTACTGCAGCCTCTGCCATCAGTCCGCTGAGGTCATCGGTAAAAATGGCGACACCGTCGGCATATTTGGCATTTGCAGACACCCCTGATTTAACGGCAACCGCTGACAGCTGGGCACTGAACTCAACCTTATTGTCTTTAAACCGGTCCAGTACATCTTTATTTTCAAAAAATATAACCTCACGATAGGTTTGGGCACCCACCTGTGCACCTACGGATACCTGTGCCACTTTTGCCGTGCCGATTGCTTTGCCTTTTTCATATACGGCTCCGGCACCGCCTGATCCGCCGACCACGAAGCCAGCCTTATCTATTTTTGGAAAGATGACATAACCAACCGAATTGGTAAAAAGCTTACTCATGGAGGGATCTTTTTTTATAAATGCCTCATGTGCCTTCTGGCTTTCAGACAATATCTTTTGTTTTCCTTTCTCATCCTGAGCCTTAATGGAATGGGGCAGAATAAAGACGGTCAATGTTAAAATCACCAGCCTGATTATATTGTTCCTTTTCATAATTGTTTTTTTTAGTTTAAATGGGGTAAATCGCCCGCTTTGTAGCCTTTTTTACACACATCAGCCGGGCTGCCAAGAATCCGCTTCCGCTTTTTTCCCGGTCCCGAATAACGTCAATATATCCCCCAGACATCCCGGCAATTACCGTTCCTGCATAAGGAACCTATAGCCGGCGCTATAGCTGAAAAATGCATTAATAGATGCCATACAGTCATCCGTTTTTATTTCCTTCAAAACCGGATTGTCCCAACGACAATACAAAATGTATAACGCCAACCATCAGGGTATCAATGCAAAATATCTTAACTTGCCAAACGCCTTATATCATAAATTTGGGTGTTCTGTGCCGTTTTTCATCGTCCGGATTTAGCTATATTAAACAATAACAAAGAACCATAATATGGTTTCAAGTATTCAAAGAGAAAAGGCCGAACTTTTCCTTAAATTTCATCAGACCAAAGACATTTTAATTCTGTTAAACTCGTGGGACACCGGAAGCTCTAAATTGATAGAAGCATGTGGTTATAAAGCAATCGCAACAACAAGCATGGGAATAGCAGCCTCTTTAGGGTATCCTGACTGTCAGGTAATGCAATTGTCTGAGATGATTGAAGTTATAACGAAGATTGTAAATGCTGTTCATGTTCCGGTAACTGCGGATATAGAAGCTGGGTATGGAAATGATTTAGATGAAATAATTGAGTCTGTTAAGAAAATAATTGCTACAGGAATTGTTGGAATAAACATTGAAGACAGTATTGACTTAAATCCAGTATTAATTGACGAGATTGAATTTTGTGAAAGAATATCAGCTATTCGCGCATTATCAGATTCAATGGGTTTTCATTTGGTCATCAATGCCAGAACAGATTCATTCTTCACTTCGATGGGTTCCTCACAGGAAAAATTATCGGAATCAATCAAACGTGGCAATAAATACCGGGAAGCGGGTGCGGACTGCATATTTGTACAACCAGTATGGGACAAAAAGACGATATCAACATTGGTTAAGGAAATTAATGCCCCTATTAATATTCTTTCGAACCCTACGATTGGTGCAGGAACGCCCCTGTCCGTAAGTGAACTGGAAGATTTAGGTGTCGCCCGTTTAAGCTTGGGTTCAGGTTTGATGAAAGCAACTTTAGCCTTAATTAAAAAAATTGCTGACGAATTATCTGGAAAAGGGACTTACGATCTGTTGTTAGATACATTAACTCCGATCCCGGATGCTGCAATGGCTTATAAAATGGCTACAGGGATAAATAACTGAAGAACAACTGCTAACATTTCATTGTGTTATGTCGGCGGACAGATAACGT
>JAUZOA010000165.1 GCA_030706685.1 Bacteroidota bacterium
AATGAAGTGCACCAACTCATTATTCCCTCAGGGTACGCTTTTTGATTAAATGCCTGTGAGTTTATTACCTGGATTAACGGGTGATATTAAAATTAACAATATGAAAAAGTTATTATTTATTGTCTTTGTGGGAATGATTTGCCTCATTAATAAAGTGAATGCTCAAAATGCTGAGTTTGGATTGAAGGCCGGACTTAATGTGGCGGGCCTTCATTTTACGGGCGCCGGTAATCTGGATTCAAGGGCTTCTGTCTATGTTGGTGGTTTAGCGCATATACATGTCAGTAGGTATTGGGCAGTTCAGCCCGAACTGGTTTATTCCTGTCAGGGCGCGAAGCAAAATTTCGACGGCAGGGAAGTTACGTACAGACTTAACTATGTTACTTTACCAGTTATGCTGCAATACATGTTTGATAACGGCTTTCGCCTGCAAACGGGTCCGCAATTGGGATTGCTGGCAAGTGCAAAGAGAAAATCCGGCGGTACGATTACCGATACAAAAAATGAATATACTACGGCTGATTTTTCCTGGAGTTTTGGAGCCAGCTATTTGACTAATTCGGGAGTAGGTATTGATGCAAGGTATAATCTCGGCATCAACAATATAAATAATACCGGGAGCGCCGATAAATTGCAGAACCGGGTTTTCCAGATTGGATTATTTTACCAGTTTAAGCATTCCTGAATATTGAATTAAACAGGAGAACTTATGAATTTGCCATAAGTCTGTAACAAGACAACTTTTTTCCGCTTCTGACCAAAGCAGTTTTCTGTGCTGCAACAGTTATTCTCAGCCTAATTATTTCAAAGAATAAAGGACAGAATGTGTAACTTTTAGCTATCCTTTGGGAATAGCTAATCCGTTGTGTTTGCTTTCCCGACAGACCGGTTTCACTTTATTTCTATAAAAAAGCAAAATTCCAGATTATGTATTTAGAAACTTTATTCGGGTTGAAAGGGAAAGTGGCCATTGTCACCGGAGGCAGCAGGGGCATTGGCCAGGTTGTAGCCATTGGTCTGGCAAAGGCGGGAGCTGAAGTCGCAATCTTCAGCCGTTCTGACGCTAAGGAAACAGTAAACACAATTATAAAAGATGGAGGGGAAGCCTATAGTATACAGGTTGATGTCACGGATGAGGCCGGAATTGAGTCTGCTGTTCAGGAAGTATTGAAGCGCTCCGGTTCAATAGATGTGGTATTCAGCAATGCCGGTGCATGCATTCATAAGGATACCTTGCATGCAAGTCTTGCTGAATGGAATGAAATCATCAATGTCAACCTTACCGGCGTATATATTGTTGCCCGTGCTGCCGGGAAAGTAATGATAGAAAAAGGAATACATGGAAGTATTATCAATATGGCATCGATGTCGGGAAGTATTGTGAACATACCCCAGTGGCAGGCATCTTACAATGCTTCCAAAGCGGGCGTGATTCACCTGACCAGATCCCTTGCAGTTGAATGGGCAGATTTTCATATCCGTGTCAACAGCCTGAGCCCGGGTTATATTGCAACACCCATGTCGGTTGATACACCCCAGGAATTAAAAGACGCGTGGATGCCCCTGATACCGCTACATCGTATGGGTGATCCGGAAGAACTGGTGCCAGCCGTTTTATACCTGGCAACTAATGCTTCCGGTTATACCACGGGCAGTGATGTTATCGTGGACGGGGCTTATAGTTGTCTGTAGAGAAGGTACTATTGTGAGTTGGCTGTATATGATATCAGTCAGGTTCAAATTAGTGAAACTTATTGTCTGTTCCTGCTGCCTCCTAAATGGCATGTAAATAATCTCATGGTTATAATACCTTCTTCGCCGGTGCGGCGGGAGGATTATGATGATTTATTTCCAAAGACATCATTTTCCTAACGGTGGGTTCTGTTCAACCTCCGGTAGAATATTTTTTTCATAGTAGAATCCCCCAAATATTTTTTTTAATTGCTATTTTTGCCGGTCAAGTCATTTCCTTTGTATAACCTTTACACACGCGTATCAACCAATCCTGACCGGTACAGGCGCTTTACCTGCGGTGAGTCGCTCCTGACTATTTATAGTTGCGGCCTTAAAAATAAATATGAAGATCTCTGGAGCCATCATAATTATATTGTTTATGTGGTGGAAGGCAGAAAGATCTGGCATACTTCTCATGGCTCTTATGATTTACGCCGGGGCAGCTGTGTCTTCATAAGAAAGGGCGCAGGTATTGTTGAGCAATTCTTTGATTCGGATTTTTGTTTACTGCTGTTTTTCTTACCGGATGAGTTTATTTGTGATGTATTGAAAAGAAAATCAACACCTATTCTAAGGGTCGATAGGAAACATGATCAGGTTTTTGCTATAGAGAATAATACACCGGTACAGGCATTTTTTCAATCAATGTTGACGTATTTTGATTCCAGCATCGATCCCGATCAGGCTTTAATTGAATTGAAATTCCGGGAATTGATTCTTACTATAGCAGATAATCCCGCAAATAGGGGGGCATTGTCCTATTTCTGTTCTTTATTGCATGAACCACACAGCGTTTCATTGCAAAGGGTGATGGAGGATAATTTTTGTTTTAACCTGAAATTGGAAGAGTTTGCTAAGTTAAGTTCGCGGAGTTTGTCTGTCTTTAAAAGGGATTTCATTCGGCTGTACGATGTTTCGCCTGGAAAATGGCTGCTGGAAAAAAGATTAAATCATGCGCTTCATCTGCTGAGAAATCCGGGCAAATCTGTCAGCGAAGCTGCATTTGAAAGCGGGTTCGAAAGCGCCTCTCATTTCAGCCGTACGTTCAGACAACGATTCGGCATTTCTCCTGCATCAATGAGACAGCGGGCAGCGGTTTTGAACTGATCAGTCATATATCTGGACTTTTGGAGTAAGCTGTTATGCTATTCACTGCGATACTTTTGTGCCCTTAAATTTAAGTCTTACGTACATGAGCACAAAAGCAGTTCAGGGAAAATTATGGAGCATAGCTCCGCAATATTGGGCAAAGCATTTTGAGCCCTGGTTTTTACCCATGTACAGGAAAGTATTGGAATATCTGGAAACGAACGATTGGCAATCATTGCTTGATGCCGGTTGCGGCGCGGGTCTTTTCAGTAATCTGGTAATTCAAACCGGTGCACAGGTGATCGGTGTTGATGCTTCTCCAGGACTTCTGGACGTAGCGAGGCTGCGAAATCCTAAAAACAGTTTTTTGGAAGAAGACTTCGAGGCATTGCCTTTTGCGGACAACAGTTTTGAAGTAGTGGCCGGATTTAATTCATTCCAGTATGCGGGAAGTTTCGAAAAAGCTTTGGTCGAAGCAAAACGGGTAGTCAAACCAGGCGGCCTGGTCGTTTTGGGCATCTGGGATAAGTCGGAAAAGAGTGACGCAACCGAAGTATTAAAAGCAATCGAATCGCTATTACCACCACCTCCCCCAGGCACCCCGGGTCCTTTTGCCCTTTCCGAAGATGGGAAGATGGAAAGCGCCTTTGAGAAAATCGGTATGCATGTTGTTTATAGGGCATCGGTACCATGTCCTTTTATTTATTCCAGTCTTGGAGATGGCATTAAAAGTTTTATGGGGACAGGACCTGCTGCAGCCGCGATAAACAATAGCAACAAACAAACAGTCGAGGCGACGATCGCTAAGGCTTTGCAACCATTCCATGTTGTCGATGATCTTTATTTCCTGGAAAATCAATTTCTGTTCTTTATCGCGCAGAAATAGGTTGTCTGGCTGTTATTTACCCCAACCGTTATAGGTGACCTGTCTTTTCTGACTGTTGTTGACTATCATACGGTGGAAAGAAAAGTACAGCCATTGGGAAACTGGCAAAAAGTTCAGGGTATTTTATTTCTATATTTCCAGTTTGACAATTATGGCGGGGGAATTTTTTATTAATCATGCAAAATTTGGTTTTTACTACCCGTCTAAATGGTATTTGCTTTTTACTACTATTCGTACTTAGCCAGGGATCTGCTCAAACCGCTACGGTTAAAGGGGCAGTCCATGAAATGAATGGGAATCCCCTGCAATATGTAAATGTACTTTTGTTAAATTCATCAGATACTTCGTTGGTAAAAGGAGTAATTTCCGATTCCCTGGGAAATTATCAATTCAAAAACATCGAAAAAGGGAAGTATATTATATCTGCTACCCTGACAGGTTTTAAGCAGTCGTTCACCAAAGAATTTGAAATAATATCAGGTGCCGGCGAATTTGACCTCGGAATTCTTAACCTGAGGAATACTGATCTTCAGTTAAAAGAAGTAACGGTCGCTGCTAAAAAACCGATGTTTGAGCAAAAGCAGGACAGAACAATTATTAATGTGAAGAACAGTATTACCAGTGCGGGGGGTACCGCCCTGGAGGTCCTGGAAAAATCACCCGGTGTATCGGTAAACAGGCAGGATAACAGCATTGCCATTAACGGTAAAAGCGGGGTTGCCGTAATGATTAACGGGAAGATATCATATATGCCGGCAGATGCGTTGATCCAGTTTCTTTCTGGCGTTAGTGCCGGCAATATTGAAAAAATTGAACTGATCACAACACCGCCTTCGAAATATGATGCGGGAGGCAATGGTGGTTACATAAATATCGTACTCATTAATAATCCTTATGCCGGATTAAACGGATCATATTTTCTAACGGCTGGATATGGGGACAGGCCATTGGGTGCCGCGGGGTTGAATTTTAATTACCGGAGCGCCAAAATAAATTTTTACGGTAATTATAGTTTTAATTATAATCATACCATTCAGACTAGTACGGCCTTCACCCAGTTTGCGAGGGATGGCGATGTAATAACAAATAATTCATTCTCCGACCGGGATGCAATAATGCAGGTTCATAATCTTCGGATGGGTGTGGATTTCCAATTAGATACAGCGACAATCGTCGGGGTATTACTGAGTGGTTATAATAGCCGTTGGTCGATGGTTGCCAGAAATGGTGCAACGATCAGCAAAAACAATGTAATGGACACTACGATAATTATGGTGGACAATCCTGAAATCAATCATTGGCAAAATATTACCACAAACCTAAATTTTCAACATTCATTTAAGCCAGGGAGTGTGCTTTATTTTGATGTGAATTATATTTATTATAAAGACGACAATCCAAATACTTATTATACGGATTATTTTAACGAGGCCAGTAAGTTTCTGTATCATGAAGTGTTAAAAGGCGGGAAACTGACCCCCATTCATTTCCAGGTTTACTCATCAGATTATAAGACCCATGTTGGTAATAATGGTGTTTTGGAGGCCGGTGCAAAAATGACTCTATCTGATTTCACGAACGAGGACAGTATTGATTCTTTATCTCAAGGGATATGGGTTCCGAATACTATGCTGACTGCAACCTATTTATTGAAAGAAAATATAGCCGCGGCTTATTCTTCCATAAATATCAGGCCGAACGATAAAATATCGATATCTGCAGGTTTGCGCTACGAATACACAACTTCCAATTTGCGTACAATTGATTCAGCCAATATAGTCAATAGGAAATATGGAGAATTATTTCCAACATTCACTTTTTCCAGCAAGATAGATGATAAGAGTAGTTTCAATATATCATACAGCCGGCGGATTACCCGGCCAACATTTAACGACCTGGCCCCTTTTACCATCTTTTTTGATCCCAAAACATTTTATTCAGGAAACCCGGCCTTGCAACCGGCAATTGCCAATGCTATTCAGGCAGGGTATAATTTTAAGAACTTTAATTTTACGGTAAGTTTTACCCACGAGACCAATACCATTGACAATTTCTATTTTCAAACGCAAAGGCTGGATACGGTAAACAATATCGTTTACCTCTCTGCGAGAAATTTTAAATCTGAGCAATATCTGACAGCGGGTTTTTCTCTGCCTCTGGTTGTTTCCCCCTGGTGGAGTATGCAAAATAACATTACGCTTGACTGGAGACAGATAAAT
>JAUZOA010000166.1 GCA_030706685.1 Bacteroidota bacterium
AGCGGCATCCGCTAAACGTTGCGAAGCCTGGAACTCGCCTTCGGCGGCAATCACTTTTGACCTGCGTTCCCTTTCTGCTTCGGCCTGCTTGGCCATGGCGCGTTGCATTTCCTGCGGCAAGTCAATCTGCTTTACTTCCACGTTGGTGACTTTTACGCCCCAGGGTTCGGTATTGGTATCAATGATCTGTTGCAATTTGTGATTGATCTTATCTCTTTGCGAAAGCAAATCGTCCAGTTCGGATTGCCCGAGTACGCTGCGCAAGGTGGTTTGTGATATCTGTGAAGTAGCGGCAAGGAAATTCTCTACCTGCACAATGGCTTTCTGTGGTTCTATCACCCTGAAATAAACGACCGCGTTTACCTTAATGGAAACATTGTCCTGCGTGATCACATCCTGCGGCGGCACATCAAATACAATCGTACGCAGGCTTACCTTTACCATCCTGTCGATAAAAGGTATAAGAAGAATAAGGCCCGGGCCCTTTATTCCACCATGGCCTACCAGGCGACCGAGCCGGAAGATAACACCACGCTCGTATTCTCTTAAAATGCGAATGGCGCTGGCCAGGAGAATGATCACGAAAAGAACAATGATAGCCGTTACTGCAGGAATTTGTTGCATAATTGTTTTTTTAAATTTTATTGATCCGCTCTACATATAATTTCAGGTTCCTTATTTCTTTTATTTTCACTTTTTCTCCCCGGGCAATCATGCCTGCCAATGATTCCGCATTCCAGGTTTCGCCATTTACTTTTATGGCGCCCGAGGGATTCAACTCATCTATCACTTCACCAATAAGCCCTGTCAAAGCTTCGGGGCCGGTGACCACTTTCCTGCGCTGCGCTTTTATTCCCAGCCCGATGATAAATAAAAACAGGACCGCGGTAACCGCCGTAGCTGAAATAATTATGGTTCGTGAAATCTTCGCCAACTCCAGCGCTGAGCCGGGTTTTATCAGCATCATCGAGCCTAATAACAAAGAGACGGTGCCACCAATCGCCAACATGCCATGACTGACCACTTTTATTTCCAGTAAAAAAAGAATAATGGCAAAAAGAATAAGCGCAAGCCCTGCAAAATTGATGGGCAATGTATGCATGGCATAATAAGCGAGGATGATACTGATCACCCCCACAATGCCGGGCAATATGGCGCCGGGATTAAACAGCTCGAACAGGATTCCAAATATTCCAAGCAGCATCAGTATATAAGCAATGGCCGGATCGCTGATAATATCCAGGAATTTTTGAAACGCGGTCATTTCAAAAAACCGGATGCGGGCATTTTTTGTATGCAGGATCTTTGTTCCATTGCTGAGCTCAATGGATCTGCCATCAATCAGCGTCAACAGATCCTCATCACTCTTCGCGATAAGATCAACGGCTGAATCTTTCAGCGCTTCCGTTTCCGAATAAGAAAAACTTTTGCGTACCGCGTTTTCGGCCCATTCAATATTGCGGTTTCTTTTTTCAGCGATAGAGCGAATAAAAGCTGCCGCGTCATTGGTTACTTTTTCCTGCATGATGCTGTCCATCGGCGCCTGCAGGGTGACGGGGTGAGCGGCGCCGATATTGGTGCCGGGCGTCATGGCAGCCACGTGCGCGGCCAGAGTAATGAATACGCCTGCTGATCCGGATTGAGAGCCGGCGGGAGATACATACACGATCACCGGCACCGGCGATGCCAGAATATTACTGACGATGACGCGGGTTGACTTCAATAAACCGCCGGGTGTATTCAGATGAATGAGGAGACATTCGGCATTTTCTTTTTGGGCTTTGGCGATGCCATCCTGCACAAATGTGGCCGTGACCGGGTTGATAGCGCCGTCAATTTTCATGGATACCACCGTTTGTGCAGAAAGTACAAATGGAAAAAATGAGAGAAAGATGCAGTATGATATAGCACGCTTCATAAAAAAATCAGTCGCACGAAATGAAGCCTGGCTGAAAAGGCGAACTGTAATTTACTGAAATCTGGTGAGAAGAGGGATGACCTTACTTATTCATTCAAAACGATAAGCCGAAAACCTGTTTTTATTTATTGAAAGAATTTTCCCCCGATTTGCCGCTTTTTGACATAGTTTATAAGAAGTACTTGCTATATCTTGATGTTACAAATTGTGATAAACTTAAGAAAGAGTTATGGCGAAAGCAGTTAAAGAACTAATGATACCTGATGAGCTGGTGATGAATAAAATTTATCTTATTCGCGGGCAAAAGGTTATGCTGGACAAAGATTTAGCTGAGTTATATGGAGTAACCACCAGTAACCTGAATCTGGCTGTGAAGAGGAATAAAGCGCGTTTTCCGGATGATTTTATGCCTGCCTGCCGGTAGCTAATCGTTACCCAAATTTACCAATGATTGTTTTGACAAAAACCTATCCTGCTTCTTCTTCAATATGATTCGGGAAAATGAGACCTGTTTTACGTTTTACCTGGCCCTACGCAAAGAAGACTCCGTGTTACTTTCTTTTTCTTGAAAAAAAGAAAGTAACCAAAGAAAATTCAAGGCCAATTCAAATGGTGCACTCTCTTATTCGAAAACTCCTCTGTGAATTGGCCGCTGGAACAGTCATTAAATTCGAAGACTTTAGAGAGGTAAACTCCGTCTCGTGATAGGCAAAGACTCAGGAAGCGCTGTGTTCCGTCTTAGTTTTCCCAAAGAAGAGTGCTTGCCAAAGCACGACGGAACAAGGCGCTGGAAAACCCAAAGGAAAGCAGAGAAATTCTTTAATGATAAAATTTGGATAACGATTAGCTGCCGGTAGGCAGGTCTAGCTTACCAAAGAAGAATTTCAAGCTTTGATATTGCAATCTGCAATATCAAAAAAGCAAGGCAGGGGAGGCACACGCAGACTTCCGTATGCTTTCACGGAGCAGGGAGTTTCGATGTTATCAGGGATACTAAACAGCGATACCGCTATCAGGGCACATATCCAGATCATCAGGGTATTTGCTAAAATGAAAGAGCTTCTCCTTACTCACAAGGATATTCTCTTACAGCTTGAAAAAATAGAAAATAAGCTGATGGGGTATGATGCGGACATTGCTCTCCTTTTTACAATACCTGAAGCAACTGCTGAATCCTCCTCCAGACCAAAAATTGGATTCAGAAGAAAAGATGAGAAAGAATAAATGTTACCAATTTGGGAACAATTTTGTATTTTTGTTATTCGCCATGAGAGTAATTGCCGTAAAAACGCTGAAGCTTTACGCCAATAAGAAAAAGGAAGCCGCGCAGTCATTATTATCATGGTATGAGGAGGCTTGTAAGGCTGAGTGGAAAAACCACAATGAATTAAAAGCGCAGATCGGGAATGCTTCTCTAATAGGAGACAAGCGGGTTGTATTCAATATTCATGGAAATAAGTACAGGCTGATTGTTGATATAGAATACCGGTTACAAATTATTTTCATTGTGTGGATAGGCAACCATAAAGAATATGACATGATTGATTCAAAAACTGTAACGTATGTTAAAACCCATTAAAACAAAGAAGGAGTACGAAACTGCATTGGCCCGGGTATACGAACTGATGCAGAAAGAGCTTAAAGCAGGAAGTAAACTTTCTGATGAGCTGGAAGTACTTTCTATATTGGTAGAAGCGTATGAAAAGAAACATTACTCTGTACCGCCACCCCATCCTATTGAAGCGATCAAGTTCAGGCTCGAACAAATGGGAATAGACGAAAAAGAACTGACCCGGATACTGGGTGGCCGCAGCCGCAAATCAGAAATATTAAGCGGCCGGCGAAAACTTTCCCTGAATATGATAAGAGAGCTGCACGAAAAACTAAGTATACCTGCCGAAACCCTGATCGCGGCATATTGATAAAATAAGCTGACCAATGATCTCTTCCCGATTTTCACCTTCCTGCCCGTATTAACCAACCTGCCTGTAAAGTTTTTTCAGTGTAAGACATCCTATCTAAAGCCTATCGGGTGCCTATCTAATGCCTATCCACAGCCTATGGAATACCTATGGAATGCCTATGGAAAGCCTATCCAATACCTATCAACGACCCATGAACGGCCCATAATCGGCCTCTTTAAAGCATTCCATAAGGCCCTTATCGCTTGTCCGTTCAGCCGGGACAGCCAGGGTTTGTCTGACCGGCGAGACGGGTGCAGCATGTATCTGGCAGGGATGTCTCACGGATCTCCCTTGGGTAGCCCACGAGAGCCGGATATGAGTCCCAGCCGAGTGGTATGGATCTGGCATGAATGTCCCATGTATCCGGCACGGATGTCCCATGTATCCGGCACGGATGTCTCATGTATCCGGCACGGATGTCTCATATATCCGGCACGGATGTTTCATGCATAACTCATGCATTCCGCATGGATAACTCATGCATCCGGGAAGCAGACTACTCTTTTTTAACACGGGCATACTTATTGTAACTACTTTGCAGCTCCCATTTAACTTTCCCTGGTTGCTCCGGTCTTTAATCTGTTAATGATGCCTGATCATGTTTTATTATGCTCACTATCATATTTTTCAATGATTCGATAATATAAACTTCGATGCTGGATTTTTTAAAAACATAAGAATGAAAAAAATAATGAAACCCGGATTGCTCTCGATTGTATTTGCAATGATACTTTCCGGTTATGGTGGCAGCAACGCGTCGGCGCAAGTCACCGTATCGGGTACTATAACTTATCAAACATTTTATGATAACCTGTCGCCGTATGGAACCTGGATTGATTACCCGGGATATGGACATGTATGGAACCCGAAGCTGGACGACGATTTCAGGCCTTATGCTACCAATGGTTACTGGGTGTATTCTCCTGATGGATGGGCATGGCAATCGAGCTACAATTGGGGATGGGCGCCTTTTCATTATGGCCGCTGGATATATGATGATAATTACGGATGGTTGTGGATTCCGGGTTATGACTGGTCTCCTGCATGGGTGACCTGGGGATATGTGGACAATTACTATTGCTGGGCGCCGCTGATGCCCGGTGTGAATGTGAATGTACAATTCGGTACCTGGAGACCGCATTCATTTTACTGGAACCTTTGCAGCCGCGACCATATTTATGACAGGGATATTTCGACCAGGATAGAACGGTCTGAGCGCAACGAAAATGTTGTCAACCGCATTACGATCTATAATAATTTTAATACAACCCGCCGTAATAAATTGTATTATGCAAGAGGCCCCGAAGCGAAGGAAGTGGAAGGATTTACCCGGCAGAAAATTAACCCCGTCTCTTTCAGGGAAGTGAATAAACCGAACCAGGCCACGCATAAAGGAAATACAGTGAATGTGTACAGGCCGGCTGTGCAGGCGCCACAGCAGCCCCGCGAATTCCGGAGGGCAGAACCCAGTGAGGTAAAACCGATCCGTACAGATGATCAGCGGCCTTCCATGCAAAGACCCGAACAAAGGAATAATATAGACCGGCTGCCGGTACACAGGGCCAGCGATAATTCCAACAAAAACAAACCTGAATTTAAACCCAATAAGGGCAACAACCCACCCGGTAATAAACAGGGCGGTAAAAGAAACCATTGATTACCGGTCCTGTGTCTTAAGATCCTATTTTCCCCCTCATTCGTCCGGGCCTCCTTTGGATCTCCCACGGGTCTCCAATATGAGTCCCGGCCGGGTGGCAGGGATAACCGGTCAGTCAAGGGGGTAAAGTAAACTTTGTGGCGACCGGGAGTTTTAAGGTAGCGTTTCCCTTGTATCCAGGTAGTGTTTCCCTTGTATGATGGTAGCTATATGATAGCTATATGAACGCTAGATGAAAGCAATATGACTGTATTCATCCCGTGTTTCCCTTGTGTTTGGCCCGCGTTCAGATAACGTTCAGATAGCGTTGGGCTGGTGTTTGGGCAACGTTTA
>JAUZOA010000167.1 GCA_030706685.1 Bacteroidota bacterium
CGCCTTCCCGGCAAAATTGACCATTAGCGCTGCACCAGGTTCTTATAAAAGTCAAACTGCTTTTCCAATTGGCAGAAAGCATTTTTCATAAGGGGGTCCATTTCGGAGTGGCGGATAAAGGCGAAGACGGCCTCGCCGGTAGCAATCAATTCTTCGAGCGGGCAGGTAAGCTCCAGGTCCGGGATAAGCGCCTCCTTTATTTCGGCGGCGGAGAATTCAGAGACATACTTTTTGGCAGCGTTTCGCCCTGCCGGCGTTGTTTCCAGGAAATCTTCATTGGCTGGCAAACGGTTTCTTTCTGTAGAAGTCATTACAGTTATAATTTTTCATAAGCAGAAATTAAATACGGTTCTGCCTTTCCCGTTGACTTCCACCTCTAGAGGCAGTGGGCGCATTAACGCTCCACACGGGGGTACAGAACCGTATATGATGCATGTGCAGCAATAAAAAAGCCTGCACAAAAAATTGGCAGACTGAGCTGCCTCTAGAAAATGGAAGTCAATACGAATTTACAAAGAAATTGAAATGTGCAAAAAGACAATGGGGGGTTACCTCAGAGTTTGCTTTTGACATAAGTAATTCCTACTGTGAATGCGGTCCTTATGTGTCTGTCTTAACTGAGGTTGGTGCGGGTGCGTGGGACACACACCCGAGCATTAGATGAAACAGTTTATTGGACTTATGTGTAAAATGTAAAACTAATTAGTTAATCGTTTACTTTCCATTGTTGCATTTCGTAGTTTTTTATATGGCTCATTCAATTCACTAACCAATGGAAGTTTTGAAAGAAAAAATTTCTGTTCCATTTCACTCCAAAGCTCTTTAGCTTCTTTAAACTTTTGTTTATCCAGAAGACTCCAAACATACACTAAATAGGCATAACGCATTTGATTGAATAATGATAATACATCTGGTGAGTTATTGATATTCTCTTGGGATACATTATCAATATTGTATTTCTTTAGGGCTGGAGGAATATTAAGGACTGCTGTGTCTGATACATTTGGTGTTCTTACCACTTTACATATAACACCATTTAAAGTAATGTAATTTGCCGCATCTAGATGAAGACTTCCCATAGAAGAATCAACATTAGTACCCGAGTAATAAAAGTCTCTTTTGAAAAAATTGTTTTTAAAAATATCTAGCAATACCAAATCACTCTTCAGAACATAATTTTGATAGTAAGTTGGTTTTAATGTCCATTTGATGAATTCCTGTTTATTATTTTCATTGATAATAATTTGTTCTTGTGGCGCCCATTCTCGAAACCCTAATGAATCCAGTTCGGGGTCTTCATAGGTAAACTTAAATGTGGCAGTTCTTCTGATAAAATCGTTATACCAGTTCGTTGAACCCAGGTTAACATCCACTATGCTAACATCCTTTCGAAAGTCTTCCACCTCTTGTAAATAATAAATCGGAAGGGTAATATTGTCACCCTGACAAAGAAGTATAGCATTGGGAGTGCAGCTTTCAAGCAGTTGGCGGTTAAATTCTAAAATTGCGTCATTAAACGCGCCCCTTCGTCGCCCTTCTGCATAAGCCCATAAAGCAGAATCTTTTTCTTTTTTGATCAGATAAGCTAAAGCTAAACTTCCCCAAATGGCGGTTAACTTAGAATAAGGGTCAAGATTGAATATCTCTCCTTTATACTTTTTTTCTAGCTTAATTACTCGCTCAAATTGCTCACTCGCTTGTACTGTCAACTCCTTTGTAGAACGGTTCAATGTACTACCATCAGCCATGTTTATTTTATCTATGGCATGACCAAGCCAGTATCTTGCTTCTGCACTGTTAGGTTGTAGCAGAACCGCTTGCTCAAACAAAGTGTAACACTTTGAAAAATCTGACTTTACTTCAGAAAATTGACGTCGGTATTCATTTTTACCACTATCAAGAAGTTGAGTAAACCCTAATTTCTGAGCAAAAGAGACGAAGGCAAAAAATACAGAAAATAAGGTGATGTAAAACGTCTTCATCAATGCAGTTATTTGGTAAAACTATAGATTATAGGGTATGAACAGAAAAAGCTGGCTACTAGCCAGCTTTTAATATAATACTGTCGCTCCTGCTGCTGGACTTGAACCAGCGACCCTCTGATTAACAGTCAGATGCTCTAACCAACTGAGCTAAGCAGGAATACCCTTCCCTTTCGGGGCAGCAAAAATAGGGATTTTAGCTTTTCAACAAGGTATCCACTAGTACATTTTATGCTCCCACTATTCAAATCAGGTTCCCAAAAATGGCTGGTTATTTATCGCTTTAAGCGTGCCGACAGTATCAAAAGAGCGTCATCTATGCGGCAAACTACGGGAACCATGCAGGGGGAATGCGGGGGGAACACGGCAGGAATACGAGAGGAACGCTACTCCAACGCAGGGAGGATACGGCCAGCTATCGGTAAGCTATCAGTCAGCTAACGATCAGCTAACGGTGGAGATACGGCTGGTATACATCAGGAACATAAGAACGGCGCCTCAAAATGCGATAATCCGTTTTCGCAAGAACAAAATCTATAACTACACTTATCCAGATACCAGACAAATCCGCCAAATCCGCCAAATTCGCCAAAAACGGCCAAATCAGCCAAAAACGGCCAAATTGGCCAAATTGGCCAAAACGGCCATGTTATTTTTTTTTACTTCAATCGCATTTTATCATTGTCTCGCAATTGCTGCTGTCATGCTAGCTGGCAGCATTTATCCCGCCTTATCACCTTGTCGTTGCAACAGGCCGGGCAATCAGACGGGATGGGATTCCCAAACGGCTTAATAGGGATGTGCCATAGAAACATCCCTCATTATTGATCTTCAAAATTTAAAATTATGTCAGCTAAACAAAGAGGTGACCGCAAGCTCAAAGGAAGCATTGGCGATACCACCTATAAACGTGGAAAAAACGGTAACTATACCGCCTACGAAAAAGTGGAAAGCCCAGCGAAAAAAATCGCTACGGATCCACGATTTATAAGAACCCGTGAAAACGGATCCGAATTCGGCCGTGCCGGCAACGCCGGTAAACTGATCCGCGATGCCATCCGCAGTAAGATGAAACTGTCCGGAGACAGTTCTTCTATACCAAGATTGCTGAGCGAATTGTTACGGGTAATCAAAGCAGATCCTGTCAGTGACAGGGGAATGCGTACGGTAACCCACGGACCTGTGGAATCATTGGAAGGGTTTGACTTTAATGTCACAGCGCCTCTCAGTATCATTCTGCCAGTTCCGTTCACCCCAACAATTGACCGCGCTGCCGGTAACATGAAAGTGGATATTCCCGGCTTCATCCCCGACAAAATGATGAAGGTACCCACGGGAGCTACCCATTTCAGGATTATTTCAGTTGCGTTAGAATTGGATTTTGAGACCGGGCAATTCATTGCCGATAGCAAATCCAGTGACAACCTTCCCTGGAACAATGAGGTGATGGCCGATATCCACCTCATTTTGACGGTAACGCTAGGCAGTACCAAAATACTGTTCTTGCTCCTGGGTCTTGAGTTCAACCAATTGGTAAATGGGAAATTTTACTCGATTACTTCGGCGGATTTCAGTTCGTTGAAATTGGTAAAAGTAAGCGCCGCGTAAGCAAGCCGTCGCTCATAGGTTTCCAGCCCTTCAAGGCTGGAAACCTTTTTATATCGTTATTACTTCAGCCACCCAAACAAACCACCACCCTGCTCCACTCCCACATACACCCCATCCTCTCTTATCTCCACCGGCCAGTTCTTTAAATAATATCCTTCGCCGCTTATATTCCGTCCATTCTTCATGTCATATTTATACCGGTGAAGCGGGCACACAATATTTCCCAGCGCATCTATATACCCCTCCGCTAAAATCCCACCCGCATGCGGACATTTATACGCAAAAGCAAAAACCATTTCTTTGAATTTGCCGATACATATTTTCTTGCCATCCATATCCGCGACAGCTATATTATTATCTGCAAATGCGAGATCGCTAATATCATCGGCTATTTTGTGCCAGGTTAACCTCTTTGTCACGCTAATGCTTTAAAGAAAGGAATGGATACAAAGGAAAAAATCAGCCTAAGTTCCTCCTTAGGGGACAGGGGGCTTTACTGTCCATACAGGAACTCTGTCTTGTAGGGATATCGTATCCTATACATCTTCCTCACTTTTTCCAAGATGGTCCTGCGAAGAATATCAATATTTTTTCTTTCGGTGGCAGAAATAAAAACAGCATTATTATTCGTTTCTCTTTGCCAGCGCTCATGCAGGTCTTCAAGGATCTGTTTTTTTGTATCCTCCTCCAGCCATTTATCAAAAGTCTTTTCTTCGTACAGGTCCATCTTATTAAAAATAGTCAGTATAGGCTTATCAAATGCATTCAGTTCCTGCAGCGTCTTATTCACCACCGCCATCTGTTCTTCATAACCGGGATGAGAAATATCTACAACATGCAATAAAATATCTACTTCACGCACCTCATCCAGCGTGCTTTTAAAACTCTCGACGAGATGGTGCGGCAATTTGCGGATAAAGCCGACCGTATCGCTTAACAGGAAAGGCGTGTTTTCAAAAACTACTTTACTCGTGGTAGTATCCAGGGTGGCAAATAATTTATTCTCGGCAAATACATCCCGCTTGCTGAGCAGGTTCATGATGGTGGATTTACCGACATTGGTATAGCCAACCAATGCCACGCGAATGAATTCGCCACGGTCTTTTCGCTGGGTAAGGGCCTGTTTATCTATTTCTGCTAATCGTTTTCTTAGTAAGGAGATCTTGTCCCTTACGATACGGCGGTCCGTTTCAATTTCACTTTCTCCCGGGCCTCTTGTACCGATACCACCGCCTAATCGCTCAAGGTGTTTCCACATACCTCTTAATCTTGGAAGCAGGTACTGGTATTGGGCCAGTTCTACCTGTGCTTTGGCCTGTGCCGTCTTGGCGCGGCTGGCAAAGATGTCGAGAATAAGATCGGAGCGATCGATAGTTTTGGTATCTATTTCCTTTTCAATATTGTTGATCTGCGCGCCGCTGAGCTCATCATCAAAGATCACAACACGGATATTTTTTCCTTCGATATAATTTTTTATTTCCTCGAGCTTTCCCTTGCCGACAAAGGTTCTGCTATTCGGGTGTTCTAATTTTTGAATAAAGCGTTTTACGGTTATAGCGCCGGCCGTTTCGGCCAGGAAAGCCAGTTCATCAAGCCATTCCTGTACTTGTTGTTCTGTCTGCCCTTTTTGAACGAGGCCTACCAATACGGCTCTTTCTTCTTTGCCGACAGTGTTTTTCTTTTCGATCATATTAAATAAAAAGACCTCCCTGGTTGATGATTGGGAAAAGTGCCCCGATAGCTATCGGGAAGGAAATTGAGAAATTTGTTTAAAGAAGTAAAAGTAGGAAATTAAGATAATTCCCTTCCCGATACAAGAGGAATCTAAATTCCTTTACAGTCCGCTTAAGGTAAGACCTATTGAAAAAGGTCGTATAGCTGCGGCAGCGGCATCTTTAAATAAGGTGGTAATCTGGTAGCTTCCATAAAGACTAAAATGACCCAGCCCCACTCTTGCCTGCGCGGATAAGCGGGTAGTATTAAAAAACCGCTTGCTGGATTCTTTCATGGAGTAGGCGTTGATGGTTCCGCCGCCTGCATTTTGAAGGTCTTTATTGCGTGTATGCGCATTGATCATGGTGCCCACTTTTACACCGATAG
>JAUZOA010000168.1 GCA_030706685.1 Bacteroidota bacterium
TCAACCCTCATTTCTTATTCAATTCAATAAATTCCATTTACGGGCATATCGACAAGACAAATAAACCGGCCAGGGAAATGCTGCTGAAGTTTTCCGAGATGCTGCGTTACCAGTTATATGAATGTAATGTCGATAAAATCGAGTTAAACCGTGAATTGAACTACATCAAAAATTATATCAGTCTTCAGAAAAGCAGGATGGATGACCGGGTAACCGTATCTTCCTGTTATGATACGGTCAGCGGTAATATCAGAATAGCACCGTTGCTGCTGATAACTTTTATCGAAAACGCTTTTAAATATGTGGGCTTCAATGAAGGCAGGGATAACTATATAAATATCAGCTTGGGAATGAATGAGGGTAATTTGCATTTTAATATTATTAATACCCGGGATAATTATAAATCCCAAACCCGGAATTCCTCCGGGCTGGGAATTGCAAATGCCCAAAGAAGGCTGGAACTCTTATATCCGGATAAACATCAGTTAAAAATTAACGATAAGGCAGAGCAGTTTGAAGTCGACCTAATATTATTTGATATATGAAATTGAGCTGTCTGATTATTGATGACGAACCTATAGCTCGTAAATTACTGAAAGAGTATATTGAAGAAACAGATTTCTTAACGCTTGCGGGAACCGCAGAAAATCCATTAAAGGCAACCGGATTAATCAACGGTCAGCAAATAGACCTGATATTCCTGGATATAAATATGCCTAAAATGAATGGCTTGGAATTTTTGCGGGCGGTACCGGATTTACCAATGGTGATCTTGACTACCGCGTATGATCAATATGCATTGGAAGGATTTGAACTGGCAGTTGTGGACTATCTGGTAAAACCATTTTCACTGGAGCGTTTTATGAAAGCCTGTCAAAAGGCACTTGAGCTGAAAATGCTTAGAGAAAGGAAAGCAACGGATGATAAGCCCGGTGCAGATTATTTTTTTATTAAATGCGACGGCAAAATCGAAAAGGTTATTTATGATGAATTGATATATATAGAAGCCATGTCTAATTATGTCATTCTGCATACGCTGAAAGATCAGTTGATCGCCTATATGACCATTAAAGGAATATTGGAAAATCTTCCGCCGGATAAATTTCTCCAGGTCCACAAAAGTTTTATTGTGAATACAGACCGCATCAGTACGATTGAAGGAAATATACTTCACCTGGGAACCACAAGGATTACGATGGGAAGCAGTTATAGCCCTGATGTGCTGAACCGGATTTTGAAGGACCGGTATTTTAAAAGGTAAAATTTGAGTGTTGGCTGCCGGGCAAACAATCTGATTATTTAGAGAGTAAATGTCCCGGGATACGCATGCCCCGCTCATCGGTAAGCACTTTAGTCATTAATTTCTGCAGCGCTTTCGGTATGATCTTTATTTCTTCCGTCGTCAGCTTTTGTGTAATCTCAGAAAATTCATCCTGATCATTATAATAGCCGAAATAAAGTGCATATTGGTTATTTACATAAAGCCTGACTGATATTTCCTTATCCTCTTCGTCAAATATGCAGATGACGGACCATTGTTCATTGTCTTCGAAATCGAAACGGATTTCCACGGCTTCTTTGCTGATTACATCTGTCACCAGTTTTTCGATCATTTCACCAGCGTGATCCCTTACCAGTTCTTCATATGTCATTTGAATAATCTTAAGTTTGGCTGAAGGTAAATCACTGCCGGTAATTTCTGCCATTAACCGCAAATCACGCATAACCGGGTAGATTTCAGGCTGATCATTTCTACTGCCGGGATTTAACAGGCTAAATGGGTTTATTCAGGCAGATTTTTCCTTGGATAATAAACCTTAATGTGTTTTATATCAATTAGTTATGGCCTGTTCTCTTTTTTCTTCCATTTACTGTACGAGGGTGGGCTTAAAAAACGTTTAATAAGGGTAATTAATCCGTTTTTACCCAAACCCAGACAACCCCTATGAAACCCATAGAGTATTTGTATTTCAATATTTACAATCATTTTTATCGACGATCATATCATGCCCGGGAATTCTACGCCCGGATACAGGCCATGTATTTATTCTCCTTATCTGCAGGAGGATGGATGCTTTTCCTGGAAGCAGTTTATTTGCGTTTAATAAGACACTCCTGGTTTTCTTCAAAACCCGGGGCGATGATTTACGCAGCAGCCATTTACCTGTTCACGGCACTGATCTTCCACCATATTTTTATTGTTAAGGAAAGGGATCAAAAGATTTTCGGAAAATATGTAGAAAGATGGGATCGTAATACGAATAAAAGAAGGGACTTGCTCATAACATTTATTATCATCGTGGCACCCTATGTTTTACTGGGATTGCTTGCCAGATTATTTCCGAGACATCTATAGTGATAACCGGAACAGGGTCATGACGGATTTATAGAATACAGGAATAGTTTTTCATTATCCTTTTCGATCTCTTTATCCAAACGGAAACCTAATTTTTCTATCAGTTTAATCGAGCGATGGTTGTTAACCATCGTGATAGCAAGTATGGTCTGATGATTTGGATCCGGTAAAAAATCATTCAGGACTTTTTCAGCCGCTTCAAATGCATATCCTTTATTCGAAAATTCGGGAAGAAAGGCAAATCCAAGGTCATAATGATCCAGATAATCTCGTTTGATAAAGGAAATAAGACCTACAGGTTTTTCATCGTTCTTCAGTTTGACAATCCAATAGTTAATGTTTGAATTGTCGGCAGTTTTATGAATAAATTTAAGGGCATCTTCCCTTGTTTTAATGTTCCTGTCCCCGATAAATTTTATATAATGTTCGGTATTGAATAATTCACAAATAAATGCTGCATCGCCCAGAATCAACGGGTTTAATTGCAACCGGTTTGTCCTGTATTTTTTTTGCACTACGGTAATCAATTGCCTGAGATTTAAGATGAGGAGAATATCCGGCATAATGGCCGGTTTTACAAATAAACAGAAACAGGACCTTTTGAATAAGGGAGAATTTCCTATCGGCTGTAGTCAAAATGCGTTTTACAGTTAAATTTTAGAAAAAATATAGAAATTCCCTGTCTTTACCACTAATGAATCGGACATTTGCCGCCAGATCACCCCAGTGCATGACGAAATTGAAGCGCAAATACACCGTATGGAGGAAATGTTTACTGCTGGTTCTTACCGGTTTAGTTATTCCCGCATTATTTTCTTTTGCACCAGTTATAAAAAAGAGCGATAACCCCGCCCCGAATATTTTGTCCGTTGTTAAGCCCTCGCTTTTGGGATTGTATAGTATCCTTTCACTGGATAGTTTGGGATTATCCAAAGAGGCATTTAATGAGGCGGTTACCGGTTATCTGAATCTTCAAAAAGCCGGAACCATTCTGAAAACAGGCGTTTTGTCAATTGTTGACTTCAGTATTCCTTCATTCAAAAAACGGTTATTTGTGCTGGATATGGAGAATGGAAAACTGTTATTCAATACCCTGGTAGCCCATGGCCGCAATTCCGGACAGGTGCTCGCCACCAAATTTTCGAACCGGGCCAGAAGCTTTCAAAGCAGCCTGGGTTTCTACCTGACAGGCGAAACCTATAATGGCCATAAAGGTTATGCACTCCGGTTAATGGGTATGGAACAGGGAATTAATGATAACGCCTATAATCGTGGTATCGTGGTGCATGCTGCTCCCTACGTGAATGAAGAAATTTCAAGGATCTACGGCCGCCTGGGCCGGAGTGAAGGGTGCCCGGCCATTCCGGTCAACATCCACCGTTCCGTGATCGAAACCATTAAAGACGGTAGTTGTTTTTTCATCTACGGAAAAGACAGCAGGTATGCGAACCAGTCCAAACTTCTTAAAGAATCCCGCCTCTCCTGATTTCACCGGATTAATTACCTCCTGAATCAATGACTCTGTCTTCACCCGTTTTGAATGATAGGCCTTTTCTTTCTGTAAAACGGTATCGGTTCCTGCATTGATATCAAAGCGTATTTAAAGCTTTTTTCCTGGATCTGTTTTGCTTAAACAGGATAGAACGATAGAAATATGGGAATGGAATCCTTATTGACCAAAAGCGAACAGCCCCATATCAATAACGGACACCCTTGGTGTAAGCATTTGTATAAAATACTGATTATTAGTATTTTAAAAAATTGGCATCTTTTAGGCATCTTTATCTGCCGTATCCGTCGTTGGTAAACCGGTAAACAGTCCGGGAACAGCATAAAAGTCAAGCCATGATAAAGAATCTATTGCTTATTGCCTTCCGCAATTTTAAAAAGGACAAATGGTACAGCCTGCTGAATGTTCTGGGACTAACCCTGGGCATCACTTTCAGTCTTTTCCTCATTTTTTATATAACAGATGAACTGAACTATGACAGGTATCACGAAAAGGCTGACCGCATTTATCGGATCGTTTCCTATATCAAGGAGCGGGATAAAAAAACCGACTGGACGATTACGCAGCTTCCGCTGGCGCCTACTCTAAAAAAAGATTTTCCCGAAGTGGAAGAATCCGCAAGATTCATGAACAGGGAAAGAACACTATTCAAAAACGGGGAGAAGAATTTTTATGAAACCAAGGTTTACTATGCCGACAGCAATGTCTTTAAGATTTTCACCTACAAGTTTGTGGAGGGAAATTCCGCCAACGCCCTGAGCGAGCCAAACAGTATTGTGATTTCAAAAACACTTGCTGACAAATACTTTGGAAAAAATACCTCTGCTGTTGGAAAAACACTGAAGACAGTTTACGATCTGTACAAAGTAACCGGTGTGATAGAAGATGTTCCCAAAAACTCCCACCTGGTTTTTGATATGCTGATCTCGATGTCAACCTTCCTGAAGCAACAGGCACGGAATAACCCGAATAACCAGGACAATTGGGGTAGCTTTTACCTCTTTACGTATGTGCTGATGAAACCTGGTACCCATCGGGAAGCCTTTGAGAAAAAACTGCTGCCAATGTACGATAAGTACATGGCGCCGATTTTCTCGAAATACAATATTACCATGAAGTATGGCGTGCAGCCAATAACTGCCATTCATCTGCATTCTAACCTGGAACGGGAACCGGAAGAACTTGGCAGCATGTCGTATATCTGGATTTTCTCTGCCGTGGCTTTTTTCATGTTGCTGATTGCCTGTATTAATTATATGAACCTGACTACAGCAAGATCTGCCCGTAGGGCAAAGGAAATTGGAATCCGCAAAGTGGCAGGGTCAACAAAAAAACAATTGGTGTGGCAATTCCTGAGTGAGTCTTTGCTTACCGCATTTGTTTCGGTCTTGCTGAGTCTGGCATTGGTCATTCTTTTACTGCCTGTCTTCAATTCCCTGTCAGGAAAAGCATTTACGATGCAGACCCTGCTGCAGCCTTTTAATATTATACTGCTGCTTAGTATTTTGTTGTTTACAGGATTGGTAGGCGGAAGCTATCCCGCATTGTATCTTTCACAGTTTAAACCGGTGAGCATATTAAAGGGAGCGCTTTCAAAGGCGTCAGGCAATGTAAATCTTCGCCGCACACTCGTAGTACTACAGTTTTCCATTTCCATGATCATGCTGATCTGCACCTGGGTCGTCTCTTCCCAGCTTTCCTATTTAAGAAAGAAAGATGTCGGCTTCAATAAAGATCAGGTGATGACGGTAACAGTGAATACGGGA
>JAUZOA010000169.1 GCA_030706685.1 Bacteroidota bacterium
AGTATGACAATGATGTGATCATCGAACACGCAGTTACAGATTCGCTTACCAGTTATGAAGCGCCTGTTGCGCTCAGGTATGATATAAAATTCGGGAAAGAGCAGGCAGATATCCTGTACCTGAACCCTCTTATAGCAGCAGAAAGATTCAAGCAGAATCCTTTTAAATCCACTGACCGTCAATACCCGGTAGAAGTACCTTATAAGATCAATGAAATATACACATTGACAATGCCTGTTCCTGATGGATACATCACCGATGAGGTACCTAAATCGGTGATGTTAAAGATGAATGAGGCGGACGATGTGCTATATGAATACAGGATAACCCTTTCAGGCGGCTATATCAGCGTGCGTTGCCGTTTCCAGGTAAATAAGACGCTTTTTCAACCTTCGGAATATAATGGCTTAAGGGAATTTTTTAACCGGGTAGTGGCAAAACAAAACGAACAGATCGTATTTAAGAAGAAATGACGGGCAAGTTATTTTCCCGGTTCTCCATCGCTTTCCAGGTGCAGCCGGTGAAATATCCGGTGGATAGCCGGCGCTAAAATAATACCAATATTCGTGATAAAAACCACCCCGCTGAATAAGGCATAGAAAGATGAAAACCATTTCGCGGCCACCGTCTTCATTTCTACTACCGGCCCCATGCCACTCAATATCATGGAAGCGTTGTGCAGGGAATCCAGCCACGGCACATTGCCCGTATAATGATAACCTGTAATACCGATCACCAGGCAAACAAAAATAATGACACCGGCATACAGAATATTCTTCAATATCCTCAGGTAAAAGACGCGCATCGGGGCGAGTCTTTGTTTGCGGTGTTCATACATGAAATGATCTCCCGTTTATTTACAGGTTGAAGTCATTTGCCCGTCTATTGCTTTTTTTAATGCAAGGTGTGCTTCGGCTCTTTCTTCACCCAGCAAGTTTTTTACAAAAACAAGATAGGCATAACCCCTGCAAAAATCAATCATCGGCCAGGTACCGAATAAACCGGGGCAGGCTAATGAGGTGGCCTTGCCCTCTTTTTCCCCGACTACCCAACTGCCAAGCGCATAGCCAAATCCTTCGGCTGCTTTTGGCGCATAGCTGATCTTAACGGATTTTGTTTGTATTTCCTTCAGGCGCTCTACCGACTCCTCGCTGAGTACCTGCTTGCCATTGGCCTTGCCTTTATTCAGCAGCATCACCAGGAATTTCATATAATCATCGGCTGTAGACATAGCCCCGCCCGATGGATTAATAGCGCTCGCATCAAGAGTAGTGAAAGAAGTCTTGCGCATGCCGATCACGTTGAATAATTTTTGTTTGATCAGTACATCAAATTTTTTCTTGCTGATGATTTCCAGTACCCGGCCGGCTATATTCAAACCAATACTGCCATACCAGAAATCGGTGCCCGGGTTGGTACGGATATCTGTTGAAGCAAAACTGTTCACTTCCTCTTCCAGCGAAGCGAACTTTTTCCGTCCCAGCATTTTTTTAAGAAAACTGGCTTCATCCGCGATACCTGTCTCGTGACAGAGACAAAGCCGGATAGTGATATAGTTCTTACCATATTTTTCAAACTCAGGCAGCCATTTGGCAACCTTATCATCCAACGACAGTTTGCCTTCGTCAACGAACTGCATGACAAGGGCCGCGGTCAGCCATTTGCTGCAACTGGCGATCGGGGCCACTGTTTTGGCATTAAAATCGCCCACTTCTTTTTTATAGATCAGGGTGTCTTTGCTCGATAACAAGATGACCGCGTCCTTGCCAAGAAGCTTTTGACGGGTTTGCCATTCCTGGTCAAGTTCCTGGAAATTGTATTGGGCAATAACCGGCTGCAACAATAGCAGGGAAATAGCTAACAGACTGCTTTTCAGGCAGATCAACGGGGATTTATATGACATTGTTACGGGAAATTTTGACTTGGATTGTTATTTGTAAAATAGGTTTAAAGTTATTTGAATTTTTGTAACCGGCTTCAGTATTTCTGGTGAGCTTTACTGCAAGTTTACCCGGGTCAAATAGGATGCCGTGTTAAAAGATTTGTTCTTTATTAAGGACTTTGAACCACACAGGAACATAGGCACAACTTGTCCCGCCGAAGGCGTGGATAGAAATACACAGATAGAGAACTCTATGTGAAACCCTATGTTACTCCTGTGTGGTAAAAATTGAACGAGAAATCCAGAATGCCGGAGAGAAAAAAAGCACCAGGTATAACTGGCATCTTATAAGAACCGGTAACATAAATATCGTTAACACATTTTCAATTTATCAAATAGAACATTAATTAAATTATATGAACTTAGGAAATTTTACTATAAAAGCCGCTGAAGCCTTTCAACAGGCGCAGCAACTGGCCTTTAACGCAAAAAATCCGAATATTGAAACGGAACATATTCTGAAAGCGTTGCTGGAACAGGAAGATTCTCCTGTTGAGTATTTGCTGAAGAAGAATAATGTAACCGTTAATTTACTGGATTCAAAGCTCGATGAGCTGATCGCTAAACTGCCCACTACTTCCGGCGAACCGGCTCAGTCTATCAGCCGTGATGCCAATAGCGTGGTGCTGAGAGCAGGGGCAGCGCTCAAACAATTTAAGGACGAGTTTGTAACACCCGAACATTTATTGCTGGCGATCGTACAGGGCAATGAAGATACCGCCAAGCTGTTGAAGAATGCAGGTCTTACCGAAAAGGGTTTGATGTCCGCGATAAAAGAACTGAGAAAGGGCGAGACCGTGACTTCGCAAACACAGTCGCAGGAATTCAATGCACTGAATAAATACGCGAAGAACTTAAACGAATTAGCAAGACAGGGTAAACTCGATCCGGTTATTGGCCGTGATGAAGAAATACGCAGAACCTTACATATACTTTCCAGGAGAACGAAGAATAACCCGATCCTGGTGGGAGAGCCCGGCGTAGGTAAAACGGCCATTGCCGAAGGCATCGCCCATCGTATTGTAAACGGCGATGTGCCCGACAACCTGAAATCAAAGATCATTTACGCGCTGGATATGGGATTGCTTATTGCCGGCGCCAAATATAAAGGCGAATTTGAAGAACGTTTGAAAGGAGTGGTAAAGGAAGTGGCCGGCAGCGATGGAGAAATTATTTTATTCATTGATGAGATACATACACTCGTGGGCGCCGGTGGCGGTGAAGGAGCGATGGACGCCGCCAATATACTAAAGCCCGCGCTGGCGAAGGGCGACCTGAGAGCTGTTGGCGCTACTACGCTGAACGAATACCAGAAATTTTTTGAAAAAGATAAAGCTCTTGAAAGACGTTTCCAGAAAGTGCTGATAGATGAGCCCAGCGTGGAAGATGCTATTTCTATCCTGCGCGGTTTGAAGGATCGTTATGAAACACATCATCATGTACGTATTAAAGATGAAGCCATCATAGCGGCGGTGGAATTATCCAGCCGTTATATCACCGACCGTTTCTTACCTGATAAAGCCATTGATTTGATTGATGAGAGTGCGGCCAAGCTTCGTCTGGAGATGAACTCGATGCCGGAAGAACTCGATACACTCGAACGGCAGATACGGCAATTGGAAATTGAACGGGAAGCGATCAAGAGAGAGAGCGATGACGTAAAACTGAAAGAGCTGAATACGGAAATCGCTAACATGGCGGTCAAAAGAGATACCCTGAAAGCAAAATGGAGACAGGAAAAGGAATTGGTGGAGAAAATACAGAACGCGAAAGCGGAAATAGAAAACCTCAAACAGCAGGCGGAGAGGGCAGAGCGTGAGGGTGATTATGGAAAAGTAGCCGAGATACGTTATGGCAAGATAAAAGAACAGGAGCAACTGATTAATGGACTGACAAAGCAAATAGAAGAAAGCGGTGAAAAACGTTTATTGAAGGAAGAAGTAGATGCGGAGGATATTGCACAAAGCGTAGCCAAAGCAACCGGTATCCCTGTTACAAAGATGCTGCAGAGTGACAAGGAAAAATTATTAAAGCTCGAAGATCGCCTGCATGAAAGGGTAGTGGGACAAGACGAAGCGATCGCCGCTGTCGCCGATGCGATCCGGAGAAGCCGTGCAGGATTGCAGGATCCTAAGAAGCCGATTGGTTCATTTATTTTCCTGGGAACCACCGGCGTAGGTAAAACAGAATTAGCAAAGGCGCTCGCGGAATATTTATTCGATGATGAAAGCATGATGACCCGTATTGATATGAGCGAATACCAGGAAAAGCATACAGTGAGTCGCCTGGTAGGCGCGCCTCCCGGGTATGTTGGATATGAGGAAGGCGGTCAACTGACTGAAGCCGTGCGCCGCAAACCCTATAGTGTAGTACTGCTGGATGAAATAGAAAAGGCCAACCCGGATGTATGGAACGTATTGCTGCAGGTATTGGATGATGGAAGGCTGACGGATAATAAGGGCCGTGTCGTGAATTTTAAGAATACGATCATCATCATGACGAGCAATATCGGCAGCACGCTCATACAGGAACATTTTGAAAAAGTGAATGAGAAGAACGTGGACGAAGTGACGGAAAAAGCGAAAATAGAAGTGATGAGCCTGTTGCGGCAAACCATACGGCCCGAATTCCTGAACCGCGTGGATGAGATCATCATGTTCCGCCCGCTGATGAAGAAAGAGATAGTAGGTATTGTGAAGATACAGCTAAACAGACTGAAGAAACTGGTGGCGCAAAGCGGGATAGACCTGAAGTTTAGCGACTATGCGCTGGAGTTCTTAGCCGACCAGGGTTTTGACCCGCAGTTCGGCGCGAGACCTTTAAAGCGTTTGATCCAAAAAGAAATTGTGAACCAGTTAAGCAAAAGAATACTTGGAGGTGATATAGACAGGGCGCACCCGGTGCTGGTGGATGTATTTGATAATACTGTGGTGTTCAGGAATGAGGCGCAGGAACATGAACTGGCGAAGTCGAATGGGAAGAAGAAGTAAGGAGTTGAAAAACCCCGGCGAAAGTCGGGGTTTTTTAAATTACGTAAAACTTAGTATTTAGCCGGACAAATAGCCTCAGTTGAAAAGGGGTGCCGGGGTCTTAGTGCAGCGGTATCATTGCCCTTGCCTGTCGTGAAGCATGCAGGAATCTCTCCTCTGTTTCCTCCTGTGCAGCTCATCCCTGCTTTTAGGTAGCTTTAGCTACTACTGTTTTGCCTTCTCATCTGAGAGATACGGCTCCCCTTTGAATTTACCCGTTATGCTACTATGGTTGGCATGTGGCTATCTACCAATATGTCAAAGATCGGAGCTGTCGCTGCCGGGGAGAGGGTTTCCGGGTTCGCTCTTCCCGGTAGTCCTGGGCGAAAACTCCTTCGGCAGTGACGGAACAAATGTAATACCCATCCCGGGCCGTTTGCCCGAAAATGGGACGGGGTTCTCCAAAACTTGGGACGGATTACCTCTATTCCCGGGACGAACGTCCATTTCACCTCGAATTCTCCTCTTTGCCTCCTCGATGCTACCTCGATGGGTCCTCTTTGCCTCCTCGAAATTCGAGGAGAAACGAGGTGGAATCAGGGTAGCATCGAGGAGGCAAAGAGGCAGCAATGAGGATGTATCAGGTCATTCCGGGTCAATCAATTTCGATCATTTCCCGGTGGCTAATCTCCAAGCCTCGCGTCCGCA
>JAUZOA010000017.1 GCA_030706685.1 Bacteroidota bacterium
GATACCTGGCAATAGCTGTATTGTTTTCAGGATATCCCGCTCACCGAGTAAAACAGGGATGTTCCTGATTTCTTTAGTAGAAAGTTTTTCGACTCCCATCTGCGGGCTGCTGATACTTCTGCCTTTGGACTGCGCGGAGACAATTACCCCTTCAAGGTTTTTTATCTCATCCTCCAAAAAAATGTTCAGGCTGCTATCACTTTCTAAAGCTATTTGCAAGGTTTGATTTTGCATCCCGATCGCGCTGAATTCAATAGTATGATTTCCTTTTTCGAGGGTCAATGAATAAAAACCATATTCATTACTCAGGGTTCCTGTATTGCCACTGCGGATGCTTGCGCCAATAAGCGTTTCTCCCCTGGATTTGGACTTGATAGTACCGCTGATGGTAAACCTGCCGGCAGGCGCAGGCTTTTGCTGTGCAAAGCAAGTGATAAAAAGCAGGGACGGGATCATCATCAATATGATTTTCTTCATAAGAAGGCTGGTATTAAGCTGCGCAAAGATATTTTGCCTTTCGCAAAGGCAGGTGAAGCGCCTGTTAAAAAAAATCAATCTTTACAAGGCAAGCAGGCGTTACCAGCTATAAGACAATCTATGCTGCTTATTGTTGCGCAGGGGATGAAAAAAATTTCAGGGAATGAAGCTATAGGTATATTCAATGCGGCCTTTTAATTCTTTAAACTTGTTAAACAGCGCTTCTTTTGTTTTCAGCCCCTTTTCATCAAATGCGTACCGCCAGATAAAATAATCAGGAGTAGTACTGGATACAACCGTTGTTCTTTGAATGACCCGGTTGTTGTCATCATATTCAAACATGATATCGGGTAGTAAACGTTTTGCCTTTTTATTGTACCGGACGATATCCGTAATGCGGTTGCGGGCATCATAATAATAATAAACCCGCTGGTTCTCATAAATATAATAAACGGAATCGCCTCCGATACCCTTCCTGTATTGTGTTTCATCGGCGATATTGCCGTGTTCATCAAGGGTGAAACGGTATTCAGCGGTATCCGTTCCATTCATGATACGAAACATTTTTACAGGTTTGCCGGCGGCGTTATACAGCCATTGATGTACTTCTGTTTCATTAAGACTATCCGGGGAATCCTTTAGTGAAGTTTTTATACTAACCAGGTTGCCGCTGGCGTCGTAGGTGTACGAAGTGATATTTTGGGCATCCCCGGCGGAATCCCTCGTACTGATCAGTCTTGTCTTATTATCAAATTGGTAATAAACGCGGGTAACTGTTTGACCATTGCGGGTTGTAATTTTTAATACCGGGCCATTGGCCTGTACTTCCTGCCATTCATTAAAATCTGTTGTTTTTACTCCCTGCGGGTCGTACCCGGTAGCAGTCACGGATTGAACTCTCGCGGAGAGGTAGGCTTTCATTTTGTTATTGATCTCCTGTGTGCCGGGAAGGTCATTATAATAATACTGGGCGTGCAGGGATACGGAAATAAACAAAGAAATAATAACTAGTGTGTTCTTCATCCCGAAAGATATTGTTTATATGCCAAAAATACTCGAATTGTTGAGTAACGGGTAATGTCTCAGTTTGAAAATTGCCGGTAAGACGGGAAGGCGGTAAGGTTTGATTTGCCAATCGTTTCTTCTTATCGCTTTCCTGGCTTCCCGGCAAACTGACAGGCTATCGAATAACGAAAAACAAGGCCTTACTTGTATCTTTATACCTATTTTTAAGCAAAAATTATTGTGTCCCACTCGCCGGAACGTAAAGAAAGAGACTGTCTTAATTGCGGAACTACCCTGTATGGGCGGTATTGCCATATCTGCGGGCAGGAAAACCTTGAGCCAAAAGAATCCGTCTGGCAACTAGTCACCCATTTTTTTAATGATATCACTCACTTTGATGGAAAGTTCTTTACAACCCTGAAGGTCCTTTTGCTCAGGCCGGGGTTTTTGTCAAAGGAATATATGGCCGGAAGAAGGGCCAGCTACCTGAACCCGATCCGGATGTATGTATTTACCTCTGCCATCTTTTTTTTACTGTTCTTTTCTTTTTTTTATTCAGATAAAGGGACAGAGGTAGTGACTACCGTAAATGGTAAAACCATTGCTGAGATCAATGAAATGGATTCAGCGTCATTCGCGGCATTTACCGCGAATATCAATAAAGAGGATAATAAGCCGGCCGTTCCTATGTCAAGAGACGAATTTCAAAAATACCTGGACAGGGTGTTGGTGACAGGAATTCATTTTACTCCCGGAACGCATTACAGGTCGAAAGCCCAGTATGATTCTATGCTGGCCTCAGGCGCCCAAAAACATAGCTGGATTAGACGGCAATTTGTCTATAAAGAAATCGCGATAAATGAAAGATACCATAATGACCCCGTACAGATCAGCAAAGCATTCCAAGGCGCATTAATTCACAGCATCCCCCAGATGCTTTTTATTTCTCTTCCTTTCCTGGCTTTGATCCTGAAACTTCTTTATATCCGGAGAAGGCAATTTTATTATGTAAGCCACGGTATTTTCAGCATACATCTCTATATCTTTCTCTTCATAGCTATGTTGATTTTGTTCAGCATTTCCAGGTTGAATGACCAGATGCACTGGGGAATACTGACTTTTATTTCGGTTATTCTCAGTATTGGCCTGGTGGTATACGCTTACCTGGCATTAAAACATTTTTACCGGCAGGGCTGGTTTAAAACCTTCGTTAAGTTTTTGCTGCTCAATCTCCTTTTCCTTGTCGTATTAGGTGTACTATTCGCTGTATTTGTTTTGTTTTCCCTCTTTAAAATTTAAGTAAATGAAACCGAAAGTGGCCGACGAATTTGTAAGATTAATTACAATCATGGATGAATTGCGGGAGAAGTGCCCGTGGGACAGGAAACAGACGGTGCAATCGCTCCGTCAGATGACAATCGAGGAAACCTATGAGCTGGCCGATGCTATTACAGAAAAGGACTGGAAAGGAATAAAGGAAGAGCTTGGCGATCTCTTATTGCATATTGTTTTTTATGCAAAGATCGGCGATGAACAGGGACAATTTACCCTGCAGGAAGTAATACAGGGTATTGCGGAGAAACTGGTAGCCCGGCACCCGCATATCTACGGTGATGTGAAAGTGGACAATGAAGAAGATGTCAAAAAGAACTGGGAAAAGCTCAAATTGAAGGAGGGCAAGCCATCTGTTTTAAGCGGGGTGCCGAAGTCATTACCCGCTACCGTTAAAGCCATGCGGCTGCAGGAAAAGGCCCGGCAGGTAGGTTTTGAGTGGGAAAATAAAGAGCAGGTCTGGCAAAAAGTGGAAGAAGAAACGGGCGAACTGAATGAGGCTATCCGGGGCGGCCGGCAGGATAAAATAGAGGAGGAGTTTGGTGATCTTATATTTTCTTTGATCAATTACGCACGGTTTTTGCAAGTAGATGCTGAGAATGCGCTGGAACGAACCAATAAAAAATTCATCCGCCGCTTTACACAGATGGAAGAACAGGCCCTTAACAGCGGTATGGACCTGCAAAAAATGACACTGGAAGAAATGGATGCCATCTGGAACAGCATTAAACAACAAGGGGAGTCGTGAAGCCACTTTTACGAAATAAATTTTTCTGGAAACTGGGTTTGCTATCAGCGGCAGTTATCCTGTTTACTCTTTCTTATGTTTATAATACGATTTATACCGTCCGCTCATCCGTTATTACCGAGAAAAACAATGCAGAAAATTATTTGCATCAGCGGCAACGGGATTTCGATGCCTTTCTCACCAATACTTCCCTTATCCAAAAACTTACCGGGAATACAGAATCGGATAAGGAATTCAATGATGTAGTAGCCCGCGGATACGGGATATTCTTATATACGGTAAATAATTCCGGAACTCTTTCCCTGAATTTCTGGAGCAGCCAGCTCATCCTGCCGCCGCAGGAAACTTACCCTATGGGTGATTTTGAAGATTATATGCAACTGGCAAACGGTCATTACCTGGTGATCAAAAGAACGCTTGAAGCAGGCGGGCAAATCATAGTTGCGTATGCCATGATCCTCATAAAATCCGATTTTTTTCTTGACACGCAATACCTGCCCATCGAATTTGTTTTCAGCAGTACGGCGGATAAAAAGGTAGTTATCAGTGATACGGCGACTTCTTTTCCTGTAAGGTCCGTTTCGGGGAAAATCCTATTTTATTTAGACAAGCAGATTTCCGGCGCCGTGCCTTACAACAGCGACCTTACCCTGGTACTCCGGCTTGGCGGAATTGTATTTTTCTTGTTGTTCATACACCTGCTGGCGGAATCAATCGCCCGGCGAAAGAATTTATGGGCGGGCATAGTTTTCCTGGGCCTGGCATTGCTTGCTATCCGCACCGGTACCTACTTGTTTCCTGGTATACTCAACCTGCGCCAGTTTGAACTATTTGATCCTACGATTTATGGCTCCAATATTATTCAGCGATCCTTAGGCGATCTCTTATTTAATTCAATTTTCTTTTGCTGGTTCGTATTATTTGCCTGGGCCAAGGTGCAGCATATTGAGTTGTTCGGGAGCCGTTTTCCTGTGTGGGTGAGATGGATCGCAGGTATTCTTTCCTTATGCCTGCTTATTTATTCCACCTTTATTCTTTCTTCTGTTATCAGGAGCATTGTAACTGATTCGAAAATATCTTTTGATGTTACGGATTTTTCCAGCCTGAATATTTATTCTGTCGTAGGTTTTATTGTACTGGCCTGCCTGTCGCTGGCCTATTATTATTTCACACAACTGCTTTTCCGTGTTATTTTTCCTCTCTTTAAAGAAAATACCTGGCCCATTTATTTCGCTATAGGCTTTGCCGGTCTTGTTTACCTCACGGTGAGATCAGGTGATACAACCGTTCTTTTTTATATCCCGGTGCTGGCATGGCTGCTTCTTTATACCTGGCTGGTAAACCGCCGGGGTCTTATATTGTACAATATCCGCATCAATATCGCGGGTATTCTTTTCTGGATATTTGTTTTCTCTGTATCTATTTCAGCGATCATGCTTAAAGAAAATAAAAATGCGGAATGGGCGAAGAGAAAGACCTATGCTGAAAAACTGGCTGCACAGACGGACCCGACCAGTGAACGGGAGATGAGCATTGCTATTTCCTATCTCGATAATGATTTCCTGCTGGGTAATTTCCAGCGGTTCAAAAACCCTTTAACCAGTAAGATCATACGGGATAGTGTCATTACAACCAATTACAGCGTTTACCTGGATAAATATGATACCCGGCTGTATATCTATGATTCGACGGGCAAACCCCTGTACAACACGGACCCCATATCTTACGAGGCCCTGAATTCGATCGTCACGGCGCGGGCAAAACCGACTGAAACCGCCGGGTTGTATTATTATGTTACTGCCTTTGACAAATTTACTTTTATCACGCAACGGATCATCCGGGATACATCCGGCAATAAACTTGGATACTTATTTCTTATTTCCAGTCCGAAGAAATACAGCAGTGATGCTTTGTTCCCGGTACTTTTCAAGCGTTACAAGGAAACCGACCCGGAAAGTTCGACCATTTACTCTTATGCGATCTACGATAAAAAGCGGCTGGTTTCCCCGGATAATAAATATCCTTTCCCGACACGTCTTAAGGATGAACAATTACCTAAGGAAGAATATGAGCCAAGGAAAAACGGGGATTATGATGAGCTCTGGTATAAGGCGAGCAATGAAAAAGTAGTGATCATGGCGCGAAAAAGGGATACGATCATTGAGTCCATCACGCTCTTTTCGTACCTGTTTTGTTCCTTCCTGTTTCTTATCACCCTGGTACAACTGATATCCGTTATTTTGAAGGCGGCCTATAGCCACAAGAGTTTTCGTACGGTCTTTCAAACCAATATCCGTACACAGGTACACAGTACTATTATTTTTATCAGCCTTTTCTCTTTTACTATTATCGGTATCGCCACTATCTCATTTTTCATCAGCCGGTATAACAGTACCAATACGGATAAGCTGAGCAGGACCATGATCCTTATGGTCAATGAAATGCGGAAGAAGATAGCCGCACAAAAAACCTTTGACCAGTTAATCCCGGTATACGATTCGATGGCGAACAAGAGCATGCAGGAATTGGTCAATGAAGTATCGGATATTCATGGTGTGGATGTGAATGTATATGATCTCAAAGGCGATCTCCAGGTTTCTTCCGAGCCAAACGTTTATGAAAGAGGCGTACTCAGCCGGAAAATAGATCCTACCGCTTTTTATCACCTGAGCCGGTTGAACCAGGTGCAGTGGGTGCAGAATGAGAAAATCGCCGATTTTACTTACCTGAGTATCTATGCGCCGGTACGGGAGGATAAAAGCGGTGATGTACAGGCTTACCTTAGCATTCCTTATTTCGCGTCGCAGCAGGAATTGAAGCAGGAAATATCCAATTTCATTATTACCGTTATTAACCTGAACGCGTTTATCTTCCTGATAGCCGGTCTTATCGCGTTATTCATTACCAACAGGATCACCCGTTCCTTCTCCCTGATCAGTGATAAGATGAGAGAAGTAAATTTAGGACGGCTCAATGAAGAGATTTCCTGGAACCGTAATGATGAGATCGGTGAATTGGTCAAAGAATATAATAAGATGGTGGCTAAACTTGGAGAAAGCGCGGCGGCATTGGCTAAAACCGAAAGGGAAGGGGCCTGGCGGGAAATGGCAAGACAGGTGGCCCACGAAATCAAGAACCCGCTTACGCCCATGAAGTTGAGTATCCAGTATCTCCAGAAATCCATCGACAGCAACCAGCCGAATGTAAAAGAATTATCCAGTAATGTGGCTACTACACTGGTAGAACAGATTGATCACTTGTCAAAGATCGCGGCTGACTTTTCACAGTTTGCCAATATTGGTAATATCAATGCGGAGAAGTTTGATATCCATGAAGTGCTCCGGTCTTTAAAAGAATTGTACCAGTCGGATGAGCATGTGGAGTTTATCTGGGAGCCTGTACACCGGCAGGTATTTATTGACGCGGATAAAACACAGATGAACCGCCTTTTTACCAATCTGTTTGCCAATGCCAGGGAGGCCTGCGACGGGAATTGCCGGATAGAAGTAACAGAGGAATTGTACAACGGATCTATCAGGATCAATATAAAAGATAACGGAGAAGGCATCCCGGCCGAAATGCAGTCACGCATATTCATTCCCAATTTTACCACCAAGTCGTCGGGTACAGGCCTGGGTCTTGCCATGTGTAAAGGGATCATAGAACAGGCAAAAGGAAAGATATGGTTTGAAACCGGGGTAGGGAGGGGTACCACTTTTCATGTTGAGCTGCCGATGGTGAATTGATGGGTCTTATAAAACAGAATCATTGCAGCGATGGCAACAAACCGAATATTGTTCGTAATTTCTTGTACGGCGTATTGACTGTATCCGTATGTTAGAAATCATTTCCCGGCAACTTTTTTTGTCATTCAATGACCATCCTTTCTTTTAAAACCGGCCTGTATTACCTTATTGTAAAATGAAATATGCTGCCGGGCTGAAATAGTAATATTGAACTTTTCGGAAATGGTCTTTTTTCCCGCTTTGGCTATCTTGTCCCGTAAATCTTTATTGGTCAGTAAAAGTACAATTGCATCGGCAATTGCATTAATGTCGTCGGGATCAATTAAAAACCCGTCTTCATTATGTGTTATTAGTTCTGGCCCGGAGCTACGGGAAGAATATATCACTGCGCAACCCGCCGCCATGGCTTCAAGCGGCGCAAAAGAAAAACATTCTGAATAAGATGGAAATATTGCAACAGTGGAATTGGATAATTCCCGGAGAAGGATTTCTCTTGACACGTGTTCATGAAAAAACACAGATGAACCCGAATCTTTAGTCAGCAGTTTTTTCAATTTATGAACCGGGCCCTTGCCATATATATGAAGATTTGCGCGGGGGCATCTGGTATTAGCCAAATTCCATGCCTGTAACAATGAAATAATACCTTTTTTTCTTACGAGTGCCCCGGTGAATATAACCGTATTGCTATGCGCACTCTTTTCTACATTGGACGGGATGTTTATAGAATTATAAAGAACAGTAATTTCTTTTGAGACCTTGAATATTTCTTTCGTTTTTTTTGCTGTATAGAGACTTGCAGAGGCTATTGCGTTTGCCCGGTTCAAAAGAGCCTGTTCTGCTTTAAAGATCCTGCTATTGATCCTGGTATTCATTTCCCGGGCAAAGTAGCTATCCGACCCGTTTAATTTTATGACCAGGGGAACTTCAAAAGAAGGAATATGACTCGTAGTTAAACTGTTATGCAGGAATGTATTCCAATCCGGCATTTCAATAATGTCTATATTGTATTCCTTAACCAGGTCTTTTATAAAGCCGAAAAGATATCTGGCCGATGCAATAGTGTCGAAATGAAGTAACGCTGAATACTTATATAGTTTCAGGTACAGGGTATCGAAAAATGAATAGTTCCCTTTGATCAGGCCAATATCTGCCTTATATCGCAAACGCCAGACTTTTACACCCTTGTCTTCATCGTAATCTGCCTGGCTATATCCCGGTGGATACAGGCCGGCTACATATACATTATGTCCTTGTCTCACCAATTCTCTTCCCAAAACGTTTACCATTGTTCCAATTCCGCCGTTTTTGCCCGGTGGATATTCCTCGCATAAGTATAAAATATTCATTGGATAGAAACGATTTCAGAAACGAATGGTAATGCCGTGAAGTTATATACTTTTCCAGGAAGGTGGAAAAGCGGGCTAATAGGTAGTGTGCCAGTTTGGTTTCTCGCAGCGTTCGTAGCGGCATGGCGACGCAGCGAGCATTGCTCCATTTCGTCGCGGGAAATATGTTTTGTGTCGTCAAATTATTTTTGGGTTATGATTCTTTGTCTGAAGCAGATTCATAATAATTTGGGTCAGTCCCCAATCGTAATACATGCCCGTCCGGATCTTCGATCTGTAGTTCTAATGCCCAGGAATGATTGACGGGAGGTTGCCTGATTGTCACTCCTTTTGCTTTGAGTTCATTATAGAGCTTGACCATATCCCCATCAAATCCAATCCAAATCCATGTTCCGGGGTTTCCTTGTCCGCCTCTGCAAAGATAGATGCCCGACCCGTCCCGGCTTACACTGGTAAAGTCGTCGGTTCCCCACCCGGCTTCTTCAAAGCCAAGGATATCTTTATAGAAGCGCCTGCTAACCGTCATATCCTTTACTGTTAGTATGGGCTGAATGTTCTCAACCCGGATGGGTAATTTACCCTGGATGAATTTATTTGAGTCCATTGCTGATGTAAAATGCTTTTTTAGAAATTCAGAAAATGGCGATGCCGTTTGGCAGTCATCAATTTTAGTTTTACCCCGCTGACGGCGGGGGCAAAGAAATTCTCAAGCATTAGTTTTTTTCAATACGTCAGCCCGGATATTGTTTCTTTCTATGTTTAACAGAATTTTTCACCATCCTGGCTAAAATACCTGTGTCGATGTCTTCCAATTTTTGAATATAAATACAGCCTTTACCGGTTTTATGCTTTCCAAATTTCGATAGTAATTCATCTCTTTGGTCGAAGTCAGATCCAAGATATAAGGTAATGGCATTTGCCCTTGCTGCAATTCCTGTAAGGGGGGCGCTCCCTTCGTGCCCGCTTTCATATTTGTAGTGATAAATTCCAAAACCTACAATACTTGTTCCCCACATTTTGGGTTCAAGCCCTGTATGTTCCGTTACCAGGTCAATTATTGCTGAGCAGTCTTTACGTCTTTTTTCATCCTTTATTGTCTTTAAAAAGCGGGCTACGCTATTTTGAGTTTCTGTTGTTTTATTTTTTGCCATAAGTTATTTCATTAATTCTTTCCTGAATACTGAAAGGAAATACAGGGGTTTGCCTTTGGTCCCGAATGTTTCCGGGTAACTATCACCTGACAAGTTGTAACATATTATCAACTGCTCATTTTCAAATTTATAAATGGCGGTAAAGTGTTTCCCGGCGTTGACTCCTTCTTTGCTGTAGATGTCCATTTTGTCATCTTTGTACTTTACGACGCCTTTGTCAACACTCTCGGCAATAACTGTATACGTGCTGTCGCTGATAGTGAGTCTTTGCTTTTCAAAAGATGCTTTTGGCAGCGATACCCCGCCAATTTCTTGTTGAACCGGCACCCAGGTGCCGTCTAATTTGTTTGTTTTCATTACCGTATTTTTTGTACTGGCACAACTAATGCCGAGTACCAGGAAGGAGATGAATATTGTTGATCGCATGTGTTTTATTTTAAAGAGTATAATACGAAGTTATGATCCATCCAACCGGTAAAATTGTAAAAATGTTACCTTACCCGACCGGTAAGAAATGGGGAACGATTTTAAGGGTTGGTTTTATTTCAACATTCTTAATGTAGTCATTCGGTTTTAGCCCTGTAAATCTTTTGAAGTTGTTGTTGAAATGTGCCTGGTCAAAAAAGTCTAATTCGTAAGCAAGTGTGGTCAGTTTATCCGGCCTGGATTTGCTGATGGTATGAAGTATCGATTGGAACCGGTTCAGGGAGGACAACATTTTAGGTGAAATGCCCAAATATTCCTGGAATAAGAAATTAAGGTGTTTTCTTGAAATAGTATGCTGCCGGCAAATTTCTTTAATGGAAATAGTCTCTTTTTTTTTGAACAATAAATCAATAGAAGCTACTAGTTTCCCGTTGGGTATTTTATTTGTCAAAAGTTTCCGGTACAGGAAATTTTCTGTTATTAAAAATTTCTCCTGGATTGTTTGGGCTTCTTTTAATTGTTCCCATACCTTCTCCGCCTCATTTTTGAAGATACAGTCAAGGTCAATGTAGTGGTTTGTAAAATACCTTAATGGCTGGTTCAAAAAAGCGCAGGCTCCTAAAGTTCTGAACTGTATCACTATCATTTTACTTTCTCCATAACTTTCCACGTAAGTGGGCTGAGTTTGAAGCCCTGCCACCCAATATTTTTTATAGTCAATGAAACGGGTAAATTGTTTGTCGGTAAATAATTTAAAACTATCGTTAAGATTAAAAGCAAGGCTCATGGCTGTTTTTGGAAATCCTATACCTTTATTATTCCCTTCGATATAGACAATACAGTCAATATAGTTGTCGAGCGGGGGCCCGGGTATGTGTTTATGAAATATCATTTATGCCTGTTTACTATTTGCAGGATGTCCCTATACAATGACCGTTAATGCTGACGGCTTATTGGGGACGTCCAAAAGACTCCTTGGGAGAAGCGGTTGAAAAACCGGGGATGAAGATAAATTCTTTTGTTGAGAATTATTCGTTCGGCTGAAGCTGCCCGGAGGACTTTTTTTGGAGAAGATGATAAGCAAGCCTGCCTGCTGGCAACTAATCCTTACCCAAATTTACCAATGATTGTTTTGGCAAAAATCTATCCTGCTTCTTCTTCAATATGATCCCGGAAAACGAGACCTGTTTTACATTTTATCTGGCCCTACGCAAAGAAGACTCCGTGTTACTTTCTTTTTCTTGAAAAAAAGAAAGTAACCAAAGAAAATTCAAGGCCAATTCAAATGGCGCACTCTCTTATTCGAAAACTCCTCTGTGAATTGGCCGCTGGAACAGTCATTAAACTCGAAGACTTTAGAGAGGTAAACTCCGTCTCGTGATAGGCAAAGACTCAGGAAGCGCTATGTTCCGTCTTAGTTTTCCCAAAGAAGAGTGCTTGCCAAAGCACGACGGAACAAGGCGCTGGAAAACCCAAAGGAAAGCAGAGAAATTCTTTAATGATAAAATATGGGTAACAATTAGCTGCTGGCAGGCGGGAGAATGAGGTTATATTCATTAGCTTCCAAAGGAGTCCTTTGGACAGCCCAGCAGCAAAGGACCGCACACATGTTGTGCGTTCGTGCTATTTTGTATCAGAGGTTGTTATTAAAGCCATCTCCTCACTTTTGTTTTGTAGTCAAGGTATTCTTGTCCAAATCTACGCTCAAGATATTTTTCTTCACGTTTGATTATGTATTCCTGAATAATTAACATAAGTAAGGGAAATAAAATAATGTTCCACCAATTCCCAATTAAACAACTTAACCCTAAATATACAACAGCTAACCCGACATACATTGGGTTCCGGGTAATGTTGTAAATTCCATTCGTTTGAAGGGATGAGGCAGGTTTTATAGTCATCAGAGTGTTTTTGCTTTGGAAAAATTGTCTCAAACTTCTGACCAGGAAAAACAATGAGATCAGTAAAAAAGATATGCCTGTAATTTTTGTCAAGGGTTGATGAAACATAGAGTTGTCAATTAATGCTTTTTTCTGAATAAATACAGCAGTTAAAAAAGTTAAGACATAAACCAGGGGTGGTGGAGCATAAACTCCGGGGTTATCTTTTTTATTTTCCATAATTTTTATTTTCCTTTAACTGCCAATGGCCACAAAAGGTGGCAGAAGACAGGTTTTTGCCGGAGTCAATCATAGTATACTACATTGTCCACAAAGCCTGGTATCGTTTATTTAACAAGAGCAGGTCATTTACTTTAGCAGAAACTAAAGTTGAAAGATATTCTTCGCCCACATAGTTCCCTGTATGTATCTTTTTCTTAGCTTAAACGTCTACCGTTTCTACAAGGTCGAGAATCCGGGTTTGTGGATTCATCATAATTTTTCCCTCCACTTTTGTCCATAAGTTGCGCAATGCAGATAAAGTGTCTTCGGCTTCCTTTAAATTGTCAAATTCTAAATCAATGACAACATAGTTTGGGTCATCAAATGGCCGGAATATTTTGTAGTTTCTTACACCGGCTTTCTTACGATTAATCGGGTCATTCTCAAATGCTTTTTTCCATCCGTCAAAGTTTGGAACTTTATGTTCAATCTGAAGATGAATGCTTTTTTCTTTTCCCATTTTGATACTGATAAATTGCAATTCAATCGTTATTTACTTATTCAAAATTCGTGGTTAGTTAGTACTGTCGCCGAAGCAAGCAGTATGTTGTGCGTTCGTGCTATTTACCGGCATTGGGCTCTTTATAAACCATTCCATATTTTTTTTCGGTAATTGCATATTCTTCCGCAGTTTTTTCTTTAGCCGGCATTCCGGCTAATGTGCCATTCTCTACAAAATATTCTTCAAACCCGGCCGGGGAATACTGAAAAACCATCAGGAGATTTTCTTTACCCGTATTGTCTAATCCATGCCAGGTGTCCCTGGGGACAAATACGACATCCCCGGTTTTTACCTGGATAGATTCTTCATCTAGAATTAATGTGCCTTCCCCTTTGTGAATAAAAATAAGTTCATCATTATTCAGATGTTTATGAATACGCATCTTGCGCCCGGGGCTCTGGTCCTCAACGCAAAATGAAATACCCTCTACGTTATGCTTTGTTTTAGAAATTTTTATAGTTATCGGCACTTTGCGCCTGCCTGTCAGAATGTGTGTTCCTTCATCTTCACGCACAACAATTCCTTTACCATTACCCAAATAGGACTTTGCAAAGCTGATTTTGGGTAAGCTGGCGAAAAGTGCAGTGCAAAGTCCTGCCACTCCTGTCAGTAGAAATTTTCGGCGAGGTTGCTGAATAGGGTTCATAATTTAAGTGTTGAATTGAACAAGGTAGCCTATTTATTCTGCAAACGAAGACTTTTGTATTTATGTATGGGGGTTATAAGTTGATCGAAGCCGGAAGTTAGCGGATAGCTAAAGCATGAAGCACAATGCCGGCGGCTTGCAACACCATATGTTGTGAACTGGCTTTTTTGTCACAGTTTGAGATGTTCTACTAAATTATTGTCGCGAACCTGGATAAAATCAAGTGTTTGATTGCCCGGATCATAGTCGAACGTCACAATAGTACCATTTGTTTTATAGCTGTCAACCAGGAAGTTTTTATTTAAGAAGTCAGCGTATCCTTACTTTGTTTGAGCCGGAGCTCCGGTCTTTGCTATAATAAGGGGCCTGCTGTCGTTAAAGGTGATGTCAAACGGTAAACCGGCAATTAATTTAAATGATTGGGGATAGATGATGAAATGAGAAAAAACAGGATTCCCGCTTTCGAAAACAATTTTTTCATTGTCATCGTAAATAGCGTCATTGTTTGTAAAGTCTTTATAAGATAGCATGGTCTTTTAAGCTGGCACACAACAAATAAATTCAGGGTAATCTTTCCCCGGCTTCAAAAAATGGGGCTGACTTTAATAAATTGGCACTTATAATTAAGGTAAAGCAACTGCATAGATATCATATCCTCTTCAGCTTTTTCCTCTTCGCCAGCCATTCCTCAAATTGCTTCAATGAGAAACTGCTGAGATTTTTTTCCTTCGTCAACCCGCCTTTTTGCGCGGCCAATACGCCATACTTGATATCATCATATCCATCCAAAGCATGTGCGTCGGGGTCAATGGAGAGTAATACATTTTTTTGCAGGGCATAATCAATCCATTTCCAGTCTATATCCAGGCGACGGGGATGGGCATTCAATTCAATCACCACATGATTGGCGGCACAGGCATCAATCACCTTTTTATGATCAACCGGGTAACCGCCCCGGCTGAGAAGAAGACGTCCTGTCATATGACCCAGGATGGCGGTATAGGGATTTTCAATGGCTTTTATCAGCCGCATCATGGCTTTTTCCTCGGTCATCTTCAGGTTGCTATGCACCGAAGCGATGACAAGATCAAAAGTGGCAAGTATCTTATCACTGTAATCCATGCTGCCATCGTTGAGAATATCACATTCGATGCTTTTGAATATCTTAAAGGGCTTCAGCTTGCTGTTTAACTGGTCTACATAACGGTGCTGCTCGCGGATTCTTTCTTCTGTCAACCCATTGGCATAAGCCGCTGCTTTCGAGTGATCGGAAATCACCAGGTATTCCCAACCTTTTTTGATACATTCATTCGCCATCTCTTCAATGGTAGTGGCCCCATCACTCCAGTTGCTGTGACTGTGAATAATGGATTTTATATCTCCGGGCTGTATCAATTCGGGGATCGACTTGCTTTTTGCTTTATCCAGGATAGTGGCCGATTCACGCAGGGCGGGAGCTATATACTGGATCTTTGCTTTATCAAATATCACTGCATCATCTTCTGTCTCATCACCACTGTATTTGAGACCCGGATATTTCTTTTGAAAAGCGGCGAGGAATTCAGCGCTGCCTGTGGTATTGAATAATTCTTCAGCCCTGTTCTTACCGCCCGTATACAGGCGAAGCTTTAATCCATTCTTTAGTTTGTATAAAAGACCCGTGGCTGTTTCTTCCAGCAGCTCGGGGGGCTGCGCAGTTTGAAATTTGGGTTTTATCACCTGGTTATTCTCCAATATCACGTATTCCAGTTCATCAATGGTCAGTTCCTGTCGCCTGAAAGCGCCGGTTACCCTTACTTTATCGGGAGGGAATATTTTTTTCAGGTAAGTATCCACCTGCGGAAACACTTCATCCAGTTGCGCGTAAAGAAAACGCCCCTGGTGCTGTAAATAGAATTCAATAGCTTCCTGTACATTATTCTGCGTCTTTTCTCCAAAGCCTTTAAAGAGGGTGAGCCGGTTTTCATTGCAGGCATATAGCAACTCCCCAATGGATTCGATTTCCATTTCTTTCCAGATAGTATGGATCTTTTTGGGACCGATGCCTTTTATATTCAGCATCTCCACCACACCCGGCGGAGTTTTTTGCAGGTATTCTCCCAGCACTTTTAATTCACCGGTATCAAGCATCTCGATTACTTTCTTGCCTACACTGTCGCCAATGCCTTTTATGCTGAATAGCTTATCGCGGGGAGTATCTTTTAATGGTTCCGGCAGCTTATCTATATTAAAAGCCGCTATCGAATAAGTTTTGGTCTTAAAAGAATTCTCACCATGGATATCCATCAGTTTGGCGAGAAGGGAAAAATTATCAGCGATTGCGCTATTATCCATAACTGCAATTTAAGATAAAGACGGCTAACGGCTAATAGCTGTTAGCCGTTAGCAAAGTAATGCCAATAAAAAAGCCTCCCGGTTGGGGAGGCTTCTTATTTCTTTTAGAAATCTTCAACTTATTTCTTCTTAGCTGCTTTTTTCTTAGCTGCTTTTCTTTTTGGAGCTGCTTTTTTCTTAGCTGCTTTTTTCTTTGTTGCCATTTTGTTTAGAATTTAATGTTTAGTAAATGGGTTAACGACCGTAAAAGTAATAATTATTTCATATTACCCAAACTTTTTTCCAACAAAATAACAAAGGGGATAAAAGCGATCAGGCCTGAACAGGTGTAACAGAAACATAAGTCCTGTCATTTCTTCCTTTGCGAAATTCAACTACACCATCGCTTAACGCGAATAAAGTATAATCTTTTCCTACACCAACATTTTTACCGGGATGATAAACAGTACCACGTTGGCGAACGATTATATTTCCTGATACAGCAGGCTGACCACCGAATATCTTTACACCAAGACGTTTGCTTTGTGAGTCGCGGCCATTCTTTACACTGCCTTCACCTTTTTTATGTGCCATTACGAATGAATTTTGAAATTTAGTAATTGGGAAATTTTGGAATTGGGGGGAATTTTCCTCCCGGTAACTACCGGGATCCCCATTCCGCTTTCCAAAATCTATTTTAGATCTGTTACTTTAATCTTTGTATAAGCAGTACGATGACCTTTCTTCTTATGAAAACCTTTTCTTCTTTTTTGCTTGTAAGCGATAACGGTATCTCCTTTTACCTGTTCAATGATCTCCGCCTTTACTTTTGCTTTCACCGAAGATCCGACAGCTAATTTACCATCTGCATCGGCGAGCAATACCTCGAGGTCCACTTTATCACCCGCTTTCCCATCAAGATGGGGGACATATAAAGTCTGGTCCTTCTCTACTTTAAATTGCTGGCCGGCTACTTTTATTACTGCTATCATAATTGAAAATTAAACCCTTTCCGACGGGCATTCAGGCCTCCGGAAATTCGGGAGGCAAAGGTAAGGGGAAAATGTTAACCCGCAAACGGGGAATCAAAGTTTTATAACAGTTTCATGGGCTGGTTTGCCTGCCCTTTCCTTTATATTTGCAGGCCTCCGCCTTTATTAGCTGAGATCATGAAAATCAAGTCATTTTTAGCAAAACCATTCGCTTCCTATATATATAAAGGTATCCGGAAAGGGATGGTTACTGCCATAGCCGACCAGGAAAATATCCTGAAGACCCTGATAAAAGTGGGCCGCACCACCGAATTTGGGAAACAAACCGGCCTTGATAAGGTAAATAATTATGATGAATTCAGCCAGGCCGTCCCCATCAGGGACTATGAGGCCATGAAGCCCTTTATCAGCCTTATCAAGGAAGGGAAGCATAACGTGCTCTGGAAAGGCAAGCCAATCTATTTAGCCAAAACCTCCGGCACCACCAGCGGCACCAAGTATATCCCGATCACCAAAGACTCCATTCCCAATCATATCAATACCGCGAGGAATGCTTTGCTCTGTTATATGGCAGAAACAGGCAATTCCCGGTTTGCAGATGGCAAAATGATCTTTCTTTCAGGGTCGCCGGAACTGGAAAGGATCGGCGATATCCCAACGGGCAGGCTGAGCGGCATCGTCAATCATCATGTGCCCAAATACCTCCGTACCAACCAGCTTCCATCTTATGAAACTAATTGTATAGACGACTGGGAAACGAAGCTGAATAAGATCGTGGATGAAACGATCAAGCAGGATATGACGCTGATCAGCGGTATACCGCCCTGGATGCAGATGTATTTTGATGAATTGATAAAAAGAACCGGCAAGAAGGTCGCGGATGTGTTTCCCAACTTCAGCTTAATGGTGCAGGGGGGTGTAAATTTCGAACCTTATAAAGCGAAGTTGTTTGAAAGTATCGGGAAAAAAATTGATACGATAGAATTATTCCCGGCCAGTGAAGGTTTTTTTGCTTTCCAGGATTCACAAAATGCCGAAGGCTTATTATTAAATACCAATAGCGGGATATTTTTTGAATTTGTACCCTCTGGCGAGATATTCAATGAGAAGCCAACCCGGTTATCATTGAGCGATGTAAAAGTGGGGGAAAACTACGCGCTCATCATTAATAGCAATGCGGGTTTATGGGGATATAATCTTGGGGATACGGTAAAATTCACTTCTACCAACCCTTACCGGCTTATTGTAACCGGCAGAACGAAACATTTTATTTCGGCTTTCGGGGAGCATGTGATCGGGGAAGAAGTGGAGTATAGCCTGCTGAAAGCGGCAAAGGAAGAAAGCATCCAGGTAACGGAGTTCACCGTGGCGCCCTATGTCAGTGGCGGTGAGGGCAAGTCTTACCATGAATGGTTTATTGAATTTGAAAATACGCCAACCAATATGCAGGAGTTTGCCAGTAAAATAGATGAGAACCTCCGGAAGAAAAATGTATATTATGATGACCTGATCAGCGGCAATATTCTCAAGCCGTTAAAAATAACAGCGGTCCGGAAAAACGGGTTTATTGATTACATGAAATCTGTTGGTAAATTAGGGGGGCAGAATAAAGTACCACGGTTAAGTAATGACAGGAAAATAGCGGATGATCTTATAAAATGGAAAGAAAACTGATTGGAAGTACGAGGTACGATGTACGCCACCCTGGTATATGAAATATCTTCTATAGCAGGTCTGTGGTATAGGGCAATGGCGGGAAAATGTCGGATGATCTTACTTATAAAACGAAAAGAAAACTAATATGATGTACGATGTTAGCTGTACGGTGTACGCCACTCCGATAAATGAAATATGTTCTATAACCAGACTGTCGTACATCGTACTTCTTACTTAAGCATGCTTGAACAACAACAAACACGACGTATAGCCATCTTTGGATCTACCGGTTCCATCGGCACGCAGGCGCTGGAAGTGATAGCGGCTAATACCGATAAGTTTTCCGCTGAAATACTTACGGCCCATACTAATGAAGAGCTGCTGATCGAGCAGGCGTTGAAGTTCAACCCGAATATGGTAGTGATCGCTGATGAGAAGAAATACTTAAAGGTAAAGGATGCGCTTTCTTCCACGGCTATAAAGGTTTTCGCGGGTGAAAAAGCCCTGGAGGAAGTAGCGGCGATTGATTGTTATGACCTGATGCTGGCGGCTATTGTTGGTTATGCCGGTTTAAGGCCGACCCTGCAAGCTATCGGTATCGGCAAGCCTATTGCGCTGGCCAATAAAGAAACGCTTGTTGTCGCCGGTGATATTGTAATGCGGAAAGCGGTGGAAAGCCGGGTGCCTGTTATTCCTGTTGACTCTGAACATTCAGCGATTTTTCAATGCCTGGTTGGGGAAACGAGGAATAAGATCGAAAAGATCATTCTTACCGCGTCGGGCGGTCCTTTCCTTGGTCGCAAGCCAAATTATCTCGTCAATGTAAAAAGGGAGCATGCTTTACAACACCCGAATTGGAGCATGGGGGCAAAGATCACGATTGATTCGGCCACGCTGATGAACAAAGGATTGGAAATGATCGAGGCTAAATGGCTGTTCAACCTGAGGCCGGAGCAAATAAGGGTGCTTATTCACCCGCAGAGCATTATTCACAGCATGGTACAGTTTGAAGATGGCAGTATCAAAGCGCAGATGGGATTGCCGGATATGAGATTGCCGATACAATATTCACTGGCATTCCCCAGGAGAATACCCAACCAGTTCCCGAGATATGATTTCAAGAAAATAAATACGCTGACATTTGAAGAACCGGATATAAGAACTTTCAGGAATCTTGCCCTGGCCATAGAAGCGCTTAACCGGGGAGGCAATCTTCCTTCTGTCATGAACGCGGCCAATGAGATAGCGGTATATGCTTTTCTCCGTAACCGGATCAATTTTCTCGATATGACCGATGTGGTGGAGAAAACGATGCAGAAGATATCATTTATTGAGAAGCCAACACTGGAAGAATATTTCAGCAGCGATGGGGAGGCAAGGACATTTGCCGCAGATCTTATTCAACTCTGAGAGCAGGCGTTCGATTTTGGAATTTTGTCCTTCGATTCGCTCAGGATGATATTGGCAAATTTGTTCAAGATAGCCATCTCGTTATTCCTTTCAAATAGCTTAAGCATCGATGGGGTAGAAAGTGATCTGTTAAAAAAAATCCCGGTTTCCCGATTTCCCAATTCCAAAATGGTAATCTCTTTTATTTCACGGATATTTGCAGTTTATTGTATCAATAAAAGTCTTTTAGGAATCAATATATGGGTTTATTAGCTATCAATTGGTCGTCAGTAGGTGTGCAGGTAGGGCAGTTATTACTTGCTTTATCCCTCCTCGTGATATTGCACGAGTTCGGTCATTATATTACTGCCCGCTGGTTTCGCTGCCGGGTAGAAAAGTTCTTCTTATTCTTTGACCCCTGGTTCGCGCTTGTAAAAAAGAAAGTCGGGGATACCGTCTATGGTATCGGCTGGCTGCCATTGGGCGGGTATGTAAAAATATCCGGGATGATCGATGAAAGTATGGATAAGGAACAGATGAAACAGCCGCCAAAAGAATGGGAATTCAGGAGCAAACCCGCCTGGCAGCGCCTTATAGTAATGCTGGCGGGGATCATTATGAATGTACTGGTAGCTTTTATCATCTACGCGTTTGTTTTAATGATCTGGGGGGAAAGAAATGTACCGAACGCGAGCGCTAAGAACGGGATATGGGTAGTGGATTCATTAATGACCACGCAGGGTTTTCAATCCGGTGACAAGATCATATCGGTAAACGGGGACTCCATCAAATATTTTGATGATATCCAGCCAAAGGTCCTTATTGGAGGAAAGAAAGTAGTGATTGAGCGAAACGGGGAAATCAAAGAGTTGGATCTCAATATTGATCTTATTGATAAATTGATTACGAGGAAAGATAAGAAAAGGGTATTGATTACTGAGCGCCTTCCATGCATTATAGGTGTATACGACGACAAGGATACTGCCTACGGAAAACAGGCGAAGTTGCAGCCGTTTGACAGAATTATTTCAGTCAATGGCGAGCCGGTTCAGTTCCTTGACCAGATCAACGATATCGGGGCTCAGAACAAGAATGGAGCCGTTACCTTGTCTGTGCTGAGGAATAATGATACAATCAGCCTGACTAATAAAGTCAATAGCCAGGGTAGATTGGAATTGCAAACTTTAACGGATAAACAATATGACAGTTTAGGTGTATATAAGGTAATAACGACAAAATACCCGTTTTTTGCAGCGTTTCCTGCAGGTATCCGGAAGGCTGGTGAAAAGCTGCAGTTTTATATTGACCAGTTCAAGCTGATATTGAATCCTAAAACGGGCGCGTATAAGGGATTAGGTGGTTTCAAAGCGATTGGCTCTGTTTTTCCTACTTTCTGGAGCTGGGAAGCATTTTGGAATATCACGGCTTTTTTATCTATCGTTCTGGCATTTATGAACCTGCTACCGATACCCGCTTTGGATGGTGGTCATGTCATGTTTACGTTATATGAGATGATTACCCGGCGGAAACCCAATGAGAAATTCATGGAGTACGCGCAGGTGGCCGGCATGGTACTTCTCATATTGCTGATGTTGTATGCAAATGGCAATGATTGGTTTGGATGGGGGAAGTGATGAGCAACAGACAATAGAAAACAGGAAATTGACAATTGTCAAAAAAAGAATAAAGGGGCTGTCCCGGTTTTGACAGCATAGATCTTTGAAAGTGTAAGCATGCAGTGCTTTGGGTGAACGGCACTTTAATCCAGAATACTCAAACTATAAATGGCAATACTCAGTATGCCATGGCTGCCTAATCAGTGATTAGTTAGTCATTAGGGCCGCGGATGCAGGTTGTTCTGTTACCAGGCTCCGCCGCCGACTCAACAATAAAACAGAATGCTGCTGCAGAAGGCTGTGACTACGGCTTAAGACCATACAGCTAAGCACGGAATTGGTTTGTTCATTTCCTGTTTTGTGCCGACAAATAATAATGAAATAAGCATGTAGAAAGCTTTCGGGGAATATGTTTGGACGCGGGTTCGATTCCCGCCAGCTCCACCGGATCAAACGATTGGTTTTTTATGACCTCTACATAATTAAAACCAATAAGTCAAATCTATTTATGGATAGATTTGGCGATAACTGTTGTTGAAGATTCTTTAATATTTTTTTCTTTGTTTGTTTTTTTTCATAACTTTTGATAGTTGAAATCTTATCTATTAAAAATTCTCAATAAACCCTTGCTATGGAAAAGACTTCCATCGTTTTGGTGGACGATCACAAACTGATCAGGGATTCGTGGTCATTCATACTCAACAGCGATTCCAGGTTTACCGTTATTGGGGAGACCAGTAACGGGGAGGACGCTATAAAAATCGTAAAAACTTTAAAGCCGGATATTGTCCTGATGGATGTTAATATGGTACCGGTAAATGGCTTTGATGCCACCCGGCAGATCACTAAGTATTGCCCCGGTTCAAAAGTGATTGCCGTTTCCATGCATACCATGCCGGCTTATGCCAAAAGGATGATGCAGCTTGGCGCGATGGGGTATGTGACCAAGAACTCATCCAAGGATGAAATGATCCGGGCTATTATTGAAGTCAGTAAAGGGAAAAAATATATTTGCGAGGAGGTAAAAAATATTCTCGCCCAGAAAGAGCTGGAAGATGAAACATCGCCAAGCGATATGAATAATCTTTCGCGAAGGGAAATCGACATCATCCAGTTTATCAAACAAGGGTTCTCCTCCAAGGAAATCGCTTCTGAACTGGACATTTCTCTCAAAACGGTCGAAGTACACCGCTACAATATTCTCAAGAAACTCAAGTTGAAGAATACGGCCGCTCTGGTAAATTTTATTAATGTAAACGGGCTTTAAAAAAGATATTCCCGGAGATGAAAATCGTGGTTGCGGAAATGAATTTACCAGTCTTTAACCCCTGTATTTATAGTTGCTCTGTGGATTCATCGGGCAACCGCTTTTGCGGGATGAATAGCAGGAAGTTATCGTGATGGCCAGGATGATAAGGGCTAAAATAGTCAGGAGCCTGGTTTTCATTTTTTTTGTGTTTGTTGGTTAACGATATAGCTAAACAATTATTATGCAAATATATAGCCTTCAACTCATTTTTTATAGCTATGCCGGCAATAAGTAAGTCTTTATACTTATTTGCAGATGGACAGAAAGGATTTTTTTTCGGCTTTCAGGTTATTTCCTTTTTTTGAAAAAAGCAAAGGACTACCTTTACCGCCCTGATTAGTAAGACAAATTAACTCACCTGATGCTGCAATTGAAAAAACCCCTGGCCTTTATTGATCTTGAAACTACAGGAACCAATCTTGGCACCGACCGTATCATTGAAATCGCTATTGTTAAACTTTTACCCGACGGCACAAAAAGTATCAAACGGAAGATCATCAACCCGGAAATGCCGATACCCAAATCTTCAACTGATGTACATGGATTCACGGATGAAATGGTGAAAGATGCTCCAGTTTTCAGGCAGGTAGCACATGAATTAAAGCAAATGCTCGATGGTTGTGATATCGCAGGCTACAATTCGAACCGGTTTGATATTCCTTTACTGGTGGAAGAATTTTTAAGGGCAGGAGTTGAGTTTGATGTAAAAGGAAGAAAACTGGTGGATGTTCAGAAGATATTTCACCAGATGGAACAACGAACCCTTAGCGCAGCCTATAAGTTTTATTGCAATAAGGTATTGACTTCCGCGCATAGCGCTGAAGCCGATGCAGCGGCGACCCATGAAATTCTCGTGGCTCAGCTGGATCATTACCCCGTTCTTGGGAATACCGTTGATACAATTTTAAAGGCGATCGGGGAGGAAGTAATCGTTGATTTTGCCCGTCGTTTTGTGGTTGAAAACGGGGTTGAAGTCTTTAATTTTGGCAAATTCAAGGGACGCCCGGTTTCTGAGGTCTTAAGGGCTGAACCTCAATACTATGACTGGATGATGAAAGGGGATTTCCCCCAGCATACCAAGCAAAAACTCACTGAGATTTATACTCGCACCATATTGAAAAAGGTTTGATTCTGCTATTAATTCCTTTTCTGTGAACAATTTTAACACGGTAGCATTATTGATTATCGTAAATTCGTTACTTGCCTTTACTATAACTAAGTGGAAAAATTAGTCGTCATACCAACCTATAACGAGAGAGAAAATATAAGCAATATTCTCCATGCCATCTTTAACCTCGACGAAGACTTTCATGTTCTCGTCATTGACGATGGTTCTCCCGACGGTACTGCCGGCATTGTAAAGGAACTTCAGCCCAAATTTGCCGGCCAATTATTTATCGAAGAAAGAGAAGGGAAACTCGGCCTGGGTACCGCCTATATTCATGGCTTCAAATGGGCCATAGAACACGGGTATTCCTATATCTTCGAAATGGATGCCGATTTTTCACATAACCCTCATGATCTTTCCCGCCTATATAGTGCCTGTAAAAACGAGGGAGCTGATCTTGCCATCGGTTCGCGATATGTAAAAGGCGGCGGCGTAGTTAACTGGCCCCGCAACAGGATTGCTTTGTCCAAAGGAGCTTCCTTATATACCAGGATCATCACCTGGATGCATGTAAGGGATTCGACCGCAGGATTTATGTGCTACAAAAAAGAAGTCCTGGAAACGATCAACCTCGACGAGATCCATTTTACCGGTTATGCTTTCCAGATAGAAATGAAATTCGCGGCCTGGAAGCTTGGTTTTAAATTAGTGGAAGTGCCCATTATTTTCCAGGACAGGGCACATGGTGTTTCCAAGATGAATAAAGGAATTGTGAAGGAAGGCATTCTTGGGGTGCTCAAACTCCGCTGGCACAGCTGGTTCACCAATTACAGGAAAAGAGTAAAGAAACCCTATAATCAACGATCCGCCGCCGCTGAGCCCATACAGCAGAATAACGTGTTGGTGGAAAGCAAATGATCTTCTCTTATTTAGCAGCGTATTAATTTGATTTCATCTTGCTGAAAGAACTTATTGTTTTTTCTGGTAGTGATCATTTTTCGTTTCACATCAGGCTGCAAAGATTAGCCAGACCACAAAAATAGCAGCAGAGCCTTCACGTTATTGCGTGACTTAGCAGTTTTGCGTGAAATCAGTTTTCGAAATTAACTACTACCCGAAATTGCCTTTCTTTGCGAAGCGATGAAAAAAGCGTTTATCCAGCTTCATATTGCTGTTTTCTTAGCGGGATTTACCGGCATACTTGGGCGGCTTATCCACCTGGATGCAGGATGGCTTGTATGGTATCGCCTGCTGTTAAGCTCCGTTACCATGTGGATACTGTTTTCATTCACTAAGAAATTACAAAGGATCTCCGCGAAAGATATGCTGAAACTGACAGGGATCGGTTTTGTAGCCGCCCTGCACTGGGTTACCTTTTATGGCTCTATTAAAACAGCCAATGTTTCTGTAGCGCTGGTTTGTTTTTCGGCTGTTGGGTTTTTTACCGCCTTATTGGAACCGCTTGTTCTGCGGGTGAGGATCAAATGGGCGGAAGTTTTACTTGGGCTGCTCGTGATCGCGGGTATCTATATCATTTTCCGGTTTGACCCTCAATATGAAACAGGTATCCTGCTCGGCACTGTATCGGCGGTATTGCTGGCTTTCGTAATGATTGTCATCCGCCAGTTTGTTCAGAGAATAAATACCGAAACATTGCTTACCTACCAGTTGAGCGGGGGGTGGCTTGCCCTTACTGCTTTTATGCCGTTCTATCTGCAGCGTTTCCCGACCCATTATATTTTTCCCGGACTGGAAGACTGGGGATGGCTGCTGGTATTATCCTGGTTCTGTTCTGTACTGGCTTTCCAGCTTTCGGCCGGCGCATTGAAAAAACTTACCGCTTTTACCGTTAACCTTACTTATAATCTTGAACCGGTATACGGGATCATACTGGCTTTTATTGTCTATAAAGAAAACCAGTTTTTAAGCAAATGGTTTTTTGCGGGGTTCGCGCTTATTGCAGCATCCCTGGTCATTCATGTTATCATGTTAACCGGACAGGAAAGAAAATCGAAAAAGAATGGATAAGGAAGAATATCATAAAAGGATTGTAGAATATTACCAGGCAACTGAGAATGCTTATAAGGATTCCTGGGACCTGGATAAGAGCCTGGCTATTCATTATGGTTACCGGGATGAAAAAGTAAAATCATTCCCCGAATCTTTATTTCGGATGAACGAAGTGATGGCGGAAACAGCCGGGATCACGGTCAATGACAGAGTACTGGATGCAGGTTGTGGTGTTGGCGGCAGCAGCATTTTCCTCGCATCAAAACAGGGTTGTAAGGTGACCGGCATTACCCTGAGTGAAAGACAGGCGCAACAATCGATGCAGAATGCAAAACAAAAAGGAGTGAATACCCTGGTTGATTTTAAGGTAATGGATTATTGCCGCACTTCTTTCACCAACGAAAGTTTCGACATAATATGGGGATGTGAAAGTATTTGTTATGCTGACGACAAGGAACAATTTGTAAAAGAAGCCTGGCGGTTACTAAAACCGGGGGGAAGATTGATTATTGCGGACGGCTTTGTCACCGAATTTGAAAATAATGATTACCCCGTCATTCGTCAATGGCTGGATGGCTGGCAGGTGAATTACCTTGAATCGCCTGTTCGTTTTAACAGGTTCATGGAGCAGGCGGGATTTGTCAATATTGGCTACCGTGACATATCTGCTTATACGATCCATTCATCAAAGCGGCTATTGCGTTTTTATTGGCTGGCAAGTTTATACGTTGCCTGGAAAAAGATGGTTTTTTCAAACCGGGCTACCGAAATGCAATTGAAAAATATCAGGGCCTGCAAGTACCAGTATTATGGAATGAAAAAAGGTCTGTGGCAATATGGCTTAATCGTGGGGCAGAAGACAGTGTCTTAGTTTAGGTTATGATTTTAATATGAGCTAAAGGCCTATTCTATCCTGTAGCAGATATAGAGTCGACATATAATTCCTGGAGTGCTATGATATAGGAACCATATAAGAGGGTCTCATTAGGGTCAGGACAGAGTCAGGACAGGGTCAGGTGAGGGTCAGGCAAGAATCAGGAAAAAGTCAGGTGAGAGTCTCAGAAAAGTCTCGTGAAAATCACGTAAAAAAGAAAAGAATATTGGGGAAACGTGGTATAACATTCCTGCCGCTGATTCCTTGTTTCAATTTACAAAAAAAATGGCTATGGCAGAGATTAAACCGGAATTTCTTTTAATGACAATCCGTTTGCACCAACCGGCTTGCCCGGGTAGCATTCTGCAGACAGCCGGAATGAACCCTTTCCTCTCTCTTCCACTCAGGGTGGCCAGAAACCTGTCTTCTACCCGTTATTCTAAAACGGATATGTCATAGCGGGGGATGGAGTACCGATTTCAATATTCATGTTGGCCACAGAGGAGCGCAGCGAAACAGAGAACCGCAGAGTGTGTAAGATCCCTTCCCTGTGACGCTCTTTTATTATGTTTTCCGTGGCCATTTCCCGAACCAGGACACTACTTACAGGGAGCCATAAGATAGTTTGGGCATCATCTACTATCTTTATCCGATAAATTATTTCCATGCGAACGAGTCTTCTGCTTCTTACATTTTTTATTTCACCCATACTATTTGCGCAAAAAAAGCCCCTGGATCATTCTGTATACGATAGCTGGCAGAGCATTGGAGAAAAAATGATCAGTAATGACGGGAAATGGGTGGTCTATACCATTAATGTGCAGGAAGGAGATAATGAACTGGTGATCCAGTCCGCGGATGCGAAATACAAAAAGACGGTTCCAAGAGGATACAATGCGGTTATCACGGAAGACAGCCGTTTTGTGATCTTTAAGATCAAACCTTTTTACAAGGACCTGAGAGAAGCAAGGATCAAAAAAAAGAAACCGGATGATTCACCGAAAGATTCGCTGGCGATTGTTAAGCTGGGCAATGATAATGCCTGGAAACTTGGGCGCGTCAAAACGTATAAAACACCGGCAAAAAGTTTTGGATGGGTGGCTTACCACGAGGAAAAAGCCATAGAGCCGGCGCCCGCAAAAATTAAAACGATAATGCCTGATGCCAAAAAAATAGCGGATAGCCTGAACAGGGTCATTGATTCGTTGCGGATGGTAATCGAAAAAATACCACCGCCGGGGAAAAGAAGGTCAAACAAAGATGATGGATCTGCGGACTCCGAACTTTCGGATCAAAACTCACCACTCACAACTGACTACTCACCCTTTTCAACTGATGCAGATGGCGACGAAACTCCCGCCATTCTCCCGGAAACCGGAACGACGCTGATACTTCGTAAGCTGGAAACGGGCGTGGAAAAGACATTCAATAATGTACTCGAATATTATTTCAGCAAGAACGGGCAGAAGCTATTGATTGAGGCATCACGTAACCCGAAGGATTCTTTGAGCAGGCCATTTGTATTGTTATATGACCTGCGCAAAGGATTTGGCGATACGTTGAGCAGGGGAGGGAATGACTATAAGAACTTTGCTTTGACGGATGATGGTTCGCAAGTCGCTTACCTCGCGGAAAGAGATGCAAAGCCGAAGGACCTGCAGAAATTTTATCGTCTCTGGTATTTCAAAGACGGTATGGACAGCGCCACATTGTTGGTCGACCGGTTTTCTCCCGGTATGCAACTCGGCATGACGATCAGTGAATTTGGAAATCTTAGTTTCAGTAAGAGTGGCAAACGCTTATTCTTTGGTACGGCGCCCATACAGCCGCCAAAAGATACGACCCTCGTGGATATTGACCTGGCAAAGCTGGATATCTGGCATTATAACGATGATTATTTGCAAACGGTACAACTATTCAGGTTGCAGCGGGATCTGCAGGAGAATTTCCTGGCTGTTTATCTTCTTGATAACAATACCATACAGCAGTTGGGATCAAAAGAGATTCCCGTCATCTATCAAACTAATGAAGGAGACGGCGAAACTTTCGTTGGGGTAACTGATTTTGGAAAAAGGGTGGAGAGCCAGTGGACAGGAACTACCCAAAAAGATATTTATGCAATCAATGTAAATGAGGGTACTAAGAAATTAGTGAAAAAGGATATGCAGGGGGTTATCGCGCCTTCTTATATTTCTCCCACCGGTAAGTATATCATGTGGTATGAAAGCAAGGCGAGAAATTATTTTGTGTGGGACGGGAAAGGGATAAAGAATATTACTTCGGCTATTAAAGTGCCTTTGTATAATGAGGAAAATGATGTTCCCAATGATCCGTCGCCATATGGTATAATGAGATGGCATGAAGGGGATTCAGCTGTTTATGTTTACGACCGTTATGATGTTTGGAAGATTGACTTAAATGGAAAAAAAGATACTTCTAACCTAACCCACGGGCTCGGAAGAAAACAGAAAAAGATTTACCGCTATATTCAGCTCGATTCTACAAAAAGGTTTTTGCAGTCGAACGATTATGTTTTATTCAGAATGTTAAATAAGGTGAATAAAGATGCTGGATTAATGTGGGTCAATCTGCATGAAAATGCAGTACATGAAATAAAATTAAAAAACAGCAATATTTCGATAGGCCAGATTGTAGAAGCCAGGAATAGAGTGGGTGAATTTATTTATACTAAGGAGAACTATCAATTATCTCCGGATTTGTTTATTTCATCACCTGTTGCAGTTTACAATACGAACGATCCCAGATCGCCGATGTACTATCTTTCTGAGGAAGTGCAATTATCTTCTATTAATCCCCAGCAAAAAGATTACAACTGGGGTACCGCCGAATTATTCAAATGGAAAACATTTAAAGGAAAGGAATCGGAAGGCATTTTATATAAACCGGAAGATTTCAATCCGGCGAAAAAATATCCCGTCATCATTTATTTCTATGAAACTTTATCGGATGGCCTGAATAGTTATATCCCACCGGCTCCAACACCGAGCCGGCTGAATATCTCCTTTTTTGTCAGCCGGGGTTATGTTGTATTTGCCCCGGATATACGATATACAATTGGTCATCCGGCACAAAGCGCTTATGATTATGTTGTCAGCGGGGCCAAGGCTTTGACAAAATATAACTGGATCGACGCAAAGAATATGGCTATACAGGGGCAGAGCTGGGGTGGTATACAGGTGGCGCAATTGGTAACGATGACCAATATGTTTAAAGCCGCCTGGGCCGGCGCTCCTGTCGCCAATATGACCAGCGCTTATGGCGGCATAAGATGGGAAAGCGGGGTGAACCGGCAATTTCAATATGAGAAGGACCAGAGCCGCATTGGCGCTACATTATGGGAAAAACCGGAGCTGTATATCGAGAACTCGCCATTGTTTCATTTACCCAAAGTCACCACGCCTCTTGTCATCATGTCCAATGACGCTGATGGGGCCGTACCCTGGTACCAGGGAATTGAATTGTTTACCGCCATGAGAAGGCTTGGCAAAAAAGTCTGGATGCTTAGTTACAATGGGGAAGCGCATAATCTTGTAGAAAGAAGAAACCGGAAGGATATCCAGGTCAGGGAGCAACAATATTTTGATTGGCTGTTGAAAGGAGAGAAGCCACCGAAATGGATTACGGAAGGAGTACCCGCGGTGAAGAAGGGGAAGGACTGGGGGTTGGAAATAGTTGAATAGTTCACAAGTTCCAGTGTTCACAAGTTGTTTCAATCCGCAGAGAACTATTAAACTTGTGAACTCGCCAACTTTTTGAACCTGACTTATGCTGCCTGCGAACTAATATATTTTACCAAACTTCTCTTGGCAATCGGTAACAGGGTTTCATCTACCGGGAAACTCAGACCCACTTCAATTGAATATACGGCAGGGTTCGGTAAGCTTTTGTGGTAACGTATCAGGTCCGATTTGATATGTTCGTAGGTGGTAACAAGGCTCCGCTGCCATTTATCAATGAAGGCGGTCTTGATGCTGCGGTATTTTTCGTCATGCTTTTCAAATATCGAAAGCCGGTAATGATAGACCCTTGTTGACCGGGTATCGCCGCTGCTTAAAAAGAAAAACCCTTCTTTTATATCAAGCGGCATGATGCCAACAGGAGCGATATTGATCTTATCTTCCACGAATTCATAAATAGAGACACCTGTTTGTAATGTTTTTTTAATGGTTACGGCGGCATAGTTGATGATATCTTCCAGTTCCTGCATCAGCTCGGTATCTTCTATCATTTGCTCATACAATAATTGCAATTTCTCCATTTGCAGTCCCGTCAGTTTCTTGGGAAAATGTTCCTGCAGGAATTTTTTATTATCCCTGAAAGCAACGAGGTTATTATAATGAAAAACCACATCGCCCAATTGGGGATAAAGCTTATTCTCATTAAAATATTTGTTGATCTCCTGCAGGTAAGCGAGCAGCGTGTATTTTTTCAGCTCGAAGTCAATATAGCCTTCGGCGAACCAGGTGTCGGATAGTTGTTTCATAACTGACGGCTTTAGTAGTTTCTAATTTACATAAAAGAGACCAGTAAAAGAAGGAAAGTTTAAGAAAGATTCCTGATTTAAAGATTTTTTCAGGATTTTTAATTGGCAAAATCCCTAGTATGTCCAGGTTTTTTATTGTCCTGAGTCTCTTTCTCCTTGTTTTTTCTTCCTGCAGCCATACCTATTATATCGTTCGTCATGCGGAAAAAGAGGCGCAGGCGACGAATATGAGCAGTGATGTTTCATTGACCAACCAGGGAAAGCAAAGGGCCGAAGCGCTGAAAGAGATACTGAAGAATAAAAAGATCGCTTATATTTTTTCTACGAATACTATCCGGACCCAATCAACCGCCCAGCCTACAGCCGATTATTTTCACCTGGCCATTGAAACGTATGGCCCAAGACCGGATTCTGCTTTTATCAGTTTATTAAAGTCGAAGAAGAAGAATGTATTGGTTGTCGGTCATTCCAATACAGTGGATGATATTGTAAACATGTTATGCAATGAAAAAAGGATAGCTACCGACCTGAATGATGATGAGTATGATAATCTTTTTGTAGTTAAATACAAAGGCGGGAAGATTTTTTTCAGCAACAAAAAGATTCAATTACCCAGGTAAAAAATAGTCCCTTAGCGTCCATTTGCGCTCATTCGCGTCCATTAGCGTTTAAAACTCCCTTTCTCCATTAAAGTTCTCCAATTCGTTGGCTACCGCAGTCAGGAAAGTAGCGCCAAGACTGCCATCTACGATACGATGGTCATAGCTGAGTGATAAATACATCATGTGGCGAATAGCAATGCTGTCGCCATGGGGAGTTTCAATCACTACCGGGCGTTTCTTGATGGCCCCGACAGCGAGTATCGCCACCTGGGGCTGGTTGATGATCGGGGTACCCATCAGGCTGCCGAATGTACCTACATTGGTCAGCGTAAATGTTCCTCCCTGTGTATCATCCGCGTTCAATCTTCCGTTTCTTGCATTATCGGCCAGGTTGTTGACCCTTTTCGTCAGCCCTACCAAATTCAACTGGTCTGCATTTTTGATTACGGGGACAATCAGGTTACCGTTTGGTAAGGCGGTGGCCATGCCGATATTGATATCTTTCTTTACAATAATCCTGTCGCCATCAACAGAGCTATTGAGAAGCGGGAACTTTTTTATACAACGAACAATCGCTTCAATGAACAGCGGTGTGTAGGTGACCTTTGTACCTTCTCTTTTTTCAAAATCCTTTTTCACTTTTTCCCTCCACATGACGAGATTGGTTACATCGGCTTCCGTAAAACTGGTCACATGCGGACTGGTATGTTTGCTGCGTACCATGTGATCGGCAATCAGCTTACGCATCCGATCCATTTCAATGATCTCGACGTTGCCGGAGTAAGTGGTGAGGGGTGAGGTTTGCGTGGTGAGTTGGGTGGTCTCAGAAACAGGCATTACCCTGGTTTCATTCTGGATTCGGACTTCTGGCTTCCTGGTTCCGTGTTTCCTTTCGCTTACATATTGCAAGATATCTTTTTTGGTAACACGGCCTTCATTGCCTGTGCCGGCGATATTTTCCAGTTCAGACAAACTGATGCCTTCACTGGCTGCGATATTCAATACCAGAGGAGAGTAAAAACGATTGGCTGAACCATTACCATTATCACCTGAATATTGAGCGCTGATCATTGGCTGCCTGACCGGTTCTGGTACAACTATTTTTTCCTCCGGGCGGGCGTAGATTGTTTCTTTGACAGGTTGAGTGCCAACAGACGTGGAACTTGCCGGTTCTAAAGCCCCGGTTTTTATTTTGGCGATGACAGCTCCAACCGGAACAACATCATTGACTTTAAAAAGGATTTCTTCCATTACACCTGCCGCAGTACTGGGGACTTCACTATCAACTTTATCTGTTGCGATCTCAAGGATCGTTTCATCCATTTTTACGGAATCGCCGGGTTGTTTGTGCCATTTCAGGATGGTCGCTTCCATGATACTTTCACCCAGTTTCGGCATTAGGAGATCAACTATAGCCATCTTTGATTTAATATTTAAGTCCCGATAATTACCGGGAGCAGATTTAATATTTAGTTCCGATACCGGGATGACCCTGCTTGCTGTCTGCCATCCGGGACAGAAAACTACAATAATTCTGCTCAACAAAACAGGCAGGGGCAAGCATATTCACCAGGCGCCAAAGGTAACGATTTGATTATAATCGCCCGATCAACTGTTAGTCAAGATGAATTTTCTCAGGAAATCCAATGCCACATGCGCCGTTTGCTGAATATTTCTTTCCCGGTCGAAGCGGAAAAGGAATTGTTTGGCGATAACGGATTCCTTATTGCCAGCGCCGATCCATACTGTTCCAACCGGTTTGTCAGCCGTACCGCCATCAGGGCCCATAATGCCGGAGGTAGCTACCACATAATCTGCGTTTAGTTTTTCGATGGCCCCTTTCACCATTTGTTTTACCGTTTCTTCACTGACGGCCCCTGCCGACTCTAATGTTTTGTGCTGAACGCCGAGAATATTTTCTTTCACTTCATTCGCATAACTGACTATGCTGCCATTATAATAAGCAGATGATCCGGCAACAGAAGTAATGAGATGAGCAATATAGCCACCTGTACAGCTTTCAGCGGTTCCCATTGTCCTGCCTTTTTGTTTTAGTATTTTCCCGAGAACTACTTCCAGTCCTTCATCCGTATCTGTCACGAGCCAGGCTTTTATTAATTTTTTTAACTGGCCGAACTGGCTATCCAGTTCTTTTTCTAATTCTTCTTTATTATCGCCTGTTGCTGTCAGTCTTAATTTCACCATGCCATAACCCGGCAGGTAAGCTAGTTTGATATAGGGTGGTAAAGCCGATTCAAAGTCTTTGATATGTTCGGCGATCATGGACTCTCCCTGGCCTGAAGTAAAAGCGGTCCGGTGAAGGATGGAGGGCATTTCAAATTCTTGTAATAACCGCGGGATTACTTCATTAACGATAAGGCCTCTCATTTCATGAGGTACCCCGGGGAGAGAAATAAAAACTTTCCCGTTTTTATGAAATAACATTCCCGGCGCGGTACCTCTGGCATTGTGCAATACGGCACAAACATCCGGCACTTCAGCTTGTTTGAGGTTTCTCTCCAGCATGGGGCCGGGCCGGCGAAATACTTGTTCGAATAAATATTTTACATGCTTTACTACTTCTTCGTTCACGACCAGCTTCCCGCCAAAATATTTGCATAATAAGGGTTTGGTAATATCATCAGCGGTAGGACCAAGACCCCCGGTGACGATAATGATATCTGAAATCGTGCTTTCTGCATCCAATGCCTGCCAGATATCGTCCCCTGAATCGCCGACCGCTACTCTTCTTTTTACCCAAACACCAATTTTATTCAACTCCTGGGCTATAAAGGCACTGTTGGTATCAATGGTCTGGCCGATCAGGAGTTCATCGCCGATAGTGATAATAGAAGCGTTAATTTGTTTCAAGTAAGGGATTTTGCCTGCAAATATCAGTTATTCGTCAAAACTGACATCATCATAAATATCTTTCAGGAAAAGAGTAAGGCCGATAGTTGAAACAGGAAAATTGTCAGGAAGATTTTTGAATTCCGTCAGGTTCCGCTATGGGAAAATATAATTATACTTCGGCGCGGGTTCTTTAACTTCATTTTCCATACTGTAAATTTACTTTTTTTCGTTTGGGGATATTGTAATTTATTAAAGATGAAAAAACTTTTTATCGTTGCCGGGTGTTTGTTGCTGGTTGCCTGTTCTTTGGCACAGGATATCACTAAAAAACTTCAACAAGCTTACCGGCAGTTTGAAGCTGATTCGCAACTCAAACATGCCATCAGTTCTTTGTACGTGATAGATGCAAGGACGAGTAAAGTAGTGTTTGATAAGAATTCACAGGTAGGTTTGGCGCCGGCTTCTACACAAAAGATCATTACGGCTGCTACGAGTTTTGAATTGCTGGGGAGAGGGTACAGATATAAAACCGAATTTGGCTTTTATCCAAATGACATACCGGTTGGCCCTATTACTATCAGAAGTTTTGGTGACCCAAGTTTTGGGAGCTCCCGTTACAACAGTACCAACCCTGAAAAACTTCTTTCGGCCATTGTTCAAAAGGCAAAAGATTATGGGAGACCTTATTCAGGAATGTTTCAAATAGATAATACCAGTTTCGAAACACAGGTAATTCCGGATGGTTGGATATTTCAGGACATCGGGAATTATTACGGTGCGGGTGCAGGGGGGTTCAACTGGCGAGAAAATCAATTTGACCTCTACCTGAAATCTGCAGGTAAAACCGGGGATTCAGTCCAGGTTCTTTCTGTAGCCGCGAATAAGAAATTTTCCACTTTTTTTATCAACGAACTCAGATCTGCCAGCAAAGGGACAGGTGACAACGCGTACATCTATTTACCAGTTGGGAACAATGAGTATATTGTCAGAGGAACTATTCCTGTAGATGAGAATAATTTTAAGATCAGCGGGGCAGTTTACGATGCTCCCGGATATTTTAGTTTCCAGGCCGGAAATGGCTTTACGCTTAGGAAGATTAAAGATCCTGTTAAAGTCTTTTATACCTATTACTCTCCCGGCATGGATTCACTCATCTATTGGTTTCTTAAAAAAAGCATTAATCTTTATGGCGAAGCATTAATCAAAACTTTCGCTTATGAAGAGAAAGGATTTGGCAGCACTGACAGTGGAGTAGCTATCGTAAAAGATTTCTGGAAGCAAAAAGGGCTTGATGAAGGTGAATTGAATATATCGGATGGTTCCGGTCTTTCACCTCAAAATCGTGTCACTACGCATGCGCAGGTGGAAATATTAAAATATGCCAGAACCAAAGACTGGTTCCCTTATTTCTTCGATGCCCTGCCGGAATACAACGGAATGAAAATGAAAAGCGGCTCGATCAGGGATGTAAAAGCTTTCTGCGGGTATCAAAAAGGACGAGATGGTAATGAGTATATTTTTTCCTTCCTGGTGAATAATTATAATGGCTCGTCGTCAGGGGTAGTCAATAAGATGTATAAAGTGCTGGATGTGCTGAAGGAGTGAGCGATGAGTGGTCAGTGGTGAGTAGTGAAAGAAGCCTTATATTCACTCCCGTAAACAATAAACTGTGGATCAAAAACTATAAACCTTATTATGAGCGGGCAAAATTATAAGAATCATTCCCGGTATATTTTTCAATGGCATATCCTCACTGGAGCGGCTGTAATTGCTGTCGTTATCGGCAGTATCATCAATGTTGTCAATTCCGCTAAAGAAAATATCTATTCAGCGTCTTTACTGGTTGCCGTATCGTTGATCCTTGCCAGTATTTTCTGGTATTCCAGACAATTTGCGCTTCGTGCGCAGGACAGGGCTATTCGCGCGGAAGAAAATTTCCGTCATTTTATTCTTACGGGCAAACCATTGGATAAGCAGTTGCGAATGGGGCAGATTATCGCTCTTCGGTTTGCCTCCGACGAAGAATTTCCTCTATTAGCACAGAAGGCGGTCAATGAAGGATTGAATGGCCGGGAAATAAAGAAAGCTATCAAAAGCTGGCGGCCGGATTATCACCGGGCGTAGCAATAAGTAATATGCGATAGACAACAAGCAATCAGCAACCGGGAATCACAAAATTGAAAGAGACTGTAGGTTGCCAGTTTTTCCTGTTGTCTATTCCATCAAAGTCCGAAGCGGTGAAGGAATGACATATCTACTGACAGCAACCACGGAGCTGCAAAAGCCGTTGCCCAGATAATGAGAAGGAATATTTTTCCTGCCAGTGGCACATCCTGTATCAGGTGACGATGAAGCAGGCTTTGTATGGTAGCCATTATTTTATCTTCCCGTGAGTCATATTGATAAGGCGGGGCAGGGGGTACATCTTTGAAGGCCGGGTATTCTTCGATCAGCATATTCCTGATCTTCCAGTAATCCGTATCGGGCATGTCTTCATAAGAGGTGTCGAGGTTGATACCGGCTGTTTCCACTTTCTTTTCTATTGAATTTAATTTTGAATCGCCGAACATACGGAAAAGCATCATAGCCGGAAAGATCAGCAGAATATAGGCGGGGCGGTCCATTCCAAATAATGCTATCCAGCATAAAAAGCCCGCGGAAAGGAAAACAAAAGCTTTACTCACCCAGCTTTCTTCATCCAGGAAAACCCGGTTCATTAGTTGTCCTCCATCCAATGGATAAACGGGCACCAGGTTAATCATATTCAAAAATATAAATGATAATGAGATAGTGTAAAAAGAAATACCGGCGATAGAAAGATCGGGGTTGTTTGTATAGAGCAGGTATAAGACAGAACCGAGTACAATGCCGGGAAGAGGGCCGGCCAATAAAATGATCGCGGATTCTTTCTGTGACACTTCTCTTTTGCTGCCGGATGCATAAGCACCTAACAACGGGATGAAAAAAATACCCAGGTCTTTATAGCGAAAAGATTTCATGGCAAAAAAATGCCCCAGTTCATGAAAGACAACAATGACTGTGATAAGCAGCAGCATTTCAAAACTACGAAAGAGATAGTAACCAAGAACAAGATAAAGAGCCAGGCTGCTGGCGGAACGCAGCCATATATTTACTTTGCTTTTTGGTTCCTCCCCGGGGGGCTTAGGAGGAATGACCAATAAGGCTTCAGTAGGTGAGGGATCTTCCTGTTTCAAAGGACTGCCGGGTGCTGAATAATTCTCCATGAAATAAAATTAACTAAAATAAGGTTTAAGTTTTTTCAATAAGGGTTCGGGCATGGTTGTCTGTTTCTTGCCTTTGGCCTCCAAAAAATACAAAATGATTTTTGCAGTTGCCAGTAATTCTTTTTTTTCATTGAAAACCTCGTGGTGGAACTCGATTTTATGATGCAGGGGCAATTCCTTCAATATCACTTTTATGGTTAACAAGTCATCGTATAACGCCGGCCGGAGATACCGGCACTGGACTTCGATCACCGGCATGATAACACCCATTTTTTCCATGTCGGCATAGGTGAACCCTAATTGACGGATAGATTCGGCCCTGGCCGATTCGAAATAAGGGAAATAGTTGCTATGATAAACGACACCCATTTGGTCAGTTTCTGCATAGCGGACACGTAGTTGTGTTTCGGAAGTGAACATTCGTTTCTGGTTCGTTATATTTCTGTTCTTTTTTGAAAGTTGAAATTTCCCTGCTGTTTAACCGTGTTGGCCATAACTATTTCCCGAAGCTAATTATTATTTGCTGATCATACGATCCATACTGAGTTTGCCGGGGCCCATAAAAAAGATCGCGATGAATATAGTAAGAAATAAAGCAGCGAGTTGACCATCCCCGAACAGATCACCATGATGGGAGTAAAATAATGCCACGGACATTCCAATGATCAATGGAATGCAGGCCATCCGTGTAAGCAGGCCCACTATAAGAAACATTGAACAGAAAAACTCGGCAAATATGAGCAGGGCAAGGGACAGGGACCTGCCTATATGAAAGGGATCGGAAAATCCCGGCGCATATTCCGCAAATTTGGTCAGTTTATCATAGCCATGCGGTATCATCATGGCGCCTGCAGCGGCCCGAAGAAGAAAAATGACAATGGAAAGAGAAGTTTCCGGAGACGTTGAACTGAAGATTTTTTTCATAGATGGGTTTCAGTTTTCAATATCGAAAAGGTAGTCCATTCTTTTGCTTAACAATTTAAATGAATAAAATGTTAAACATTTTGAATAAATAAACTTATTAACACCTGTTTGGAATGATGTTTGGTCAATCTTGTAATAATTTGAAATTTGCGGCGTTAATCCACCAACGGTTTAAAGGACATCCAGCATGAAGAATCAAATACTGTTCGTAATAGCCATTTTTCTGAGTGTGGCTAGTTTTTCCCAGCAAACTTCTTTTTTTTCCGATCCCCAGGCCAAATTCAAAGAAGCCAAAGAATATTTTCAAAAAGAACAATACAGCCTCGCTTATCCTTTGCTGAAAGAATTACAGCAATCGGTAAAGGAAACGGATAAAGCCAATCATTCCATCACGGTGCAGGAAATCAATTATTATGCTACTGCCTGTGCTTTAAAACAAAATGAAAGCCGGGCCGAAGAACAGGCCATTGATTATATTGACCTGGAAAAAAATACCGCAAGGGTGCAAATGATGAGTTTTCACCTTGGTGAATATTATTTCAGGAAACAGAACTTTCCCAAGGCAGTGCAGCAATACGAGCAAACCAATATTGCGAACCTCAGCAACACTGAAATCGCGCAGATGAAATTTCACCAGGGATATTCTTATTTTACCCTGCAGCAGTTTGCCAGGGCAAAACCTTTGTTCAATACTATCCGGACCATGAAGGATGATCCTGATTATATAGAGGCAAATTATTATTATGGTTTTCTTTCCTTCCGGGACAGGCAGTACAATGACGCGCTGGAAAGTTTCAAAATAGTCGAAAACGAAAAGGATTATGCCACCGTTGTCCCTTATTACATTGCCCAGATATACTATATACAGGGAAAGAAAGAGGATGCATTAAAATACGCGGAAACGAAAATTAAGACCGGACAATCGCAATACTATGACCTTGAAATGAAACAAATGATCGGTCATGGTTATTTTGAGAGACAGGAGTACGATAAAGCATTGCCCTACCTGGAAGATTATGTAACGCGTTCTCAAAAAGTCCGCCGCGAGGATCTCTATGAACTTTCCTATTCTTACTATAAAGCAAACCAGCTCCCCAAAGCGATTAACGGGTTTAAACAATTGAGCGGGAAAGAAGATTCGCTGAGCCAGAGTGCCATGTATTTACTGGGAGATGCCTATCTCCGGACTAACCAGAAAACAAATGCCAGGAATGCTTTTCTTTTTTGCGCATCCAATAGCAGCGATAAGAAACAACAGGAAATCTCAAAATACCAGTACGCCAAACTTTCTTATGAGCTGGGCTACCAGGATGAAGCATTAAATGGTTTGAAATCTTTTCTTAATGATTATCCCAATTCAACATATAATACCGAGGCAAAAGACCTGCTGGTAGCTGTTTTGACCAATACGAATAATTACCGCGAAGCCTTGTCCCTGATGGATGGCATGAGTAACCCCTCCGCCAATGCGAAAAGATTATATCCAAGGATCCTGTATGGCCGTGCTGCGGAATTGATCAATGATGGGAGACTGGCCGAAGCGGAATCGTTAATTGATAAAGCGCTGAAAGATCCGAACAATGGATCCATAGCCGGTTTACTGGATTTCTGGAAAGCGGAACTTTCTTACCGGAATAACAAGCTGGATGATGCTATCAAATATTATAATGCTTATATAAGTGCGGGTTCGCCAACAGGAGGAGAAGCCAATGCTTCCAATGCAAAATATAACCTGGGGTATTGCTATTTGCGTAAAGAAAACTATGATGCGGCCATTGGTTTCTTCGAACCCCTGGCAAAGAATCCTGCGCTAAACTCCGATGAACTGGTACAGGATGCTTATATCCGCACAGCGGATTGTTATTTTATGAGCAAGAATTACGCCCGGGCAAAAGTGATGTACGATAATGTCATAAAATTCTCCTGGCCGGCGGAAGATTATGCCACCTTCCAGGATGCTATGATCACGGGTATCAAAAGCTCTAAAGACAAGATCGCGTTGCTCAGTACCATGAACAGGAAATTCCCTTCTTCCTCGCTGGTAACGGATGCCAATATGGAGATCGCTAATACCTATATGTCCGATCAAAGGTTCAATGAAGCGATACCCTTCTATACTAATGTCATTAAAAGCAGTGGCAATACAAGCCTGAAGCCGCAAGCTTACCTGAAGACGGCGGTGGCGTATTACAATCTTAATAATAACCGGGAAGCGATCAACCAGTACAAGACTTTAATTACCCAATATCCCAATTCGCCCGAAGCCGATGTCGCACTCGATAATGTAAAGGATATTTACGTGGAAGATGCCAAGCCGGACGAATATGCCGCATTTATGCGTCAGGCCGGCCGGCCGATAAGTGTCACCACAGAAGATTCGCTTACCTGGTCTGCTGCTGAAACACAATATTCAAATGGAAATACTGCGGCTGCCCTGGGTGCTATTACGGCTTACCTGCAAAAATTCCCCAATGGCGTCTATGCTATTGATGCCAGTTTTTATAAAGGAGAGATATATAATGTAAAAAAAGACTGGAACAATGCTCTTTCGGGCTATGAAACTGTAGCTGCCAATGCACCCAATCAATATGCAGAGAAAGCGATATTGGCAGCGGCAAGGATATGTTTCTTTGAACTGAAAAATTACCCTAAAGCGGAAACATATTATATACAGTTGAACCAGGTTACTTCCAGCCAGGAAAACAAACTGGAAGCCATGCGTGGTTTATTGCGCAGCCAGTACCAGCAACAGAAATGGGCCGACGCGGCGGCAAGCGGTAAAGACCTCGTAGCGGCAAAAGGAAGCAGCTCCGATGATAAGGCCCTTGCCAATATGGCTATTGCGAAATCCTATGAGATTGCGGCGCAATATGACCTGGCCCTGGCCAATTTTAAATCTGTAGTACAACTGAATAAGGCGGCCCTCGCGGCCGAGGCAAGATACGAGATCGCTAATTGCTGGTTTGCTTTGAAAAAATTAAGTGACGCGGAAAAAGCAGCTTTCGAGACCATCAACAAATCGGGCTCTTATGATTACTGGGTGACCAAAGCTTATATTCTGCTTGGCGATATTTATTACGAGGAGAAGGATTATTTCAATGCCAAGGCAACTTTCCAGAGTATTGTCGACAACAGCATTAATGCGGAACTGAAGACTGAGGCACAGACAAAACTTACTAAGGTGATGGATGAAGAAAGTAAAGGCAGTAAGGTAAATAACTAGTATGGTTTAAGGGGTTAGATGGTTTAACGTTTAAAGGTTCATAAAGCGGGTAGTTATGGTATATCAAGAACCACTCCAATAAAGAACATTAAACCCTTCAAACTTTTAATCCTTAAACGATATAGCGATAAATAAATTACATGAAACCACTTTTTAATAGAACAGGCCTTTTAGCTTTATTAGTCGTGCTTGCAGGGCAGGTATTGTACGCGCAGAAGAATGATACTACCCGCAAGAGATCGGTAGATATCACATCGGCATTCAAACCGGTATTGCGGGAATCCGCCAAAATCAATTTTAATGCTACCCCGCCAGCTGCGGATACAACCAGGCCCAGGCTGCAATATGATATTCCAAGCCCTAATTTATTATTTGCTTACCAACCGGGTTCATTAAAACCATTGGCACTCCAGGTAGATTCAGTAGGGAAATGGGATAACAGCAGTTATATAAAAGCAGGGTTTGGCAGTTTGAAAACTCCCTATATACAGGCAGGTTTTTCTTTCGGTGACGGAAATACGGCAGGCGCGAATATTTATGCAAAGCATGTTTCATCCCAGGGGAAAAGAGAATTCCAGGATTTCACGACCACGCAGGTAAAGTTGAGCGGTTTTTACAAGACCGTGCAGAATATGGAATGGGATGCGAGCCTCGGTATGAAAGCAGATAAAACCTATAAATATGGCTTTCAGCCGGAATCGCTTTCTTATCCCGGTGATTCTTTGAAACAGAATTTTCAAACTATATCTGGCAGGGTAAATGTTCATAATATCAATAAAACAGCATTCGGGCTCAATTATTCCCCGGAAATAAGGATAGATGTGTTCAGCGATAATCTTAAGAATAATGAAAGTAATACAGTGATTGACCTTCCGTTGGAAAAAACCATCGGGCAGGATTTTGCCGTAAAGCTGGGTCTTACATTCGACCTTACACGCCTGTCTCCCAAAGACAAGTCAGGCGCGGTCAATAACACGATGTATTATATTGCACCATCGGTATTGTATAAGAAGTCAAACCTTAACCTGCAGGTGGGTATCCGGCCGTCCTGGGATAACAAGGTCTTTAAGATGTTTCCCAATATATTGGCCGATGTCGGCACCGAAGATCAGCGGTTTACCTTTCAAATTGGGTGGACAGGTTACCTGCGTAAAACATCTTATGAATACCTGGCTTCACAAAATCCCTGGCTCTGGTTACCTTCTTCGTGGCTGAATACAAAGATCGAAGAGCGTTTTGCAGGATTTAAAGGTTCTGTCGGCGATCATTTCAGTTACAGCGCCAAAGTTGCATTCAATAAAATAAACGATCAGCCTTTATTCATTAACGATACTTCTGCTACGGGAGATGGCAAATCATTCCGGGTGGTCAACGAAAGACAACTAAATGTTTTGAATTTTGGCGGTGAGCTTGGTTATAATGTAGAAGAAAAATTTTCGTTGGTCACCGGCCTGCATTTTAACCAATATACCGGGTTGGAAGACAATAAAAAAGCCTGGGGCCTGCTTCCGCTTGAACTGAATGCGGCCCTTCGCCTGCAGGTGATAAAGGACTTGTGGCTGAAAGGCGACCTGTTTGCCTGGAGCGGTACTCAATACCTGAAAAAAGATGGTAGTAATGGCAAGCTCGACGGAGCCTTTGATCTCAATGCCGGCCTTGAATTCAAAATAACAAAGAACCTTAATCTCTGGACACAATTCAATAATATCTTCAATAAGGAATACCAGCGCTGGAACCAATACCCGGTATATGGGTTCAACTTTACCGCAGGTATCGTATTTTCGTTTGCCCAAAAGAATTGAGATGTACCAGGACTTGTATGAATACCTTATTTTGAACAGGCAATTGAATTTGCCCGGGATCGGAACATTCCTTATCGAAAGAAAGCCTGCTGAAACAGATATTAGCCACAGGCAAATCAATTCTCCCGCGTATACGATCACCCTGCAACCGGATAATTCTACTCCTGCTAAAAGATTTTTTTATTGGCTGGCGGACAAGTTGAATATTCACTATCATGAAGCCATTGTTCGCTTTAATAGCTTTGTTTTTGACCTGCGGAGCCAGGTTTTGTCGGGCAGTAAAGTTACCTGGGCGAATATGGGGACATTGACCCGGGGAATGACAGGCGAGATCAGGTTTGACGGTGGTATAAAAGATTTCTCATTTGATCCTCCTGTCAGTGCGGCCAGGATCATACGCGAAAAAGCTGTGCATACGGTAAGAGTAGGGGAGCAGGAAAAAACATCCGTAGAGATGACCGAATGGCTGAACCCCGAAGAAAAAGCAAGATCCTATTGGTGGGCGCCATCTTTGATTGTCGCTATACTGCTTGCTATTATTATTGGCCTGTATTTCTCACAAGAGGGGGCCAGTGTATCTTCTGCCGGCAATCAGCAAACAATTACTCCACAGAAAGCATCCGGTGTATATACGATACTTCAGTGATTTCAGCTTGAGCTTGATTTGCATGTACGATGTCAGGTGTACGATGTACGCCTGTCCGTTGTTTAAGGAATTTTCATTTTACAGTTTGGCGTACATCGTACATCTAACATCGTACTTTTGATTTATGAACAACCGGATACACTACCATCATTGCCCCGTTTGCGATTCTACCGATATAAAAAATGTCTTGTCAGTCAGGGATCATACTGTTAGCGGCGAAATCTTCCCGGTAGCCGAATGTGGCCAATGTTCGCTACGGTTTACACAGGATGTTCCGGGCGCGGCTTCCATCGCGCCTTACTATAAATCGGAAGATTATATTTCGCATACCAATACATCCAAAGGATTTGTTAACCGGCTTTACAAAATGGTGAGGAAAAGTACTATACTGCGAAAACGAAAACTGGTTGAAAGATATACCGGTCTGAATGAAGGCATACTGCTGGATCTCGGAAGCGGGGTGGGTACATTTGCTCATGAAATGAAACAAAATGGCTGGCAGGTCACGGGGCTTGAGCCGGATGCAGACGCAAGAAAGGCTGCTTGGCAACTCTACCAGGTCAACCTGGCTGATATCAATGAATTTTACCAGTTGAGTTCCGGTCATTTTGATGCGATCACTTTATGGCATGTATTGGAACATGTACATGATCTAAGCGCCTATACCCGGCAGCTAAGAAACGTATTAAGCGAAAAAGGGAAACTTTTTATAGCCGTGCCCAACTATACTTCCGCAGACGCCAGGGTTTACAAAGAATATTGGGCGGCTTATGATGTGCCAAGGCATTTATATCATTTTTCACCCCAATCGATGAAATGGTTAATGGAAAAGAATGGATTGAAAGTACTGAAGTATAAACCTATGTGGTATGACAGTTTTTATATCTCTCTTTTAAGCAGTAAATATAAAAACGGGCAGACTAACTGGATCGCTGCTTCCTGGAATGGTCTTCGTTCCAACCTGGAAGCTTTAACGGATGTAAAAAAATGCAGTTCTGTAATATATATAATAGAAAAAGCAGGCTAGCGGTCACTTGCTGAATTGTACTTCATATAAATCAGGCCAGTATTTTCCCGTTATATAAATCTTTTTTGTGGACGGATCATATGCTATTCCGTTCATGACATCTGCTGTGGGATATTTAGCTTTTATCCGGTTCGTTATTTCACTAAAATCAGCTTTAGCGACAATTTGTCCCGAAGCGGGATCGATCTTAAAAATATAAGGTTGCTGCCACTGGTTGGCATAAATATACCCGTCAATATATTCCAGTTCATTGAGGTTGTAAGAAAGACTGCCGGCCTCGGTTATTTCCTGTTTCCTGAGCAGGTGAAAAGTAGAAGGGTCATAATAATATAAGTAGCTGCTGCCATCGCTGGCAATAAGTTCTTTGCCATCGGTGGTCATTCCCCATCCTTCGGTATTGATCGTAAATTCTTTGATCTTTTTAAAGTCTTTCAGGGTGTACACAAATACTACTTTGGTCTGGTAGGTGAGTTGGTAAACAGTATCGCGTATGATCGAAATACCTTCCCCGAAATACTTCGAATCGAGATCAATTTTCCGGATAGCTTTCCCGGTTTTAGCGTCCACCTGGATCAGCTTCGACTTGCCGAACTCTCCCGTACTTTCATACATATTGTCTTTATAGATCAATAGCCCTTCGGTATAGGAAGATGTATCATGAGGAAATGTATTAACCACAGAATAGCCAAATGCAGGTACCGGTGGCATTACTTTGACGTCGTCGGGGGCTTTGGAGCCGCCTGAATTGCAGGACACAAGGATGGCAAATACGGTTAAATAAAATAAGGGCTTCACAGCTTGTTTTTTACAAAAATAAGGTCTCATCAAATGTATTATTGTTAAAGATTTTCAGCGCAATTTAATTGGTGTATAGGGAAAATACGATATAAAAAGTTGTGAATCTTCTAAATAAATCTATTATATTTGACTCCTCCTATCGAAATACTCACTCTGATATCCCCCGTATAATCGTATCCCAGGATAGCCTCATATTTTAATTCCTCTATCATTTTCCAATTCTATTTGAATGCTCCTTACCAGCATGCTGTAAGGCTTTATGACTTTGCAACGACTCCGTAATTATGAGGACATATTTCATTCTGGCAGGGATACTGATTGGCTTTACAGGTCAACTGGGCGCGCAACGGGCATGTTTTTCTGCTATTTACCAGCAAAACGAGCTGGTCAAAGATCCTTCACTCGCCGGTAAGACCCTGGGAATTGAGAGTTTCATTCACCGGCAAATCGCTATTGCATCATCAACCAATACCGCTGCAAGATTGCAGGGGCAGGTCATAACGATCCCTGTAGTCGTTCATATACTATATCATTTGCCGGGAGAAGATGTCAGTGATGAAAAAGTGTTTAGCCAGATAGAGATGCTAAATGAATGTTACCGCAGGAAGAGCGCCGACACTGTTAATACGCCCGCTTCATTCAAACCCGTAGCGGCAGATTGTGAAATAGAATTTCAACTGGCCACCTCTGATCCGCAAAAAAGAAGTACCAGCGGTATCATACACAAGTACACGCCTATTACGTCCTGGGACGCCGATGATATGATGAAATATTCTTCCCAGATGGGTGACGATCCCTGGGATCCGCAGAATTACCTGAATATATGGGTATGCAACATAAGAAAAGTGGCGGGGTATTCCAGTATACCCGGTAGTGACCCGCACAAAGATGGAGTGGTAATCGAGTACCCTGTACTGGGAATGAACTATGTACCGGGTTATGAAATGGGTAAGACAGCCGTGCACGAGATAGGGCACTGGCTTGGTCTTAAACATACCTGGGGAGATGCTAATTGTGGTGATGATTTTGTGGCTGATACGCCGACCCAGGGGAGTTATACCGTTGGCTGTCCTTCAGGGATACATATTTCCTGTAATAATGCGCCAACCGGGGATATGTACATGAATTACATGGATTATACCAATGACGCCTGTGTCAACATTTTTACAGAAGGACAAAAGGAAAGAATGAGAGCCTTATTTGCTCCCGGCGGTCCACGCTATTCGATACTGGCTTCTTATGGGCTTAATCCTCCAACGATAACTGAAGTGCCTTTGCCTGATGATGCGCCGAAATGGTTGCATCCGCAGCTCTATCCTAACCCGGCGACCACGCAATTAACCCTGGATATTTCTTACGATATACGTTGGATTGGCAAACTGATTTCTTTGTTCAATATGAACGGGCAATTGGTGATACAGGCACCGATCACTTCAAAGGTTCAAACTATTGACATCAGCAAGTTAAAGCCAGGACTATATTTTATATCAGCAAAAAAAGAAGACGGTAGTTATATAAAACAGAAGTTCGTTAAAATGTAAAGCCTGAACTATCTGTACGAAAGGGCCGCTTTTTGCTGCCTTTTTTTATGGATGTAAGAGAGGAATGCAGATGACACGGATGAAATGGATCTGCACTCTTTTTGCTGATAACGACCGGCCTGGGAAAAATGAAATCCGTGCTTATCTCTTTTATCCGTGTCTTCCGTGTTCTATTTCAAACAAATTGCTCAAGTAGTTCGATTCTTTTCCGGATCGGCGGGTGTGTATCGAAGAGACCACTAAAAAAATTCTTATTGGGAGGCTGGGGGTTATCAATAAAAAGCTGTGCTACATCATGGCTATGCACGGCTTCTATTAAGGGATCGGCATCTACTTTGCGAAGCGCGCTGGCAAGCGCGTAAGGTTTTTTAGTCATTTCAGCCGCGCCGGCATCGGCCAGGTATTCTCTTGACCGGGAAATGCCGAAACGCAGGAACAAAGAGATAAAATAACAAATGGCTGTAACAGCGATAGCAATAAGAATAATATAACCGCCGTCTTTTTTTCTTCCACCTATGCCAAAACGCAGGCTTCGCAAAGCCATCTGGGCAAGGAAAGCAAAAATACCAACAAAGATGATGGAGATGATCAGCAATCGTGTATCGTGATTGCGGATATGAGTCAGCTCATGTGCGATCACGCCCTCCAGTTCATCATCTTCAAGCTTCTCAATGATCCCTTTTGATAAAGTGATGGAATAAGTTTTTTGATTAATGCCGCTTGCGAAAGCATTCAGTGAATCGTCATCAATGATATAAACCGCCGGCATGGGAGCGCCCAACTGGATACAAAGATTCTCGACCAGGTTATACACCCTTTTATTTTCCATTCTTTCCAATGGCCTGGCTCCTGTAGCGAACCGGATAAAAGTGGTATGACCCATCCAGGCCACGAGGAACCAGATACTCACCCCGATGAGTACAAAGGGCATTGCCTGCAGGAATTGATCATTCACCCGATCCATATCCTGGTTATCCGCAAAAAAGAAAAAAAGATAAAACATCCCCAGCAATACCGCCGGGAATGCAATAAGCAAAAGAAAGGAGTTGGTATTATTCCTTTGTATCTGTTTGGATAAGCCGACGTACTTCATAATGTGAAACCGGGGTGGGAGGTTTCCCTGTTTAGAATTTGACAGCAGGGGGTTCTTCCATTTGTTTCCGTGTTTCCTGTCCAAGATCGAAGAATATCTCACGGTTGAAACCGAAATTTCTTGCAATCAAATTGCCCGGGAATGATTCCACCGCATTATTGTATTCGGTGGTGGCGCCGTTGAAAAAACGACGCACGGCTGCCAATTTATTTTCTATGTCGCTGAGTTCGTCCTGTAGCCGCAAAAAATTCTGGTTAGCTTTCAGGTCGGGGTAAGCTTCTACCTGTACTTTTAATCCCTGCAACACGGAGCTCAATTGCTGTTCTGCCGTTATTTTATCATTGATCGTTGTCGCGCTGATTGCGGCAGAACGCGCTTCCGTGATTTTTTGAAGCAATTCCCTTTCATGGATGGCATAACCTTTGACCGTTTCTACCAATTGAGGAACCAGGTCATGACGCTGGCGCAACTGTACGTCAATATCGGCAAATGCATTTTGCCGTCTGTTGCGCAGCCTTACCAGCGAATTATAAAGACTGACCGTCCAGATAGCGATTATTACAATAATCGCGATAACAATTATGACTGGCATAAAGCAAATTTTAGTGGAGCCTGAAATTAACGAAAAACGGGGAGCTTTCTTAAAGTTCCCCGTTAAGGTTGACAACCTTATTTGAAGATCGTACCGAAAAATTCTTTCATGTCTTTCCATGACGCCGAATCGGCGGCCGCATTGTACGCAAGGGGTATATTGAATTTCTGGCCTAATGCAGTGGCATTGGGATTGGTAAAAGCATGATTGGCTCCCGGGTATACTTTGAATGTATAATTGGCCCCGATCGAATCCATTTGTTTTTTAAACCTGTCTACTTCCGGCTGCTGTACAAACTTATCGTCAGCGCCATGGCAAACCAGGATTTTCGCTTTCAACAGATCTTTATTAGCAGGAACAACCATCAGATTGCCATGAAAACTGACAACGCCTGTAAGATCATCGCCAAGCTTTGCCATGGTCAGTGCCATACCTCCTCCAAAGCAATAGCCGATCGCTGCCACTTTATCGCCAGCCTGGGGGTAGGTTTTTATTTTAGCTAAGGCTGCATCGAAATGGCTTTTGGCCATATCCGGGTGCTGGTAAAAAGGCATCGCCAATTTTCCTGCACTGTCGGGATTATCGGCCGTCTTGCCATTTCCATACAAATCAATCGCCATGGCCAAATAGCCTAACTCAGCCAGTTGTTTTGCCCGGCTTTTGGAATAATCATTCAGCCCCCACCATTCATGTATTACCAATACGACAGGACGTTTACCCGTAATAGAAGAGTCGTAAGCTACATAGCCATTCATCGTAACCCCATCTGAGGAGTAGGTTATGTTTTCTTCTTTGATAGCTGGCTTCTTCATTTCAGGTTCTTTTTTCTCTTCACTGTTACAGGAAGATAGACTGAGGGCGGCGATAATGCACACAGCCAGGAAACTTTGGGATCTCATGATGATTGGGTATTTGAATAGTGAATAAGTCTTATCGTATAAAGTTCAGGAAAAGTTTCTTTGCAGGAAAATTTTTATAAAAGTTGCTTTTTTTTAAACCGATTGAATATATTTAAACATTAAATAAGAGTAAAAATGAAAAAATTTCCCATTGTTGCCTCTATGATAGCCATTACGGTGATCTTTTATAATTGCCACAGCGCTAAAAAAGCTACTTCTTCTGTACCGCCTCCGCCACCCTACACGTATGAAACGAACCTCAAGGTCGTTATAGCGGCTAGCTGTTCACCTTGTCATATTTCCGGCAAAGGCAATAAAAAGCCTTATGATAATTTTGCCAACGTAAAAACAGATATTGATGAGATGATCAGGCGAATCCAGCTCAATCCTTCCGACAAAGGCTTTATGCCTTTCAGAAAAGCGGCTAAACTCAGTGACAGTACGATCGCTGTATTTACAAAATGGAAAGCTGACGGGCTGATAGAAAAATAAGAATAAAATTTTCCCCAATAAGATTTATGGATAGGCTACCGGCTCCAGGTCCAATATTTGGTGCAGGTGATGCCGCAGGTGTTTAAAATAATCCTGTGCCAGCCAATCCAGTGTTCTCAAATTTTCTGTCCGGCATTTTCGTTCAGTTGCTTCGGGGGACATGTTTTTCAAAAGGACGGCAATATGTTTGTTCAGGAGGTACCAGAGGCTGATAAGGTCAGTCGTTTTATAATCCTGGTACTGGGTAATATTTACCCATTTATCCTGGTTATAAACAATAAGCGGGGCTTCTTCATACTGTGCCACAATAAAGCGACGGATGTTATTTTGTGCTGAGTCAATGAGGTGACCAAGGATCTCTTTTTTACTCCACCGGGAAGGGGAGGGTTTATGCGACATTTCATTTTCCGATATAGCGTTCAGCGCCGAGAGATATTGGTCAATGACTGCTTCCAGTTCAAAAGCGATGGATTGCATGAATAAGGGTGTTGTTAAGACGCAAATCTAATGAACATTGGGATATCTGCCTTTGCAGGTTTATTTGCCTTGCCGAAGCGTACAAAAATTCAATAAGGGAATTACCTGAAGTCACCCGGAATGGTTTAAATTACATATTTATCATTCAAAAGTCTTGCCATGATAAGTGTAAAAGAAATACTGCAAAAGAAGGGGGAAGCCAAGAATATTATCAAGCCCGGCGATCTTGTCATTGATGCTTTGTCGATGCTCAATTCTGTCAACCTAAGCTACCTGGTAGTGATGGATAGAAAGGAGTACAAGGGTATTTTCTGCGAAAGAGATTATTGCCGTAATGTGATATTAAAAGGCCGTTCCAGCAAAACTACCACAGTGCAGGAAGTAATGACCAGGGACCTTCCGGTTGTGGAAATGTCCGACACGGCCGAATATTGTATGAATACATTGCTCCGGAACAAAGCCCGTTACCTGCTGGCATATGGTGATGACTCCGGGTTTGGCGGAATTATTACTATTCATGACTTGCTCCGCCAGGTACTCAGCAACCGGGAATATGTGTTTGATTATTCCATTGCAGAGAAACTCATCGAGCAGGAAGAAAGAGAAAAGATATTCTGATCGTTGTAAGTATAACGGCTGTATCAGTAATTTATGTAGCACAAAGAGTACTAAGTAAACACAACGGAACACAAAGGTTCATTTATTGTCAACTCTTTGTATTCGTGCTGTCATCGTAGTGCTCTTTGTGCTACATAAGTCATTCGGGTTGGTGACAGCCCTGCTATTTGGATCAAAAATTTGTTTCGTCAGCACTTGGGCCATAACTGCCGGGAATCGGGATGTTCAGCAAGCGGAGATAAACACCCAATTGCGCACGGTGATGTACCACCTGGCAAAATACTCCCCGTAACACTTCGTCTTTAGGAGAAGTGCTGAATACCTGTTCGCCGCTACGCATGGTCCAGAACTCTTCTAATTGTTTGTCCTTAGCTTTCGCCAGCGCATTCTTTCCTTCGTAAAATGATTTTTCAAAATGGCTGATCAGGTCGCCGCTTGTGTTTACCATAGCAGGTTTGTATTCATTTTTGGCGAAATCGAGCTCTGAAGTAGTAAGCACCAGCGGTATCCAGGAAGGTATTTCCGCGACATGGGTGGCTAGTTGCCGCATGCTCATACTTTTTTCATGAGGTTTCCAGTCAAACTTGTCAGCGGGCACCCTTTCCAGCATTTTGCGTGTAGTGATGGCTTCTCTTTCCAGTTCTTTGGAGAATGATTGAATGAATGTCATAATAATCAGTTTTAATTGTTATGACACAAAGTAAAAACGGCCGACTGACAGCCCTATGGCAGCCTGGTCTGGAAATGGGAAAAATATCCGAAATGAGCATAAGTACGATGTACGCCAGCCTGACAATTGAAAAATCTTTTGAACTTTCGGAGAGTCGTACCTCGTACCTCGTACTTTTCTCTACCAGTTCACCGGCAACTGCTTCATATACTCGTTGATGGCAATATGCGTGGATTTCTTAAAAGGGATGCCTGTTTGGCTCAACCTGGAAATACGGGATACTTTAAAATCGCGGTAATCATTGCGTGCGTGGCACCAGGCGATCAGGTGCCAGTTAAAAGCGTAAAATATCAGGCCTATCGGTTCCAGTTGCCTTTTGCTTTTTTCTTCTTTCAGGTTTTTATATTCTATCTCAATGATCATTTTGGAAGCAATCGCGTTTTGTAATGCCGACAGGTATTCAAAGTTTAAAGTATGATTGGGATGCATCTGCATTTTGATGCTCTCATCCAGCAATTCCAGTTTTTCTTTTTGCGAGGAGCGCAATATAGACCTTACCTTATTCAGGGCGCTGGAATAATGGGCTTGTATGGATTTATCGGCAAAGCCGTAGACGAGGGACTCTGAAAGCAGCAACGCATTCGCTTCTTCGGTGGTCAATGAAACAGGCGGCAAAAAATATCCCTGTACAACAAAATAACCTTTCGGCGCTTCAAAACTGACGGGAATACCGAGTTCCACAAGGGCTTTTATATCCCTGTAAACGGTACGTATACTGATATGAAACTTGTCCGCGATCTTTTCTGCCGGTACAAATTTTTTAGACTGTATCAGGATCAGTATTCCCAACAATCGGTCAATGCGGTTCATTTGCCAAAAATAAGACAGGTTAAGCTATTATCAGGTCAACGAAGTTTCAAAGACTTTCTGTTCCTTGCTTTCAGTAAACCCAAGCGCAGCATAAAATTCATGTGCTTCTTTCCGTTTACTATTGCACCGGACACGTAAAGAAGGAATACTTTTAAGAATACACCATTGTTTTGCTCTTTCTACCAGCATTTTACCGGCTCCTTTTCTCCTGTACCTGTCACTTACCACAAGCCCGCCGATTTCTCCAAACATTCCCGATTCTACCCGTATCGTCCTGAAAACATGAAGCCATCCTGCCAGTTCATCCCCCGCCTGGGCAACTAATATGATTTCGTTCTCATTTTGACTAATGGCTTCAATATTTCGTAGTGTAGAAGATGCGGATATGGGATAACCAAGCTGGTTGGAAAGCAGGGATATTTTTTCCGCGTCCTGTGACAAGACTTTCCGTACTAAAAAATTCATGGCTAAATTTACTAAAGTAAATCTAACCTGTAATTGATTACCGGTGATGGCTTACCTGGCAGATCAGTTGATACCCGTGAATTTTGAATAGTAAATAAAATCAATAGCGTAAATATGGAATCAATAGTGAAAACAGCCGGCACTCAAAGGATATTAGCCATTGATATCGGGGGCTCTCATGTAAAAGCCACATTACTGGATGAGGAAGGACAATTATTGACGGACTATGAAAAAGTTGACACACCGTCCATTCCAACGCCTGCAAAAATGATCGCCGCCATTGAAGGGCTTGCCCGGTCTTTATCGGGGTTTGATAAAATTTCAGCGGGCTTCCCCGGGTATGTGAAAAATAATGTTGTATTCACTGCCCCTAACCTGGGTACCAATTATTGGAAAGGCCATCCATTCGGTGATGAATTAGCAAAAGCATTGGGTAAGCCGGCAAGAGTGGTCAACGATGCCGACATGCAGGGACTTGGCATCGCGTCTGGCAAGGGATACGAAATAGTCGTCACACTTGGAACGGGTTTTGGTACAGCTTTCTTAAACAATGGCAGACTGCTCCCGCATATCGAACTGGCCCATCACCCGGTTTCTAAGGACAGGGATTATGATGAATACATTGGTGAAAAAGCCCTGGAAAAAGAAGGCCAGGTAAAATGGAACAAAAGAATGAATAAAGTGTTATCCATTTTGAAAATTGTGTTTAATTACGATCACTTATACCTGGGCGGCGGCAATGCACAAAAAATAAATTTCCCGCTTGGCGAAAATATCAGCCTCGTCACCAATAAGGACGGTATAAAAGGCGGCGCCAGGCTTTGGAAGCAAGATGAGAAGAATGACTAATTATAAATTACCGGATGAAACAGTGTGAATGTAATGATTAGCGGGGCCCGTTAATTAATCTCATTTATCTTAATTTTATCCCGTACAGCAATCAACAATAAGATGTCCACGATCAAACGAATAAACCCTTTTTCTAAAACGAATAATGACACGGGCTTTGGGACAAACGCCTCTGATTATGGCGGAAGATTTATCAACCGGGATGGAACCTATAATCTCCGGAAAGAAGGCGTTTCTTTCCGGGACCGGTTCAGTATTTTCCATACCATGCTCAATATGCCCACGTGGAAATTCATTACTGTCATTATTTTGTTCTTCCTGGCCATTAACCTGCTTTACACCATTGTTTACAGTTTGATAGGAATAAATGGTTTCCAGGGTATTCTTGGGGTCACCGGATGGCAACAGTTTAAAGAATTATTCTTTTTCAGTACAGAAACTTTTACAACGGTGGGATACGGGCGTGTCAATCCTGTCGGTGATGGGGTAAACTTTGTAGCCGCCATAGAAGCAATGAATGGCTTCCTGTCTTTTGCGGTGGCTACGGGTCTTATCTATGGACGGTTTGCCAAGCCTAAATCGCATCTTGTATTCAGTGATTATGCATTGATTGCACCTTACCAGGACAAGACAGCGCTCATGTTCCGGCTGGCATCTTATAAGGACAATCATAACCTGACGGATGTAGAGATCAGGGTGAACCTTGCCTTGCAGGTACAGGAAAATGAAAAAAGATCCTACCGGTTTTATGAGCTGGCATTGGAGCGAAGCAGGGTAGATACGCTGATGATGAACTGGACAGTGGTACATGCTATTGATGAGAATAGCCCATTGCTTGGTTTAAACCTGGATGATTTTAAGAACTCGGATGTAGAAGTATACGTACAGGTAAGAGGTTATGATGATGTATATTCCACCATCGTGATACAGCGTACCTCTTATATTTACGACGAAATAAAATTCAATGCGAAATTTTTACCCATGTACCATGAAAGTGAAGATGGCCGGACGACAATTGTAGAGCTCGATAAGCTAAGCAAACATAAAGAGCTATAAGCAGGGACAATAGAACAGCTCAACGATCACACTAAATTTTTTTCAAGAATAATAAACTCCAATGGCTGAAGGGGGATGCCGAAACGGGTGTCTTCCGGAAAAGGTTCTGTTTCCCCGGTCCTGCGATAGCCCTGTCGCTCGTACCAGGCAACCAACTCATAACGGACTGAGATCACTTTCATGAATACGGAGGAACAATTTTTTTCTCTTGCATAATTTTCTGCTGCATTCATCAGTTGTTTGCCAATTCCTTTTGCTTGTATCCATGGTGACACACTTAACATGCCCAGGTATAACCGGTTTTCTTTTTGATGCAGGAACACGCATCCCCCGATTTCGTTTTGGGCATTCACATATTTCAGGAAAATGGCGCCGGGTGTTTGTATGAGTCCGCGCAGGGTTGCCGCATCCGTCCTTAGCTCTCCTTTGAGCAGGTTGGCTTCAGTTGTCCATCCATTTTTTGAGGCTTCACCCCGGTAAGCGCTGTTGAGTAAAGATTCTAATGCGGCAATATCTTTTTCACCCGATTGTAGAATTGGCATGGCGCAAATATAGGCTGCCGGAATTATATTATTGAACCGCCAGCACCGGGATAGTGCTTTGGTAGACCATCTTTTTTGTGTTGCTGCCTCCTTTCAGGGCATCGAACCAGGAATGATCTTTCGGCATAGTAATGATCATGTCAATATCATTATCTTTTGCGAAAAGGTTCATTGTTTCCTGCAAATCATACATGGAGATGAAATAAAACTCATGTTCAAATCCTTTGAATAATTCATCTATTTCATCTTTCATTTTTTGTTCATCTTCGGTAATCGACACATGGTGATCCGGGTTCACATTGACAATATGAAGACTGGCAAAAAAAGAGGAAAGCATATCCTTTATTGTCCTCACAGTAACAGGAGAGGGGGCATGTATGAAATCGGAAGCTAAAGCGATTTTTTTGAGCTTCACGAATTGGGCGCCGGGAGGGATGATCAAAACCGGGCAAAGATTCTTTTTAATCATCGCCAGTGTATTGCTGCCAATCACTGTTTGTACCGCCTTATTTTTGCCGGTAATGCCCATGATCACCATGTCCGGTTTATTTTTATGAACACATTTTTCCAGGCAACCTGCAAAATCATGGCCCTCTTCGCAAAGGAGCTGTATTTTAACGATCCCGGTATCAAAAAGATCCTTCCTGAGCTTTTGCAAAGACTGTTCCGCGGTCGCCTTATGCTCCGGCTTTTCATACACATGATAAAGGATCATATTAGCGCCATAGACACCGGTAAACATTTTTACGGCATAGGTAACTGCATTCAGGGATGTTTCTGAAAAATCAACCGGTACGACTATTGTCCTCATGGGAATATATTTTGTACAAATCAACAAAATTAAACGAATATGTCTTATGATCTTGATAAACGGTAAATATGACTTCAAGGAGGCCTTTTACGTACTGATTTTGATCTTACTACCGACAATTTAGTCATCTGCACGCCATGCGGGCACGGCCTGGTTCTTGCATTTACGGCGACTTTATTATATTTATATTTAACCAAAACCAATATGTATGCTTACGTTCGAAATTCAGCATCAGCCCGCTTATTCACGGGGTGAATTATTAGTGCGGACTTTCTTTGGATGGCTATATATCTGTATTCCGCACCTGATACTAATATTCTTCTTTGCCTTTGCAGTCTGGTTTATGACCCTGGCAACATTTTTTATTATCCTGTTTACAGGTGTTACACCCGGATGGTACCATGAATGGGCGGTAAAATTGAACAGGTGGGCTCTCAGGTTGAGCGCACGGGTATATAACCTGGTGGATGGCTACCCGGCATTTGGCATGGAGGGGACTGATGATAAGACTTCTTATGATCTTGAATTCTGGCAAATCAGCCGGGGAGAAATGCTATTGCGAACCTTTTTGGGATGGATTTATGTCGGGATACCCCATGGTTTCATTTTATATTTCAGGTTTATTGGAAGTTTATTCCTTATGATCTTTGCTTTTTTTGCCGTTTTATTTACGGGAAATTATCCTGAAGAATGGCACAGGTTCAATACGGGTACCTTGCGTTGGCAAAACAGGGTAAACTTATACCTGGTATGGTTATATAAAGATTATCCCCCCTTTTCGGGAAAACCTGATTCAAAACAGGCATTTGAATTCGAAGCAGCCCAATCCTGAGTAATCAGCAACTGCAATTATTGAAGCCGTCTTTTAAGTAAGGCGGCAATTACCTGGCTCAATAGACTCTCCGGGATCATTGCTCTTTGTAAACCGGGGAGAGTTTAACGGGCCTCTTATCTTTTTAACCTGGTGATTCATCGGTTCCTGCTGCCGGTTCGTATATTTTAAAAAACCGGCAATTAACCCGGGTATCTTTTTGGCGTCTAAATACGCACGCACAAGCAACAGGATTCCTCTCCCGCCATTTTACGATTCAATACAAAAGAATTTGTAGGGCAGCTATTTTTATTAGCTGGTTTGATATAAAAAAATACTATGATCATTCAAATGTGCGGTCTTTCAGGATCGGGAAAAAGTACGCTGGCAAGAGCCGCTGAAAACGTTTTAAAGAAGCAACAAATCAAAGTTGAAATACTGGATGGCGACGAGTACAGGCAGACATTATGTAAAGGCCTTGGCTTTTCCAGGCATGACCGCTCTGAAAATATCAGGAGAATGGCTTTTGTAGCCCGGCAATTGTCCAAACATGAAATTGTTGCGGTCATCTGCGCCATCAATCCTTATGAAGAGATACGCCGCGAAATCGCTGTTAGCTACCCGGGCGTGTCAACCGTGCATATAGATTGTTCTATTGAAATACTTAAAGCAAGGGATACAAAGGGGCTTTACCAAAAAGCCTTCTTGCCGGAGGGCCACCCGGAAAGGATCAGTAATCTTACAGGCATCAATGATGCATTCGATGAACCCGAACAACCCGACCTGTATATCAATACGGATACAGACACCATCATCACCTGCACAAACAAATTGATTCACTTTATTCATGAGCGCTTGAAATACACGGAGAAGAACCGGATGGCAAAGGTTTTTAAATAAAAGGCCGCCGGTCATCGTCATTAACCTGTAGTATGAACTCTAAAGTTTTAGTAATCGTGGGAATGCACCGCTCCGGAACCTCGGTGGTGACTCAATGGCTTCATCGTTGCGGACTTTTTATCGGCGATAAACTGGAGGGACCGAATATCGGTAATGTCGAGGGACATTTTGAGGATGTGGATTTCTTAAAAATGCACCAGAAGCTGTTACTAAAAAGAAATTTTCCATCAACAGGGTTTATTTATAAGCCTCTTCCCCGGCTCTCGGGGGAAGAGAAAGAAGAATTGCAAACTATCATTGAAACCAAAAGCAGGCAAAACGAGGAATGGGGATGGAAAGAGCCAAGGACTTGCCTGTTCCTGGATGAATACAGCCGGCTGATCCCATCGGCTTTTTATGTTATGGTTGTTCGTGACTTTAATTCAACGGTAAGTTCATTAATCACCAGGGAGTATAAAATAAACGACCGGCGATTCCGGTCCAGGAAAGGCCTGTCAAGGATCAAGTGGATATTATTTAAAAGAAAGAATCTTGAAAAGATGTTTCAGAAAGAGGCGGAGAGATTTCTGAAGATATGGATCCATTATTATGAGCAGATATTAGCCTGCACACGTGCGTTACCGGACGGACGGTTTATGTTTGTTGATTATTCCCGCCTGTTCAGGAATGATGAGGATTATTTCCTGAGGTTGAAAAAAGAATGGCAATTTTCTCTTGATTATTTTCCTTTTATTACTCTTTATAAAGAAGAATTGTTAAGCGAGGTGAAGGATATTTCGAAATATGTCAAAGACAAGGATTTGCTTGTCAAAGCAAGAATGATTGAAAAGGACATCCTGCTCAATTACCTGGAAAGGGCTTAAGTACTTCATTTAGAAAAGAGGGATTATAGCTATCGGGATCCCAATCCCTCTTTTCTAAATGAACCGGGTAGCTTACCTTAGAGAAAGAAAGGATCATCTTTCCAGGCTAACAATTTTATTATGAGAAAAATCAGTGTCATCAGTTTAGTGATTACAGTAATCATCTATAGTTGCTCAACGGCTCCCGGTAAAAATGACCGCCTGGCCAAAGCAACCCGGGAAAATAAAAACGGGTGGATCTATTTGCATGTGGAAGGATCGCCGGCTGATATCGGCTACCAGCATGGTTACCTGTTGGCAAATGATATTGATACTAGTATACAGGCGGTATCTTATTTGCTGGAACATGATACGCACCGGGACTGGAAGTTTTACCGGGAGGCTGCCCGGCAATTTTTATGGAATAAACTGGACCGGGAATACAAAGACGAGATCAATGGCATCGCAGAAGGATTACAGGCGCAGAAAAAAAATTACGACAGTCTCGATATTACGGCTTACAATGCAGTAGAAGAGCTCGCCTTTTATTATGTGCCGATGCTGGATAATAGGGCCAACCCGGGCAGCAGTACCAGCAAAGCCCCGGGCAATTGCAGTGCTTTTATTGCAACCGGCAGTTATACAAAAGATGGAAAGATCGTAATGGGCCATAATAACTGGTCGCAGTATATCATGGGTCAGCACTGGAATGTGATTGCCGATATTGTTCCCGAAAAAGGAAATCATGTCCTGATGGATTGTATGCCGGGGTTTATTCACAGTGGCGATGATTTCCTGGTGACAAACAATGGCATTCTGATCACGGAGACGACGATTACTCAATTCAACGGCTTTGATACATCGGGTGTTCCGGAATTTATGCGGGCACGCAAAGCATCGCAATATGCAAACAGCATTGATGATGTAATAAAAATTTTCACAACCGGTAACAATGGGGGCTATGCCAACGACTGGCTTATTGGCGACACTAAAACCAACGAGGTGGCCAAACTTGAGCTGGGATTAAAGGATTATCGTGTATGGCGCAGTAAGGATACCGCAATGATCGGATCTAATTTTCCCAGCGATCCCCGGTTGATAAAGGATGAAACTGTTTTCGATGTCAATGACAGTACGACTTCGCCTAATGCAAGAAAAAAACGTATGGAGCAATTAGTGCTGGTTGATCTGAAAGGAAAACTGGATGCGGAAACCGGCATGAAGGTGGAGGCTGATCATGCCGATGCTTTGCAAAATAAAAATGCCAGCAACCGTTGCGTTATCTGCGGTCATATTGATGAAGATGGTAAGGGGTGCGCGGAATGGAGCCTGGCTCCTTATTATCCTATGGGAGCCGTACAGGGAAAAGTAATAACAGCTGATTTAGCAAAGAACATGGAATTCTGGGCACATATGGGTCATCCCTGCGGGCAGGATTTTATCGGGGCGACATTTTATAAGGCTCATCCTGAATATGGCTGGCAATCCAAATACTTGACGAATATGCTTTCTTATCCCTGGACACTTTTTGCCGCAAAAAAATAAAGGGGTCCTGTTAATGTTCCGGCTTTGTTATTGAACGATAGAAACCTTTGAAGGATGCTTCCTGTTGAAAACAGGAATTCAATTCTGTTAATTTTATCATTTGAAATTCAGCAATGATACAAGTGGGTATTCCGATTAATTTAAATAATATCTTCTCCATCTTCGACGCGGAGTCCCTGGTCAGGTATGGAGGATTGCTGGTAGTATGTCTTGTAGTGTATGGTACAACCGGTTTATTCTTTTGTTTCTTTTTACCAAGCGGCGCTGTTTTATTTGCCGCAGGGGTATTTACGGCGACGGGCGATCTGCACAACACCCTGGTTACGGTTTGCAGCTCGGTGATACTTGCTTCTGTCCTGGGAAACATTACGGGTTATTGGTTCGGCCGGGAAGCAGGTCCTTTACTGTATAAACGAAAAGATTCAAGATTTTTCCGGCAGCAACATCTCAAAACCGCGGACGCATTTTATGCGAAGTATGGCTGGCTGGCATTGACGGCAGGATTATTTTTGCCTATTATCAGAACATTTGCCCCGGTCATTGCCGGGATCATCAGGCTGAATTTCCGGCGGTTTATTTTATTGACATTTACCGGTTCCCTGGTTTGGGTATCGGCTTTTGTATTAGCCGGCTATTTTATCGGGAGCCGGCCTTTGCTGAAACCCTGGTTAAAATATATCGTTATTGCTTTCATCCTCGTGGTTACGCTGCCTCTTATTATAAGTGTTGTCAGGGAATTGAGAAAATTGTCGAAAGGAACCAGGGATAATAAATAAACAGGAAAAGTTGGGAACACAGGGGTGATTTTTTTTACAACTTAACTACAAATTACACGAGCTTTACAACATTGTTTACCGCCCTGGTATGCCGTTTACCGGAATTTTTTGTTGGCTGGCAGCAAAATAATTCCCCGGAATCCCTAATACGAATATCTTAGCGCCGCAGATAAAGTTCAGGCGCTGGTTCAACCTTAATCAATCATTTTTGAATGGACAATTTAAACAAGAATTCCGTTTTGCAGGTAGAAGAGCTTTCTATTTCTTACGGCGATTTCAAAGCGGTTCGTAATGTTTCTTTTGATGTAAAAGCAGGCGAGATATTCGGCCTGCTTGGCCCTAATGGCGCCGGCAAAACCAGTACTTTGAGCGCTATTGAGGGATTGCTAAAACCGCAATCCGGTAATATTACCGTAGCAGGTTTTAGTATAAAAGACAAACCGCTGCATGTGCGAGCCAATATCGGCGTTCAATTGCAGGCTACCAGTTTTCAGCCCGAACTTTCTGTTGTCGAGATACTCCGGTTATATGGTGGCATTTACGGGGTGGAAATGACTGATGAAAAACTCAGGGTAATACTGGAAAATATTAAATTAGAAACCGCTGCTTCTAAACGCTTTGGGCAATTGTCGGGCGGGGAACAGCAGCGGGTTTCCCTCGTGATTGCGATGATTCATAGCCCCATGCTGGTATTGCTGGATGAACCTACTACCGGGCTTGATCCGCAATCGCGCCGCCAACTTTGGGAACGTATGGAAGCCTTGAGGGAAAAAGATCATGGCATCCTGCTCACCACCCACTCGATGGAAGAAGCAGAGGCTGTATGTGATCGTATCGCTATTATTGATCACGGGCAGGTTATTAATATTGATACTCCCGAAGCTTTGATTGACAAACACCGTCATGACCCGGAAGTGATCAGTGCTTCCCGAAAGGGAAAAATAACTCTCGAGGATGTATTCATTGGCCTCACCGGTAAAGCTATCCGTTCATAATAAAACAGGCAAACATGCAAACGACAATACCATCAACGCCCTCGGTACTTTCTTCGCTGCTGCGGGCCGATTTTACTACGCAATGGCGCAACAGGAGATCAGTTATGCTTGTTGTGCTGGTGCCCGTTGTCATACTTATTTCCTGGAAAGGATTAGTTGCAAAACTTGGAGGAACATTTGTGCTTTCAAATTGCATCACGATCGGCCTGAATGCGATTGGTCTTATGGGTTATTCCAATGCAATCGCGCGCGACCGGGATAAGGGAGTGTTCCAGCGTTTGCGCGTAGCGCCAGTACCTTCCTGGTCTATTATGATCAGCCGTCTTTTGGTGCAACTCGCCATGATATTCATAGTGACTACGGCTATCTTCGTGGCAGGTGTTTATTTTGACAAGATCAATCTCAGTCCGGCAGGGTATGTATTAGGATATGTGACAGCTATTATAGGAGGCGCTGTTTATCTCGCGCTTGGCCAGGCGATAGTTGGCCTTATCAAAAACCCTGAAACCGTCAATGCGGTGACGCGTCTCACATATTTTATTTTTATTATGATCGGCATGTTCGGTGAGCTGGGTATGCTGGGGCATAAATTAGGAGAAGTGGTTCGGTGGTCGCCTTATGGCACCGTGAAACGGATGCTATCGGCCAGTATGGAGCCCTCCACCTGGAACCAGGACACAACGTTTTACTTATTGGCTACTATCGGCTATACCATCCTGTTTACTACCCTGGGTATTAAATGGTTTAAGTGGAATACGCGTTGAAACGGAATTTAAACTTGATATCGCCCGGACCTTTTTAACCGATAAATATCCCCCTTAAGAAGATATATTCTCAATTGTTCCTGCCGGTTGTATCTATTTTCAGATCCATTTCCATCGATAAGAGGATAAGCTTTTCATGTTGCTGATTTCTCAAACGAAAACGGTGTGTTCCTGTTATAGGGGCGGGATCACAGGTTCTTGTCAGTGAATTCATCGTTTTTGGTGTGAAAACCTTTTAATAGCGACTCGTATTTGTCTTTGGCACCTAAAGCCCGGAAGAATCCAACAGCGCCAAACACGATGGCTCCCCACGCGACAATATAGCTACCTCCTTTATTTGCTACCACCAGGTAAGTTAGTAAAGTGACAGCGAAACCTATGACAAAAACGATTGCATTATATAGCATTGACCTGTCGCACTTTTTTATAAGCAATTGCAGGTTTTCTTCTGTAAGATTGGCCATAAACTTCTTTTCATTTTCCGCCAACGCTGCTTCCCTGGCAGGGTTCTTAATTGCCTGGTAATTTCTTCCCATGATCGCATCATCAGTATTAGTTGCCGGGTTATAAAAGCCGGCGACTGGCTCCCTTTGTTCTGCTTCTTCCTGTGTTTGTTCTTTTTCAACAGGTAGAAAGGCATTTAAGTCCAGGTTTCTTCTTGCAAACTCCTCGTTCAGCATCACCATGGCTTCATCCGTCAGGTCATGACTATCTTCCCTGGCAAGAAGAATCAATTGTCCATCATGCATGGACGCATATTTTTCCCGTATGATGTCAGGGTCAGTCATTATAATGATTCGGTATTTAAAAATAATAAACTTTCAGTTTGAATGCCCTAAAAAAGACCGGCAAAAGAAAAATACCGCAAAGATTTATACAGGACATTCTTATTTACTTCTCGTGAAATGAATATATTACAGAATGAAAAGGAACCTGTTTTTCATATTGCTGTTGGTTTTAATGGGTCATACAATTGCCGCTCAACAAAAGCAAATACAAAAGCCAGACGGTAAAGCCATTTCTACCGTCGCCATTGATAAAATAGTCGGGAAACTGATGGATACGGCAGAAGTGACGGGTTTATGCCTCGGCATCATCAATGATAACAAGATAGCTTACGTAAAAAGCTATGGGTATAAAAATGCGGCTAAGAGTGAATGGAACGATACAGCTACCTGCTTTTATGCCGCGTCCCTTGCCAAGCCTTTGTTTGCTTACCTGGTTATGCAATTGAAGGATGAGGGAAAAATAGATCTTGATAAACCTCTTTATACATACCTGCGCAAACCTATACCGGAATATGAATATTTTAAGGACCTAGTGGGAGACGATCGCTGGAAACTGATAACGGCAAGACATTGTTTAAGTCATACTACCGGTTTTCCCAACTGGAGATTTTTTAATCCTGATGGGAGCCGGAAACTTAAGATATTTTTTACCCCGGGAACAAGATATGCTTACTCCGGGGAAGGATTGGTGTTATTGCAATTAGCCGTCGAAGCCATTACCGGGAGGCAATTGGAAGACCTGGCGCAGGAAAAAGTTTTTAAACCTATTGGCATGAGCCGGACAAGTTTCCTTTGGCAACCGTCTTTTGAAAGCAATTATGCAGTCGGTTTTGATATGAACGGGAATGACCTGAAGAAAGATAAAAGGATATCTGCCAATGCAGCCGGTTCAATGGAAACAACGATTGCAGATTATACGCGTTTTGTCGCCGCGGTGATGCAGGGAAAGAATCTTACCCAAAAATCAATGCTGGAAATGTTTTCACCGCAGATCGGTATTTATACAAAACGCCAGTTTCCTTCACTTAACAACGATACTACAAGTGAAAATAAAAAGATACAATTGTCTTATGGTCTTGGATGGGGCTTGTTTACAAGCCCGTATGGAAAGGCTTTTTTTAAAGAAGGTCATGATGATGGATGGGTGCATTACATGATCAGCTTCCCCGGCAAAAAGAGCTCTTTCATTATTATGACGAATAGTTCAAATGGCGAAAGCATTTTTAAAGAACTGGTGGAAAGACTGTCGGGAGTTACGATCCCCTGGGAATGGGAAGGTTACACACCCTACCGTGCTACTGTCAGGTTACCTGCAGAGACATTAAAGCAATTCGTCGGAGTATATGATGGAAAACTGAAAGCGGTCATCACTATGGAAGACGGCCGGTTAAAAGTATCGTCTGAAACGGTGAGCCTGCCTAAAACAAACCTCTATGCCACCAACGACCATCATTTTTTTCTGAAAGTGATGGACACCGAAATTGAATTTGCAAAAGGCCCGGATGGTAAAATTGAAAAAGCGGTTTTGGAGGATGAGGGGGAGCATTATGAGTTGAAAAAGATACAATAGGTCTTTTTGTTTATGGCAAGTCGAAGAATGTAAGTTAAATATCATTTACGGGGTAATGCAAATGCCAAATACGAATCTCCCGACTTCGTTCCCAGCTTACCACCGCCGCAGGCGATCACCAGGTATTCTTTACCGTTTATGCTGTACACAGCCGGGGTTGCAAAGCCCGGCGCGGGTAATTCATGTTCCCATAATAGTTTACCATTGTATTTATTGAATGCTCTTATCTTGCCATCTCTTGTGGCTGCGATGAATAAGAGACCGCCGGCTGTTACCACGGCGCCGCCATAGTTTTCCGTACCTGTGGGTGGAACACCTTTCGCTTTCAACTCAGGATATTCTCCTAATGGGGTTTTCCAAACATGTTCCCCGGTATTTAAGTTAATCGCCGTTAATGTACCCCACGGTGGTTTAATGGCGGGGTAACCTTCCGGGCTCAGGAATTTGTAATAGCCAGTCATGGTATAAGGGATAGTGCGGAATGTATCTACCGGTTTTGGCGTTGTAATAAAAATTTTAGCCTGTTGCGATTTTTGATCAAGGATGAATGAAGCAATAGCTTTTTTCTCTGCTTCATCCAATTGTTTAAAGGAA
>JAUZOA010000170.1 GCA_030706685.1 Bacteroidota bacterium
AAACAGGATAAGAAAACCTTAGCCACTTTAAAAACAATCATAACCACTGAGATCCCCGATGCCGAATTAATGCTGTTCGGTAACCGCGCCTCGGGCGCCTATGATGCGCAAAGCGACTGGGACATGCTTATTCTTACCACCAGCGATTATCCCAAAACACTCAAATGGGAACTACAGGAAAAGCTTTTCAATAGTACCCTGCAACAAGGCACAAGGGTAAATATTTTGCTGGCACAAAAAGCCAAATGGCTCACCGAACCGGAATATGAACTAATAAGAAAACGGATAGAAGGAGAACTGCTCCCGGTAAGGTAATGGATTATTATCGCAGTTCGTTTATAAACTGATGATACCGGCCAACATTTATTGAATCCCGGCAAACCCGGTTTCCCGTTTCGGCAACCAGGGCTGCAAATCATTGAAGAGCATAAAAAAAGATAGCAGTTCCAGCTGTAAAGCCCCGTCAGGACATCCTAAAAAGATGTAAAACTATTCCGGTACAAGACAGTTCGTTTATCGCTGAATCACGATACGGTTAGTCATTACAAAATCATTCACGATCAGCTGCACAAAATAGACTCCGTTTAAAAGTTTGCTGATATTTGATGTCACTGTATTTTCACCTCTCTGGATTTCCAGTTCTTCCTTGAAAACTAATTTTCCCTGCGGATCCATGCAGCGGATGACGGCCTTTGCGTTGCCAGTCGCGTCGATCAATAGTTTCAATTCATTGTTTACCGGGTTTGCGAGAATGCGAAATTGCGTAACCGGTTCAATATTTATTGTAAATACCTTACTCATAGAAGATTTGGCATCCTTATCAATACAAGCTATCCGGTAATATAATTTTTTAACAGCTGCTTGCTGCAAAACGCCGGCATCCTTAAAACTGTAACTGTTACTAGCCCCGTTGTTGGTATTTACCCGGCCTATATCCCGGTAACTGATACCATCGGTGCTGCGCTGTATAATAAAATAATCCGTCTGTTCTTCAAAAGCAGTTTTCCATGATACCAATACATCATCGTTGATAGCCTTTGCTTCGGCGGAAACCCAGCGAAGAGGTAATGGATTCAGCGGTGCATCAAGCTTGAAAAAATCGGTATTAACAGCATCATCTCCATCGGTTCCAAAAAAGAACAGCGTATTGGAGGCCATAGAGGCGAATATAATATTAGAGCCGGCTGATGCAGGCATAGTGTTAACATCTGCCACCATGGTGGTACCTGGCCCTGTTCCATCCGATTGCCAAAGCTCATTTCCGTTAGTCCCGTTGTTGGCGACAAAATAAAGTTTCGTATTCGAATAGAATATCGAAAAGTGGGCCCCATCATAACTATCACCAGGGCCGGGATTGATGTCCTTCAACAGTGTCGTGCCCGGTGCAGTGCCATCACTTATATAAAACTCGGTGCCTTCTGCCGGGGTATTTGCCACAATAAAAAACTTATCTCCCATGAATAATCCTGTTCCAAACGTTGGTAAAATAATTGCATCGCTACTGGCGGCGCCGGCGGAGATATCTTTAAGTAATTGTGTGCCGGAACCTGTACCATCGCTTTCCCACAATTCAGTGCCATCAGCGACTGTAGTAGCGCTAAAGAAAAATTTGCTGCTGTTTTTGACAGCGAGAGCCATTTGCGGAAATCCATTATCCGGTCCCGGGTCAATATCCTTTACTAATAGGGTTCCCGGTCCTGTTCCATCTGTTTTCCATAATTCATACCCGGAGCTTCCGTCATCAGCCGCAAAATATAATTCATTCTGGAAGTTGAAAAATGCGGATATGATTGTAGGAATAAATATTGGCGGAGGAAAAGGCGGATTAGGATTAATGTCCTTTACTAATGTGGTACCAACCGGGGTGCCATCTGTTTTCCAGATAGCATCTCCATTTACCTCATCAAAGGCCGTAAAAATAAGGTTGGTGCCGTATTCGGTAAAATTGCTTATTCTTGATCCAATTCCGGCTGTAGTATAAATATTCTTAAGTTCTGTGGTTCCGGGATCTGTGCCGTCGGTTCGCCATGGTTCGTCGCCATCGGCAGCTGTAGCGGCGGTAAAAATAAGGAGCCCATTAAACACCTTAAACTGTGGCGTAAAAGTCCCTCCGAACGCGTCCGGCGCACCTGGATTGATATCCTTTACCCTTACCGTTCCGGGGCCGGTTCCATCAGTCTTCCACAACTCCCGTCCCGTTGTTCCGTCATTGGCTGTAAAATACAGTTCATTATTATATACGATAAAGCCATATTTCGGATCGGAGTCCGCAGCACCGGTTGTATTAATATCCTTCAGCAAAAAAGTACCTCCTGGTGTACCATCGGTAACCCATAGCTCAATGCCCTCAGCGACCGTCTTTGCAGCGAAATATAATTTCCCGTTCATTATTCCGTAATCATAATCGCTATCCACAAGCGCAGAAGCGCTTAGCTGCGTAAAACTGTTTCCCGGAATATCATAAGCCCAGACCGTCTTAGTGATTGATGAACGAAGCAAGATCCTGGTATTGCTTATGGGAAATCCCCAATCATAACTGGTGTTATTAGAAAGCCGGGTTACTTGTCCAAAAGCGGACCCGAACACAACTGATAACAGGAGCAGCGATATTTGCTTTTTTTTCATGACTTCATGTTTTGGTTATCAAATCGGTAATGGGCTTGACAAGGATAATTCGGACAGGAAAACTAAGTCCAACACGGGTCAGGGAATGGATTCATTCCATGGGGATAGAGAATATAAACAATATAGGGGTAGAGGCAATGCCGGACAATATAACTTTTGTTCTATAGGTAACGGATTGAGTAAGGAGGGCCGGAAATAATACCTATGACACAGGAGTAACTATGGGTGCAAACTAATTCAACTTAAGGTAGTACAATTTAATCATTTTTTTGCATATTGATGAGCCCGGTCGATTAAACCTTATATCGTATGGACACTAACCACTGTGGTCAAAAGCCAATTTGTGAAACAATAAATAGTAAAAGATGATCTTACCTGATTTAGTAAAAACCTGCTTTGTAGTTCCGGCAAAAGCCATCTCCGGCGCAAAGAAAAGTCTGTTCCCACCTATTTCCTGAACCAATAGCCGGAAGCCCGGAGGCTTTTTGGGGGATAGTCGCAAGACGGATCATATTAGCAATTTCAGCATATTGGGCATTTTGTTCTTCCAGTATATTTGAGTGTAATTAATAGTTAAACCAGCTGAAATATGGAAACAGTTTCACCCAACATTTTTGTCAATGATTTACAGGCCACGATTGAATATTATCAAAAATTGGATTTTCAGATTGTCACATCGGTACCCGATGAGAGCGGGAAAATGATCTTTGTTTTAATGATGAACGGAACGACTACGTTCATGTTTCAGACATTTAAGAGCATTGAAAATCAGCTTTCATCCGTCAGCCGGAGTAATGGTGGTTCGCTGCTTCTTTATATTAAGATGAAAGGTATCCGCAACTTTTTTGAGAAGATAAAAGAGAAGGTTAATATCCTGTCCGGGTTAGAAAAGACGTTTTATGGTGCGACAGAGTTTTCAGTGATCGATCCCAATAACTTCATGCTAACCTTTGCAGAAGATGAGTGACATTACAAGGAATCATCTGGACATCACCGCCGGGGAACGAAAAAAACTCCGTGCTGCCAACATCCGGATCAGGGAAATTCACCGGCATACTGTGAAGGAGCTGCAATCTGTATTACAGGTGTCAAAGATCAGGGCCATGGAGTTATTTGCGCTATCCGAATTTCAAAGTCTCCCTTCAATCGGGATTCGCTTTGCGTATGACCTGATTTCCATGGGGTATTATTCGTTAAAGCAACTGAAGGGAAAGGATGGGGCAAAGCTTACCGATCAATTGGAGATTCAAACCGGCGCGTGGATAGATCCGTGTGTGGAGGATCAGTTCAGGCTGGTTGTGCATTATGCCCAACATCCCGAATCACACAAAAACTGGTGGGACTTCACCACAGAAAGAAAAGCATTTCGCGGAAAAAACGGGTATCCGGCCTCCCGACCGAAAAAGCCCTGGTTTGAGTTGCCACAATACCAGCTTCACCATCTGCCGGCAGCCAAGAAGGAGGAGACCAAAAAGGATCTTCACGACAGGCTCAAAAAGGCGGTCAGCCTGATGAAGAAAAATTTATCAAAGACCCTAACCCTAAAGGAACTGGCGGAAGCATCACATTTATCTTCCTATCATTTTCTGCGATGCTTTCGAAGCGCTTATTCAAAAACTCCATTTCAATATTTGACGCATTTAAGGCTTAAGCTGGCTTGCAAGCTCCTCCGTGAAACGGGCCTCCCCGTCAACACCATCATTTCGAAATGTGGTTTTGAAAACGATAGCAGCTTTATTCGTCTGTTCAAAAAGGAATTCAGGATAACGCCGGTTTCCTACCGGAATGAATTTGGCCTATATGCCAGGAAGAGAGGCGAACAAGCGGGTGAATAAAAAATGCCTGCACTATGCTTTTCTTACATAGATACTTTTTAGATGATTTAACGACAATTTCCCGCCTGCATATTGGTGCGTGACACGCACCTTTAGGTTTGTTATGAAGTTAGATAATAATCTTAATTACTATTATTACTACCTTTCTTTTTGTTACTTTTTCTTTGTGAATAACCTAAAAATGTTAATAACCCGCAATCAAAACTGTTTGGGTGAACTATGACACGCAAGGCGTAGTTAAGTCTACCTAAAAGGAATTAATCACTCGACTTAGTTGACCTGTATTTCTTCCGCTCAGAACTTCTTAGCCATTCCTCATACCTTTTTTGAAAAAGTTGTGTCATTCCCCGGAATCTGATAAACTCCAAATAATATTCAACAAAGTTTGGGTTGTTGTCACATGACTGTAACATACAATTTTGAAGTCCAGTTAAAGTGAAGTATGGCATAGCTTCAATTCGGTCAGCCAGAATAACTGCAAGTTCCCCTCGTGTCAAATAACGTCCTGCACATTTGGAAAATACCGTTGATGTCGTACTGTCGGTAAACCTTTTTGAAAGAGTTGGTAAAACGTTTTCCCCTTTGTCCAGCAGTTTTATGATTGAGGAGTCTTTCGTTAAGTATTCAGATTGTCCGCTAAGCCTGGCAAGCAAAGCATCTATGTCAGCTTGTGCCTGAGCCAAGGAGATCAAACTACAAGTCGTCAAGAATATTAATAATAGGATCGGTCTCATAATTGCTGCTTACACGCTAATTTATGCTATAAGTATAAAATGTTTCAAGTTTTTCTTCAGTGAAAATCATTTATTTGGCGTTATACATTTTGTATTGTTATTAGGACAATCAATTCTTCTTATTGTGCCAAAATATGAAAGTGACGGATCAGACTGGATGGAACAAATGCCATAAATCGAACTTTTTGAAGGAATTAAAAGGCATCTTCGGGAAAGAAAGAGTGATAAACAAACACTTTCGTTACTTATCGTTCCAAAACGAGAATTTGTAGCCCCAGCAAGCGCCAGTTCGAACTTTTTGGGTGATTTAGTCCTAATTTCCTACTTAAGTATTAGTGCGTGAGTCATAAGCCGTTCGTTGGCAGCAATTATGTAAACTCTAAATAAAC
>JAUZOA010000171.1 GCA_030706685.1 Bacteroidota bacterium
CGCCCGGTTTTTGCCTGAATTATTCTTGTAGTAAGTACCCCATCCGTAATATCCTTCCACTCCAGCTTTTTTACATCTACCCACCGAAGCCCGGTATAGCAACTGAATGTAAAAGCCGCTTTCACCTCCTGATTAATACAGGGAGTATTAAGCAGCTTGAGGTATTCATCCACTTCCAGGTTCGCTTTCATCCTTACAGAAGGATTCGACTTGGCAAAAACCTGTTCAGTTGGATTTTTAAAAAAGTAACCATCGCTTGCAGCAGCCTTAACAACCCACTTGAATCTTGCATAATAACCGCCGGGTGTTTCTCCGGTGAATTTATCTAAAAGGTATTGCCGGAAACGTTTACAAAAGTTTTCAGTGATGTCGATTGGAGCAATAAAATCCTTCTTAATAAATAGTTTAAACTGTTTAAAACTATTCGATAAGTGCCGGTTTCCCTTCCGCTTATTCTGGTTAACGTATTCCTCAAAATATTCAAGGAAATTTGCTTTAAACTTATGTGAAGGAATAAATGCACTGCCAATAGCCTGTTGCTCTATGATTACCTGGCTTTTTTTTGTTTCAAGCAGGGCAAGAGCTTCTTTGTTATGATTCCGCTGGATTTGATCTTTCGGCTTTTTATAAATAAAGATCCCGGTAGAAGGACGCTTCCCAGCTCCACGGCCAAAGTCATAATAAAACATGATCTTATCGCCGGTTCTGTTTTCTCGTTTCAGGATGTTCATAGGATAGTGTTTTTACAAGTGAGAAAATAGAAGCGCAACCAAAATGCCATGCCAATCATTTCTGCCATGTTGTTACTCGGTAATTGAAAGTCATTTTGAAAACTGAAACGAAGCGAAAAGAAGTGAGAAAAAAGATTTTTTCTCGTGCTAATGGAAGGCGTGCCGGTTTGAATACAGTGGCAGGAAAACTGCCAAAACTGTGCGTCAAAAATGATGGTTTGCCCAACCGATGTGTGCTGGAGTGGTGCTGGTTCGAATACAGCAATTCTGAGTGTCATTGTGTGTGTCGTTTGTGTGTCAAAAAATGTGGCAGAAAGCGGAAAAAAGTGTCAAAATATGACACACACAAAATAAAAAAGCCTTGTAAATCAAGACTTACAAGGCCTATAACGTGCCCGAGACTGGATTCGAACCAGCACACCCTTTCGGGCGCTACCACCTCAAAGTAGTGCGTCTACCAATTTCGCCACCCGGGCAAGGAACAAGTTCAAGAAGTTCAATAGTTCAATAGTTTAATCGGGATTGCAAATATAATTGATAAGTTGAAAACACAAGGACTTCACCCAAACTTGTGAACCCGTGAACTTGCGAACCGTGAACGTGAACTCTGGCTACTTTCTCAACACAATCCTGAACGTCGTTCCCTTCCCCAATTCAGAATGCCTGACAAAAATCTCCCCTTTATGATATTGGCTGATAATACGCCGGGAAAGGCTGAGCCCTAGTCCCCACCCCCTTTTTTTAGTGGTAAATCCCGGTTTGAATACCCTGCCGATATTCCTGGCCGCGATCCCTTTACCCGTATCTGTGACATCAATATTCACAGCGTCTTTTTCGTCTTTAATATCAATAGAGATACTTCCCTTTCCTTCCATGGCATCCAGCGCATTCTTTAAGAGATTTTCGATCACCCAGTCAAATAAGGGAGCGGATATCATGGCAATTATCCGTTCATGGTCATGCGCGTTGATCGAAAAATTGATCTTACCCGGTGCCCTCTTTTTTATGTATTCAACCATCTGGCTGATCTGTTTTACCAGGTCCGTTTCTTCTAATTGTGGGGTGCTGCCGATTTTTCCAAACCGGTCGGAGACTAGTCTTAACCGGTCCACATCTTTGGATAATTCCCTTACAATATGTTGTTCGGTGTTCTTTTCTTTCAGCATTTCTACCCAGCCTTCCAGCGAGGAAACGGGGGTGCCCAACTGGTGAGCTGTTTCCTTTGCCATACCGGCCCAAACCTGGTTCTGCGTGGACCGGTAACTGCTCCGCAACGCTAATATGGTCACAATAATGAACAAACCGACAATGACCAACTGTACCAAGGGATAATAACGCACTTCATTGAGCAGGGCGGTATGACCATAATAATAGCGATTGACTTTTGTTGAATCTTTCGGGTCGTACCAAAGGATCGGGGGGTTGATACCTTTTAACTTCTTTAATTTTTTCGCCAAGTATTCCTTATCGGTCGCTGCCCTGAGCGTGTCGATATTAATATAACTGGTGATACTGTCTTTTTCATTGGTCTCAATAATAGGAATATCATCGTTATGCTGGATGATCTTAAAGGGCAGGGTGACATCATTATTATTGGGATCATTCAAGGACTTGCTGGCGGTGACCCATTCTTCCACTTTTTGTTTTTCTTCTTTTGCGATCTTCCTGGCCACATACCTCGAATAGAATACAGTACCCGTAACAATCAGGATGGCTACTGCAGCCAAGGCGGTCCGCCAGTTTAATATCTGCTGAAACATTTGCCGAATTTAATAAGGATACTACGGCTTCCCTTATTTTTGAACAAATTTAGTCTTTCAACCCGATGCCTTTGCCTAAAATAGCCGTGGTGATACTCAACTGGAACGGGAAGAAATTTCTGCAGCAATTCCTCCCTTCTGTTCTTTCCTCCACCTATCCCAATTATGAAGTCATCGTGGCAGATAATGGTTCTTCCGACGATTCGATTCCTTTTATGGAACAAACCTATCCTGCTGTTTCACTGACCAGGTTTGATCATAATCTTGGTTTTGCAAAAGGATACAATAAAGCGTTGATACAGGTAGAAGCGGATTATTATGTACTGCTCAATTCAGATGTGGAAGTACAACCCGGCTGGCTTGAGCCGATGGCCAGGCTTTTAGAGGATGATCCGTCGATAGCCGCCTGCCAGCCCAAACTCCTTTCTTTTCATGATAAGAAATTATTTGAATACGCCGGCGCCGCGGGAGGATGGATGGATAAATATGGCTATCCTTTTGCCAAAGGTCGGGTATTTGATACCTGTGAAGAAGATCATGGGCAATATGACGAGCCGGAACCTGTGTTTTGGGCGAGTGGCGCGGCCTTATTCATCCGGGCAAGAGTGTTTCATGAAATGCGGGGATTTGATGAATACTTCTTTGCCCACCAGGAAGAGATTGATCTGTGCTGGCGGATCCAGTTAGCCGGTTATAAAATATACTCCTGCCCTGCTTCGGTTGTTTACCATCTGGGCGGCGGCACATTACCAAGGGGAAATAGCCGGAAAACCTATCTCAATTTCCGCAACAATATGATCATGCTGTCAAAGAATCTTCCCTTATCCCGGAAGATATGGATATTGCCTTTCCGGGTTTTGCTTGATCTTGTTTCGGCAGCAAAGGGCCTCCTATCGGGGGATGGTGGCTATTTCATCGCTGTTATCCGGGCTCGTCTGGCGTTTGTCAAATGGTGGTTATTGGATAAAAAAAAGAGCGTATTTCCTGTATCAAAAAAAGGGGTCTTATATGGTATTTCGGATAAGAATATTGCCTGGCAGTATTTTGTAAAGAAGAAAAAGACTTTCCCGGAAATAGTCGGTAAAACAAAATGATTTTTTTGCGCTGAAACCTTATTTTTGCAGCACAAATTTTAACTATGAGCCAAAGCCAGGAGTATCACGAGGAATTACAAAAGGTCCAGGACAAGGACTTTACTCACAACTGGGTTTCCTCTTCAGCATTTTTATTTTACCTGCAGATCGCCTGTGTTGTTGCCTTGTTATTTGGCGCTTGTTATATGCTTTACAGCAAGCGTTTCGAAAAGCCTGAAGTGACTATTCAGAGCAGCACTTTATATACGCCCCAGTATAAATAAGCCGCCGAAATTATTTTTTTCAAAAAAGGCTAATGCCTTATTTTTGCAACCCTGCTTACGTAAAGCCTTCAGCAGGCAAACTCTTTAGTTCTTTGTATTTTGGAATTTTGAAAAGTGCCATGGGGAAATTGGGGTCGTCCCATTTCGGAATTTCCCAATCCAAATTTCAAAATGTTAATGCGGAAGTAGCTCATTTGGTAGAGCACGACCTTGCCAAGGTCGGGGTGGCCGGTTCGAGCCCGGTCTTCCGCTCTGATGTCCTCTTGCCACCCAGGCGGAGGATTTTTTTTGGTGTTTATGTTTAATTGAGTTTCGGGGGGCTATTATGCTTTGAGGATATTTGTTCTTTCAAAACCTTAAACCATTAAACCCTTAAACGTATTAAACTTCACTTGCCCCGGTGGTGGAATTGGTAGACACGCAGGACTTAAAATCCTGTGACCCGCAACGGTCGTAACGGTTCAACTCCGTTCCGGGGCACATCTTCAGCCGGTCTTTTGAGATCGGCTTTTTTCTTTCAACAATATTTCTGCAAAGTATTTTAAAGAAGTGCAGAGCCCTTTTATTGTTTTACTTGCCGGGCAAAGTTTAATTCCTTTTTTTATGCACTTCTGAATTCATTTTCTATAAAAATAAATTCATCCTACACTCATTTACCTGTGCCCTTTTTTAAGTGAAATATCCACCCATCTCAAAATAATCACAGGATAAAAAAACGCCGAATTCATGTACAAAACCCTTGACGGAACCCTCCTCCATGTTCGACATTTGTTTTGAAAGATTTCAAACCGGTTTATTGAAGATATCGTCATCTTTCTTCACCATCATCCCGCCCATTTGAAAACACTGGTAAAGCAAAACGATTCTTTTCATTAAGGCCTCAGCATGATGGCCGATTTAATTCATTTTTTAAAACTCAAACTTATAAATATGAAAACCAAACTCCAATCATTAGTTATTCCCCTCCTGTTAGCCGGGATATTTTTTACTTCCTGTAAAAAAGATAGCCCGGCTAAAATTTCTGCAGATAAAGAAATGGTGCAGAAAGTCAGTTCCTGGCTGGATGCTCAAAAGGTAACAACACAGCCAAACAAAAGCAGGAATATTGACTTGCTGAAAGATAATCTTGAACTGGAAAATGCATCTTATAAGCCATCCAATGCCGGGGAACAAATTCTTATTATCCCTGCCAGGGAAGATCTCAAAACAGCAAAAGGAATTGATCAAAAGTCTGCTGTTTATCTGCTCTTAATTTTGAATAGCCAGAAAAACATCAGCAAAGGCAATGTTGTTATCTACAAGCCAGCCGGTGGAAGCAGCAGTGATATCCCGGCAAACAGTTTTCACAATATTTTCAATGGCCTTTCACCCGGCTGTAGCGGGCTTTTTAAATTCCTGAGCGTAACCGGCCGTTCAATATACCAGTTGGAATACAGCAATAAAAAGCTAAGTTCAACCGGTATAGTAAAACACAAACCAAAAAGCGGCACGACTGTGAATGGCACATCCGTGGTTAATTCAATTCAATGCTATGACTATTATCTTACTTTAACCTTTTGGTTGGATGATGTTCCTGTGGACCAGGTCA
>JAUZOA010000172.1 GCA_030706685.1 Bacteroidota bacterium
GTATGGACCGGCTCTGGTCTCATAATAGCGATAAGGATTATGCAGGTTATTTGGACATTACAAAAAATCTGAAAATCTTACATAACCCGTTCGAATTAAAAGCGGGTACGTTACTGAGAAGCAAAACCAGGGATAATTTTTATAACTCCTATAGCCTGGACCCTGTATTAGGCGAAGTATACACAAACATTAATAGTGCTGTATTTATTTTTAATCCTGCCAGTTCAGGTGTCCCTGCATTAAATGGCAACAACTACACATTCAAAGAAAACATTTCAGCAGGATATATACAGGGTAAATGGCAATTGACTTCTAAATTAGAAGCGTTAGGGGGTGTGAGAGTAGAATATACCCACCAGCATTATGAAACAGGCTTGACCAAGGAAGTAGATGCAAGATCAGGTACAATACAATACACAGACGTTTTACCCAGTATCCAGTTTAAATATGCACTTACCAGGAATCAAAACTTCAGGCTGGCTTATTACAAAGCATTGGCAAGACCTGGTTTTGCAGAATTAATACCGGATGGACCAGATGGAGAGTTTTTTAAAGAAGTCGGCGATCCTAAAAACCTACAGCATACAATTGCTGATAACCTTGACATCCGTTACGAGTTATATTCCGGCAATGCCGACCAGGTTTTATTAGGCGCGTTTTATAAAAGCATCCAGGATCCTATTGAAATTTCAGCAGTAAAACCTTTGAATGTTAACAACCTTTACCTGGAACCCGTAAATATTGGCAATGCTACGAACTACGGCTTTGAAGCTGTAGTGACAAAATTTTTTGGAGTGTTTGGTATTTCAGCAAACTATACCTATACAAAGTCCAGCATTACCAACGACAGCCTGATTTATTCTTACAGGAATGCGGCGGGCTCCATTGTTTCGACAAGAGTGTCTGAAACAAGACCCTTGCAGGGCCAGTCCAATCATGTTGGAAACCTTTCTCTTATTTATAAAAATCCGAAAATTGGTTTCGACTTCCAGGCAGCCCTGGTTTACACCGGGGAGCGGATAACATTTATCAGTCCTTATGCAGGATTAAACTACTGGCAGGCACCTACTACCCAGGTAGACCTGTCTTTTGAAAAAAGAATTGTAAAGAAGCTGACTATATATGGCAAAATAAACAACCTCACAAATGCCCCTTATGAATTGTCACTGCACCAGTCTTATAATACTTATTTAAAAACCAGCGGTTCGAGGGCGCTGGCTTTGCAAACAGATCCCGACAATAAGATCATCATTCAAAAAGACTATTACAAAACATCTTACTTATTCGGCTTACGCTATAAACTTTAATAAACTTTTGAATTAATAAATATGAAAAAGAAAACTCTGTTCCTGGGCATCCTGTCTTTGATTGTTTTGTTCACAGCCTGCAAAAAGAAACTGGACAATAAGGATCTCTGGAAGGCTGTTATCGCTCCTGCATCTCCTATCAGCGATGCTGCCTGTTTAAGCGGTTCGGTTAAGGGCACCATGCTCGCAGGCAAAACATACACGGTATGCGGAGATATTTTTGTCAACGATGGTGATACGCTGACAATCCAGGAAGGTGTTAGATTAAATTTTGGTTTGAATGCCACTACTAACGCACCTTGCGGCTTAGGAGTCAAAGGTTCTTTTTTTTCGCTGGGTACGAAAGACAAACCTATATTGATTACTTACCCGGGTGTTACAAAAACCGACCAGCTTGGAGCCGATCCCAATACTGATCCCGCGTTAAAAGGCAAATGGACGGGAATTATAGGCGCTCCCACCTGTAAGTATATGGTGCTAAAATGGACACATGTAGAATTTGGCGGCGCTACGATCAGCCCTGCCATGAAAACTTTTACCAGCGCCACCAGTCCTTATCCGCTTTATTTCGCCAACCCTGCCGGCATTTTTGTATTAGAAGATTCATGGGTATATGGCAGTGTAGATGATCCGTGGCGTATTAATGGCGGTAAGATCTGCGTCATGCGGAATGTTTTTGAAAAATGCGGTTATACCGGCGGCGAAGCCATGAATGCAAAAGCCGGCACGATTGGTGATTTTGCTTATAACCTTTGTATTGGGATGGCGACCAATGGGCCTAAGCTATCAAATATTAATGTAGCAGTAGGCGTACCCGGCTCTAATGTACGAATGTATAATAATACTATTGTCAACTGTGGCTATAGAAGAGCCGCAGCCGGTCGTGGCGGGTCCATTAATTTCGAAGAAGGTGCTGGTGGAATGGCCTACAATAATTTAATTGTGAATTGCAAGTTTGGATTACGGGTAGTGAATAATCCAATTGCAGATACGGCCAACCTGCGTTACGGCTACAACTGGTATTATGCCGACTCAGTATCGGTGGCGAGCCAGTTTATCCCATCATTGTCGGTAAGTACGGCAATCAGCCAACCACAGGAAACAGATATTCCCAAACCTTCAACTTATCTTCCGCAGGGATGGCATGTCGGCGATACTTACACAGCTCCGGCATCTATTGTTGGCGCCAACAATCCTCAATTCATTAATGGCCCCGTGCCTTTACCTGCAGGATTAAAGCTTGCTGATATATCTGTTGTGGGCAATTATAATTTCGCGCTGAAACCAACATCTCCTTGCATTGGGGCCGGCTTTACAGGTTTTTCTCCCCGGGCAGATGTTCCTGTAGACCTGAAATATGGCGCCACGGAAATAACACCTCCTGGCAGAGATATCGGCGCCTATCAAAGTAACGGCAGGGGCAACCAGCAATAATTTTTTTCATACAACCAAAGGTATCGCTGACAACGACGGTGATACCTTTTATTATTCTTTAATCATATGGCCGGATCATGGCTGCAAATTTCAAGAAGATGGCACAGGAAGATCGCTTCCCTCCTGTTCATATTTTTCTTTTTCATTTCGCTTACAGGATTAATGCTCGGGTGGAAATCACTTTTCAGTAAAACCGTGTTTGAAGATAAACAGGTCATTCCTTCTGCTTCCTTAAGAAAATGGCTGCCTTTGGATTCGCTGGAAACAATGGCAAGCCACTCATTAAATGAAAAGACAAGAGAACACTTTGTTCATTCAGAAAGAATTGAACTCCGGCCCGCAAAAGGGTATATCAATTTCGCCTATAAAAAAAATTACTATATCCAGGTAGATGGCGCTACCGGCGCCGCGCTTTTCATTGAACAAAAAAACGGCGGATTGATCCAGGACATCCATGACGGAGCTATTATAGATGGATGGTTCAACAACCGGTCGGGTCTATCCAAAAAGATTTATACTACTGTCCTTGGACTGGCTTTATTGTTTCTTACAATAAGCGGGTTCTATCTCTGGTACAAACCCAAACAAATCAAACAAACTAAAAACAAAGCATGAAACGAAATATGAAATACCTATTTGCCTGCTGCCTGCTGATTGTTTCTGTGCATTTACAAGCTCAAAACGAAAACCAGGGATCTTCCCCATTTGTTGTCAAACCTTACTTGCAGATCGGTCAATCGCCTTCTGCCAGTTCGCTGGACCTGTTATGGCAAACTGCTGATGAGAATGCCGACTGGGTCGTGGAGGTCAAAAACCCCGGCAATAAAAACTGGGCTCCCGCGACTAAGCCCGGTTTCACTTTTATTTCAGCAAAAGGGATAAGCAGGCGCAAAGCATACACTGTTCATCTTACTGAACTTGCACCGGGGTCAATATTTAATTACCATTTGAGTAAAAATGGAAAAATCATTTTTACAGCAACAGCGATGGCCCCAAAAAACCCTGAACAGCCATACCGTTTTGTTGTTTCCGGCGATATAGGCGCTGCAACACCGGATGCAAAATTACTTTCCAGGCAAGCTTTTCTTGCTAAGCCTGATTTAGTAATGATTCCGGGGGATATTGTGTATGAACATGGTTTGATTTCTGAATATGATACCAAATTCTGGCCTGTATACAATGCTGATATATCGAATGACTCCGGCGCGGCTTTGATGCGTTCCGTTCCTTTTGTAGCTGCACCCGGCAATCATGATACCGAAGAAAAGGATTTTGATAAATATCCCGGCGCACTGGCTTATTTTCTTTTCTGGGACCAGCCTGTAAACGGCCCTCTACAAAAAGAAGGCGGGCCCTCCTATCCGCTATTAAAAATTTCTGATTCTGCCCGCAAAGCATTCATGGAAACAGCCGGTAACCGCTTTCCGGTGATGACAAATTTTTCGTTTAATTATGGTAATGCGCACTGGCTGGTACTCGATGCCAACCCTTATGTTGACTGGACTGATAAAGCGCTTACTGATTGGATAGAGAAAGACCTGGCAGCGGCTGCCGGCGCCACCTGGCGTTTTGTTGCATTCCATCATCCGGGTTTTAGTTCTTCGAGGGAGCATTTTGAACAACAGCATATGCGGCTTTTGTCGCCCTTATTCGAAGCAGGCAAAGTAGATATTGTTTTCAATGGGCATGTGCATAATTATCAACGCTCATTCCCTCTCCGTTTTGTTCCTGATAAAAAAGGAACATTACTGGTAGGTGGTAAGGATAATAAAACAGTACGCGGCAGGGTGGTCAACGGAAGATGGACGCTTGATAAAATCTTCGATGGAAAAACAAATACAAAATCCAATGGTGTTATTTATATCGTTACCGGCGCGGGCGGCCAGGAGCTTTATAACCCCGAACAAAACAATGATCCTGATTCCTGGCAAAAGTTTACCTGCAAGTTTATATCGAGTACTCATTCCCTGACAGTAGTGGATATTAATGGCAAATCGCTAAAACTTCACCAGCTTGATACAAATGGGAAAGAACTCGATGCGATTGAAATAACGAAATAAAATTAAATTATGGGTAAGGTTATATTATTGATAGTATTACTAAACATAATTTTTCTTTCCTGGAAATAACTCCGAAAACAAATATTTATTCCGGCAATTATGCAGGGCCCGGGATAAAAATAAGCCGGTCATTTTATAACATTAATAATGGCGGCAGCTTATGCAATGTTACCAGGCCCATGGTCTGATCGGTTTAAGTATTCCACGGAGCCTCCTGTGCTGGCCCTTATTTCTGTAAACGGAAAAGAGGTTCATTTAAAAGCGATACGAATAGAAACTATGGAAAAGATTTGCGAAGATGTAAAGCTGAGATAATAAACCTAAAATCTGAATAGGAAGTAGTGGTCATTTTTAAAAATAGCCGGTAAGACAGGAAGTCGGTAAGCGTTAATTTTTAAATCATTTTCTCTTATCGTCTTCCCGATTTCCCGGCAAAATTGACTACTACAGAATAGGGAGAAGTTTAAATATATATAAAGCCCGGTTTTATTTTAATTTTCCCCTGGCGGTGGTTTGGTAAGCAGGTTTTCTTCTTCTTTTGGTTTGCTGATCCTGATGCTGCCAAAC
>JAUZOA010000173.1 GCA_030706685.1 Bacteroidota bacterium
AAACACACTTAGTTCAATTCCTTTCAGGAATTCCTCTACCACAACTTTTTTACCGGCTTCCCCAAATTTGGATTGCTGGACCATGAGTTCAAACTCGGCTATGGCTTCTACCTGGTTCTGGCATATAGCCACCCCTTTACCGGCCGCCAGTCCATCCGCTTTGATAACGATGGGCAATGAGTGTTGCCGCAGGTATTTGACTCCTTCCTCGTAATTATCTATGGTGAATTCTTTATAAGCAGCAGTCGGTATCTTATGCCGCATCATGAATTCTTTGGCAAAAGCCTTGCTTCCTTCCAATTGAGCTCCTTTCTGAGAAGGGCCGATAAAATAAATTTTTTGTAACTCTTCTGTTGATTTGAAATAGTCATAGAGGCCTTTCACTAAGGGTTCTTCAGGGCCCACGATCACCATTTCAATCTTTTCGGTTATACAGAATTTCCGGATGGCCTCAAAGTCTGCTATATCCAGTGGCACATTGATCCCGCATTTAGCCGTGCCCGGGTTGCCGGGAGCTATATAGAGCGGGTTGGTCCAGACGCTTTGATTCAATTTCCAGGCGAGAGCATGTTCCCTTCCGCCAGAACCTAAGAGTAAAATTCTCATGAGGGGTCGTTGGTTGGATTTTACTTAATTGCTAATAACGGTTGCTTGTTAAAGATAACCAGAAAATGTTTTTTGCTGATCATTTTTCTGTATTTTGGATACTTATACTGGTCAATCTTTGATCACAAACAATAAAACTGCTGTATGAATCAACCTGCAAAAACCGGCAAGCATCCAAGAGGTCTATATGTGTTATTTTTTACAGAGATGTGGGAGCGCTTCGGATATTACCTGATGATAGGGATTTTATTGCTTTACCTGACAGATACAACAGGCCATGGGGGATTTGGAATGGATAATGCCAGGGGCGTTGACATAGTAGGAACTTATGTGGCCCTGGTATATCTCACTCCTTTTATCGGGGGATTAATTGCCGACAGGTACCTTGGGTATATTAAATCCATTTTTATTGGGGGCTCATTAATGGCATTGGGGTATTTTCTTTTATCTATTCCCGGCAATAGCACATTATTGTATATATCGTTGCTTTGCGTAATTGTAGGCAATGGTTTCTTTAAACCCAATATCAGTACTCTCTTAGGCAACATATATAATAAAGAAGAATTAAGGCCAAAAAAAGATGTCGCATACAATATATTTTACATGGGTATCAATATCGGGGCCTTTGTATGCAATTTTGTTGCAGCCTACCTGCGTATCAATTACACATGGGGGTGGGCATTTGCCGCTGCAGGTATCGGGATGGTACTCGGATTGATTTGGTTTGCCACCGGGGTAAAGCATGTAAAGCATGCAGATGTTATAAAACCTGTACAAAAAGAGGACATGCCTATTTCAAAAATATTTTTATATGTTTTTCTGCCTGCAATCATTGCGGGTGCTATCGGCTGGTTTATTCCTGGCAATTTAATTGGCTCTGATTCAAATGATGCATTCATTTTTGCCTGTGTACCGATTATTATCTTTTATTTTGGTATTTGGTTCCGGGCAAAAGGCTTTGATAGAAAAAGAGTAAGCACTTTATTAATTCTTTTTGGAGTAGCCATTATTTTCTGGAACATTTATAATCAAAATTCAACGGCTTTAACGATATGGGCTCAGACCTACACTGATAGAGAAGCACCGAAAGCAGTACAGCCACTGTTAAAACCTTTTGCTTTTTTAAACACGATTAATACCAAAACACAGGAAGTTCCCATTCTGGATGAACAGTTCAAGGCAAAGACAGGTGCAGACGGCAATGTTCTCACCCATCAGGGACTAGATCCTTATCTTCAAAATCTGCCAAAAGAAAAATGGCCGCCTGAGGGCCAGGATTTGAAATTAGTCTCCACTGAAATTTATCAGTCCATCAATCCCTTTTGGATCATTGTTCTTACGCCTATCATTGTTGGGTTTTTCGGGTGGCTGAAATCAAGACGTAAGGAGCTTTCTACCCCAAATAAATTTGCATGGGGCACAATCATTGCAGGATTGTCATCTGTTGTAATGGTAGCTGCTTGCCTATCAACAAATGTTTATCATAATAAAGTTTCTACGGGATGGATATTTGCGAGTTATGGCGTATTTACCATCAGTGAGTTATTCGTGAGCCCTGTCGGTTTATCACTCGTCTCAAAAGTTGCCCCGAGAAGATTGACCGCTTTAATGATGGGTGGATGGTTTATTACAACTTCATTGGGTGGTAAAATTTCCGGAATACTTGCCGGCTTCTGGGACAAATTTGATAACAAAGCGGTATTCTTTGCTATTAGCGCAATTGCTGCGATTGTCGCCGGGCTCTTATTGTTTCCTTTAGCAAAAAGACTGAACAAGGTTGTCGTTGAAGCAGCGGAATCAAACGACTAAGAAAGAATCAGGATTAATACAAGGTGGTGCATTAACACCACCTTTTTTATTTTTCTTATCTTCCATTTACAAAACCAACTGTATGGCAGAACAACCCAGCTTCAAACCTTTTGTACCCGCCGAAACAAAGATGGCCGAATTTACCATCAAGTCAGTTTTGATGGGGGCTGTTTTCGGGATCATATTTGGCGCGGCTACTGTTTACCTGGCGTTGAAAGCAGGGCTTACCGTTTCTGCTTCTATTCCCATTGCCGTTATTTCTATTTTACTGGGAAAGCTTTTTTTAAAAACTACTATTCTCGAGAATAATATCATTCAAACGACAGGCAGTGCCGGCGAAAGTATTGCCGCCGGTGTTGTATTCACCCTTCCCGGTTTTCTTTTCCTGAGCGCCGCAGGCAGCGCCGATTATTTTAATTATGTAACCATCCTTATTCTTGCCATCATCGGGGGAATATTAGGTACGTTGATGATGATACCGCTTCGCCGTTCACTGATTGTAAAAGAACATGGCGTTCTTCCCTACCCGGAAGGAACGGCTTGCGCTTCTGTGCTGAAGGCAGGCGAAAAGGGAGGAGAACTGGCTCTTACCGCCATCTGGGGTGTTGTGGTGGCAGGAAGTTATGCAATACTGCAAAAAATATTTCATGTCATTAAAGATGTACCTGACTTTGCTACTAAACAAGCCAATAAATTTTTCCCCTCCGCCAAGATAAGCGGAGAAATTACTCCCGAGTATATGGGAGTGGGTTATATCATCGGGCCAAAAATTGCGGGCGTATTAGTGGCGGGCGGTATTCTCAGCTGGTTTGTATTCATCCCTCTTTTAGCTTCTTTAATAAGTCCGGACCTGATTGCAGCACAATTAGCAAAACTTGGTTACCTCGCAGATATTACAAAACCCGGCGGTCCCGGCGGCTGGAATCCTGCCACACACAATTTTGCTGATTGGTCAACGGCTATTTACCGGGCCTATGTACGGCAAATCGGCGCCGGGGCTGTAGCGGCTGGCGGTTTTATTACACTGATCAAGACTATTCCTACCATCATTTCTTCTTTTAAAGGAAGTATTGGTTCCATGAAAGGAGAAAAAATTGCCATGGCCGACGTTCCGCGGACAGAGAGGGATCTTTCCATTAAGGTCGTTGGCATCGGGAGCCTTTTATTGATTTTATTAATTGCTTTACTTCCCGGCAGTTTTATTCCGGGCAGTTCTATTGGCAGTAAATTATTATTGGGATTGCTGGTAATTATTTTCGGTGCTTTCTTTGTTACAGTTTCATCCCGCATCGTGGGTTTGATTGGCTCCTCCAACAATCCCATTAGCGGAATGACGATCGCCACCTTAATGGGAACCTGCTTGATTTTTATTGCGGTGAAATGGACAGGAAGTTTTTATGAACCGATGGCTCTTGTCGTTGGCGGGATGATCTGCATTGCCGCAGCCAATGCCGGCGGTACTTCACAGGATTTAAAAACAGGATATATTGTTGGCGCCACACCCCGGTATCAGCAAATCGCCTTGTTTATCGGGGCTATTGTTTCTTCATTAGCTATTGGCGCCACCATCAAAATTCTTGATACCCCGACTCATGAAATGATTCTGCAGGGAATCCCCCACGCTATCGGGACAGATAAATATCCTGCGCCACAGGGAACATTAATGGCTACCCTTATCAAGGGCATTCTTTCTTTCAATCTTGACTGGCAGTTTGTACTGGTAGGAGTATTCATTGCAGTTGTAATGGAGCTATGCAACATTAAAGCATTATCTTTTGCTATCGGAATTTATCTTCCTCTTTCCACGACGCTTCCTATTTTTATTGGCGGCGCCATAAAAGGTGCAGCAGACTGGAGAAATAAAAGAAAGAAAATTCAAATATCGCCGGAGGAAGAAGACCTGGCAAAAGGAAACCTGTTTGCTACAGGCCTTGTGGCGGGCGGGGCTTTGGCCGGTGTACTAGTTGCAATATTATCTGTCAGCGAAAAAGTGAGCGCGGGATTAGGAAAAGTAAATGCAGAAAATGGAATTACTCAAACCCTTGGAGGAGAAGGTTATAAATGGCTGGGGGTCGCCTTTTTTGCATTGATGGGTTTTATTCTTTACCGTGTCGCAATCAGTAAAAGAAAAACCATTTAATAATGCGGCCATAAAAGCCCCCAAAAAAAAAGCAACCTTAGGATGGTTGCCTTTACTTTATGGTGAATGTACGGATCAGCAAAAACTTAAATGATCATATTTTTTTCCAAGAATAGTCTCATCATCCGCATCGAGCCAGTTCTTTAAAACGGTAGCATATACATTTTTAAAATCAATGTTATACTTCAGGTCGCCTTCCTGCAGGTCAGCCAGGTCGGGAAGAGGGTTGATCATACCTTTTTGCTTTAGCCCCCCGCTGATAAGAAACATATTATTGGCCGTACCATGATCTGTTCCGCCGCTGGCATTTTGTTCCACTCTTCTGCCAAATTCTGAAAAAGTGAAGAGCAATACATCATTGAAACGGTTATTGGTCTTCAGGTCATTGACAAATGCTTTTACCGCGTCATTCATCTCCGTAAATAATCGCTGCTGCTGGCCATCCTGGGCCACATGCGTATCAAAACTTCCCAGC
>JAUZOA010000174.1 GCA_030706685.1 Bacteroidota bacterium
CAGGTCAAGATTTTTAAACCTTAGTTACCACTTAATAATTTGTTTCTATATTCTTCCATCCCGAACGAAGAAACTCTTTCTATATGATTAATGAGCCAACCTGAGTTGAGTGCCTCCCGGGGGAAATTCTCCACCGTAAATATCCATTTGTCAGCCACCAAAAAATGATATTTTATTTTGGTTACATCCAGAAATTCTATTTCATGATTCAAAATAGCATTGTAAAATTCCAACATATGGGACCTTTTCAAATAAAATGTTTCAAAGTAACCGGATAAATTCTCTTTGTCTTCAAAAGCTCTCTTTAGTGAAACAAAATTTGTCCCGTAGCTGGTCGGGCTGATGATCTTTGTTTTCATTTTGCTTTGAGCCATTTCTGTTACAACTATCTTTGATTTTAAGGTACTGGATCCGACGGCGACAATCATCCATTTAGATCCTTTGTTCTGGGTCATTTCAATTTTCATTATGATAGGAATTACAATAGAAGAAGAATTGTATTTGAATTTGCATGTCAGTTCAGCGTACCAGTTGCCTCCGTAAAAATCGAGATAAATTGGCTTTTTCTTCTTTGTAACTTCTGAGATAAACGTATTCATCATAACGCTGTCCCACGACATGTTTTCATAGTTGAACAGACTCCTGATCAATTGTTGCCTGTTAATATTGAATTTGACATGACGGGCTTTGTAAACGCTCCTTATGAATGAGGCCGGGTCATCATTAAACCTCTCAAAAAATTCATCTATTTCCTTAACCTCGTAAATAAAATGTTTCTCTTTGGCATCGCCATTATTTGAATACACCTGGCTGAACAGGCGTTGCTGGCAAATAGAAAAGGAAATAAAAATCCAAAATTTCAAAAGATAGGCTTTAGCCATAAAAAATGTAATTACCGTTTTGGGGTTTTCGTGCCCAATACCTCAACATCTGATAACAACACATCCCACTGCTGGATGGCATTACCCCGGAGATTTCTTTCGTAAACAATCAATTGGACCTCGGTCGTTTGTTTAGTTTCATCTTCATAAATCAAACCTCCGTCACGGTAGGCACGGAAAGTCTGCTCAAAGCTGACCAATCCATAATACTTGCCGTCGGCTCCTTTGCGAATATTGCTAACGTAATCCACATGGGAGAAAGTGATGACAATGCGATCGTAGTGAAGGTTTCTGAACTTCTCAAGAAAATCCCGGACTTTTAAGTGCTTCTTTTCATCGCTATGTACAGTTGAAACTTCTATAATTGCCCCATCTACAAATAAACTGGTGGCCTGATCCACTGCGTTATCCAGTGCAACATTTCCTGACGTTATATCGCATAGAATATACAGACAATTTTGAAACTCTTTTATTTTAGCAAGTGCCTTTTTCTTAAATTCATCATTTGAAACGTTGCCCGGCAAAACTTCAGATGCCGGCACTGTATCCTTATTATTTGTATAATCAGTAACTACATCACTGTCATGAACCGGTCTGGAATTCGTTTGTATTTTATCGAAAGAGTTTAAAAGCAGCGAAATAAAAAAAAGAATGATTAGACCCAAAGAATGAGCAGATCGCATAAAATATCCGGGTTTGGTGGTTTGCCGGGTCAAGAAATCCCGCATATAAATTATTTTTTTATTGTTCATTCCTTTCCTCTGCTTTCAAAAAATCTATTTTGAATTAGAATCCTTATTATTTCTTCTCCATAGGAATCCAAGTACTATTTCATGTGTACCACTACTGACGGTGTTCAGCTGGGTTGTGGCATAATCATAAGAATAGCCGAGATTAATCGTGCTGCTGATGTTTACTCCCAACATCGCCGCATATCCCTGATGATAGCGATATGAAAATCCCAACCAGAGCAAATCCTGGTATTGGATTTTAGCGTTCACATCCAAACCAATGGGCAGCGGTTGTACATACCTGATCATGACGGAAGGCAGAATGTTGATGTCGTCATTTACTGATATCTTATACCCACCAGTCAGGAATGTATGTGGTATCAGTTTCCCTTCGAGCAACACAACTCCGCTCGACGTGGTTGTTCCATTGCCGGAATTAATTGGAACAGGAACAATTTGTTGGGCAGACAATCCCACAAAAAAGCTTTTATTCGATAACCAGAGACCTGCATTGACATCCGGCTCCAGCTTATTCAGATACCCGCTTCCCAAAGCGGCGGGATCGATGGGATTAGTCTGTCCGAAATCTACCGCGGTTGCGTCAACGTTTACTTCCTGTACACCAAGAGACAAACCAAAACTCAAACTGGTTTTGACGCCCACGGGAACGTGATATGCGTAGGAACCATATGCGGCAATTCGATTAAGGGGACCTGTTTTGTCATTTAGAATCGTAAAGCCAACTCCATGATGGGCCGGTGGCGCGGTATACTCCATCAGGAATTGTTTTGCACCCAGATTCTTAGCCTGAAGATCCGGGACCGTGACAGGCGTTTCATAGTCATATTCTGTTTTTCCAAGTGGAGCGTTTACAGTAAGATACAGCGTCGTAGGCGCACCGTTTAAACCAACCCACTGCTTGCGGTAACTGACTTTACAGTCCCAGTAATTTTCTATTCCTGCAAGCGCAGGATTCAGGATGAAATTGTTCAAAATATATTGTGTGTAATAAGGTTGCTGTTGGGCAGACACGCAACCCACCATTAAAAAAAACACGCAATTGATTACAAATTTCTTTCCCAATATCATAATTATAAAATTATGAGTTACTTAAATATCGTAACAGAACCTGCTATTTTCTTTTCATTGTTTTTTGGATCGATGATATAGTAATAAGTTGCCATTGGAAGGGGCTTGCCATTATAAGTTCCATCCCAGGCTTTGTTATAATTTTCTGAATGAAAAACAAGCTGACCATACCGATTGAACACGTCTACGGTTGCCCCGGGATAAGCTGAAAGATTGGTGATGATCCATGTATCGTTGATGCCGTCACCATTTGGCGAAAAAGCATTGGGCACTGAAATTTTCGATGTTGCCCCAGACACAGTAACCTTAATGCTGTCGCTGGCTTCACATTTATTGTCATCTGTAACAACCAGCGTATAAATCGTAGTGGAAGATGGACTTGCAACAGGATCTTTGATGGTCGCATTATTCAGTCCAATGGATGGCTCCCATTGATAAGAGACTATATTACCCGTTACCGAGACGTTCAGCGTGGTACTTGCTCCGGGAGCAATAGTTACATCCGGTCCCATGTTCAACACGGGAAGTGGATTGACCACTATGGCGATTTGCGAAGATGTTCCACACTGACCAGCCGCGGGAGTAAAAGTATATGAAGTGAGGCCGACGTTTTTGGTGTTGATCGAAGAAGGGCTCCAGGTTCCGTTAACTCCTTCTTTCGACGTTGGTGGCAGTACGGGCGCCATGTCATTCAGACAATATGAATCTGATATTGTTGGAAAAGTTGGTGAGACGCTGCTGGCGATTGTAACGTTTAAAGAGGCCGGAGTTGAGCAGCTGGCCGCGGAAGATGGCGTAAATTTGTATGTCGCAGTTCCAAGGGTAGATGTATTGATGGTAGCCGGACTCCATGTTCCGGTAATTCCTTCCTTCGATGTTAGTGGCAATGCCGGCGCCGTCGAATTTTGACAAAGCGGCCCGATTGCATCAAATGTTGGTGTACCCGTCGCGTTTACACTTAACACTATAACATTTGATACGTCGAAGCCGCCCGCACAAGACCCGCTGGCGGATACGACACAGCTTACTGCGTCGTTGTTGACAAAGCTGCTGCTGCTGTACACCGGGCTGTTCGTGCCTACTTTATTACCATTTAATAGCCATTGATAAGTGGGTGAATTTCCTGCGTTGATAGCTGTTGCAGTAAAGCTGACCTGGGTACCTGTACAAATATTTGTTGCCGAAGACGTGATCGTTACTGTCGGGGAAATATTGGGATTGATAATTACTGTCGTACTGGCCGTGTCCGAAGTACAACCATTTGCATCGGTGGCTACGGCGATCCAGGTTCCGGCATATGCGGCAGTAACATTGTCAAAAACCGCCGTGCTGGCGTACTGGCCACCCCCCAAACCTGCGCTCGGATTTGCTATGAAATATGTTGTCCCGGGTTTGGATGGTGCGGATAAAATAAGCTGACCCCCGGTACACACCGGACTGTTTGATGTGAATGCGGGCGCAGGTGGTTTGGAGAGAACGTTCACATTTATTGATTTTGTTATTGGACCCGGATCCGGACATGCACCACTAATTTGAACTGTATAAAGCGTATTGGCATCAGGATTAACCCGGATTACAGAATCACCAGTGAATTGCGGTAGTCCCTGCCATATAAAGTTGTAAGGAGCCACGCCATAGTACCCTCTTGCTGTTAAGGTCACCGGAGCGCCTGCACAACCACCCTGCGGCGATGCACTCAGGGAAGCAGAGTCAAATGTTCGTCCCACTAAGGTTATCGTTAAATCCTGAGAGGCTCCAATGCATGATCCATCACAACCATCAGGGCCATGGCACTTTCTAAAGAAATTAAATGTAAAAGGAATATTTTGGGGACCGCAAACCGGGCTGGGAAAACAGCCAGCCAGGCTGGCTCCGTTATTTAATAATATGCTTTGATTTGGAAAATTCTGCGGTCCGGTACCGGAAGCAGTACCCACCCACATTTGAGAGGTGCAACCGCCATTTATTGTAAATGAGAAAGCTCCGTCCTGGCCAACACAAGGAGCGTTTGCAGTAAATCCAAACGAAAACTTTGCATCAATAAGAGTTGCCCCGGGCGGTGCGGGCACCATAAAATTGTATTCGCAAGCAGTATCGAAGCTGCAATTCTGATTCGAATGAGATCCGGTAATCTTGTCCTTCTTCAGCTTCCCCATGTCCTGCACCAAAGGATCTATTATTACATCGCCAATTCTAACCTGAGCATTAATGAAATCGTTATTGATGGCCAGTGTCAATTTGTTATGGTCAAGATAATA
>JAUZOA010000175.1 GCA_030706685.1 Bacteroidota bacterium
ACTATTACAGGCTACAGGCGGGCGATTTCTCAGATGTTAAAAAAATGACGATACAATAATTTATTTTCTTGCTTTAGTTGAAAAGCTAAGTCCCTGGCAAATGCCGGGGGCTTTCTTTATTAGCATGTATTAGCACCTTTATACGCGTTTATTAGCGTTGATATATCTTTGTACCATGGCAGAAGATCTTCATATCGCTACCGGCAATAAAACAGAGCAATACCAATCATTGATTCCCCAGGTCAGGGGGATATTGGAAGGTGAAAATGATCTCGTGGCTAATCTTGCCAATGTCGCCGCGGCGCTAAAAGAACAGTTTGGGTGGCTATGGGTCGGTTTTTATATTGTAAAAAATAATGAACTCGTCGTAGGCCCTTTCCAGGGACCGGTAGCCTGCACCCGGATCAAAAAAGGAAAAGGCGTATGCGGCACAAGCTGGGCCGCGGCGAAAACGATCATTGTACCGGATGTTGAGAAATTCCCCGGCCATATCGCCTGCAGCAGTTTATCTAAATCAGAAATTGTTGTTCCTGTCATCCGTGACCAGGAAGTGGTGGCCGTACTGGATGTGGACAGCGAAAAGCCGGACCAGTTCAGCCTCGTTGATCAGCGATACCTTGAAGAGATCGTGGAGCTAATTCAATTCTGAATATGTTGAAGACAGTTTCCATTCTTGTAAAAGGAAAAGTACAGGGTGTCTTTTACCGGCATACTACCAAAGAAAAAGCAACAGAACTTGGCATCACCGGCGAAGTAAGAAATATGCCGGATGATACTGTACATATTATTGCCACCGGCAGCACGGAACAAACAGACAAGTTGATTGAATGGTGCAAACAAGGGCCTCCCAAAGCAAGGGTCACGGGTGTGATCGTTAAGGAACTTCCTTTAGAATCGTTTGAGAAATTCATTATAGTACGGTGAATGCCCATCCCGGCTTCCCGAAAAATTTTTAAATTCCCTGTTTAACTTACAAATAATGAGTTTTCTCTTATCGGAGCCCTAAGCTTCCTCATTGGGGAAGTTGGTGGAGCCCAAATTCTCCAACATATCCTTCGTCATAGCGCTAAGATCATAATCTTCCTTCCAGCCCCAGTCCTTCCTGGCCACACTATCATCAATACTTTGCGGCCAGCTATCGGCAATAGGTTGCCGGTAATCGGGTTTATAAGAGATGGTAAACCCGGGGATATGTTTTTTTATTTCAGCGGCGATTTCTTTGGGAGAAAAACTCATGCCTGACAAATTATAGGATGTACGTATGGAAATTTTTGAGGCAGGAGCTTCCATCAATTCAATAGTGGCGCGAATGGCATCGGGCATATACATCATCGGGAGGTAGGTATCTTCTTTTAAGAAACATTGATACTTCTTTTCTTCCAGCGCTTCATGAAATATTTCTACTGCATAATCAGTGGTGCCGCCGCCGGGCGCAGATTTATAAGATATCAATCCCGGGTAACGTAAACTTCTTACATCCACACCATAGCGATGATTAAAATAATTACACCAAAATTCACCGGCATATTTGCTGATACCGTATACAGTGGATGGTTCTATGATCGTTTGCTGCGGGCAATTTTTTTTAGGTGATGTAGGGCCGAATACGGCAATAGAAGATGGCCAATATACTTTTTGTAATTTCTCTTCCCGGGCAATATCCAGTACATTCAAAAGGCTTTGCATATTCAGGCTCCAGGCAAGATGAGGGTTTTTCTCGCCTGTAGCAGACAGGATAGCCGCTAATAAATATATCTGTGTAATATTCTGGCGGATCACCTGCACATGCAGCATCTCCTTATTCATGACATCGAGACTTACATAGGGGCCGGTTCCTTTCAGCAGGTCATTCTCTTCCCGGAGATCGGAAGCCACGACACTGGCATTGCCATAAATCTTCCGGAGCGCTAATGTCAGTTCCACTCCTATTTGGCCGCTGGCGCCGATAACCAGTATTTTTTCTTTTACCATAGCAAGTTAATAAGCATCAAATGTAAAATGCAAAAGGTAGAATATAAAATGTAAAATATTCTTTTATCCAGGCTAAGTTCTTAACCCTGCCAGCAAAAGAAATTCCGCTTAATCCCTGTCCCGCCGACTCAGCCGTTTCAGGTAACGGCTCATTCTCGTTTTCGTGATATACGCAGGAGGGTGAACTTACTGTCAAACTAATCGTATGCGATATTTTTTCGTCCTGGTATTGACCTTCCTGGTATCGTTTTGCGAGGCGCAGAATATCGGTATCGGTACCAACACACCGAATCCTGCGTCTAAACTAGAGATTAGCTCTACCAATTCCGGCTTGCTGATCCCCCGGATGACATTGGCCCAACGCAACGCAATGCCTTCGCTGGCTACAGGACTTATGATCTACCAGACGGACAATACTCCTGGTTTTTATTTTTATAATGGATCCTCCTGGATACAACTGGCAACCGGCAGCTCCACCAATTACTGGTCGCCGAATGGCACAAATGTGTATAGTAATAACACCGGGTATATAGGGATGGGCAACAATTTGCCGGATTATAAACTGAGTATTCTTAATACTGTAGTCGAGAGCAATAATAATTCAAGCCTTCTAAAGCTGAGCGGGCGCAACCCTGTCATGGCGATCACTGATGAAAACTTTAACGGGTTTGGATACCTCAAGGCATGGACTAATGGCGCTAACGGAGGATTTGCCAATGGCATGGTCGTAGGCGCCTTTCCGGGGTATCCAATATATTTATCTACCAATTATGGCCCCGCCATGACGGTTGCAGGTAATAACCTGGTGGGTATCGGGACCACTACTCCTGCCTCGCCATTAAGTTTTGGGAATATTACAGGAACTAAAATCAGTTTATGGAATGCGGGCCCCAACAATGATTTTGGTATAGGGCTGAATCCTGGTGAAATGCAATTTTATACAGCGGGGCAGGATCATATTTCCTTCGGCTATGGCAATACCAATGCTTTTAATGAATCCATGCGCTATTATACAGGAAGCGGTCAGTTGAGCATAGGAACCACAGTGGCCGCAGGCAGGCTGCATATTGCCAATGATTTTGAAGCAATCAGGATAACCGGCAATCAATCATTCATTACTTTTTATAACGGCGCCAATTATAAAGGCTATTTGTGGAATAAGGGAACTAACGATATGGAATTGGGAACCGCAGGAGTGAATTCAACAGGTAATTTGTACTTAAGCATAAAGGGCACTCCTGCTATTACTATAGGGAGTGACGGGGGCGTAACAATAGGAAATTATGATGCCCCGCTTCCAGCCATTTGGGGCGGTGTAAACTTAATTGAAAAATACCCATATCTTAATGATGTTTGGCAAATCGAACCCGATGCCTCCTCGCTTGGTTTTTTTAAAAATGGTAGCCTGAAAGCGTGGATCCTTAACGATGGAAGTTATTACCAATATTCAGACGCCGGGCTTAAAGAAGATTTTATTCCCTATAAACCCATATTGGAAAATTTAAGAAAACTCAACGTTTTCACTTATCATTATAAGAACATTGTCAACCCGGCAAAAAGCTTTGGGTTAGTGGCGCAAAATGTCGCGGCCTATTTCCCGGAAATAGTTTCTGAAATGGGCAGTAAAAATGGAGAAAAATTTCTCGCTATTGACTATTCCAAAACAGGCGTACTCGCCATAAAAGCTATACAGGAGCAGCAGGTCATCCTCGAACAGCAGCAAAAGCAAATTAATGCCTTAAAGGAACAAAATGAAAAGATAGTGGCGGCAATCGATAAACTCATGCAAAACAAACAGCCATGAAGAAATTACTGCTCTCTTTGGCTTTTCACTTTATATCATTCTGTTCTTTATGCGCACAGAATACCGGCATCGGCACCACTACGCCGGATGCCAGCGCTATGCTGGATATTAAAAGCAATACAAAAGGATTGCTGATTCCACGAACTTCTACCGCATCGCGGATAGCTATTGCAAGCCCTGCCAAAGGATTGATGCTGTATGATACGACTATAAGCAGCTTCTGGTTTTATAATGGCAACGGATGGGTCGAAGCCGGTTCGTCGAATAATACCTGGAGTATAAAAGGCAATGCAGCGACCAATCCTGCCAACAATTTCATCGGCACAACCGACAATCAACCGCTACGTTTTAAAGTAAATAATACCTGGGCCGGAGAAATACATCCAACAAGCGGCAATATATCCTTTGGCCTGGGGGCAGGACAGGCAAACGTTAGCGGCAGTTTCAATACCGCCAACGGGTATCAATCTCTTTATTCCAACACGGGCGGGAGCGAGAATACCGCTATCGGGGGGCAGGCGCTTTACCTCAATACAACCGGGAATAATAATACTGCGATCGGCCTGCAATCCCTCTATTCAAATTTAACCGGGTCCAACAATACCGGCAGCGGAACATACGCCCTTGTTCAAAACACAACAGGGAGCAATAATACCGCCGCTGGTTTTGCTGCACTCAATTTGAACACTACCGGTTCACAAAATACAGCCAATGGAGCTTATGCCCTCTATTTAAATACCACCGGTAATTATAATACTGCTAATGGCGTATTTGCCCTGAATGCAAACAATACCGGAATAGAGAATACGGCTACCGGTTTTTCTTCCCTCAAGTCTACTACAACCGGTTCATTCAATACCGCAACCGGTAAGGACGCTCTTTATTCAAATACCACTGGCGGAGAAAATACTGCCGATGGGCACGGAAGCCTGTTTTCAAACACTACGGGAAATTATAACACAGCTACAGGAAGAAATTCGCTTCACGACAACTCTGCCGGTGGCGAAAACACAGCCATAGGATATAATGCCCTTACTTCCAATACAACG
>JAUZOA010000176.1 GCA_030706685.1 Bacteroidota bacterium
AAAAACAAGAGATGACGACAATTGCTTTTTTAACGTTGTTGCCGGTATTTTTCTTATCACCTATTACAATTACAACTTCTTGCCAAACCACTGTCGAGATGTTTTTTACCGGTATAAATCACCCTGGAGATATTTTAATCCTGAATCAACCACAACGGTCACTATTTTTTTTCCTGCCCCGATTTTTCTTGCCCTTTGAATGGCAGCCCACACATTGGCGCCGGAGGTAGTTCCTCCAAATATTCCTTCCACCTTTGCCAATTGCCTCGCCGTTTTGTAAGCATCTTCATCGGATACAGCGATTACTTCATCCGCCAAATCCAACCTGCAGATAGCGGGTACGAATCCTGTTCCGATCCCTTCTAATTTATGAGTGCCTGATATATCGCCACCCGAAAGAGAACGTACATGCAATGGTTCGATGGGGATGCACCGGATATTTGGGATCTCTTTTTTAAATATTTCGGAATTCCCCGAAAAGCACCCGCCCGTACCCACTCCCATAATGAATTCATCAATATCCTTTCCAAGAACATCAATAATTTCCCTGGCCATGTTATGATAGGCATTCCGGTTGTCAACATTATTAAACTGGTCGGTCCAGAAAGTATTGGGTTGTTTACTTAATTCTTTTGCCCTGGCCACCATTGAGTCAATAAGTTTTGCGGTTATTTTCCCGCTTTCACTTGGAAATATTTCAAGGTCGGCTCCAAATACCCGCATGGTCTGAAGTTTTTCACTGGCAAAAGCATCCGATGATACAAAGAGGGCATGGTAACCTTTGGTAGCGCATACCATCGCCAGGGAGCTTCCCGTGCTTCCACCGGTATAATCAATTACTGTTCCACCGGGTTTGAGCTGACCTCTTCTCTCAGCGCCTTCAATCATGGAGAGCGCCATCCTGTCCTTCATACTGCCGGTAGGATTGCCGCCTTCATACTTTACATATATTTCGGCGCAACCAGGTTCGGACAGTCGTTCTAATTTTATGAGCGGTGTTTTTCCTATCGGTGTCATTTTTTTTTATTTAATTATGCCTTGCTTTAGTAAAGATAAAATTATGTAAAAAGCCAGTAGCTATCATCAGGTCGGGACAAGGAATGATGAGCGGTATTATTATGGGTAGGAATTTTTTGCAAGACTTTCCTTTTTAGCAATATCTTTTGCAATTTTTTGTGCGTCCGAGGCAATCTCCCGGATTTGACCTGTGGGACTGATCCAATAACCACAGAAATACAGACCATCTTTGCCAAAATATTTTTGTTTACCTGCGCACACCTGTAAGTCTTCGAAACGACTCCTGTCCACATCCACTATTTCAGCATAATCCCGGTAATACCCGATACCGGCAACAATGGCATCAAAATCTTCTTTTTTCCCATCTGTAAAATGTATGGTTTTGGCTTCGATATAATCAATGTTCTGATAAATTTTAATATGCCCTTCCCGTATATGTTGAATAGTGCCAATGTCCAATAACGGAACGTTTTTATTTCTGTGAATTTCTTCCAGTGGTCCATAAGGCTTTTTTTTGAGGCCCAGTTTGGTAAGATCGCCGACTAACCATTTCATTAAGGGAGCGCTGATCATATCGGCTACACGCGGGGGAAGGCGGCTCATTAATAAACTTAGTTCCAATACAGGTACGCCCAAAACATCCCGCGGAATTACATTCACCGGGGAGCGAACTGTCATAGAAGGTATTGCACCTTGTTCAAATAAATCCATCGCGATTTCACAAGCTGAGTTGCCAAAACCTGCTACCAGCACTTTTTGTCCCCGGAAGTCTTTGCCTGTTTTGTATTCACAACTATGCAGGATTTTCCCGGTAAATGTTTCCATGCCTTCAAAGGGGATGGGTTTGGGTTTTCCGTAAGGGCCTGTTGCCATTACCACGTATTTTGATTGGAAGGAGCCATTGGTTGTTTCAGTTATCCAATAATCACCTTGTTTTTTTACGGATATCGCTTCGGTATTAAAAACAGGGCTGATGTTAAATTCTTTCCGGTAATCGTCTAAGTAATCCACCACTTGTTGACGGCTTGGGTAACGGGGTATTGTTCTTTCAAACTTCTTATATGGCAGATTCGATAATCTTTTGCTGGTATGTAAATGCAACCGGTCGTAATGGTTGCGCCAGGGTGTGGCTGCCTGGTTTTGTTTTTCAATAATAATATACCCGGTATTTTGTTTTTGCAATGAAGCGGCGGAAGCTAAACCGGAAATGCTTGCCCCGATAATGAGCGTATTGGCTTGTTCCATATTTATGACGCGGATTAAACCATGTTTTGCGATATTGCCAAAGCAGGAGGCCTAAAGTTACGCAGTTGCCGGTACCCTGAACGAAGTAAGGGATCTTCACCGGCAACCGGCCCAAACTATGCTCCCGGAAAACATATTCTTTGCGTACAAAACAATTTTATCTTAAGCCCCGGAAGCCTTTTAACATTCTTTATTTAATTGCAGTTATTATCTCAGTATCAGGGCTATCGGGAGAACCCGATTTTTCATTTTCAGATTTCTTTTACATTTTTTAAAGTATTTGGCACCTGCTTTGAAATTGTATCCATGAAATTATTTGTTAACCAAAAATATCAAACAATGAAAAAGATTCTACTTATAAGTTTTGTGCTGATTTCTGTTATGGGCCTTAGTACCCGAAGCAATGCCCAGGTAAGGATAGGAGTAAATATTAATATAGGCGCTCAGCCCGATTGGGGCCCTGCTGGCTATGATGGTGCGGAATATTATTACCTGCCTGATATTGAATGTTACTATAATGTCCCGCAAAGGCAATTTGTATACCTGGCAAACGGACGATGGACTTTTTCTGCTTCTTTGCCTTCCTGTTATGCTGGCTATGACCTGTATTCCGGTTATAAAGTAGTTGTCAACAGGCCTTATGCCTATAATTACTTCAATACCGACCGGGTTCAGTACGCGCATTATAAGAATTATTATGGAAGACAGGAATGCCGGGGTAATCATTATTATGAAAGAAGCTATGATCGTCGTGACCATGATTATGATCGCCACGACCGCGACTATGATCGCCATGATCGTGACTATGATCGCCATGATCGCGACTATGATCACGATAACGGCTGGCATGGTAACGGCAGAAAGAATGGATACTGGAAACATCGTGGCAGGCACGACGACTAAATAAATTTAGTTTGATAATGAGCCACCCGGTAAAGCCGGGTGGCTTTTTTCATCCCCGAGGGGGTCTCCTCCCTGCAATAAGACAATTGTCCCGGGAGAGAAGAAAAGAGACTGATCGGGAACAATATATTTATCAGGCTGGTTGCTGATATATATCATTTTTCCTGGTTTGCCGGAGCTGTTAATTTTATTGCAATAATAATTTGCTCATGAAAACGATAAAATTCGTTTGCAGCGATAAGCGACAACAACAATTTGCAGCAGCAGTCCGGAAAAATGTTAATGATTATTTCAGAGAGAACAAAATTTCAATCAAAGGTAATTTTGCAATGGGTATTCAAACCGTTGCTATGCTATCCGTTTATATTATTCCTTTCGCCTTACTGTTTATTGTACCCGTGAATGCATGGGTTGCCATGTTCATGGCAGTGCTGATGGGTGCAGGCATGGCCGGTATAGGTATGTGTGTAATGCACGATGCGGCCCATGGCTCCTATTCACATAAAGAATGGGTAAATAAAATGCTGAGCGGAACAATGTATTTATTGGGCAGCAATGTGTTCAACTGGAAAATACAGCACAATTTTTTACATCACGCCTATACGAATATTGAAGGGTATGACCAGGATATTGCGGCAAATGGGCCTATCCGTTTATCCGAACATGCCCCTTTTCGGAAAATTCATCGCTATCAATATATCCATGCTTTCTTCTTTTATGGGTTCATGACTATTTCAAAGCTTGTAAATGATTTCACCCAATTGGCCGAATACAATAAAGCAGGGATTACGCGGCAATATCATATCAATCCTGTGTCCGAATATATCAGGATGGTATTTGCAAAAATCATTTATCTCTTTGTCTTTATCGGTCTGCCGGTATTGTTCACACCGTTTAGCTGGTGGCAGGTACTGCTGGGCTTCTTTATCATGCACTGGACAGCAGGCTGCATATTAAGCACTATTTTTCAAATGGCGCATGTGGTAGAAGGGACTGAACAGCCATTACCGGAAAACGAAGGTATCATTCAGAGTGAATGGGCCGTTCATGAATTGCGTACTACATCCGATTTTGCAAGAAATAATGATTTTCTCAATTGGTACATTGGAGGCTTAAATTTCCAGATTGAGCACCACCTGTTTCCCAATATCTGTCATATACACTACAGGAAAATCGCCCCTATTGTGGAGAAGACCGCGAAAGAATTTGGATTTAATTATAACCTGAAGCCAACTTTCCGGAATGCTTTTCGTTCGCATATCCGCAGGTTAAAAGAGCTGGGAGTCAAACCTAAAATTGTAAGGCCGGTACTGAATGTCAGGATAATTGAGAAGGAACGGAACTCTCCGGCGAATATACAGTAAGACTGTTGCAAATCCCTTCTACGAGTCTCCTCCCTGCTATAATACTAAATTCTATCATGGGAGAGAGGGGACACGCCGGGAAAGAAAAGTTATTTTAGCTTCATTTGTGCATAATAAGGATGGTCAGGATTTACTATCAGTTCCTGGCGCAGGGAATGGATCAGAACATCCATATCTTCGAGAGGGATGGAGCCAAGGAGCGGCTCACTGTCTCCCTGCAATACCATTGCATTGCAGACTGTTCGCCGGTTCTTAAATTTTACGACTACCGGCCCTACTATATCATACT
>JAUZOA010000177.1 GCA_030706685.1 Bacteroidota bacterium
AAGCGCTATCTTCAGTTTTGAATTTATTATCTTTAGGAGATGCACGAAGCGCATAAAGTAACCTTACGTACCAAAATCCGGAGACGTTTAAAGCGAATATATGATCATGAAGGAAACGAAAAACTTAAGCAGAATTTTCTCCGGGCAATCCCTTTTTGGATAGCATCATTAATTACAGGCCTGATCGCTGTCTTTTATTCGAAACTGTTTCTCCTGGCGGAAAGCAGTACCGGTTCGTTATTCAGATCCTTTCACTGGCTTTTATTCATTGTAACACCTGCGTGTTTTTTATTTGCCTGGTGGCTGGTGGTCCGTTACGAGAAATTTGCCGGCGGAAGTGGTATTCCCCAGGTCATGGCGTCCATTGAACTGGCAACCCCGCGGGATAATCATAAGATCAGGAAATTACTGAGTATCCGCGTGATTGTTGTGAAGATCATCTCCAGTTTTTTTATGATCCTGGGTGGCGGGGTGATTGGACGGGAAGGTCCGACCATCCAGATAGCCGGATCCGTTTTCCGGAAGGTTAATCAAATTCTTCCCGAATGGTGGCCAAAAATCTCTAAAAGAAATATGATCATGACCGGCGCGGCGGCAGGCCTGGCGGCGGCATTCAACACACCGTTGGGCGGAATCGTATTTGCAATCGAAGAACTCACTAAAACCCATATCAGCTATTTCAGAACAGCACTTTTCACTGCGGTCATTATCGCCGGTCTCACGGCCCAGGCTTTATTCGGCCCTTACCTATACCTGGGATATCCGGTTGTTCATGGTTTATCTGTTTATATTTTTCTCGGCGTCATATTGGTTGCCATACTTGCCGGCTTGGGCGGGAGCATTACAGGCCGTATATTAGCAATCATCATTCATTGGAAAGGCCGATTGAAGAAACAAAAACAACAGGTCATTTTTGTAATGTTCTGCGGACTCGCGGTCGCCCTTCTTGGTTTTATTTCGAATACAGAACTGATTGGTTCAGGTAAAACCATTATGACCGAGGTTCTATTCACATCCAATAAATATCTTCCCTGGTATTCACCTCTGGTCCGGATGACAGGATCTGTTTTTTCCTTTAGTACCGGTGCTGCGGGAGGTATTTTTGCGCCAGCTCTCAGTTCGGGTGCCTGTATAGGTTCTGTCTTATCAGGCTGGATGAATCTGACCGACTCAAATACAAACCTGCTCATTCTTTCCGGGATGGTAGGATTCCTGACGGGTATCACGCGAACACCTTTTACTTCTTCCATCATTGTTTTGGAAATGACCGACCGGCATAACCTGATTTTTTATCTTATGCTCGCCGGTATGGTTGCCGGTATGGTTTCCCTGCTGATTGACAAACATTCTTTATACGACCATTTAAAAATACGCTACCTGCAGGCCATCGAATCTGAAGGCCTGGCACTTAAAACCCCTTAAAGCACGGTAGCAGCTTTTGCTTGTTATGTCAGCGAACAGTCGCTGTATCAAAATCGCACATTTTCCCCTTTTGGAAATTCGCAAGAAATTGAGTAGCAACCTCATAATAAACTGGCATCTGTTTGGCTCTTTTGATGTATTCCACACCTTCATGGCATAATTCTTCCGCATGTTCAGAAATTATTTGAAAACAGCTTTCCGGAATTTAATAAAAAGCAAATTTTATACATCAATAAATATCATCGGACTGGCAGTGGGGCTTGCGACCTGCCTGCTGATTCTGTTATACGTACTTGATGAATTGAGTTACGATAAGTACAATGTAAAGGCAGACAGGATCTATCGCGTAAATAATGAAATAAAATTTGGCAACAACTATATGGATCTTGCTGTAAGCGCCGCTTTGCAGGGTTCAACCATGGCTCGCGAGATGCCAGAGGTAGAGCAGTACACACGCATTCGCTGGTATGGAAGTTTTCTCGTTAAAAAAGGGAATGAAAATGTGCAGGAAGGCAGGGTTGGATTTGCAGACTCTACTTTGTTTGATGTATTTACTTTGCCGGTGATAGAAGGCAATCCTAAAACGGCATTAAAAGAATACCACTCGCTTGTTATTACAGAAACCATTGCAAAAAAATATTTCAATAGTACTGGCGTTGTTGGCAAAACCATGCTTATCAACGATACCGGGAATTATAAGATTACCGCTGTTATAAAGGACATCCCAAAACAGTCCCATTTCAACTTTGATTTTTTTGTGCCAATGATTGAAAATCGGGGAAGCAATGATGACAACTGGCTAAGTGAAAATTGGAATACTTATATTCTTTTGAAACAAAATGCTGACGTAAAACAGGTAGAAGCTCAGTTGAACCCATTTATGGATAAACATATTGGTCCGCAACTAAAGAGTATAATTAATCAAAGCCTGGACGATTTTAAAAAATCAGGAGGATTTATACGTGCAAATCTTACGCCTTTAACCGCTATTCATTTACATTCAAATAAAACTGCCGAACTGGATGGTAATGGCAATGCTGAATTTGTATATATATTTTCTGCCATTGCATTACTGATTTTAATAATTGCCTGTGTAAACTTCATGAACCTGTCCACAGCCCGCTCATCCAATCGTGCAAAAGAAGTAGGCGTTAGAAAAGTGCTTGGTTCGCTTAAAATAGGTCTTGTGGGGCAATTTTTAACAGAATCCTTTTTAATCTGTTTTATTGCACTTGTTTTTTCAATATTGATGTCCTGGTTATTGTTGCCCTATTTTAACGAGCTTGCAGGAAAGGATATTAACAATACTGCTTTGTTTCATCCGGGAATGCTGTTGTGGCTTGTGGTTCTCATGCTGACTGTTGGGTTGCTTGCGGGGAGTTATCCCGCATTTTTTCTATCGTCTTTTCAACCCATTGATGTGCTGAAAGGCAGACTCGCAGGTGGTTTTAAAAGATCCTGGCTGCGAAGCTCGCTGGTGGTCTTTCAGTTTATTATATCCATCGTCCTGATTTTCGGCACAGTGGTTATATACAGCCAGCTTAAATATATTCATAATAAAGATATCGGGTTTGACCGCAACCAGGTCATAACGGTCAATTACTCGAATGCATTGGGAGACCGGGCATCGACTTTTAAAAATGAATTGCTGCAAATCAGCGGAGTTCAGGATGCAACGATGAGCGGTTTTCTGCCTGTAAACTTTAACCGTAATACTAATTCATACTTTACATCAACTGCTCTTGATCCCAGTACAGGGATGTCTATGCAAAGCTGGACGGTTGATGAAAACTATGTTCCCACACTTAATATTAAAATACTGCAGGGAAGGAATTTTTCGCCACAATTCCTTACCGATTCAACAGGTATCATTATCAATGAGGCGGCAGCGAAATTTCTTGGTGAGAAGGATCTGCTCAATAAAAAACTGTATACCATGAATGATATAAATACCAGGGTTCTGAAGGAATTCCATATTGTCGGTATCATGAAGAATTTCAACTTTAGTTCGCTGCGAGATGTGGTCAGCCCTTTGGCATTATTTCTTGGGAAAGACAATGGAAATATTTCTGTACGTATTCATTCAACCGACATTCCCGGTGTCATTGCCCAAATGAAAAAGAAGTGGAAGGCCATCTCACCTTCACAACCTTTTGATTATTCTTTTATGGATGAAGATTTCAATAAACTGTATGCCACCGAACAAAGGACCGGGCAAATATTTATCACATTTGCCATACTGGCCATTGTTATTGCCTGTCTCGGTTTATTCGGGTTAATTACTTACGCAGCGGAGCAGCGTGTAAAAGAAATAGGAATAAGGAAAGTATTGGGAGCAAACGTTGCGAATATTGTATCAATGATTTCCAGGGATTTCCTGAAGCTCATATTCGTCGCTTCATTCATTGCATTCCCGCTGGCGTGGTGGTCCATGAATAAATGGCTGCAGGACTTTGCCTACCGCATAAATATAAGCTGGTGGGCATTTGCCGTCGCTGGTGTCATTACCCTACTGATTGCCCTGTTGACCATAAGCTTCCAGGCGGTAAAAGCGGCAACAGCAAACCCGGTGAACAGTCTGAGAACCGAGTGATACTTTTCTTCTTCCTTAGCCGGCATGGGTGGAAATTCAGGATGCTCATTGTTAACCCCGCAATCCCTGGCAGGGAACTGTAAATACATCAGTCATTTGTGGAATATTTGTTTATTTGTATATACGGGACCTTTTGAGCCTTTCTCTATAGGTAATCATTTACCTGGAATGAGTTGCTTCCGGAATTGAAGAAACTCATTATATTTATAGGCGTTTAATAACTAATGGGAAATAAAAGTCTATAAAACATGAAAGAATCATCAAGAAGGCGGTTTCTTAAAAATCTTACAGGTACCGCGGCAGCAGTCGCAGCAGGATCATCTGTATTTGGAGCGGACAGGCCTGACCGCTATTTCGAAATATTGAAGAGCAACAGGGCGAATAGTGCAGGCGACAATTTGAACATCGCACTTATCGGCGCTGGCGGAATGGGTACCCAGGATACCATTACTGCATTAACGGTTCCGGGTATAAAGCTCGTCGCAGTTTGCGATCTGTATGATGGGCGGCTAAAGGATGCCAAAACAAAATGGGGTGCGGATATTTATACGACCAAAGTATATAAAGAGGTTTTAAACCGCAAAGATGTGGATGCGGTGATTGTTGCCACGCCCGATTTCTGGCATCAGCAAATTTCCATTGACGCGATGCATGCAGGAAAAAATGTGTATTGTGAAAAGCCGATGGTGCATGCTATTACGGAAGGGGCGGCTGTGATCGCTGCCCAGAAAGAAACCGGGAAGGTCTTC
>JAUZOA010000178.1 GCA_030706685.1 Bacteroidota bacterium
AGTTTTCAATGGAAAGCAGTACATGCATCTACTGGTCAAATCAATCAATTTGAATAGCCCGCTACTGACGACATGCTATGAGTAGACCTTATGCTACTTCCGCGGTCCATACTTTTTGAAACTAATAAAAAAGGAAGCTGCACCCACTCAGGGATACAGCCTCCTGCTGAAAAAAACACTACAACCCAACTGCCAGTGTTCCGTTGTTGCCTGGAACATCGGTTGCAATGGCATTGATTTTACTACCGGCCAGCACGGCATTTGCCTGCGTAGTCGTGTAGATCCAGTCAATTCCATTGGTCTGTTGTACGGCATTGCCTTTTTCCAGAAGCGTACCGCTGGTAGCGAAAATTTCTACCAGTACGCCGGTTACCCGGAAATCGTCTATCGCGCGAATCTTGATCGTGCTTCCAACCACACCATTGTATGCACTGGTGTCGATTGATTTTACGACCGGTGGAGACATGAAATCGGCAACTGCCCTGCTAAACAGGTTTTGCCTGGGGCTCAACCTCGCGGTATAGGCATCTCTTATACCCTGATCTGTTCCCTCCATCACCGACGTGGCATATTTTGCAGCCAGTGTGAAGTTTTCCTGTATTTTCAACTGTGGAGCAGTGGCTGGACCCGTTCTTGCTTTAGGGGCTTTTGCTACTACTGTTTTGCCATCCCACTCGCGAAACACGAGCTCTTTTCCGAGGGTACCTCTTAGTTTTCCAGTTATGACGCTATTATTTGAATTAGCCATAAGGATTTGAATTTAATAATGAAAAAAAATTGTTTACTATGTCGTTCGCTGACAGAGGAGAGTATTCCCGGGTTCACTCCTCCCGGTAGTCCTGAGTGAAAAGCTTCTCTGTCAGTGAACAACAAAACAAAAATATATCACCAAAATGCCTTTTGTTAGAAAATGTGGATGGGGGACGACCAAACTTGTGAAGGGGTAAAACAAAAAGCGGGATGGGGTAAAACAAAACGGGGGACGAAATAATGAGTCTGAGGGTTAGGCTGTCCAGGTCTTTCAGTAACAGATGTCTCCTGAAAGAATCTGATTTGTTCGGATTGCCTTCGGGATGGGTTCGGGTTGCCTATCCGAAATCCGGGTAGCCAAAGCGAAGGAACCCGGTTATCATTTCGAAGGATGTCTCCCGTCTGATCACTGATAAAAAATATTTTTTATATTGGAATTATTTTAACCCTAAAACTTCTTTTATATGTTAGAGCCTTTTTTTATCAGGACTGTAGTCAAGAAAGAAAAAGTACTGAAGAAAGTAGATCCTTTACAGGTCGCCCGTTTGTCTGCAGAAAGAAATTATACCACAATTTATTTGGTCGATGGCGGGGCTTACACGGTGCGGACATCCCTGGTCAACGCATTGAATAATTTTCCTCCCGGGATGTTTGTTAGAATAGATCGTGCAGAAGTTGTTTCTGTTTTTTATATTGACAATATTGCCAAAGATCATTTGATCATGAATGGTAAAACAGTTTCCATTGCCCGGTCATATTACAAGTACGTCGTTGCCGGGATCAACATCATTGAGTAAACAATTATTTTCCCGCTGCCGGAAAAAGTCAAATCCCGGGACTCTTATCGAACCGGTCGGCACTTTGAAATGCAAGCGATTGACGTTATAATAAAACCCAACTGGCTTAGGGACGTCCCCCAACAAATGATTTTAATTTTGATCCCATCATGAGTACACAATCCTTCAAACTAAAAGTTTCTCCGGCTGCAGGTATGGTTTCAGCCAAATATATAGTTCCTGATAAACCTAAGTGCATCTTCACGCTGGCACATGGAGCAGGGGCGGGTATGGACCATTCATTTATGGAAATGCTGGCAGTCTCTCTTTCGAAAGCGGGTATTGCTACTTTACGGTTTAATTTTCCCTTTGCGGAACACAAAAAAGGCAGACCAGATTCTCCGGCAATTGCTCACCTGACCATAGCAGCGGCTATTGCGAAAGCACGTGAATTAAATCCCAAACTTCCATTGTTTGCGTCCGGAAAATCTTTCGGAGGAAGAATGAGCTCACAGTACCTGGCCAGCCATCCGGATAGTTCCGTTAACGGTATTGTTTTCTATGGTTTTCCGCTTCATCCCTCCGGTAAGCCCTCCACCGAGCGCGCTGACCATCTGAAGGCACTGAAAATACCCATGCTTTTTTTGCAAGGAGCTAAAGACACGCTGGCTACCTGGGAACTTATTAAAACAGTGTGCGAATCATTGCGGAAAGCCACCCTGGTAAAACTTGAAGGAGCAGATCATTCTTTTAAGGCAGGCAAAAATGATGTCATGCCCTTGTTGGTAAATGAAACAAAGAAATGGGTGGAGAAAATACTTAAATAGTTTTAAGTATAGCAGTTTCCTAACTACTAATCCGTTACCAAATCCTGTTTTTAAGATTTTCTGTTTTGGGTGGCCAGATTATGGGTCACAACAAGTATATGATAGGAATAGATGAAGCATGAAATCAATGAACTACCCCATTTCAGGCCCCGTTTTGATTTCCATCAAAGTCGGACGTCCCAACAACAATACAAAATGAATAACGCTAATCAACAGTGTATTAAGTAAATATCTTTACAGACAAAACGCCTTATATCATAAATTTGAGTGTTGTGCGTCATGCAGTTGAACACGCTGATGATTTGACCGACTAACAAGACATATAAATGGCAGACAATTTAGACGAAGAAGCTTTAGATAATCCGATAAATTCCCAATCGAAAAGTTTTTCAGGCGAAATTATTTCAACTAACGAGACTGACAAAGGAATCTCAAATCAAGAAACTGAAAATATGGAAGTACACAAACATCCTCATCATATAACTCATAAAAAGAAATGGGGCGAATACCTTTTGGAATTTATAATGCTGTTTCTTGCGGTATTCCTTGGCTTTTTAGCTGAAAATTTAAGAGAGCGGATAGTAGAGCATAAGATTGAAAAAGAATATATCCTCTCCCTGGTCGAAGATTTAAAATCAGATACGCTTCAATCAAATGAAATGCTGATATTCCTGGATAGCAGAATTGCCGGTGTAGACAGTGTAATAACTGCGCTGTCATCTCCCGGAATAATAGGGAACTCAAATAATGCATATCGTTTATGGAGCAAGAACATAGGCTTTCCGGATTTTATATCTAACGATCGGACTATCCAGCAATTAAAGAACAGTGGTGGATTAAGGCTTATAAGAAATAAAGCAGTTTCCGACAGAATAATGAACTATGACAAGGTAATAAGAGATTTAAATGGCCTGACTACTGTAATGAGTGGAATTTTGGGCGATCAGCATATCTACAGCCAGCTTTTTGATTTTATTAACCTGGATAAGAATAAGAATATTCCTGTACCCTTGACAGAGCAGGGAAGGAAATTACTGAATGAGGCCTATGCTAACCGTAAAGTTTGGCGGTATATCTTATTAAACCTGAGTAACAACTTGAAGCTGGTTAATAACGAGAGCAAGTCTGTTCTGCTATTTATCCAAAAAGAATATCAGCCGGAATAACTGTTAAAAGCGCGAACGCACAACAAATGTATTTGCAAAAGCAGGGCAGGACATTCGCATGGGTGATCCAAATAGAACTCATTGAACGAATGGTTAGCCAACGGGATCTGAGGCGTTCCACAAATATGCGTGGCCGCGAATCTGGTTTTTCGGAGTGCAGACGTAGGCTACGAAAAATTTATTTTTTTACCTTTTTTTGAAAGCATACCTGAAAAAAGCCCCTTTTGGCCGGCCTTGACAGATGATTTGTCCCGGTTTAAAACATTACTGCTTCGGGAATGCTTCGGGCGGGCTTAGCTCAGCGTTCGCTCATTTCCCGAAGCGGCCCCGAAGCACACCCCTAGCAGACAATAATCAAACCTTAATAAACCCCGGTAAAAACTATTTTTTAGTAGCCTACGTCTGCACTCCGTAAAATCACTTTTTCGTAACCGCATATTTGTCGGGTCAGAAGCCAGCGCCGGTGCGGCATCTGATTAATTCATTAAGGCTGAGTTGGAACGAATCAAAATCGAACATTAAAGTGTAACACAACCGAACGGTTTAAGGATTTTTCTCAATATTTTATTATTGATTAATAGTACTTTATCCTACTGGCATAAAATTAGTCTGAAAAGGCATCGGAATAATATGAGCATGCTAAAAAATTACTTCAAAATCGCCTGGCGGAATATTTACCGCCACAAAGTGTACACCCTGATTAATGTTATCGGGCTGGCGTTCGGAATATGTGCCTGTCTTGTCATTTACCTCATCAACAGTTTCGATCTCAGCTTTGACCGGTTTCACCCGGATGGAAACCGTATTTACCGGATAGTAGGTGAAGCAATACGAAGCAATGGCGATAAAATATTTTTAAACTCTCCTATCCCAGACGTAGCTGGTTTTCAAAATCAGATTCCAGGATTTGAAGCTGAAGCTGGTTATCACTTATATGGAGCAAAAACGACAATATCTGCTTTAGGGAAGCCCGATAAAAAATTTGATGGTAATTTAGAAACAGGCGGTATTGCAAGCATCATCACCGGCCCCTCGTATTTTGACATATTTACATATCATTGGCTTGCGGGTAATGAAGCGACTTTAAACGAACCATACCGTGTAGTGCTCACGGAGAACAGGGCACATAAATATTTCGGGAATCTGCCTCCTGATAAAATGATTGGAAAAACGGTAATTTATGATGATTC
>JAUZOA010000179.1 GCA_030706685.1 Bacteroidota bacterium
CGGATGGAGAATCGTTTGTATCGGATCCGATTACGATGGGATGATCGACCCATTTGATGGCTATTTTTCAGTCAGCGATCTTCCTACGCTTTTCAATGATATGACAGAATATATATCAATAACCCTTCTACTTATTTTAGACACAATCCAGATTTTCAAACTACCAGAAGGAAATATGAAGTAACCAAATTGATGCTGTCAGGAATAGAGTGACTGCGTACAACATGAGTGGCCGATACACAACTATATTCCCGGTTGTTCTTAGTATCCCTATCACTGAAGGATAATAAATCTTTAGGATCGCAGGGCTGAAACTGTCTCTCAGCACCGGCCTCAAAGAGCCGTTAAACCACGAAAACGTAGGGAAACAATCGATCACAATTCCTTAATTCCTACCAAATCTTCCACCCAAAAGTTCGAACCCCGGCTAAATGGGTCAAATCTAAAAGGGGAGTTTAAAACGCCTTCCCTTTTTATTTTATATAAAACATACTATTAGTTGTTGTCAAACTAAAAAAATCACAGTTTCCGGGAGACTGGCAAGGAGACATATTATGATTTTTTGAAATCGTCATTGGCGACACTCCCTGCAAAGAGAATTGAAAATAAACTGATTTCCATTGTTAAGTAAAATTTTGAGGATTGATGTATGCCGTCTATTTTAGTGTTGTGCGTCATGATATTTCGATTAAAAGGGGTTTTGAATGTTGAACGACGGATGTTTCTCATTCGGATTCCGGGTTCACGCGAAAGTGCCACTTTTATGCTATATTAGTAATAAACTTGTCCTAATGACAAAGAACATTTTGATTCTTAGTTTTGCTATACTTATCTGGGGTTGCAAAAAAAATGAAACAACGAAGAACGTCGCATCCCCTAAACGCTTAACATCGGTTTCGATTCGGAATATGACTTACCGCTTAAGGCTGACAGACTCATTTTTGTACGATAATAAGAATGGAATGGCTGAATGCAGGAGTATGGCTTACGACACCTTTACTAATAGTGGCGGCTTTATTACCGGTACCGCTTTCCATCAAAACAATTATGTTTTCAGTTATTCCGGGCCTGATACTCTACCATCTTCATATATAATGACATTTTCGTACTCCAACGACAGCTACCAACACGTGCTGACCTATAATAACCTCAATCAGCTGATTAAAGACTCCGACCTTCAACACATAAACACTATTTATTTGTCTTATGCGCCAAACGCCATCGTTACAAAGAGTCCAATAATACCAGGGGCTTCCCAAACTCGTATTGATTCTGCCATTTTGCAGAACGGCAATATTGTGTCACATTACTATATATTTCCATCGGATACAACATCAAATAGTGTAGACCAACTAAGCTATTCAAATTTACCGAACCCTTTATATGATTTTAAAGGTATGGGGGGTTTGTTAAAAGCCATATTTAGTCCAGATTTCGACTGGATTTCGCGGAACCTCTACACAAGCGCCAGCAACAGCCGCAGTGCTGGAATTACTTCCATGAGTTGGGTTACCGATACTCATGGAAATGTAGTCTCCGGAACAGGCTTCACGGCCAACGGATTGGTGATACAAATAAAATTTAGTTACAATTAGGCTTGGAAAAACACAGAGGAAGAATTCATACATGTATGTCTCCGCTTAGCCCCCGCTGTGAACTGATGACACAGATAATAATTGTTAAGTTGTACCGGGCAAATGGTGACAATAATGGTGGATATTCTTTGTAAAGCACATCGCTTATTAAACTGATTAAAGTAGAATATGATTTAGAATAATGTAAATAAAGCACGAACGCACAACATGGGGTTTTCTGCTATGCTGGCCAAAGGACTCCTTTGGAGGCTGAAGAATCCCGGAATACCAGCACAGCAGAAAGTACTGGACGTTAGGCACAAAAACAAAACCTCCTCATATGGGACTATTCAATTTATTTAAGAAGAAAGTTGACAAGCAAGACCAACCTCTACAAGACATCCTTAAACTTCAAGGGCCAAAGTACTTGCGGAAACACTTAACACCGCTAACTTCAGACATCGTTGATAATTTCAAAATCAAACTTCCCGGCACCCAATGGATCGGACAGCTAATATCAACAACACAAAATCGTCATTTCCAGATTAAGTATTATGGTGATTTAATGAACGATGAAACGATTATAGATACTGATAAAGGTGTGCAACGACTCATCGCTGTTGACACAGACAGCAATGAAGAAATCCTGCTCTTTGACAAAATGCTTCATGGGTGGGACGGTTTTATTTGCAACACCTACGAAGATCAGAGAAATGTGTTCAGAAGTTCGACTAAGCTTTATAAGTCCAGGAAGAATACTTACAACTTCAGGATAGTGCTGCTTACTTTCTACAATAACGGAACGAAACAAGAATTGCTTGACTCAGCAGCTTCTACCGGGCAAGTCCAGTTAGAAAATGGCGTGACATTAGACTTGCAAGACGCATTTGATGATGCTTTTGATGCAATAGTTATCTACGCCATAGATAACAATGGAAATAAATTTGAATTAGTCAACGAAGAATTAGCTTGACGGGTTACATGCACCTAATAGGCTTTTCTGCTATGCTGGCTGAAGAATATATTTATCTTCATATCTTTTACGCCTTTGCTGGTGTTTCCCGTCAGCTTAATGCTTCTTGCTGAATTAAGGAAAGCAAGGGAGCACCAGCAAGCAAAGTATAGAGATTTTTCAATCTTGATAAGTATGTGTATTGATGCGATCCACAGATAGTCATTGATGCTCCCTTACTCTCCTTAAATTTGATCTCACATTAATTTGAGGGGAAACACCAACGTCGGTGTAAACCAATATGTCAAAGAGCCCTTAAAAAATTGTTTACTTCCTGTGTCGCTGCCAAGGAGAGGGTTTCGGGGTTCGCTCTTCCCGGTAGTCCTGGGCGAAAACTCCCTTAGCGGTGACCGATGAAACAAATCTACGATCAACTCCTGCCTGGTTTCTCAAAAATGGGACGGGATCCTCCAAAACCTGGGACGGAGTCGTATCAATCCTGGGACGAACATCATTTTTGCCTCGATGGAGCCTCGAATGAGCCTCGAATGAGCCTCGAACGAGCCTCGAACGAGCCTCGATGGAGCCTCAATGGAGCCTCGATGGAGCCTCAATGGAGCCTCGATGCGCTCTCGAAATCTGAGGCAACAACGAGGTGGAATCAAGGTAGCATCGAGAGAGCAAAGAGGCTTCAAAGAGGCCGCAATGAAAAACTGAGTTGAATGACCCTATCAATTTTTTCGAGGAGAAATGGACATTCGTCCCAGGTTTTATAGCGTCTCGTCCCGGAAATCATACTACTCCGTCCCATTTTTGAGAAACCAGGCAGGAGTTGATCGTAGATTTGCTTTACCGGTCACTGCCAGAAGAGTTTCGCACAGGATTTCCGGGAGTGCGAACCCGGAAACCCTCTCTCAGGCAGCAACTGTAAAGCAAACAATTTTTTTTAAACTCTACTGCTCCAGCAGGCACAGCTTACGGCTTCAACAGGCGATGCAGCGGATACTACTATTTCACCAGGTGGCATTGCAAATGAGACAAAGCAGGGTTAGAATTTTCTTTCCTGGTAAGCATTATTAGCGGAACGGTTTCCCTGGCATTTTCCAAAGGAATGAATTTTAGTTTTAGCTTGTATCCCGATTCAATATTCGCGGGGAGCAGTGAAATACCAAAGCCACTTTCGACTAAACGCAAAACAGAATTCAGTTGAGAGGCATGGTGTAAAACATGAGGGGTAAATCCTGCATTGGAACATAAAGCCAGGAAGCTATCAAATATGGTAGGGCCGCACTCTCTGGTAAAAGTTATAAAAGTTTCGTTTTTCAACTCTTTTATGGCTATTTTATTTTTCCTTGCCAATGAATGTTTAGCAGGTACTACAGCCACAAAAGGCTCATTCAAAATCAATTTCTCCTGCAGCGTTTCCGGGTGTAACCATGTTCTTACGAAGGCAACATCTAAAGTCCCGTTGTTCAATCCATGCAGCAAATTAGTATTAGGCTGTTCTTCAAATTGCAAATGGATATGAGGAAAGTTTTTAGCGAAAGCGGATAAAAGTGCCGGCAACCCGCTGTGCATGACAGCACCCACATACCCGATTTTTAAGGCGCCGGTTTCACCTTTACCATGAATAGCCAATCGCTTTTTTACTGTTTCCATCTGCAAAACCATTTGCTTGGCATCCTGCAATAACTCCACACCGGCGGAAGTTAATATCACCCTTCGTTTTGTACGTTCAAAGAGCAGCACCCCTAACTCATTTTCTACCTGTTTGATCATCCTGCTTAAAGGAGGCTGCGAAATATGCAATCTTTCGGCAGCCCTTCCAAAATGCAATTCTTCCGCTAAAACCAAAAAATAATTCAAATGCCGTAAATCCATAGTAATACAATTAAGGTATTAAGGAATGACAAATATAGTATTTTGGGTATTAATAAATACGCTGTTATTTTGCGGGTCAGCATCTTTTTTAAAAAAAGTATCGCCATTTATTTATTAATCTTCTCAAACAGCATTATGACTCAACAACAGGAAAACATGGTAACACCACTTCCATTTAGTAAAACAATTTCCGCCAACGATTTTGTTTTTATATCCGGGCAAATAGGTACTCATGAAGTTACCGGCAAACTGGTAAACAGTAGTTTTGAAGCAGAGGCGCA
>JAUZOA010000018.1 GCA_030706685.1 Bacteroidota bacterium
ACGTATCTCAAAAAATCCTTTGACAGTATAATCACAATATGCCGAAAGGAGGCTCCCAGCACTTTTCTTATACCAACTTCTTTTATTCTTTTTTCAGCCGAATAAGCAGCCAGCCCGAAAATATTAATGGCCGAGAATTTTTTATTCTTTGAAAGATTCCTGGCGGCAATGCGCAGATAATGTTTTAGCATGGTTATATTTTTAGCTATTAGCTGATAGCTATCAGCTAATAGCTTTGTTTATTATTCCGTTCGTTTGCTTCACTCCGTTCGTTTGCTTCACTCCGTTCGTTTGCTTCACTCCGTTCGCAATGACTTCACAGGGTTGGCGACCGCTGCCTTTATGGCCTGGAAACTGATGGTCACAAAAGCAATGATCATAGCTAACAATACAGCTACTAAGAAAATCCACCAACTGATATCAACGCGGTAAGCATAATCTTGTAACCATTTGTGAACTGCCAGCCATGATAAAGGCCATGCAATCAGGGCGGCTATCAGCACGTATCTCAAAAAATCCTTTGACAGTATAATCACAATATGCCGAAAGGAGGCTCCCAGCACTTTTCTTATACCAACTTCTTTTATTCTTTTTTCAGCCGAATAAGCAGCCAGCCCGAATAACCCGAGGCAGGAAATGATAATAGCCAATATGGCCAGCGTACCGACAATGGTGCTTATTTGTGAATCTGCACGATATACTTCAGCAAAATGATCATCTAAAAACTCGTATTCAAACGGGAAATCAGGACAATCCTTTTGCCATATGGATTGAATGAATGCGAGCGCTTCTTTGGGCTTGCCCCCGTTAATTTTTACAGACATATTACCATAGCCCCAGCCGGTCTGGCTGAACAGGAACATGGTTTCAATCCTGTGATGAAGCGAGTTAAAATTGAAATCCTTTGCTACGCCAACAATAGTCCCTGCAGAGTCGAAACCAAAATGTTTTCCCAGCAATGATGAAAAGTCAGCATGGACGTTATCTTTTAATAACTCCTTCGCCAGCGATTCATTAATGATATATTCTTTCCCGTCAGCAGATTTATCTGCTGAAAAGTTTTTGCCTGCTACCAATGGAATTTTAAAAAGCGACAAGTAATCATGATCAACGATGAGCCTTGTCGATGAGAGTTGCCGCAACGGGCCATCTCCCTTGAACTCGATACCCGATTGATCAAGGTGACTGCCGAGTACATCCTGCGATGCCGTGACAGCCGATATTAATGAATTTTGAAGCAAGTCTTTTTTTAGAATATCAAACTTCCTGGATGCGCCATTATTGAACGGTATTGTAACCACCTGCCCGCGTTCAAAACCCGTTGGCCTGTTCTTCATATAATTTAATTGCTTCACAGCAAAAACAGTAGCTATGATCAGGAAGATGGCACAGGAAAACTGGCTGACCACAAGAATATTTCTTAATAATCCCTTGTTCTTACCGGTTTGTATAGATCCTTTCAAAACCTTGACCGGCCGGAACGATGAAAGGTAAGCAGCAGGATAAAGGCCCGACAGTATTCCCAGCATGACGGTGCCCGATAGCAGCGAAACCAGTTGCTTCCAGTTGCTGAACAACGGGAACTCCAGGTTACGCTGACTCAATTGGTTTACCGAAGGCAAAAAAAGTTTTACCAGGACAATCGCAAACAACATCGAAATAAGCGACAGGATAACCGATTCGCCGATAAACTGAACGGATAATTGCCAGCGGAATGCTCCGACTGATTTCCTGACACCTACTTCTCTCGCCCTCTCCGCGGAACGGGCCGTAGAAAGATTCATGAAATTGATGCAGGCAATAAGTAATACGACAAGGGCAATGATAAAAAAGAGATTGGTATAGCTTTTATCGAATTGCTGGTAATTGAACCTGTCCAGTCCGATATCTGTTGCCCCGGCATGTACATCTCTTAAAGGCAACAGAAATAATTCATAATATTTCCAGTCACCCCCTGTCATGTGTTTCTTCAGGTAATCAGGGAATTTTTTTTCCAGCGCAGCCATACTGGTGTTGGGCGCCAGTTCCAGGTAAGTGTTTAGCCAGTTGCCTCCCCAGTTATTCATCCAATCGGCACGCTCGATTGTACTAAAGGGAACAAGCGCGTCAAATTGTATCTGCGAATTGGGAGGTACATTATCCAGCACAGCCGTTACGACAAGGGTAGTGGTGTCATGATCATAACTCACAAGCGTTTTTCCTAACGGATCTTCTTTTCCAAAAAATTTCTCTGCTGTAGCCCGCGTGAGTACGACGGTATTCTTTTTTTGAAGCGCGGAGCGCCGGTCGCCTTTTACGAGGGAAAAATCGAACATATCAAGAAAGGTGGAATCAACAAAACATACTTTTTTGATAAAAACACGTTTATCCCCATAATTCAATGGAAGGTTGCCATTCGAGCTGATTCTTGTAAAATTTTTTATTTCAGGAAATTCATCTTTCAGGGTGGGCCCCATAGGAAACATGGACAATGCTACTTTCTGGGCAGCGACCATCCCTTCAAACTTCTGCACTTCATTCAGCCGGTAAATATTTTTTGTATGGAAATTGTCAAAACTTTTTTCATACGAAACAAAAAGCAGGATAATAATACAGGCGGCCATACCGATGGCAAGACCCGCTATATTGATAGCAGAATAAACTTTATTCTTCCAGAGATTGCGCCAGGCGGTTTTGAAATAGTTTTTAATCATGTAAGAAAGCTTTTAGGTTTTAGCTATTAGCATTGAATAATATCCCGGGAGCTGCAACTAACAAATCCTTATCTTATTCCGTTCGCAATGACTTCACCGGGTTAGCCACCGCCGCTTTGATCGCCTGGAAGCTAACCGTTATCCATGCGATCAGTAAAGCAGCCGCCCCTGCCAGCACAAATACCCACCAGCTAATATTCGTTTTATAGGCAAAATCCTGCAACCATTTATTCATCGCCCACCAGGCAACCGGTGAAGCGATGAAAATGGAAATAAAAACCAGTTTTAAAAAATCTTTGGATAACATGGCTGCAATGGCGGCCACCGATGCGCCCAATACTTTCCGGACTCCAATTTCCTTTACCCGTTGCTGGGCAGTGAACATAGCCAATCCAAATAGCCCAAGGCAACTGATAAGTATAGCCAGCCCGGTAAATGAGTTGGATATCCTTTTCAATGTGCTTTCATCTGTATATTGTTTCTGAACCTCCTCATCAAGGAATGAATATTCAAATGGCATCCCCTTGATAGTTTTTTTCCAGGCGGCCGACACACCGGATAAAACGCTTTTATAGTCATTCGTTGCCATTTTCACTACCATATAAGAAGGCCTGTTACTGTAAAAAGTCATCAGGGGCTGTATTTCCTCTTTCAGCGAATTATAATTATAGTCGTTCGTCACCCCGACTATTTCAAATTCATTATGGCTGCCTTCAAAGTCGGAGAACAGCTTGCTGCCGATTGCCTTATCCTTTTCTATTCCGAATGCCTGTAATGTCCTCTCGTTGACCACTGCCTGGTTACTCGTATCCGATTGCCTTAAGTTGCGGCCTGCCTCAATCCGGATACCCATTACGCCAAAGAAATTTTCGCTGACACGATTTACTTTCACCACTTTCCCGGAATTCATATCCTGGCCAGGCTTGTAGACAAGATAATCAGACAATACATATTGCGAAGGATAATAAGCACAACCTGCTGCACCTTTTACGTCCTTCAGGCTCATCAATTCGTTATTCAATGCGGTGAAATGCTGACGGGCCTGGTCATTCTGAAACGGGATGATCAATTGCTGTTTTTGATCAAACCCCAGGTCCTTCGACTGCATATAATTGATCTGCCTGGAAATAATGATCACACTTATGATCAGGATAATGGCGATCACAAATTGAAAGACAACCAGGCCCTTTCTCAGGAATATGGAAGATGATTTGAAGGAGAATGTTCCTTTCAGAACACTTACAGGCTTAAACCCGGATAAATACAAAGCCGGGTAAATACCCGCGAGAAGCCCGGTTACCAATCCAAGACCGGCAATAACAGAAATAACACCTGCATGATTAAATGACTCAATACTGATTGAACTTTCTGTGAGCGCATTCAAAGAAGGCAGCAAGACGATCACAACAGGTATGGCGAGCAGGACAGCAATAAAGGAAATTAAAACAGATTCGCCTAAAAACTGCCTGATCAGTGAAGACTTGGTTGCGCCGGCTACTTTGCGCACCCCTATTTCCCTGGCACGGCGGACGGATCTTGCGGTTGTCAGGTTAATAAAATTGACACAGGCGATCAACTGGATAAAAAACGCAATCGTTAATAGCAAATATAAAAAACGCGCATTGGAAACTTTGTCTATCTGGTTACTGATACCGCTGGAATAAAGATGAATGCCGGTGACTTTTTGCAGGAACAACTGTTTCTTCATGCCCAGTTCTCTCAGGTTATCCCCGCCATGTTTTTCCAGGAAAGCCGGCAACTTGGCCTGGAGATCATTGGCATTGGCGTTCGGGTTGAGTTTTACGTAATTATAAACAAAATTTTGTCCTGCCCATTGATTATTGGTTCTTACATATTCACCGATACCTCCGCTATTCATATTCATAATAAAATGCGGATGCCAATGCGATTTTCCATACGTTTCATCAAAGACGCCTGTTACTTTGAATACATGGGCGCTTATCCGGTTCCCGATATTGATTTGCTGGTTCAACGCGTTGTTCTTTCCGAATAATTTGGCGGCTACCGCGGAAGATAGTACAACTGTATAAGGCTCATCCAGGGAATGAAGAGGCTGCCCTTCGATAAATTTGTAGCTGAATAGCTGGAAAAAAGTAGAATCAACCAGGTAGCCCTTGGGTTCATAAAATGAGTTATCACTTCCCGGTACGCTCAGTAAATTATCACCGCCGTCGGTAAAAAGCAATACTCTTGTAGCGGCTACTACTTCCGGGAAATCCATCTTCATGCCCATAGCAATAGGAGGTGAAGAAGAAGCGGAATTAAATCCCTTGTCATTTTTGCCTTCAATGACTGTTCTTATCCGGTAAATAGACGATGCATCCGGGTGCTGGGTATCATATCCATATTGATCCCTCACATATAAAACAATATAGAGGCAACATACTGTACCGGCCGTGAGACCAAGTATATTCAGCAAGGAAAATGACTTGTTTCTCCAGATATTGCGCCAGGCAATTTTTAAATAATTTTTGAGCATAGAAGAAAACTTTTAGCTATTAGCCTTTAGCTGTTAGCTATTGATTATTAGCAATGAATACTATTTTAACAAACGCCCGCAACTAATAGCTAATGGCTTCTTATTCCGTTCGCAATGACTTTACCGGGTTAGCGACCGCCGCTTTGATCGCCTGGAAACATACAGTCAGTACAGCGATCGATAAGGCAATGGTTCCTGCGACCAGGAATATCCACCAGCCGATATTGATCCTGTAAGCAAAATCTTCCAGCCATTTGTGCATAAACCACCAGGCTGCCGGCGCTGCCATGACAAACGCGATCAATACTAGTTTCAGGAAATCTTTGGAGAGCAGCATTACAACCCCGCTTACACTGGAGCCAAGAACCTTCCGTATCCCTATTTCTTTTGTTCTTTGCTCCGCGATAAAAGTGGCCAGGCCAAATAAGCCAAGGCAGGCTATCAATATAGCCAAAACGGAAAACAATAACGCGAGTTTACCGATTCTTTGCTCGTTACTGTACATTTCAGTAAACGAATCATCGAGAAAACGATAACTGAAAGGCAAGCCCGGCGCCATGGCTTTCCACTTACTTTGTATCTGTGGTATCAATGAATGAATACCCGCGGCATTTACTTTAAATGAAATGGAATAAGTGCTTTTGCCAAGCCTGAAACATAAAGGACCGATGTTCTTACGCAGGGATTCAAAATTGAAATTCTTTACCACCCCGATAATATTGAAAGGGACTATTTTATTATTATTACCAAACGTATAAATGGAGTGACCAACCGGGTCTTTGTATCCTAAAAAGCCGGCTGTGGTTTCATTAATGATTACCGCATTGGAATCAGCGCCGAATTCTTTTGAAAAATTCCTTCCTGCCGCCATTTCCATCCCCATTGTTTTAATATAGTCATAATCCACTCTCCACGTTTGCATATCAATGCCGCTCTTTGAATCCATTACCGCTTCTTTTGAATATGTATTATCGTTCCTGGAAGAATTAGCTACAGGCAGATAAGCGCTTACCGTTCCGTCCAGAACGCCCGGCATTTGCAGCACTTCGTTTTTAAATGCATTGATATTATCACCTAGCGCGTAAGTGCCATCGAGTACCAATACCTGGTCTTTATTAAAACCAAGTTTCTTATTTTGGATATAATTCAACTGGCGGTATACTACGATCGTACTTATGATAAGTATAACAGAAGTGGCAAACTGGAAAACGACCAGTACGCTTCTCAATCCCCCGCTTTTGCTCCCAAGCCTTAATTTTCCTTTCAGTACTTCGATAGGGCGGAAAGCGGAAAGATAGAAAGCAGGATAACTCCCGGCCATCAATCCTACCAAAAATGGCAGCGCGATCAGCAGGGGCAATATATAAGGTGAGAAGAGGCTCCCGAGACTCATTTTCTTACCTGACACCTCGTTGAAAGCCGGCAATACAAAATAATTGATGACTATAGCGATAACCAGGGATATTATTACCATGACGACCGACTCAAAAAGAAACTGGGTGATCAATTCTTTTCTCTCCGTTCCCAGTACTTTTCGTATACCTACTTCCCTGGCCCGGTTGGCGGAACGGGCTGTCGTCAGGTTCATAAAATTGATACAGGCAATAATTAAAATAAAAAGGGCTACAGCAGAAAATATATAGATATACTGAATGTTGCCCCCCGGGCTCAACTCAAAAGAACGGTCAGAATATAAATGAATTTTTGTAAGCGGCATCATCGTATATTCCAGCTTGTTGCCGGCCTTACTGAATTCTTCCATGCTGTTAATGTGCATAAACTGTTTGGCTTCCGGCAAAACATAATCAGTCGTGTATTTTGAAAAATGCTTTTCGAAAGCTTTATAGTCTGTTCCTTTTTTAAGCAGCAGGTAAGTATAAAAATTATGGCTGGTAAGCTGCCCCCATTGGTAATTCACATTTTTCATGGAAAAGAGGAAATCAAAATGAAAATGAGAATTTTCCGGGATATCTTTAATAACAGCGGTTATTTTATATACGGTCTTGTTATTATCGTCCGTTTCAATCGTCTTATTCAAGACGTCTGTTGAGCCAAAATATTTGATGGCGGCCGACCGGGTAATCACCACGGTATTGGGTTCATTCAATGCTGTTTTGGTGTCTCCTTTTATGGAAGGAAGTGTAAATACATTAAAGAATGTCGAATCAACATGCGCTACCGCCGGCTCATGGATAAATTCGTTATCCTTCTTAATCATCTTGCTGCCGCCCGAAGTATAAATACGGGTATACTCCTCTACTTCAGGATAATCTTTCTTTAATAATTGCCCCATCATATCCGATGTAACCCCCAGGTGCAGATCACCGCCTCCAAACCTGATATCTGAATTAATACGGTAGATCCGGGCTGCTTTATCATTGTAACGGTCAAAGTTCAGCTCATCTGTTACATACAGGGCAATCAGCAGGAAACAGGAAAGGCCGATAGCCAACCCCGTTATATTAATAATGGAGTAGGTCTTGTTTTTTGAAAGATTCCGCCAGGCGATCTTTAAATAGTTTTTAAGCATAGAAGAGAGCTATTCGCTATTAGCCTTTAGCTGTTAGCTATTGGCTATTAGCCATGAATAATATTTTAACAAACGCCCGCAACTAATAGCTAAAAGCTAATAGCTAATGGCTTCTTATTCCGTTCGCAATGACTTCACAGGATTCATAACTGCCGCCCTAATAGCCTGGAAGCTTACCGTAAATAAAGCGATAGCTACGGCCAGCAAACCGGCTACTGCAAATACCCACCATTGAATAGCGATGCGATAGGCGAAGTCCTGCAAAAATTTATTCATCATCCACCAGGCCAGTGGAAAAGCAATCACAGACGCGATAACCACCAGGCGGATAAAATCTTTCGAGAGTAAAGTGATCACGTTGGGAACCGTAGCGCCAAGTACTTTGCGAATGCCAATTTCTTTGGTTCGTCTTTCGGCGGTGTAAGCGGCTAACCCGAATAATCCAAGACAAGAGATCAGGATGGTAAGAAAAGCAAAGACTCTTGATAATTTGCCGATCAGTGATTCACTTTTAAAAAGGTCATTGAATTCATCATCAAGGAATTTATATTCGAAAGGATAAGCGGGATTATTTGACTTGATCACCGTTTCAATTTTTGAAACAGCTTTGGAAATATCCCGGTTGGCTTTCAGGCGGATGGCCAGCTCGTTTACATTGCTGGTATCGCAAAAAAGGATCAGCGGATCAGGCTTGCGGTACATATCGTTGTATATAAAATCCTTTACCACGCCCGCTATAGTCAGCTTCCGCCCGTTACCACGCGTAATAATTTGACCAACGGGATCTTTCTTCCCTATTATTCCGGCAAATGTTTCATTGACGATGATACTGGAACTGTCACTGGTTATATCGTCATAAAAATTTCTTCCTGATGCCAGCTTCATACCCATCGCAGGTACGTATTGCGGGCTCACCCATTCCATACTGACCAATAATTGCGAATTCGGGATCTTTCCCTCCCAACTGAAATCTCCGCTGCTGCTTCCTATGCTCAGCACCTGGTTATTGGAAGCGGCGACATTCTCAACAACATTAGTAGCCATCAACTCATTGTAAATAGCAGGATAATGTCCACGCATCTTTCCATAAAGTGGTGTGAAAAGAACGTTGTCTTTATTGTATCCTAATTGTCTTTCCTTCACATACTGTATTTGCCGGTAAATGATGATCGTACTGATGATAAGAACAATGGAAATGATAAACTGGGTTATTACTAATCCTTTTCTTACATACACAATGACAGAATTTTTACCAATACGTAGTCCTTTAAAAACCGTTACCGGGTTGAAAGATGAAAGATAAAAGGAAGGATAACTTCCTGCCAGCACACCACAGAACAGGGCCATTAATAATAACCCCCCTGAAATTACCGGGTTGCCCGGGTCAAAAGAAAGTTTCTTTTCTACCAGTGTATTAAAAGATGGTAAAACAAGCCATACGATCAGGGCTGCAATCAGCATCGCGGAAAGAGACATAAAGATAGATTCACTGAAAAATTGCCGGATGAGCATTCCTTTCCCGGCCCCCATCACTTTCCTTACCCCCACTTCTCTTGCCCTTTGTTCTGACCGGGCCGTGGCGAGATTCATAAAATTGATACAGGCAATAATGATAATAAGAATCGCGATGATGCTGAATAACCGGACAAATTCAATCCTGCCGCCCGCTTGTTTCCCTTCTTCGAATTTATTTCTCAACCGCCATTCATTCATGGAAAACAGGAATGGTTTGGCGATAGCTGATGTGTCCTTGCTGCTGATAAAATCGTGCAATTTCTTATTTACCGCCCGTGCATCCGCGCCGGCATTCAATTCAACAAAAGTTTGTATGCCATTATTGCCCCATTGGGTAAGCCATTGATTTTGGCCTTCATAAATCTTAAAGGAAGCCAACCAGGAAAATTTCAAAGTGCTTGACGGCGGCGGCTCTTCCATAATGCCTTTAATGGTGTATAATTTATCATTATTTACTTTTAATGTTTTGCCCATTGCATCTTCTTTGCCAAAAAACTTCTCCGCCATTTTATTGGTGATGATAATAGACGTCGGATCTGTAAGTAATGTGGCAGTATCCCCCTTGAGCAGTTTGAAAGAAAACATTTTTAAAAAGTCCGGGTCGGTGAAATTCCCCACTTCATAAATGGATTTATCGCCAAGCGTAAAGAGCACGCGGGAACCCCAGTCTGCCCTCGCCGAATATTTTATTTCGGGTAATTCCTGTTTGATAGCAGGTCCAAACTTCCCGGGCAAGGCTGCGAAGGTGTAAGTCTTTCCATCATAAGCCTGGTTTTCCAGCACCTGGTAGAGGCGGGAATAATCTTTATGAAACCTGTCATATTGCACCTCATCGTTGACCCACAGCAGGATCAGCATGGCACATGCCATTCCAAGAGAGAGGCCAAGGATATTCAGGAAAGAATAGCCTTTGTTCTTTTTTAACTGGCGGAAGGCAATTTTAAAATAATTTTTGATCATATATACTAGCTTTTTGTTATTAGCCACCGGCTATTAGCTAATCGCTAAAGGCTAACGGCCTCCCTTTATTCCGTTCGCAATGACTTCACCGGGTTGGCAATAGCCGCTTTGATAGCCTTGAAACTCACGGTAATCATAGCAATCAGCAACGCTACTACTCCCGCTCCGGCAAATACCCACCAACCGATATTAACACGATAAGCAAAATCCTGGAGCCATTTATTCATAGCCCACCACGCTACCGGAAATGCAATTGCTGAAGAAATAAGCACCAGCTTTAAAAAATCCCTTGACAACATGCCGACAATGTTGGCAACCGAAGCGCCCAACACTTTTCGGATGCCTATTTCCTTTACACGCTGTTCTCCTGCATAAGTTATTAACCCAAATAATCCAAGACTGGCAATGAGAATGGCCAGCACAGCAAATGTGATAAATATCTTTCCGGTTCTTTGCTCGGTGACATATAGCCGGTTAAAATCTTCATTCATGAATGAATAGTCAAAAGGCTGACCGGGAGCCATTGAATGCCATTTATCTTTTAGCTGCGCAATTACGCCGCCAATATCAGATGAATTGATGCGCACCGAAATGTTTCCATTATCTTTTCCCAGCTCCAAAGCAAGAGGTGTTATTACATCATGCAGCGAACTGAAGTTGAAATTTTTCATTACCCCGATAATATGATACTCATTGAGGTCTTTGGTCTTAACATCTTTGAAATTGTATAGTTTTTTATTCAGCAAGTCCTTTGTGTCAAGAAATTTTGCCGCAGCTTCATTAATGATCATTCCTGTTGAGTCCGTCGGGTATTGACCCGAAAAATTCCTGCCTTGTTCTATCTGTATGCTGAGTGCCGGTACATAACCTTCATCGACAACCCAACTCTGCATAGATATAGCTGATTTTTGATCAAGGGCGGGAGAAGTGAAAAACACATCATTATTTCTATTATAATTTACCGGCAGATAACCGCTCATAGTGGCATTTTGCACACCGCTTATCTGCAGCAGTTCGTTTTTAAAAGTAGTTACCTGGCCACCAAGGGCATTCGTATGATTAATAGTCAGGACCTGGTTCCGGTTAAACCCTATATCTTTCTTATAGATGTAATTAAGCTGGTTGTAAATAACGATCGTACCGAAAATGAGAATAATTGAAATAGTGAATTGAAAAACCACCAATACATTCCGAAGCCATGATCTTTTAAACCCACCGGCCATTTTACCTTTCAGCACTGCTATAGGTTGAAAAGATGATAAAACAAATGCCGGGTAGCTGCCGGCCAATAAACCAACGATCAGCATCAGGGTAATAAGCGACGCCAGCATCTTCGGTTGAAATAAAGTGCCTGCATAAATATCTTTTCCCGCCAGTTGATTAAAATACGGAAGCAATGCCCATGCAATAAGAATAGCAAAAATCAAAGCCATTAAACTCACCAGGAATGATTCAGCTAAAAATTGCTGAATAAGATTTTTCCTGAGAGAACCCAGCACTTTTCTGACGCCAACCTCCTTTGCGCGGTTGGAAGAGCGGGCGGTAGAAAGATTCATGAAATTTACACAGGCGATTAACAGGATCACGAATGCAATAGCCAGGAAAATATAAACAAATTCGGCATTGCCATTACCTTCCAGCTCAGACAGCTTATTGGAATGCAGGTGAATATCCGTTAACGGAGTTAAACTTGCAGTGATATAGCCGCCACTTTTCTTAAATTCATCCATGTTCTGGTTGATCACGCTCTTGAGTTCTGGTCCGCTGTACTTCTCCATCATTGCATTCAATTGCGGTTCCAGCTTTTTTATATCTGTATTTTTTTTCAGGAGGATATAGGTATTCCAGTTTTCACTAATCCAACTGCCATCACCGCTTCCATCGTTCTCAATCATAGGTACGAAAATGTCGAAATTGAAATGAGATTGCGACGGGATATTTTTGATGATAGCTGTAACCTTATAATAGCCCGTATCATTGATAAGCAGGGTTTTCCCGACGGCATCCACCGTGTTGAAATATTTTTTTGCAATCTTTTCTGTAATGACTAACGAGTGGGGCTCTTTTAATGCGGTTTTGGGGTCCCCGGAAATCACAGGCAGTGTAAATACATCAAACAAAGTAGAATCAGCAAAGGCAACTCTTCCTTCTTGTATATTTTCATTTCCTTTTTTTACCAAAAAACTCCCGTGCCAGCGAAGGCGGGTATATTGCTCAACTTGGGGGAAATCCCGGACCATGGTTATCCCCATCAGTGCCGGGCCCACCGCCAGGTCAAAATGATTGTTGCCAAATTTTATTTGGTTATTTACACGGTATATCCGGTTAGCCTCCTTATTGTACCTGTCATAACTTAATTCATCCAGCACATATAGTAAGATCAGCATGCAGGTGGCCAGGCCCGCTGCAAGGCCAATTATATTAATAAGAGAATAAAACTTATTTTTTACTAAGCTCCTGAATGCAGTTATAAAATAATTTTTAAACATGGTCTTGGTTTTATCTGATTTTACTCCGTCCGCAATGACTTTACAGGATTGGCTACGGCCGCCTTAATAGCCTGGAAGCTCACGGTCATAAATGCTATAAACGCCGCTATAATTCCTGCCAGCACAAAGACCCACCATTGTATATTGATCCTGTAAGCAAAATCCTTTAACCAGTTATTCATAGCATACCAGGCAACAGGAAAAGCCAGAACGGCGGCTATGCCCACCAACTTTAAAAAATCCTTCGAAAGCAAACCAACAATTCCTCCTGTATTGGCCCCGAGTACTTTCCGGATACCAATCTCCTTGATGCGCTGGGAAATGGCAAATGCTGACAGACCAAACAAACCAAGACAGGCTATAAAAATGGCGATGCAGGCGAATGCAGTGAAGAGTGTCGCCTGTTTCTGTTCCGACTGGTACAGCTTGTCGAAATTTTCGTCAAGGAATGTATAGTCAGCCGGAGTTTCAGGAAAATATTTTTTCCAGGTTGTATTCATATAGGCCAATGCTGATGAGATATTATTCCCGGAGATCTTTATGGACAGGTTATTAAAGAAAGAATTCGAAGGCGGCAACATCAGCAACACTAATGGAACGATAGCCTGGTGCATCGACTCAAAATGAAAGTCATTGATCACCCCGATGATATGGCCTCTTTGATTTCCATATTTAAAATCCTTACCGACGGCAGCAGCAGCATCTTTCCAGCCCAGCGCTTTGACAGCCGACTCATTGATGACAAAGCTGGCTGTATCTGTTCCGTATTCACGGGAAAAAAACCTTCCTGATTTCATGGGTATCCCGAATGTTGAAACAAAATCCTGGTCGGAAGAAACCATTTTGATGTCAGTCGTTACGGGTCTCATCGAATCCCCGCTGAGTGTATAGGCGCCCATATTATCCAGTAACCTGCCGGTAGGTATGCGGGAAGAACGGGTCATACTTTTAAAAGCCGTATTCTGCAAAAGTTCGGTGCGGAAGGCTTCATATTGTTTGCCTATCTCATTTGTATAGGCCGTTGTTATTACCCTCTCCTTATCAAAGCCAAGTGATTTGTTTTGTATATAATGCAATTGCTGAAAGACAATGAATGTAGTAATGATAAGAATGATGCTTATTGAAAACTGGGCCACTACCAGTACTTTCCTGAAAGAAATACTGCCACCTCCCGCTTTGAATAAACCCTTTAATGTTTTTATAGGCTGGAAGGATGACAGGAACAAAGCCGGGTATAACCCTGAAAGGATCCCGATTATAAATGGAGCGAGCAAAAGCGGGATGATGATCTTCCATTGCAGGAGCATGCTAAATGAAAGTTCCTGTCCCGAAATTCTATTCAGCCAGGGAAGGGAGAAATAAGTAAATACGCCTGCCAGCAGGATAGCTGCCCAGCAAATTAATACGGACTCTCCCAGGAATTGCACGATCAGTTCTTTTCTTCTTGCGCCGATAACTTTTCGTATGCCTATCTCTCTTGCCCGCAATGCTGAACGGGCGGTAGAAAGGTTCATGTAATTAATGCAGGCAATCAATAATATGAATAAGGCGATGGCGGAAAAAATATAAACACGGCTGATATCGCCGTTCGGTTCTGCTTCATAATCGGTATGGGAATAGAGATGTATATCAGTTAGTTTCTGTAAACCAAGTTTTGTCAGTTTGGAGGGAGTGTTTCCAATATATTCCTTACCCGTCATGCGCCTGTCTACAAACGCAGGAAATTGGGCAACCATGCTCTGCGGGGAAAAGTTGGCCGGCATCAGTAAATAAGTAAAAAAAGAATTGTTGCCCCAGCTTGTCTGCAAATTCTTTTCTCCATATACAGCCGTATCCTTTAAAGTATTAAAAGATAGCAGCATACCGGGATGCATGTGCGCATTGGCCGGAAAAGCTTTATAAATACCTGTTACTTTAAGATCAAACTGGCTGTTGAACCGGATCGTCTTATCCATCGGGTCCTCGCCACCAAAATATTTTTTAGCTGTCTCTTCCGTAAGCATTACCGAAAAAGGGTCATACAAGGCCGTTTTTGGATTCCCTTTCAATACTTTTACAGTAAAGACATCAAACAGGTTTTCGTCAGCAAAAAATATGTCTTTTTGATTAAATATCTTCTCCTTGTATTTCATCGGCGTGGTGCCATTGTCAAGCAACCTCGTCATTTTTTCTATCTGGGGAAAATCGCCGGGCAGGTAATAACCAAAAGCCGGGGCAATAGTGCTGAGATTGAGCGATACAATGCCATCCTGGTTGTTGAAACTTCTTGTAACACGATAAATGCGGCCGGCATTTACATTATACTTATCATAACTCAGTTCATTCAGTATGTACGTCGTGATAAGAAGGCAACAGATCAGACCTATTGTCAGACCGAATAAGTTAATAGAGGAGATAACCCTGTACTTCAGCAGGTTCCTCATGGCTATCTTCAGGTAATTACGAAACATGGCTATACTTTAATTTAGCTGTGAGCGATCAGCTATTAGCCATTGGCCATTAGCTGCTAAAAGCTAACAGCTTCCTTATACCATAATATTCTCCAGCACCGTTTGTCCATCCAGCATACGAATTATCCGGTGGCTGTAGCGGGAATCATGTTCACTGTGCGTAACCATCACAATAGTGGTCCCCTGTTCATTCAGATCGGTCAGCAATTGCATTACTTCGTTGCCATTGTGTGAGTCAAGGTTACCCGTAGGTTCATCGGCGAGGATAAGCTTGGGTCTGTTAACGACAGCTCTTGCTACGGCTACACGCTGTTGCTGGCCACCGGATAATTGCTGGGGGTAGTGGTTTCGGCGATGCATGATCTGCATTTTATCTAATACTTCTTCTACTCTCTTTTTTCTTTCACCTGATTTTACCCCGGTATAGATCAGGGGCAACTCTACATTTTCAAATACCGTCAGTTCATCAATCAGGTTAAAACTCTGGAAAACGAAACCAATATTCCGTTTACGCAGTTCAGCCCTTTTCCTTTCATTGAATTTGGCCACTTCGATTCCATTGAACAGAAAGCTTCCGCTATCCGGGTCATCCAATAAACCCACTATATTCAGTAAAGTGGATTTCCCGCAACCCGAAGGGCCCATCACAGCAACAAATTCACCTTCTTTTACTTCCAGTGTCAGTTTATTCAACGCTACCGTTTCCACTTCATCCGTCCGGTAAACTTTTTCGAGGTTGGTAATCTTGATCATTGTTATTTATTTGATTTAATACTTTTAAAATTTACAGGTCAAACAGCAGTAACCTCATGGGGGGCAGCTCCATATCTGCTTCTTTGACTGTCTTTGACAGGCACGGCTTTGCACAGGCAGATGAATGATTATACCTGCTGCATGCTTCCCTGTCACATTCCTTTCCATTTGGCCGGGCCGAAGAAAAAAGGCCAATGCTGCAAATGATAATAAGAATGTAAAATGTTTTTTGTTTCATGGCATTTATTTTTAGTTGTTAGCCCGGAAGCCCGAAAAATATTTCCTGGTTAAGGTTTGGGCTTTCCGTCTACTTATTTAAAACCAGTTCCTGCATGTTTCCATAGTTTTCATAACTCGAAGTCACTACCTTATCACCGGGCTTTAGTCCCTGCAGCACTTCATAATAATCCGGGTTCTGGCGGCCCAGTTGTATATCCACTTTGTAAGCCGTATTACCACTTTCACTTACCTTAAAAACCCAGTTACCGCCTGTTTGCTGGTAGAACCCGCCTTTGGCAAGCAGTAATGCCTGCGTTTCATCACTTAAGGCGAGACGTATTTGCAGGGTTTGACCGCGACGGATACCCTGCGGCACTTCCCCGGTAAATTCCATGTCTACCTGGAAACGGCCATTGGTCACCTGTGTATAAACTTTTGTGATCTTTAACTTATAATCCTTATTGGCAAAAGTGAATTCTCCCATCAAGCCTGTATAAATGCGGGATATATAATGCTCATCCACATCCACTCTTACTTTAAACCCGCTGAGCACATCAATCTGCCCGAGTCTTTCTCCTTTGTTTTTATTTTGACCTCTTTCCGCGTCAAGCGAAGTCAATTGACCATCCACCGGCGCCCTTACAATGAGATCGCCTTCTTTTTTCTTATACAGGCCCAACGCGCTTTGCGAACTTTCATACGACTGGCGGGCCTGCTCCAATTGCTGCGCATTGGTAGCCGAATCCTGCTTCAGGATCTGTTCGGTAAGCTTTTCCTTCTCCAGGTAATAATTATAATCGTTCTCCGCTTTTTTAAATTCCTGCAACCCGATTGCCTTTTGCTCGTATAAGCTTTTGTCCAGTTTATAAATACGTTCCGCTTCTTTTAACTGGCTTTCCACATCTGTCATCTGGTTGAGCTTGGTTACCGTATTTTGTTGAGCCGCATTTCGCGCGATCTGCATTTGCGTAAGCGTATTGTATACGTTGGATTGTTGAGAAAGCAGGTTCAGCGCGAGGTCGGTATTGCTGAGTCGTAAAATGGGTTGATCTTTTTTCATGATGGCTCCATCTTCCACGTATTTTTCTTCCACTCTTCCGCCTTCCAGCGCATCGAGGTAGATGGTAGTAATGGGTAAGACAACCCCATTGACCGGGATAAATTCCTGGAAAGTCCCGTTTTTAACTTCGCTGATAGTGATCCTGTCTGTCTCGACATTCAATTTGCTCTTACCCGAAGTCAACACATAACTAGCAATTGCCAGGCCGGCTACCCCGGCGATACCCCCGATTGTCAGAATGCGTTTTTTATTCCACCTGCTTTTAGGAATTGCTCTGTCCACTATTTAAACCTTTTAATGATTATTTAGACCGTTCCTGTTAAACGAACTGTAATTGGTCTTGGTTACAGTCGGCTCCAAATTGCTCATTTCTTAAAGTGATAAATATGCCAATTCCTGAGGAATTGGTTAGCAAGAAGTTGCGTCCAACAGAAGTACGAAGACGTTCGTTTGCGATACACTAGGTGTACGCTTTCGATACAGTCGTCATAGACCTTTTTTTGCAAAAAATTAGTTGCCACCGCTTTGTAATTATGGTATACTTGCAGCAGTATAGTGTACATAATATATAATTGTACACGGGAAATAGTAATATGCTACTTAAAAACGCTTCCATACTGATTATAGACGATGACCAGGATGTGCTTACTGCCGTCAGGCTGTTATTAAAGACCGAGGCAAAGGAAGTCGTTACGGAAAAAAACCCGGAAAATCGTCGCTGGCATTTATCAAAAGACAGTTTTGATGTGATATTACTGGACATGAATTTCACCAGTTCCATCAATACAGGCAATGAGGGCATATTTTGGCTGAAAGAGATCCAAAAATTAAAGTCGGAAGCATCTGTTATCATGATTACGGCTTACGGGGATATTGACCTGGCGGTTCGTTCATTGAAAGAAGGAGCTTCCGATTTTGTGATAAAACCCTGGCATAATGAAAAACTTCTTTCCACGATCAAGGAAACATTAAAGAGAAAGAGTAATAAAACCAGCATCACTCCTTTTTCTGCCGCGGATACCATTATCGGCAAAGAATTGCTGGGCGAGTCGGAAGCGATGCAGCAGATCTTTTATAAGATCGAAAAGATAGCGCCGACCGATGCCAATATCCTGATCCTCGGAGAAAATGGCACCGGCAAGGATATTATTGCAAAGGCTATTCACCAGCAATCCCTGCGAAAGAATCATCCTTTTATAAAAGTGGATGTGGGGGCGCTGACAGAAAGTTTATTCGAAAGCGAATTGTTTGGTCATAAAAAAGGAGCTTTTACCGACGCGAGAGAAGACCGGCCCGGTAGGTTTGAAGCGGCGGACAAGGGAACGCTTTTTTTGGATGAGATCGCTAATATCCCGCTGCACCTGCAGGCCAAGCTCCTGAGTGTATTACAAAACAGGCAGGTGATCAGACTTGGAACCAATGAACCGCTGCCGATTGATATCCGCCTGATTTGCGCTACCAATGTAAGTCTCCCTGAGCTGGCCAATGAGAACCGCTTTCGTAAAGATCTTATCTACCGGATCAATACAGTGGAAATCATTGTGCCGCCGCTTCGCAAGCGCGATAATGATATTATCCTGCTGGCCAGGCATTTTAGCCGGGTATACAGCAATAAATACATGAAACCGTTGCCGGAGTTTGATACAAAGGGAATGGAAAAATTGCTTAACTATCATTATCCCGGCAATGTCCGCGAACTGCAATATATCATTGAAAGAGCGGTGATCATGGCAGATGACAGCATACTCCGGCCCAATGATCTTATTTTTTCACCGATCGAGTCCTCGGTAAGGTCTGAGACCGAACCCGCGGAAATGAAACTCAGCGCTGTTGAAAAGAACACCATCCTTAAAGTCATTGAAAAACACAGTGGCAATATTACCAAAGCAGCCAAAGAGCTTGGGCTGACCCGGACGGCTTTGTACAGGAGAATAAGTAAATATGATATCTGATTTAGAAATACGAAACCGGAAGTACGAAATATGAAATCAATGCTTTCGGTATAAGTAATGTATCTTTTGTACTTCGTACTTTATAGTTCGTATTTCGTACTTAATATATGGCATCTAAAAAATTTGAATGGCGGATATTGCTCAGGGTGTTGCTGTTGTTCGCGACATTGAGTATAACATCTTTTCTTCTTGTCAAAGAATGGTATATTTATTTATTGCTGGCATTCCCGGTCATCATTTACCAGGTCGTAGAGTTTTATGGCTTTCAGCGAAAGGCGCACAATGAGCTGGAGCAATTTGTTGAGTCGGTTCATTACCGGGATTTCTCCCGCTATTTCGATGTCAAACATGCCCCGGTGGATATCCAGTCTCTACGAAAAGGCTTTAACGAGATCAATACGACTTTCAAGATCATCAGCAAGGAAAAGGAAACACAATACCAGTACCTGCAAAAGATACTGGAACTGGTTGATACCGGTATTCTTTCTTATGAAGAGAAAAGCGCCGAAATAGTATGGATGAATGAGCCGCTAAAAAAAATGCTGCAGCTCCCTTATCTCAAAACAATTTATTCCCTTGGCAAAAGAGATGAACCGCTGGCCAATGAGATCATCGCGCTGAAACCGGGTGAAAGTAAAATCGCGACGGCTCACCTGGAAAGAGCTTCTTTCAAAATCTTATTATCCGCCACGGCTTTCCAGACGGATGGCAAACTTTATAAACTGATCGCCTTCCAGAATGTGAACGAGGCACTGGATGAAACGGAATCAAAAGCCTGGCAAAAATTGCTCAGCGTACTCACCCACGAGATCATGAATTCGGTAGCTCCTATCTCCTCGCTGGCGGAAACATTGAAAAGCCGGCTGCAACAATCGGTAGGCGTATTAAATAATGACTCCGGCTCGGTGGATGACCTTGAAATAGGTATTGAAACAATCAAGCGGAGAAGCGAAGGCCTGCTCAAATTCGCCGAAACCTACCGTAATCTCAACCGGATCACGAAACCCAACCTGCGGAAAGTCTATGTCCGGGATATTTTTGAAAGCCTTCTCCAACTGATGCAGCCAACATTGGAGCAAAAAAATATTGAGCTGGAAACTATTTTAAAGGATACCGACCTTGTCATCGAAGCGGATACCAGTTTATTGGAACAGATGCTGATCAACCTGGTAGTAAATGCCATTGAGGCGGTAAAAGAAAAACCCAATCCAAGAATAGTGCTGACAGGCTACATCGCCAATAACCGCAAGACAGTGATCAAAGTAGCGGATAATGGAAATGGCATATCTGCCGAAATTCTCGATAAGATATTTATTCCTTTCTTCAGCACTAAAAAAAACGGGAGCGGTATAGGGCTGAGTCTTTGCAAACAGATCATGATGCTGCACAAAGGAAATATACAGGTACAATCAATAGAAGGAGAAGGAACAGCATTCCTCCTGCAATTCTAAAGCATATTTTTTCTTCAAAAACCCCGGATTTTTGTTAGGCCCCGGTTTGAAATAGCCGGTAAGACAGGAAGCCGGTAAGCGTTAATTTTCAAATCATTTTCTCTTATCGTCTTCCGGGCTTCCCGGCAAACTGACCTCTACCGGACTTTCTTCTTTCCCCTCAAGTGGCTTTTTTCAAGACAGGCCAGTAACCCCGGCAAAGGTAAACGTAGTGTGCCTGATCTATACCTATGACGGATAAAACAGGGATAAAAGACGGATCAAACACGGATCAAACACGGACCAAACACGGACCAAAGACGGATCAAAGGCGGGTATTTTCCCTCTTTTGTCCCTGTATAATCCTATTTATCTCCCTGTATTGTTATATTTTAGTATTATTTATACCTGAAAAAAACCGGGTGGAACAAGGCTACGAGTAGTTTTTATTACTGCTATCAATGAACGGATAGCAAGCCCGGGCGGGCGCTACCGACCTTTAGTGCCTGCGGCACTTCTAAAAAAAGATGTGTGCTAACGGCAGGGTTTAAACCTTGCGCTAAGAGAAATCCGGCAGCCTTATCAGGGTATTTAAGAAAAATTATAAACTGTCGCCGGGCTTTTTAAGGAAGAGCTTTTAACTGTTATTTTCTTCCATTATTTTCAACGGTACTACAACCGTTACCGCAGTGCCTTCTCCCGGCACGCTTGAAATTTTATATTCCCCGCCAATCATTTCTGTTCTTTCTTTCATGCCCAGCAGCCCCAGGGTTTTCTTATCGCTTATCCCCGTTATGTCAAACCCTTTTCCATTGTCCCGGATGGTTAAAATAAACTGGTTGTCCCGGAGCTCAATCATTACATTGATTATTGTGGCAGCGGCATGACGGGCTACATTGGTCAGCGATTCCTGAAAAATACGAAACAGGGCGGTGGTAATATTCGGGGCAATCGAAACAGCCGGTACAGCAGACTGGAATTGTATCGTTATTCCTGATCTTTTTTCAAATTCCCTGCTTTGCCAATCCAGTGCGTCAACCAACCCGAAATCATCTAATATGCTTGGACGTAATTCAGTAGCTATTTTTCTTATCGACATTGCCGCATGATCCAGCAATTGCGGGATCTCTTTTATTTTTTCCTGTTCTGCCGGGTCTTCCGTTCTTATTCTTTTTATAAGCCAGGAGACGTCCATTTTAATACAGGTGATTTGCTGGCCCAGTTCATCATGTACTTCCCTTGCCATAGTGGCTCTTTCATTTTCGCGGATATCCTGCAGGTGAGAGGCCAGTTGCCGCAATTCTTCGTGGGACTGTTTCAATTTTTTTTCCGCCTCTTTTCTTTCAGAAATATCTCTTATGAATGCGCAAAAAGATTTTTCGTCTCCCTGTTCTACCGGTATAATAGAAAATTCCGCGGGGAATTCCCTCCCATCCCTGTTTATCATTGTGATCTCGATCAGCTTATTCAGCACCGGGGTTTCTCCTGTCTGCAGGTAATGCGTCATTCCTTTTTTATATCTATCCCGGTATTTTACAGGAATAATCGTTTCGGTAAAAAGTTCCCCCTTTATCTCCTTCTCTTTCCATCCGAATATTTTTTCGGATTGCGGGTTCCAGAATGTAATGATGCCTTGTGTATCAATCGAAACAATAGCATCCAATGCTGCATTCATGATCAGTCTTCTTTTTTCTTCGCTGTTCCGGAGAACCTCTTCCGCGTTTTTACTCTCCGTAATATCCCGGAGAATAAGCACTACTTCCATCAACTCTCCCCCGCGATTCTTAAGCGGATAAAGCGTCATCACCATCCATCTCTTTCTTCCCTTTTGCCCGATGAGCGCGGGATCATATAGGTAGGGTTCGGATATCGACAGCTCACCGGCAAAAGCTTTTTCTACGCAGCGGGACAACCCGGAAGCGATCATCTGCGGGTCGCGGCGGATATTATACCCTATTACATTCTCCCGCTCATCCTGCCACATCATTTCCCAGGCCTTATTGGCGGCAATGCAGGCGCCACCTGGTTCATAATTAATGACCGGGTAGGGAAACTGCTCAATGATTGAACGGAAACGTTCTTCACTGGCTGCCAGTTTTTCTTCGGCTTTGATCTTCTCCGTGATATCTATCATGACAGCTATTCTCGCTTTCCTGTCATTATAGTCAATAGAGTGTGCTGTAATTTCTACGATGATAACTTCCCCATTCTTTTTAATATGTCGCCAGTACCCCCGGTTGGTATCGGGTTTGACCTTTATTTCTTCTATATGCCTCACTAATTTTTCCTGGTCTTCCCCGGGCCTGATATCTTTCAGGGTCATAGCCGAAAATTCTTCCCGGCTGTATCCATAATGCCGGATCGCGGCTTCATTGACATCCAGGATACGGAGTGTCTCATAATCATATATCCATTTGGGCAGTGGGCTTTGATAGAAGATGGTCTTGTATTTTTCTGCCGATTTGTGCAATTGCTCATTACTTTCCCTGATTACCCGCATATTCTCCAGCAAATTATTTTTCATCCTCACTAAAGCATACACTACAATACCCACAACGAACAGGAGAGCCAGCGCCAGGAAAACAAGCGTACGGTTCTTTTCAGTTGTTTCTTTTTTGATAATGGAATTTGTTCCGGCAATTACATTCCCCCACAGTTCCTGCCGGAGCCGTGTCAACTGTTCCATTCCTTCATTAGAAATCCCCCACCAGTTTTCAGCCGTGTAACTGCTGTCGGGCTTAAAATGCGTGAAAAGCGTATCAAGATACGCTACGGTCTGTTTGAGCGCGATACTGTCGCGTCTTTTTTTATAAACCTGTATAGCTTCGGGGGAAGCTTTTACTAAAAATTCTGTTTCGTAGGTTTTATAAACATCATGTACTCCTATCATCCCGACTAATGTTTCCACCATGTATTTCTTTGTATAAAGTACATTATAAATATTCGAGCGCATTATTCCCAGGTTGGTGATCATTTCGGAAAGAAGTTTCTCTCCTACGAGATCTTTGTATACCGACTGAAGGAAGATCTCGCTTCCCGGTGACACGGTATTCAATGTGTTGATACGAAAAATAGCGGTTGTATAATAATGCATCACCTGCCCGGGAGGCAGGTACCCGCTATCGACCTCGTTACGTACTTTTTGAAGGTTGTCCAGGAAAGTATAGGTAGTGAACCCGGACAAGCTGCCCTCTTCCAGCCGTTGTATAGCCGAATCAGTCCGGGGACGTTGTATAGCCAGCTCATTACGCTTATCTATTTTCATGGCGTGATCGAAACTGAGCTTTCGCTCCTTTTCCAGGCAATCAATCAGTGTATTGATGGATGCGGACTGGTAAATGCGTTGGATATAACCCGTGAGCAAGTTTATCTTTTCCGTTTTTTCAGCATAAATCTGAACGGAGGTATAAACAAGAAGAGATAAGGGGATAAGCCCGATCAGCAGTAGTTTTACAGATAGGGGCAGTCGTCTGAAAATACTATTCATCAATAACGGATTTAGGAAAGGTTTTTTGAAATACCTGTGGCGGACTTGCTCTGGTAAATATAAAACAATTAAAGAAACATATTATACCCGTTATACCTGGACAGGTGTTGGGCAGTATATACCCGGGGCTGCTCTTACGTTATCGTGAAGCCCAATCTTTGCTGTATCCATTTCGCTGATCGGTAGGCAGCAATTTTGCCGGGAAGACGATAAGAAAAAACGACTTGTAAGTTAAAACTTACCGCCTTTCCATCCCACCGGCTATTTTCAAACTGGGACGCTACCGCGCTTTTATCTTTTTGTTTACCTATGGGAAAATGGTAAATTGGTCAGTACTAATTACTACCCGGAGATGCAACGGTATATCCTTGTTTTCCTGTTATTGATCTCTCTTTTTTTGACCGGCGCCCGGGCACAGGATATACCTCATTTTGTTGAAAAATTGACTGTGCGGGAAGGTCTCAGCAGCAATAAAATAAACGATATCGCCCAGGATGATAACGGCTTTTTATGGATCGCCACCAGCGACGGCCTGAACCGTTTTGATGGTACCGAAGTAGTGCAATACTTTCACCAGGACAACAGTAACTCCCTTTCGCATAATTATGTGTACTGCCTGAAAAAACTTCCGGGTAATTACATCGCGATCGGGACACAGGCCGGTCTTGATTTTTATAACAGCAATACGGGAATATTTAAAAATTTTTATTACACGCAAAATAACCGGTTAGACGAATTCAATAATCTTATCAGCGAACTGGAAACAGATACCCGCGGAAACCTCTGGGCCGCATCCAGCAATTGCATTTTTATCTTCGATACTCATCTTGCCCTGAAAAAAGTCATCCCTTCCCCCTGCACGGAGGCAGACGCTTTGCGGAAACGGCTTCGGTTCGTAGAAAAGATGCTGCCTTTGGCGGATGGCAATATGCTGCTGTACCTGTCGACAGGATTAAAGGTTTATTCTTTTGAGACCAATACGCTCACTGATCTTAAAAACTCATCGCTGATCAACCGGTTGAAATTTTTAAACGACCTGTTTAATGCACCCTCTGTTAAAAAATTTGAAGAATATTTTCCTCCTGCGGGTGTTTTTAAAATATTTGAGCGGTATTTCCTGTGTATCAAACCCGGCGCCGACAGCCTCCTTTTATTTAATGAACAGGGAGAACAGTTAAGCAGCAGTTATTTTCCCTTCAATAAATATCCTTATATATTGTGGTCGCAGCAGCTTTCGATAATTGATTCAACGAAACTCTTGTTCCTGTTTCATAATTATGGTCTTGCCAGTATTGCTGTTACCTGGGAAGACGGGAAACCTGTCATTCATACTCCGTCATCCTTATTATTTGAGAGTTATGAATACGATGCCGCGTTGCGCGACCGGCAGGGTAACTGGTGGCTGGCTACTACGGAACAGGGATTGCAAAAGATCTCACCCGGCAAACAATATTTTAAAAGTGATACCCTTATTGACCATCTTACCGGCAGACCTGTTAAGTATGATATTATGACCATTGCCCGGAATAAAAATTTGTTATGGATCGGCACTTATGGCAATGGTTTCTTTAAAGTAGACCCGGTATCCGGTAAACGGGAACAATATTATATTAATACTACACCTGCCAGTCCCTGGCCAAATTTTATATGGAATATCCGCCAGATCAATGAAGATACACTCTGGGTAGGTACACAGGCCGGTCTGTTCTGGTATTCTGTTTCGCAAAAAAAATACGGGCATCTTCCTGCTTATCCCGGCAAGCCCTCATCGCTCGATTCCGTACCTGTAACCACACAATTCGTGGACAGCCATGGGTTGGTGTGGATGGGGCTTGGAAAAGGAAAAGGCCTGTGTTATTATGATATGAAAACCCGCAGGTTTACTTATTATCCTGCCAATACCCCGGATGGCTACCCTTTGCGTTATCCCACGAATATCGCGGAAGACAGGAAAGGTGATTTGTGGTTGGTGAATGATGCAAGCGCTACGCTGGTTTATCACAAAAGAAACACCGAAGGTTTCCAGTCAATCACCTTGCCTGTAGCTGCACCCAACCGATTGAGTAACCTGTCGGGGATATTGTGCGAAGATGATACTACAATATGGTTAGGAACTGTGATGAATGGGTTGATAAAGTTTAATCCCGCCACCCGGTCCATGACAATGTATGGTCATGAAAAAGGCTTAAGCAACAGTCATATCAGCAGCATCTACGAGGACAAAGAAAAAAGATTGTGGTTGGTTACGAATGGTGATTTGTCCTGCTTTGACAAGCATACAGAAACTTTTACCAATTATTCGGAGAAAGATGGTTTGCCTGCAAGGTATCCAACGGCCGCCTTTTATTATGACACGTTATTTAAACGTTTATATACCGGCGGGAACGGCACTCTCTTTTATTTTGACCCGGACGGGATCAATTCCAACCAGGCGCCGCAAAAAACAATTATCACAGCCATACATGTCAATGGCAAGCCCTATATGAGTATGGCCGATGAAAGTACGGCTTCAAGATTCCGTTCCTGGCAAAATGATATCACCATTCAATACTCGGTAGTTGATCTTACTAACGGGCCGGGAACGAAATACACCTACAAGCTGATTGGCGAAGACACCGGGTGGATCATGGCGGGCAATCAGCGGCAAATAAATTTCAGCCGCCTGGCCCCGGGTCATTATACATTCATGGTACGGGCATCCAACAGCGCCGGAGCGTGGAGCCCGGAAATCGCAAGTATCCGGTTTTATATAGTTCCCCCTTTTACAAAAACGATATGGTTCTATGCCCTTATAGTACTTGGGATCGGGGCTGTGTTTTACTTTATGTACCGGTTTCGCCTGCGGCAACTAATGCGGACAGAACAGATACGAAGTGAAATTTCCAGGAACCTCCACGATGAAGTCGGCTCATCGCTTACCAATATAAGCCTGAGCAGTCTGCTGGCGCAAAAACAATTGCATAATGAAGGAGCGGTAACCCGGATATTGGAACGTATCTACCAGGATAGTCAAAATGTTTCCGAAGCTATGCGGGAAATAGTATGGAGCATCAATCCAAAAATTGATACAATGGGTGAAGCCCTGCCGCGTATGCTCCGTTATGCATCAGAACTGCTGGAAGCGAAAGACATGGAACTCCATGCAGAAATTGCCCCTGAAATCGAGCAGGTAAAACTGACCATGCAGGAACGAAGGGATCTTTATCTTATTTTCAAAGAGGCTGTCAACAATCTCGCTAAACATTCTAAAGCAACCAAAGCGGTCATTAATTTTCATGTTAAAGATAACAGGATTATCATGGAAGTTTCTGACAACGGGGTCGGGTTTGACATAACATCTTCCCATCTTAATAATGGGTTGAAGAATATGCGAGAAAGAGCCAGGAGCCATCAATGGCAGCTTGGCATGAAGTCCGCCCCCGGCGCCGGAGCTACGATAACCCTGAACGCTCAAATAACATAAATATGCCATTGACAACAAAGTCATTCACTGAGTAACTTTATTCAATTTATGCCTGTACGCATCATTATTTTTGAAGATAACCACCGGCTCCGGCAGTCACTGAAAATATTGCTCGATGGTATGGAAAATTATACGGTATGCGGGGACTATGAGAATTGCTCACAGGCTGCCATGATCGTTGATGAACACAGGCCGGATGTCATTATCATGGATATTGATATGCCGGGTGTAAATGGCATTGAGGGTTTGCGCATAATAAAAGAGCGCCGCCCGCAAACATATATCATCATGCATACGGTGCTGGAAGATGAAGAACGTTTATTTCAATGTCTTTGTTCCGGTGCGAACGGGTATATACTCAAAAACACTTCTTTTATCAACCTGCTGGAAGCGATTGACAACGTTTTACACGGCGGCGCCCCGCTTTCACCAACCATTGCAAAAAAAGTTTTACAATCTTTCCAGGCTGCTCCTTCAGCCCGCCTGCAATACAATCTTTCTGAACGCGAAACAGAGGTGCTGAAATACCTGGTAAAAGGTTATAGTTATAAAATGATCGCGTCTGCCTGCACTATCAGCGTGGATACCGTAAGAGGGCATATCAGGAATATTTATACAAAGCTGCATGTAAACTGCGGACGGGAAGCGGTAGCGAAAGCGCTGCATGATAAAATCGTTTGAAGCATATACAATGTCAGATGTACGATGTACGCCAACCTGAATGTTGAAATGTCTCCGGCATTCGGACTGGCGTACATCGTACATCTGACATCGTACATCACTTGTCTCTCCAAAATAGCATAAACATGCAATTGACAACCGCGGTGAGTCCGGTTAATTTTACTTAAATTGCTATTATTATCAAAATTCTATTTATGGACAAAACTAATTCCAACAGTCATTCCGGTCGTCGTAAATTCTTAGGAACCCTGACAACCGGCGCCGCCGCCATGGGTCTTGCGGGACTCGTTACTCCACTTCAGCAACTTCACGCCACTCCCGCTCCAACCATCACCGGTAATATCGACCCTGATGAATGGTTTAAACAAATAAAAGGAAAACACCGTATTGTTTTTGATGTTACCAAACCGAATGGAATAATGCCTTTTGCATGGCCAAGAGTATTTCTTTTAACCAATGCCGCTACCGGTACACCTGAAAAAGAGTCAAGCGTCGTTGTCATTTTACGTCATGAGGGGATTCCCTTCGCTTTTGAAGACCGTATATGGTCCAAATATAATTTTGGCGAGGTATTTAAAGTAGATGATGATGCTACCAAAAAACCCGCTGTACGAAATGCGTTCTGGAAACCGGCCAAAGGAACCTATAAAGCTCCTGGAATAGGGGAGATAGCTATTGGCATAAATGAATTGCAGGAAAGCGGTGTTATGTTCTGCGTTTGTAATGCAGCCATGACAGTTTACAGTGCTGTGGTAGCTGATATGATGAAAATGAAAGCGGAAGATGTAATGGCTGATTGGAAATCCGGTTTATTGCCGGGAATTCAAATTGTTCCTTCAGGAGTCTGGGCAGTAGGCAGGGCCCAGGAACATGATTGCAGGTATTGTTATGCCGGCTAATGGCAGTAAAGACCCACCGATGTGTTTTGAAAAGTCAAAATGGCTGCTGCTAATAGCCATAGCAGCGGCCATTGTAATTGTTACGGCGCTGATTGCAGAAAGAAAGAAGAAAGATTCTTTCGCAGTCAACACCAATACAATGAGTAAAGGCTTTGAATGGAAGGCTCCCGATACCAATCAAATTGCTGTTGCCGAAAACGGGCAGCTTATCCGTTATGGAAGAGAGCTTATCGCCCATACATCTTTTTATCTCGGTCCAAAAGGAAGTATAGCAGCTACTACCAATGGAATGAATTGCCAGAATTGCCACCTGGAAGCGGGTACTAAGCCCTGGGGAAATAATTACAGTGCTGTATTTGCTACTTACCCGAGATTCCGTGAACGAAGCGGAACGATAGAGAATATTTATAAAAGAGTGAATGATTGTATCGAAAGAAGTTTGAATGGAAAAGCCATAGATACAAACAGCCGGGAAATGCAGGCGATATCTTCTTATATTCAATGGTTAGGCAGCGGAGTGCCCAGGGGGACAACACCCGCGGCGGCAGGGATCAAAACAATTCCTTTTCTAAAAAGAGCTGCTGATCCCACCAGGGGGAAGATGGTGTATTGGCAGAATTGCCAGCGTTGTCATGGACCGGAAGGAAAAGGGCTTTTGAATACCGACTCGACTATGTATATATATCCTCCATTGTGGGGCGACAATAGTTACAATACCGGCGCCGGTCTATATCGTATCAGTCGTTTAGCCGGGTATGTAAAAGAAAATATGCCATTTGATGCCCCGCAAAAATCCAGGCACCTGACGGATGAAGAGGCATGGGATGTGGCCGCATTTATTAATTCGCAACCCCGTCCCGGCAAAGAGTATAAGAATGACTGGCCGGATATTGCCAGGAAGCCATTTGATCATCCTTTTGGGCCCTATATAGATAGTTTTTCAGAACAACAACACAAATATGGCCCGTATGAACCGGTCAGGCAGTTGCAGGAGAAAATGTACAGTAAGCAGCTAAACCCTTATTGATATTTCATTTTAAAAAACTTTAGTATGAAAAAGCATATATCGCTAACAGCTATTCTCATGCTGGTTACGTTTTTAGTGCAGGCACAGGCTCCTAATTATAAAGTTGTTTTTGATATGACCAGCCGCGATTCCGTGAACCAACAGTCTCTTATCCGGGAACTGGGACTGATCCGCGAATCAAATCCCACGGCAAAACTGGAAGTGGTGCTATACGGGCAGGGTTTGGACCTGGTAATAAAAGGCAGATCGTCACAGGAGCCTAATGTTGCCCGTTTATTAACTGATAAGGATATATCCTTTAAAGTATGCGCGATAGCCATGAAACGGACAAACATTGTTAAAGACCAGTTGATCCCGGGAGTAGATATTGTACCCGATGGTATCTATGAAATAATATCAAAACAACAGGAAGGATGGGGTTATATAAAAGTGGCACATTAAATAGAGGATAAGACCGAAAGCCGGAAAGTCCGGAAGACATTTACTCAACCCGAAGATTATCTTCCGGACTTTCGATCTTCCCTTCTGCATTACTTTCTCGCTTTAGTGTTATTTTTATCAGTATGAAACAATTCTTAATTGCCTTTTGCATACTGACATCTCTTGCTCCCCTTCATTCACAAAAATTATCGGAAGCTGATGCGACGAAGCTGGCAAGATTGCCCCTGCGTTGCATTACAAGTGAATTTCCCAATAAGACATCACATACAGCCGATAGCGCCAGCGACGCTGTATTATTACCCAGCCAGCTTCACCCTTCGTTTTATGGTTGTCTCGACTGGCACAGCAGTGTACACGGCCATTGGCTATTGCTAAAAGTGCTGAAAGAATTTCCCTCCATCACTATCCGCGACAGCATTATACAAGTACTCAGTAATAGCTTTCAATCACAAAAAATAAATGAAGAGGCCAGCTATTTTTCAAAATACAAGACCACCAACACCTATGAACGCACTTATGGCTGGGCATGGCTGCTGAAGCTGGACGAAGAATTGTATACCTGGGATGATCCCCTTGCGAAGCAATGGCATGCCACCCTTCAACCTCTCACAAAAAAAATTGTTGCCTTGTGGAAAGCTTTTTTACCCAAACAAACCTACCCTAACCGGACAGGCGTACATCCCAATACTGCTTTCGGTTTGGTCTTTGCGATCGACTGGGCAAGAACAGTGAAGGATACTGCTTTTGAAAATGAAATTATCAAAACAGCGAAAACATTTTATTTAAACAATACCGCTACTCCCGCCTACCTGGAGCCCGATGGCACTGATTTTTTAAGCCCCAGTCTTGAGATCGCCGACCTGATGCGACGGGTTTTGGCAAAGCAATCATTCATCGGCTGGCTGAATAAATTTTACGAAACACGAAGCATTCAACGTATTACTCAAATGCCTGTCATCAGCGATCGCACGGATTACCAGATCGTGCATTTAGACGGTCTCGCATTAAGCCGTGCCTGGTGCATGAAAGGTATCGCGAAAGAATTACCCGCTTCTCATCCCTGGAAAAAGTTGTTGGAGAAAACAGCCGCTGATTTTTTACAAAAAGCATTACCCAATGTAACCAGCGGTAATTATGGCGGAGACCATTGGCTGGCCAGTTTTGCCATTTATGCCTTAAGCCTTTAGGATAAGAGGGTGAACACGGATGAAAAGGATGTAACGGATTTTTTCTTCAAACACACGAGATCACCCTGAAAAGACAGAATAAAATCTGTGTTTATCTATCTTATCTGTGTTATCCGCGTTCCGCTTACTACTTACATCCTGCGGACAGCTTTATACACAGAGGATAAAAATCTTTCTTATTTTTTTATTTCTCCCGTATGCAATTACTGCATTCAGAGCATCCTTATATCCGGGTATCCATTTCAGCATCGAATTGTAAGAACTCCCGTCACGGAATGATGTATTGACTTGCAAAAGAAGAACACAGGATACCATAAAGCCTGATCTATATATGCAGAAACCGGTAAATCGCCGGCGTTGAAACGCCGGCAGGTAAATCTTTTTGACTAAACTTTAAACTACGCATTTTGAAACCAATCCTGCTACTATTGCTATCCCCTTCTTTTGTATCGGCGCAGGTGATAAGATCTGTAGAGCCTGTGGAAACAAAAGATTATATCAACATGATCCGCCGGCATGGCGACACTGCAAATAATAACAACGTATCGCCGGCGGACTCGATCAATAGTGTACGCAATGCCAACCTCACCCTGCGCGGCATTTTCAATCCTGCTATCGCTATCAAGAGAATAAATATCAATAACGGGAATATCAAAATCTACAGTAATTATTCAAGACGCCTGGTGCTCAGCGGCAGTTATAGTTCTGTCGCCAGTATCAAAACAACTAACCGGCTTCCCGGCTTACAAAATAATTTTGTACAAGGTGGCCCTGCAAATGGAGAATTGCGCTGGCTTGGCCCTGAAACAGGAGAAATGTTCAGCTTTGGGCCTGACATTCATGCCCTGGAATTTGATGGCAGTTCGTACCCCTATGATCAGAATGGTAAATTAGTGGCAACAGGTTCCGGCAACGGGAACCCGGCTCAAATTTATCATAGCAATATTTTCAGAACAGCGGCATCGCTCTCCCAGTCATTGAATATCCAAAGCACGCTTTACCGCGCGGCTAAAAATACCTGGACCTTTAATGTTAAACTGGGACAAACAGGTGAACATATATACATCAGGGATAATAAAAACTCCTCCAAAACTATTTCGGCTTCCATCGGAACAGTGTCCAAATCGCTTAGCCTTTCAGGAAACTATAGCTATTCCCGTGACAAATTCTCCAACTCTAACCGGAATGGGTTTTTAAACCGCGTATACCAGAACTCGTTGCTCACCCCGATCAGTTTTTCCGCTACCCAGGGGAATACACTTACCGGCAATATTCAAAGAAGCTATAGCCACCTCGCGGACAACCCCTTCTTTCTATTGGATAATAACGGTAACTCCTTTTTACAGTCACAGCATCATGGAAACGTGGTATTGGAAGAAAAAACAAATAGCCTGAAATTCAAAGTAATTCAGTCTCTTGAAAGCGTACAACAAAAAAGTATTGAGCAATACAAAGAAGGAACAGCTTATTTTCCCGGCGGGATCGCCACGGGAAGAAAGAAAAATGATCTTTCTTATTTATTAACAGCCAGCGCCTGGGGAGACATTAACTATTCAAATTACAGGTATCACTCTACTTTATCTGTTAATTATATTTTTACGGGTACCCGGTCAGCTATCTGTTATTCCATTAATAGTCAAACCTATAGTTACCAAAGGTCTTCCAATGATGTAAACTTCAGTTATCTCACGCTTTACAGGGGACATAATATAGAAGCAGGGATTGATCTTACTAATAAATTTTATTATTCCAATACATCCGGTAAAGGCAGTTACTTCTTGCCTGCCGTCAATTCATATGCCCGGTTGAATAATATCTTCGACTACTTTGATATCAAGCTGAATACAGCTGTCAATCATTTCAAAAGTGAATTACCGGTTGACAAGTCCTTTGCGCATATCAATTTATTGCGATACTCTACGCAGGATGCGTTTCAATATTTCCCGCTCGGGGAAGTGACGGGTTTTGATAATCTTAAAGTGATTGATCATTTTGAATGGACGGGGAAATTAGAATTGTGGTATAAGAACAATATTTCTCTCAGCGGGGAAGTGTTTATAAGAAATACCCGCCATGATGTCTTTCCTGTTTATAAAAACGGAGACTGGGTACTTAAAAATATAGCTGATCACCGTAAAAAGGGTATTGAATTGCAGCTAAGCTCTTACCGGCTTCCTTTTTCTCCGAAGAAATTCTCTGTCAGTAATACGCTCTCATTTACCTCCTATCAAAACAGGGTAACAAAAGTGGGAGACGGTTACAATTTCACTCCCATTGCAGGGTTCAGCAATATTAATAAAGTTATAGCGGCGGGCGAGCCACTGGGAGCCATAGCAGGAAGCAGTTATGTCCGGGATGCATCAAATAATATCCTCATCGGGAATGATGGGTACCCGCTTGTCAATAATCAACCAAAAATAATCGGCGATCCTACTCCTGATTTTATCATGAAGCTGAGTAATAGCATGAACTGGAAAAAATTCACGTTGTGCCTGGATATGGAATGGAAAAAAGGGGGAGATGTCTGGAATGGTACACAGGCGGCATTGGATTATTACGGAAGATCACAGACCTCGGCGATGCTGCGGAATACGACGAATTATATTTTCCCGGGCTATTTACAGGATGGTCATATCAATAATATCCCGGTCAATTTTTATGACCCGGCTTTACCGCTTGATAAAAATCGCTGGGTGAGATACGGTCTTAGCGGTATCGCGGAAGAATATATTCAAAAGGGGGATAACATCAGGCTAAACACCTTATCCCTCGGATACAAATTGAATTTCAGGAAATATATACAGCAACTGACGGTTGGGATATACCTGGATAATATTATCCTTTGGACAGCTTATAAGGGCGCAGACCCGAACCAACTACTATATGACCAACCGAATGGTTCGGGGCTCGACTTTTTCAATCTTCCTTCCACTAAAACATTTGGCTTTACCACCTCCATTCAATTTTGAAATCATGAAACTACCAGTAAAACATTTTGTATTCTTATTGCTGATAGCAGGATCAGTCAATAGAGTTTTTGCGCAAGTGCCGGACTATTCTTCGTCAAAGGAAAAGGTCTATATTCAAACCAATCATGTATTCTTTAAGCCCGGCGACCAGGTCTTTTTCAAACTTTACCTCGTAAATGGGCAGGACCAAACGCCTTCCGGACAGAGCAGCGTGGTGTATGTAGAAGTCATCAACCCTTCGGGCAATGTGCTTCAAAAACTGAATTACCGGGTTGACAACGGGTATACGGAGGGTTCATTTGATTTTAATGAAGAAGCCCCCGGCGGGATTTACAAACTCCGGGCCTATACTACCTGGATGCAAAACGAAAAAGACAGCAGCTTCTTTGTAAAAGAAATTACTTTACAAAAAGTCATCGCGCCAAGAGTGCTGATGAAACTCGACTTCCCGAAAAAAGGCTATGGTGCCGGCGACGAAGTGACAGCTGATTATTCTATACGTAATCTCAGCGACCAGCCTATCCGGTATTATGAAGTAAAATATACCGTTTCCGTTGGCGGAACCACTATCCATACCAATAGCTTTAAAACGAACAATGAAGGTAAGGCGCAGGTGAAATTCAGGCTTCCCGCCGACCTGAAGAGCAGTGATGGATTGCTGAACATCACGATAGAATATGATTCTTATACAGAAGCCATTTCAAGAAGCATCCCGATTGTTCTTAATAAAATCGATCTCCAGTTCATGCCCGAAGGAGGAACCCTCGTTAACGGCATTGCCACCAACATTGCATTCAAAGCACTGAATGAAAACGGGAAACCGGCCGATATAAAAGGAGAAATATGGGATAATGAGGATAACAAGATCATGTCTTTTGAAAGTTATCATTTTGGAATGGGGAAATTTTCCTTCACGCCGCAAAAAGGGAAAACATATATTGCAAAAATCACTTCCCCTGCTTCTATCCAGGAAAAATTCAAATTGCCGGTAGCGTCGAATAATGGCATTGTGATGAATATGTCGGAGAACGACAACAAATTATTGGTCAAATTAAGCTCGACCGAAGACAGGTATATAGAATTAGCCGGGCAAACTAAAAACGTTATTTACCATTCTCAAAGGTTGTTCCTGAAAAAAGGGGAGCAGGTCACTGAAATAGATGAAAGAAAATTTCCTGCAGGCATCGCGCAGTTTACTATTTACAATGAAGATGAGTTGCCCATAGCAGAAAGACTGGTATTCTTAAATGAGAATAAAGTATTACAGGTAAAGATCACTACCGATAAAGACAGGTATTTGCCAAGAGAGAAGGTCACGATGACGCTTCAAACACTGGATGAAAAAGGCGACCCTGTTCCTTCAAATTTTTCTGTAGCAGTAGTAGATGACAAACTTTGGTCTTTCGCGGATGATAAACAGGATCATATTCTTTCCTGGCTGCTGATGAGCTCTGAATTGAGAGGAAAAATTGAAGAACCACAATTCTATTTTAAAAAAGATGAGCCTAAAGCAGTGCCCGCGCTGGACCTTGTTATGCTGACTCACGGTTACCGGTATTTTGATTATATCGAATATGTTCAAAAAGAGGGGAAATTGAAATTTACACCGGACCAGCCAAATATTTTAAGCGGTGTAGTTCTTAATGACAAACAACAACCCGTGAAAGCAAGCGTATTCCTGGTAAATCCCAATACCGGCGAAAAAGCATTGAATATAAAAACCGGTTCGGATGGCATATTTTTCTTCTCCGACCTGGCACCAAGGACGAACTACTATTTGATCGCTCAGTCCCTGAAGGAAAAAGAAAAAGTGACCATTAAAGTTTTGCAAAACGGCATAGGGTATAACCCTTTAAAAGCAAAACAACTTGCTCCACTTGCTTCAAAATTTGGCGCCCGTACAGGCTTAGGCCTGGTCAATCCCGTTAAAAAAGAAGAAGCGGAAAAAGTAAATCTAAAAATAATAGTTGATAAAAAAGAGGAAGGGCGGATGAATGAAACTCACCTGGATGAAGTAGTCATAGTTGGCTATGGCGCAGCAAAAAGAAAGGATTTAACCGCTGCGGTAGCCGTTGTAAGAAATGAGGCGTTGCCGGCAGCCAATAATCTTGGTTTTCTGCTGGAGGGCAAAGTCGCTGGCCTTGATATAGAGCAACAGGCTAATCCTGCGGCAGGAGCCGTATTTAAAATCAGGGGAGCGGCTGCATTAGCCGGCGGTAATGAGCCATTGTATGTTGTGAATGGAATACCTGTCGAAAAATTCGAATGGAATTTCAACCCGAATGATATTGAATCCATCACTATTTTGAAAGATGCGTCCGCCACGGCGATCTATGGGGCAAGAGCTGTCAACGGCGTGATTGCCATTGAGTCGAAAAAATTCAGGAATCAAAAGATCAGGCTGGACCTGACAAAAAAATATTACTATATCACGCAAATGATCCAGGCAGGCGGTTCTGTATACTCGGTAGCAAAAAGATTTTATGCACCAAGGTACCATTCAACGGAAACATCCGAAAGAAATGATTTCAGGGAAACCATTTACTGGAACCCGGTAGTGCAAACCGATAAGAATGGAAAAGCATCTGTTGAATTCTATAATTCCGATGCCTCTACTACTTTCAGGGCTATCGCGGAAGGAATTGCGTATAATGGAAAAATCGGGAGAGCCGAAGCCACTTATACCACAAGGAATGCGATAACTGTCGATGCGAAGATCCCTCCTTATCTTACCGTAGGAGACAAAGCATTGATCCCATTGGTGATTAAGAATAATACTGAACAAAACGCAGATGCAACGATCAGTTTACATCTTCCCGGGAATATTAAAACCGGTGATTATGATAACAAAATCATCTTAACGGCAGGCGAATCCAGGCAAGTGCTGATCCCGGCAGAAGCAACCGCCGCGGCTAAGGGATCCATCCAGTTCATGGTAAAAAGTCAATTCAATACAGAAACGATTTCTCTGCCTGTTGTTGCCAGTGATAAGGGCTTCCCGGTAATCGAAACCTTTTCAGGAAATAAGTCCGCCAGGCATAATTTCACCATTAATAAAATGATACCCGGAACCCTGCAATCGCATCTTAAGGTATTTCAAAATTTAGAAGGCCAGCTATTGGATGGAATTGAATCGATGTTAAGAGAACCGGGCGGATGCTTCGAACAAACATCCTCTACTACTTATCCGAATATATATGTATTAAAATATTTACGTGAAGCCGGAAAATCCAATCCTGCTATTGAGAAAAAGGCTTTATCCTATATCGAAAACGGTTACAACAGATTGATCGGTTTCGAAACGGCTCAAAATGGTTTTGAATGGTTTGGGCATACGCCGGCGCATGAGGCTTTGACCGCTTATGGATTGCTCGAGTTCACCGATATGCAGGAATTCATTGATGTAGATAAAAAAATGATGGAAAGAACAAAGACGTTCCTGATGAGCCGGAGAGACGGCAAAGGTTCGTTTTCCCTGGCATCTGGCGGATATGACAGGTTTGCTTCTGTCCCCGACAAGATCGCAAACATTTATATAGTATATGCTTTAACGCAAGCGGGAATCGGTAACGAGATACAGCAAGAGTACCGGGCAGCAGTAAATAAAGCCATCGACAGCAATGACGCTTACCAGTTAGCTATGATGGCGCTGGCAGCCAGTAATATGAAAAATGAAAATGATTACGCCCGGTTGATGGAACTGCTGAATACTAACTATCAAACGTTGAAATTGTCGGCGGAAACCAGTGTCGTCAATTCAAGAGACGCTTCACTGCGGGTGGAATCCATGTCGCTGTATACGTTGGCGCTGGCAAGAGAAAAGTCCCCGAGGATCGGCTTGATGGCAGAACTTGTTTCTAAAATACTGGGAGAAAAATCTTATTACGGGTATGGTTCAACACAGGCGACTGTGCTCGCGTTACATGCCATTGTTGAGTACTCCAAACTAATTGGAACTTTAGCACCGGATTCGCAGGTAGCTTTTACCCTGAATGACCAGGCAATCACTCCCGGTACCAGCCCCCTGATCAATCTCAGGAACGGGGAGAATTCATTTGATATTCATTACGAAAATGCGAACAAAACCATTCCTTACAATCTTGAAGTTTCTTACAATACGCTAACGCCACCTAACAGCGCGAAGGCGGAACTGAAATTATCTACCCGGCTGAAAGATATTCAGACGAAAGTGGGAGAAACGGTAAGAATGGAAATTGAAGTGAAGAATGAAAGATCTGCACTTCAGCCTATGGCGATTGCAAAGATTGGAGTACCCGCTGGTTTGGCTGTACAGCCCTGGCAGTTGAAAGAAATAATGGAAAAGAATGAAGTGGCTTATTACGAAATTTTTGATAATTACCTTGTATTGTATTGGATGGGATTTGCTCCAAATGAGATCAAAAAGGTCAACCTGGATCTGAAAGCGGAAATAGCCGGCACTTATAAAGGAAAAGCCAGCAATACCTGTTTATATTATACACCTGAATACAAAAACTGGAATGATGGTGTGGAAATAGAAGTAAAACCATAGAGAAATGGAACACGGATGATACAGCTTGTCATCCGTGTTCCGTTTTCTCAAGGCTTGCCGGGTGTAAATGAAAATGCCAAAGCCGGATAAAAAGAACCAGTCTTTAACAACGATTGAGGAAGGGATACTTTAACAACGCCATTATCATTTACCCATTTTACCGTTTCCCCATTCTGCAACAACGTCATCTTCGTTCCCTTCGCCGGGATATTGTTTTTCCATTCTATCGCAGATGGCAGCGCTTCATTATCATCCAGGCATACAAGCGCATACATTAACGTTCCCGTTTTATTTTTAGTAAAAAATGTTTTGCCATCCTGGTATTGAGGAGTAGTGCGTGTATTATAAATGGCTTCGCCGTTTATTTTCATCCATTTTCCAATTTCTTCCAATCGCTGAATAGCTTCTGCCTCCAGGGTTCCATCTGCCCGCGGGCCTACACCCAGCAACAGGCTCCCACCCTTTGCCACAATTTCTATTAAAGAATGAATCACTTTTGTTGCAGACTTGAAATGTTCGTTTGGAACCCATCCCCAGGCATTGCCCAATGTCATACAGCTTTCCCATGGATGATCGAGTTGACGATCCGGGATTCTTTGCTCGGGTGTCTGGTAGTCTTCATAAAGCCCATGCACCGTGCGATCAACGATCAGCAATCCGGGTTGCGCTTTTCGCGCCATCGTGGCGATAGCGGGTATATCAATATCCTGGCTCCAGGCGGGAATAGCAGCGCCCCATGATCGCACTTCTTCGTTGACCGTTTTCAAAGGCCTTACCCATCCCCCGTCCAGCCACAAAATATCAACCGAACCATAATTATGCATCAGTTCACCAATTTGGTTATAGGTATATTTTTTATACTGGCTCCATCGCCAGGAATATTTGCGGATATCATAGTTGTTATTACGATCTGCGGTGGCATATTTGGGCCACCAGTAATATTCAGAATGCCAGTCGGGTTTGGAAAAATAAGCGCCGATCATAAAATCATTTTTCCGGAAAGCATCGAATACATATTTCGCTACATCGGCCCTTGGATTATTTTTAAAAGGCCCGGCTGATATTTTAAAACCCGTTTCTTTCGTATCAAACATACAGAACCCGTCATGGTGTTTGGTGGTAAATACAACATACCGCATACCGGCATCCTTTGCTGCATTGGCCCATTGTTCAGGATTAAAATTGACGGGGTTAAAATCTTTGGCAAGACCCCAGTACCATTTTTTATAATCATCATAAGCGATAGTACTGTCCCGTTCTATCCAATCCTCAGAACAAATAGACCACGATTCAACGATTCCCGGTACGGCATAGATGCCCCAGTGTATGATCATACCGAACTTGAGATCCTGCCATTTATCTAATTTTGCTTTTACCAATGGGTCTGTGGGCCATTCATATCCTGAGGATGAAGGTGTATTTTGTTGCGCTTTAAGGCAAACAGCAGCAAGTGTTAAAAAAGAAAATAAGAAAGCTTTGTAGGCTAATTTCAAAATCATACTACTAAGAATTTTTGTTTCGGCTAACTTCTTTGTTATTTGCCAACCTTATACAACCAGCCTATTAACTGTGATTAATCGTTTTGAATAAAATCATTCCCCGATAATTGCCAGTCATTATCATAAAAGCCCGTCATCTTTACTTCATTGGCTCCTGATTGAAGCATATTTAATTTATAGATCATAAAGTCCGGGAAGCCGCTTGCTCCCGCAAAATATTGATTGGCTGTAGCTGCATTCATCCCTTTTATACCCGTTCCGCTGATCACGCCCACGGAAGCTATGGAAGAATTGCGAAGCGGCCATACAAAATAGGCCGCGAAATCATCTCCTTCCCAGGTTTTGCCGCCAGCGGTAATTTTATTACGCTCTACCTGTATCGGGCAATCATTTAGTACCGTTTTCCAGGCCGCATTCGTATTGCTATTGCCATAAACGATCACACCCCTGTCCTTATATTTTTCCAAGGAAAACTCTTTATCGGGGATGATATCCACCGCCCCGTTGCCACGATAATACCATGTTTCAGCATCATACCTGGCTTTATTAAAACTCCATTCATTTTCTTCCTTTGTGCCGGTAGTGCCATATACAAAAATCATATCGTGATTAAAAGCATCCTTAAACGTTCCATAACGATCAGGACCTTTCGCATAAGCACCCGGTACCGAAGTTACTTCCCATTTATTATTATTCCGGGTAAGAAATAAGCTATCCGTTGAACTGGTTACTTTATATTCTACCGGCGCCGATCCATCAAGAGTAATTTTTACCAGGTCGCCGGCATTAAAATCCCTGAGATCTAATTTCAATATGCGGGCGTTTTCTGTATTTCCGCTGATTGTTTTGGCTGCCTTATTTCTTTTTAGTTGTACCCGGCTGAATTGCAGCGGATGTAGCTGTTGCCGGATAGCTGCCCAGCGAAAGGAAGAGGATATGCCCGGGTTAGCTGTTATGAAATCAATTGTATTCACGGCGCTGTCAACTGCCAGGCTATGCCATTTAAAGAAATCGAAGATGGGTTTCCAGTCAACGCTCTGGTCACCGAACCAATGTTCTCCATTCGGGTATTCATAATAACTGAGATCGCTGTGAAAATCGCCCAGCAATTTCCGCATTTGCCTTGCATAATTGACAGAAACAACTTTGTCGGCTTCCCCATGAAGAATATAAACACCGATAGGCTTATAATTAGATACCAGTTTGATAACATCGCTCTGGTTACCCGAGCGAAGCAATAATTGTTCTAACGGCGAGCTGCTGCTGTCGGGGATCAAGCCATCGGCGGAGCCATAGCCTTTTAATGTAGGATAACCGGAACAGGCAGCGATCGCCGCCCACTTGTCAGGGTAAGTAGCGCCAAGAAACCATGTTCCATGGCCACCCATCGAATGACCGGTCAGGTAAATATGTTGCGGATCGGGTTTGAATTTTTCTTTCGCGATAGCCAGCACTTCAAGAGCATCCAATCTTCCCCAGTCTTCCCAGTTAAAGCCCCGGGGCCGGCGGTTAGTCGCTGCCACCAATGTACCCCAGTCTTTTGAATGATAAGCCCTGGCTTGTCCTATTGCTTCCACGCCGGCCCCATGTACAGATAAAAACAAAGCCGCGCCTGTATTGAACGAAGGCGCTTGTGGTGTTACCGCATAATATTGAAGACTGCTGTCAATAGTGCTGATAAAAGTGTTGCTGTATTTATCCGTCGGGTCTACCGCGTCTATCGCTATCTTTTTTTCATCTACGATTGTCGTTTTATCCAGTAGTGTTATCGTGCACTCATATTGTCCTTTTTTTGTGGCAGCCGTCCCGTCAAAATGGAAAATTATCTTGCGGGAAGACATAGCAGGCACGGAAGGAATATCAGTAGTCATTTCTTTGCCGCCGATATTGCTTTTGATATGCCATCCTTTTATCGTTTTTCCGGACGAGTTGATCAATACCACAGCGCCCATCAGGTCATTATTGGGATGGCCGGGCACTATAAACGGCAATGTCGGATCTCCTGTATCCAGGAATACGGGTTTATCGGGAAAAATAAGATCGGCGATAATGTTTTGCCCCCTTACATAGATTTCGTTCACCCCTTTCTTCAACTTTACAGGAATAGATAACCACCCGGATGCATAAGCATCACCTGCATGTGGCTCCCCATTAAAAATAATGGCGCTGTTACCTTTTATATTGAGCAGGGCAGGCTGTTCTTTATTGGAAGAATAAGTAAGATAAATATATCCGCCCCCATCGCGGAATCCACCTCTGCCTCTCAGGCGGTTCAGGCTATCGCCGGTCACCGATTGCCATTTAATGAGCTGCCCGTTGCGGCTTACGCCAAAGGAGTCGCCTTCGGCAGGCCGTTTCATCGTATTTGTATATAGTTTGTAAGCCAGTTGATCCGTATACAGGGCTTCGCGCCCATACCGGCTTACAGAATTGATCATCAATCCTTGCGTAAAATGATAAACGTTTTGTGAAAAAGAAAAAACATGGATCAAAAGTGAAAAGATCAAAAGCCCGGAATTTCGCTTTCTCATATGGATATAATTATAGTTAGAATAACGCGAATTATTTTTTTCGAAAGCTACTGCCAATTAGCCCAAAAAAGACAAATCAGACCGCTAAATAAGCGGCCTGATTTTGTTTTGTTGGTTGGTCTTGCTATCTGCGAACAAATCATTGGTAATTATAATCATTCCAATAAGGTAATACATTTCTTTTATCAGCCGGCACCCAGAATATGGGCGTCGTGAAATTGTCCTGTTGCTGTACCTGCAGGTAATTGTCCGGGTTGGTTTGCTGGGCGGATAAGGGATAACGCAAACGTTCGGGGAAAGGCTTCATTACTTTGGCCGTAAAAGTCATGGGTTCCAGGTAAGGATGCCTGGTTCTTCTCAGTTCGGCCCACAATTCAAATGGCGCGATAATATTCAGGTGTATATATTTTTGTTGCATCAGTATCTCCATCTTGTCCTCGATATTCGCCCTTGTATTAAAGCGGGTCACGATTGAATCGGCATACAGGCCTACAATCCCTGCATTAGGTTTGGCCGGGTGCATATACAGGGCTGAATCTTCTCCGAACCTGTTGCTGCTGAAAGTTACCGGGCCTGTAAAATAATTACCGGCGATAGCTTTTGCCACGAAAGATGAGGCCATCCGGCTTTCTTCGTTTCTTGCATACCAGAAATCCGTGGAATGAATGATCGCGTCTTTAATATGCTGACCGGCCGTTTTGCCGGTATTGCCAAGCGCTTTTAGCTCCACTTCAGCCAGGAGCAGATCCACTTCGGCCAAAGACATCATGTAAGCAGGGAACTTGGAATCATGCGTATAAGTAGTAAGGTGATACTGTGATTTGGAGTTTTGCTGCAGCGATAAGATAAAACTATTGGGAGTAGTCGTATACCTGTCACCCGCAACATACCCGGGCTTTTGAGCATCGGCATTATACGTAACCCCGATGTATTTACGCAGGTTGGTAGTAGCGCTGTAAGCGCCATCGAAAAACTTCGTAGGCATGGCTATTACCGGCAACCTGGGATCATCTATGCCGGGCTGGTAGTGGGCCGAATCCCGGTTCATCCGTCTCATTATTATATCCGGGATAAAACTTGCGAATGAATTCTCACCAAGACCTCTTATCCAGAAACCATTACTTTCAGGAGCTTCCTCGGCAAAGACAGGTTGCAAAAGATCCTGGGCAGGAAAGGGCTTGGTAAGCACATCCTGTAATTCTCCTTTGGCCAGCGTTTCATCAACCCCTGAAATTCTTACAGCATATTTTAGCCGCAATGCATTGATGAATTGAAGCCATTTATCGACGTTGCCTACAAAGGCGATATCATATTTTGCAAAAAGTTGTTTGCCCAGGTCTGTCATGGCATTGTATACCGTGGGCAGGTCCTGGCTTATTTGTTTCAAATCACTCATCACGGAAACATATATCGACTTGGGGTCATCGAATTTCGGATAGAATATTTTATCACTTCCTTTAAAAGCTTCGGAATAAGGAATGCTGTTATAAAAATCCACGTTGACCAATGCCATATAATCTTTAATGACTGTCGCCAGCGTATAAAAAATCTTATTATTAGTAAGTGCCTCTCCGCTGATTTTACTGAGTTCATCATTCAATACAGCCCAGTATCTTGATCTTGTATAAAAGTCATTCAATCTCCCATTCCACAGGGTATTGGTATTACCCCCAAAAGCATTTACCCCGCTCAGGTCATCGAAATTATAAAACCAGGGATAGCGGTCAGTAATATAACGCTGGGCGAGCTGCGCATAACCCGGAACTTCTGTACCCGCATTCAGCTGCCAGTAGAATTCCCCGTAATCCTGGATAAATACTTTATGTTCGGTGAGCATGGAAAGAAAAATGCCGCCAAAGAGGTTTTCCGTTTTTGAATACACTTCGGGATTCCTGAATTGATCTTCCAGTTGCTTTTTGCAACTGACCAATGAGCTTAGCATAAAAAGAACAAACAGGTATTTTATTATATGCCGTTTCATAGCAAAGATTTTTAAAATTAAAAACTAATGTTTATGCCAAAACTGAATGTCCGGGTAGTCGGGTAAAAAGAATCTTCCACAAAACCCTGCGAGCTGAGCGTTGATTCAGGGTCTATATTGGGAATCGTCTTATGCAGGTAACCCAGGTTCCGCGCCGCAAGATTGACCGATACTTTTTGCAGCTTCAGCATTCCGGATATCTTTTTGGGAAGCGTATAATCAATGGATATCTCCCTCAGTTTTATATAATCATTTTTGAATACCCTGTCCGGAGGCCAGCTGGTACTGACATCATTGATATAAGATGAGTAATAGGTAGTAGCAGAGATCATCTTATCGTTAGGATCATATTTGAAATTGCCGCCGCCAAGGTCAACTTTCTTTACACCGGGAAGAATGACTCCGTCATGATAAGTAATACCACCGGAAGTATAGGTTAACCCGCCATGCGCTTCATCCCGGTAAGGCAGGGTAGCTTTGATGACACCATTGCCCATCAGGTATTGATTGGAATAGGAGAAGATGGTGCCGCCGAATTTATAATCAAGGCCAATATGAAAATTAAACCCTTTAAAATAGAAGTCGCTGTATAATCCGCCGAATGCTTTAGGATTTACATTACCCACTTTTATATATTTTGTATTATCCAGTGAGTACAAGCCGGTACCCTGGTCAACCACTTTGTTTCCGTTGGGATCGCGAAGGAAATCGTACATATAAATATCACCCAGGGGCTGCCCTACTTTACCCACAACCCTTACAGCATTATTGATCCCGTCAATAAGTTGTTCATTGATGCCCTCATATAGCTTCATCACTTTTGACAACTGGCGGGCCGCCGTAAATGTCAGGTTCCAGCGATATTTCGTAGTAACGAAAGGTGAAGCCTTTACAAATAATTCATATCCCCAGTTTTTTACATTCCCGCTGTTGATATTGGCCGTAGCATAGCCGGTAGCAGGATTAATATTAAGCGGGATGATCTGGTTATAAATATTATTAGTATAAAAAGTAAGTTCCAGTTCAAGCCTGTCCTGTCTTAACCACCGGGTATCAAGCCCTATTTCAAATTCCCGTTTCCTGAATGGTTTGATATCTCCGAGAAACAGGGCAGTGGGCGGCACTACCCCGATGATCGTAGCCCCTTCATAGATAGATTGAACGCTGGAACTATTATCAGCAAAATACCTGTTTTGCAAAGCTACATTAGGGCCACCCCCCACATCTGCCCATGAGGCGTTTATCTTTCCATAATTCAACTTAGGTATTTTAATATCATTGGTAAAATGATAAATAACAGAAACGCCGGGATAATAATAAGAGTTGTGGCTCGGCGGCAGCGTCGAATTCCAGTCTTTTCTTGAATCAATCTGCAGGTAAATTTTATTTTTCCAGGAAGCGGTTACAGAGCCCAGTATACCATAGATAAGGTCAGATCCTCTTGCTACGCCGCGCACTTTACTCAGGGCGCCCGATGTCAGCAGATCATTACCGATGGAAAACCAGTCCGGGAAGCGCAAGCCGTCTTCGCCGGTGCCTGCAAAAACATCCGTCTCATTTACCTGCTGGTAAGCCCATCCCCCATAAGCAAAAATGTGAAGGTTATCATGCATAAACCCCTGTTCATAATTCAATAAGGCCTGGTAGCTCTGCACCATTGTATTTTGTTTTCTCCATTGGAACTTGCCTCCTGAAACCTGGGGAAGTAATTGCACGATCTGGTTCTCTGTTGTATAATCGGTATTCGTATAGTCAATAGCCGCCTGGCCTAAAAGAGATATTTGTTTCGTAAAATTCAATGTCGTTTTTAGCGAAGTAATCGTGTGGAATTTTTTATCCAGGTCAGTATTCTGATTTTGTTCCCAAAGTAAACCTGTAAACCGCGTAGCGGAAGGAGGTAAAGCATAATTATCAAGGATTCTTCTATAACCATTCTCATCCAAATAAAAATTTCTCAGGAAATTGTAGTCATAGTCCCTGTTTAAACCAAATGCAACAACCTGTTCAAGATTGGGCCTCCTGTTGCGGGTTGTTATACTGTATATATTACTGGTAAATTCAAATTTGGCAAAAGGCGAAACATTAAAATTACCATTGAAACTGAAAGTATTGTTCTTTTGAGTAGACCTGTCAATGATATCCTGGTAATCAACATGTGAAAAAGAGGCACGGGCGCTGCCAAATGCACCGCCACCTGAAATAGCGACATTCGTACGGTTCGAGCTTCCTGTTTTGAAAAAATCAATAAAATTATTCGGGTAAGCCTGGTAAGGAACCATCATACTGTCGTATCGCATCACCTGGCTACCATCGAATTTAGGACCAAAACTGTAACGGGTAGCTCTCAAAGTTCTTACCCGCTGACCGTTTGGCAAAATAGTCGTTGCCGTATCCCATGCACTGGTACCCGATCCATACTCGTTTTGAAAATCTATAAAAGAAAAAGGTTTTTCAACAGTTACCTGGTGAGATACATTAATACCGAGACCTTTTGTTTTTTTACCGCTCTTGGTTGTAATCAATACTACGCCATTTAATGCCTGGCTTCCATATAACACCGTGGCTTTTGCGCCTTTCAATATTTCCATGGATTCTATATCCTCCGGATTAATATCATTAATGCCCGATCCATAGTCCAGTGAATTCAGGGGATCATAAGTGGTATTGGCCTGGCTGGTTGCCTGGTCATAAATCGGCACTCCGTCTACTACAAACAAGGGCCTTGATTTGGCAAATGATTCCAGGCCGGCAGCTCCCCTGATCCGGATATTTATACCTCCTGTCGGACCTGCTGAACCGATATTGATACCTACGCCTGCGGCTTTTCCATATAAAGCCAGAGCAGGATTTAGCGTGGTTCCTGCTTGTTGCAGTTCAGTACCCTTTACAGTAGAAGTAGCATAGCCAATGGATCTCCTGTCTCTTTTTATACCAAGGGCAGTAACGACAACTTCATCCATCGTTCCTTCTTTAACATCCATTGAAACAGTAATAGTAGCGGTCCCGGCGGCTACGGTGACTTCCTGGGATTCATACCCTACATGTGAAAATGTAAGCGTTGCTTTACCCGGTGGAACCGAAAGGGTAAACCGTCCGTCAGTTCCCGTTTGTGTAGAATTTCCTTTACCGGGCCCGCTAACGGTCACACCAACTATAGGCGTATTGTTTTGGGCATCAGTAACGGTGCCACTAATCTGCCTGGTCTGCGCCAGAAGCTGGAGACTTGTACAAAGTGACACCAAAATAAGCAGCAGATGCGTTCTCATTTCGTTGAGTTTTAGGTTTAAGAATTTTGTTTGAGATAGCAATACCTGGTACAACCACATGCCGGCATGGTGCCCGGCATGGACAGTTGCATTAATCTTTCTGATGTGAACGGTGGCTTGAAACCTGATGTTAGATACACGCATGGCCCGGCCTGTACAGCCGCAACTCATGCTTACTTTAGCCTGCCTGTTACTTTGCCTGTCTACGCAGTAGTTTTAATATATACGGGACGTATATTGTAGCCTCCCTTAACCATTATTAATTGTTTAATAAATGGCCCGGCCCGGGTTCTACTGCAAAATTTTTCTTTATTATTTCTTTTTCGTAATTCTCCATAACCAATGCCGCGGCGCCAATCAATTCTGCCTCGTAACCAAGTGTCGACATTTCAATAGCGGTATTCACCGCCAGCCGCGGAATGCAATGTTCATTCAATGCCTGTTGAATAGGTGCCTGCCAGATCTTACCGGCAGTGGATCCTCTCCCGCTCAATATGATTACTTCGGGATTGAGGATATGTATAAGAATAGCTACGCCCCTCCCGATATTATAACCAGCTTCCGAAAATAATTCTACTGCAAAACGATCACCTTCATGTACAGCGGTAATAATCGCTTCACTGGCTTCTTCATAATGTTCCAACTGGGCAGCTTTCAGTACAGATAATTTGCCGGTCTTTAATCCTTGCTTGGCCTTTTCAATGATGACAAGTAACGAGGTTTCTGTTTCCAGGCATCCGCTTTTCCCGCAACTGCATAGCTTACCGTTGGCAAAAAGAGGTATATGACTAAACTCACCGGCGAAACCATCGTGGCCCCTGAAAAGTTCTCCGTTCAGCACCAAACCAAGACCAATACCCCAGCCGATATTGATTACCATGGCATTCTTTTTTCTCATGGCAGCACCAAAACGCAGTTCTGCCAATCCTATCAGGCTGGAATCATTATCTATAAAGGCAGGCAGCCCCGTTTTATCAGCTATATATTCGGTAATACTTGTTCCGGGCGCTTTTAAGAATGAATAATTGATACCCTTTTTAAAATCTACGAACCCGGGCATACCTATCCCTATACCGGCTATTTTATCTTTTGGAAGACCGGATTTACTTATAACCTTATCAATTTTTTCAGTCAGGACAGCTAATGCCTGCGGGTTTTTGGGGAGAGGAAGCTCTAATTTTTCAATGGGGGAGACGAAATTGTTTTGCAGATCCATAATAGCAATCCTTGCTACAAATTGATCCAGCGCCACAGAAACAATATAAAGCACATCTGGTCTTAATGAGAACATGATAGGTCTTCGTCCTCCCGTAGAAGGAGCATACCCTGTCTCAACAACATAGCCCTCCTGGATAAGTTCGTTCACCAATTTCGTTGTAAGGGGGAGGCTTTTTTTGATTTTCCAGCTTAGTTCGGAGCAGGATAAAGTACCGGAGAAATAAATCTGCCGTATGATTTTTCTCTTAAAAAGCAGTTTTTTGGCCGACATACTATGGATTTCCCAGATATTAAAATAAATCGCTATGAAGATAGAAGACTTTTTAAAAAAAAACAAAAAGTTTTTTATTTTTTATAATTAGTCTGGTTACATACACCCTAACCTCCATGCTTTTTCCAGGAAATGGCGCCGCCTGATTTTTATTGGCTGGTAGTGGTCAAGTTTGAGGACAATGGGCGATGTTTGGAAAAGACGGGGTTTAATCTCCCGCAAGGGCGCCGGGTCGCGATGAATTTACAATGCGGGACAGTCATCGCGTCCCGGCGTTGTTGCGAGAGGTTTATTAATAAGCCAACCTGGTGTGTCCAGTCCCGAAAAAGATAAGATCATCGGAATAGCCTTGTTTGTTGACGAAAAAGAAACCGATAGTATATATAATGAAACACCTTATTATCTTCAGCCTGAAAAAAAGCGTCAAATCCTTATCACGTATTGTTCATTCGGGCGACCGTGACCTGGAGGAACAATTGAAAACCAGTCCCGGTACGTCAAAAAGAAAAGCATCCTGATGGCATTAACAACCTACAACAAAAAAAGAAATTTCAAGGCTACTCCTGAGCCGGAAGGAAAAGAAGGAAAAAAAAGTTTATTCCGCTTTGTAGTTCAACGGCACGATGCTTCCCACCTGCATTATGATTTCCGTCTTGAATTAGGCGGTGTCTTGAAAAGCTGGGCGGTTCCCAAAGGACCTTCTATGAATCCGGAAGATAAGCGCCTGGCAGTAATGGTCGAGGATCATCCCGTCAGTTATATCGGCTTTGAAGGTAAAATCCCTGAAGGCAATTATGGGGCAGGCAGGGTGGAGATATGGGATAAAGGAGTCTTTATACCGGTAAATAAGGAATTGGAAGAAATGACTGAACAGGAAGCTTTGCAGGCATTAAATAAAGGGGAATTGAAAATATTCCTGGAAGGGGGCAAACTGGAAGGAGAATTTATTCTCATACGATTTAAGAACGATGAAAAAAACTGGCTCCTGATCAAACATAAGGATGAATATGCGGTCTCTGAAAAATACGATAGTGAAAAACTATCCAAAGCCATATCAAAGAAAACAGTAAAAAAGAAGAAATAGATGGGTAAAAGGTAAAACACTATATAAAGCTAATACTGGCTATCGTCGCAGATAAACTATTTAGCGGCAAGGATGGGTTATTTGAATTGAAATTGAATAGCTACAGTCAATAGCAGAGATGAAGAGAGACCCCCGGTAAAAAATCCTTATCCTGTAATCAAAGAAATAACCATGGCAAAAACAAAACCGGTTTTTACTAACCTTAAGAAATTATACTGGCCCGATGATGGAATTACAAAAGGCGATCTCATCAGCTACTATGAAACAATAGCTCCTTTTATTCTTCCCTATTTAAGGAACAGGCCGCTTTCCCTCAAAAGAAACCCAAACGGGATAAGGGATGAAGGGTTTTACCATAAAGACGCGGGCGATATTGCGCCGGGCTGGATTAAAACAGTGAATATTTATTCTGAGTCCACCGGCAAAATAATTCATTATCTCGTTTGCAATAATGCAAAAAGCCTGCTCTTCATTGCTAATCTCGGTTGTATAGAAATGAACCCATGGAACTCAGTAACAACTAAATTAAATCATCCTGGTTATCTCGTCCTCGATATTGATCCTTCTGAGAAAAATACTTTTGACCAAGTAATAGAAGTAGCATTGACGATAAAAGAAATACTGGATAAATTCAATCTACCAGGTTACTGCAAGACGTCAGGAGCCAGTGGCATGCATGTCTATATACCCTGTGGCAGGAAATATGACTATGATACGGTGAGAGAATTTGCCAAAATACTGGCTACTAAAGTGCATGAACAACTACCTTCCTTTACCACGATGGAAAGATCGCTGGTTAAAAGAAAGGAGAACCACATATATATTGATTACCTGCAAAACAGCCGGGGTCAAACAGTGGCTTCCGCTTACAGCGCGAGGCCCAAACCAGGCGCCCCCGTTTCTACTCCTTTAGACTGGAAAGAAGTCAGGAAGGGATTGCATCCTTTGCAGTTTACTATAAAAAACATAAAAAAGAGAATTGATAAGAAAGGCGATCTCTTCAAAGCTGTGTTAGGAAAGGGAATTGATATTCCTTCCGTGCTTAAAAAATGGGAAACTCCGTAAAATCTGAATTGATTAATAGATTATAAAAGCCGGGTACAAAATCTCCCGTTTTTAAAGGTTTCCCATTACAAGTCATAGAATTAAGTCTACACAATGGCAAGAGGAATATGACAAACAATAGAAACAATATTCTATTTTATCCGCCGGCTGGTATTTGTTTCTTTGCTCCCTGATGAAAATGAAGAAAAATCCACTACTGGAAAAGTTTCTTACCCTTAAAAAAAACGGGTGCAAAACCCGGTTTTTGCATCCTGTTGAAAACCGGTCATTGCAGCCTTTATTAAATTATACCCTGTCGAAATAAACCTGATCCGTGCCTGTTGAAAACTATATAGATGATTTTTACGCCTTTTTAGAAGCTCGGCTCGAAAGCGACTATACGGAAAAAACTTTTACCTGTATAGCGCTTCACAAATGCGTGAATCAGGTAATTGCTGGTTGGCAATCCGGGAAAGCAGGAGAAGGATATCGCATCATCAATGCTGTGCATCCGGAAATGCTTGTAAGCACCGATAAAGACACTCTTACCGAAATAGTAGCTTGCCTGCTCCATACAATCATAATGAATGGTCTGCACCCTATCATTCACTTTTCAGCTAAGTTGATTGGAAATATTACATTGATACACATAAGGACCAGCAATACAGGGTACAACGCGACCCTTGCCGATAACCTGCATAAGGTGGAGCCGTTAGCAGAAAAATTGGGAGGCTGCATTACGCTAAGCAACAATAAAAGGTACGGCCTCACTTTAACGTTTACATTCATCAATCAGTAGACCGCCCGCCAATAGCTACCCTATCTCTTCTTTTTCAAGTTCGCTATGTAATTTTAATCTCACTCAGAATTAGTATCATCTGATTGATTGGCAGAATTAAAATAAATTCTGCGAAAACTAACCTATTGACTAACACAGGAGCCGGGCCTGCGGAATGTTGCCTTGCTGTTGTATATTTATGTATTGGTGACAAGGACTAAGCAAATTCAAATCGCTACTGCAACATGAGTTTAACAGAACAAATAGCAAAGCACTTCCGACAAGTATATTTCGGCGGTAACTGGAGTTCAGTAAACCTTAAAGAAACTCTGGCCGATGTAGGTTGGCAACAAGCCACAACCAAAGTTTATTCTTTCAATACCATCGCAACACTTGTTTACCATACTAATTATTATGTAAATGAAGTCTTGAAAGTGCTAAAAGGAGAACCACTCAATGCGCATGACAAATTTAGTTTTGATCATCCCCCAATCGAATCCCGGGAAGATTGGAATAATCTGTTGGATAAAACCTGGGATGATGCTGAAAACTTTGCTGCCCTGATTGAACAGTTACCGGAAAGCAAGCTTTGGGTTAGTTTTGCGGATGAAAAATATGGTAATTACTATAGAAATATTCATGGGATAATTGAACATACTCATTATCATCTGGGACAAATAGTCTTAATAAAGAAGTTAGCGTCTCAAATGCTCCTAAAGAGCAGCGTTGAATAATATACCTGCCGCCGGCATGCGGTCATACCATGACAAGAACATTAATATCAGCCAGCACAATAGTCAACCGACAAAATAAAGTACATGAAAACATTTTTTAAAGAACTTTTCCAATACAATAATCACTTTAATCAAAAGATAATTTCTGTTTTGACTGAAAATCAAAATAGAACATCTGAGAAGTGCATAAAGCTTCTAAGTCATATTCTTAATGTTCATCAAATTTGGAACTGCAAAATCCAACCTCAGCAGCTCCCTTATGAAACCTGGAAAATTCATCCGATTCAAGACTTCCATGAGATGGATAGAAAGAATTTTGAACATTCAATTCTCGTGCTTGATAAATTTGAATTAAGCCAAATTATTCAGTATTCAAATAGCAAAGGACAGATTTTTAATAATAGTGTCCGTGATATTCTATTTCAAGTTATCAATCATTCCACTTATCACAGGGGGCAAATAGCTACTGAACTCAGGCAAAGCGGGCTTGAACCTCTTTTGACCGACTATATTTACTACAAAATGACATGACTCCTGCAAAAGACAAACCACAAAAAACACGATCCCGTGTGATTCGCAGTCTTCTGTCCCCCTGTCAGCCAGCCTCTCCCATCTTTCCGGCGTTCTCCGTATGTCTTTGCCTACCGGGCAACTTTAATGACAGATGCAAATAAAGGATATAAAGACTGTAGCAAATTATAGTACTAAAGGTCACCCTTCTTTTCTGAGGATCTCCAGCGGGGGCTTATTCAATATTTCCCTGCAATTCAACAGGCCAATGCCTACAGTAAGTAAGGAAACTATTATGAATAATAAAAAGAGCGGGAATACTTCGGGTGAAAAAGAAGCTTCAAAACTAAATTTAGCTAATGCCCAGCTGCTTGCCAGGGAAAGAAACAGACCGGTTGCAGCGGCCAGGGCGCCGGTAAAAAAATATTCAATGGCCGTTATAGCCAATATCTGCTTCCGGCTGGCGCCAATGGTGCGAAGCAATACGCTTTCCTGGATGCGTGGATATTTACTGACCAGTACAGAAGAAATAAGTACCACCACACCTGTCAAAATACTGAAGGCCGCCATAAAACTAATCACCAATCCTATTTTCGCCAGGAGGTCTTCTACCACACCCAATATCAAACCCAGGTCAATGACTGAAATGTTCGGATAACTATGTACCACGGCCTGTTGAAAAGCAGCGGAAACATCCGGGGAAGGCACCCTTGTCATCATCACATGAAATTGCGGAGCATCTTCCAATACACCAACCGGAAAAACAACCCGGAAATTTGTTTGTATCCTTCGCCATTCTACGCTGCGCAAACTACCCACGACTGCAGGTATGAGTGTTCCTTGCACGTTAAAAAGAATTTGATCACCCGGCTTTACCCCGATCCGGCTGGCATACCTGCCTTCCAGTGAAATATATACCGGGTCGCCCGGCGAACCATGTTTTCCTATCCAGCGACCCGCCGTTAATTTTTCCGAACTTGTCAGCGTATCACGATAAGTAACCCTTAATTCTGGCTCAAAAGCTCTGCGAGGAATCCGGTTAAGTGTATCCTGTTTATACTGCAGCGCATTTTTGCCATTTATTTCCTCAATGCGCATGGTGACAATAGGTACTTTCTCCAATACCGGTAAATGAAATTGTTTGGCAACACTTTCTACTCCTGCCTGCTGGTCCGTTTGGATATCAAACAGGATCATATTCGACTGATTTTTGCTGGTCGACATAGAGACCCGTTTCAGGAGAATTCCCTGGACCAGGTATAAAGTACTGATCAGCATCACACCTAAACCAATAGTCGTGACGAGTATGATTGTTTGATTGTTGGGCCTGTACAAATTCGCAAAACCTTGTCTCCATATATAACTCCAGGAAGCAGGGAAAAAACGGCGAACCGTCCAGCGAAGAAGCCATGCTACGGCTGCTAATAACAGGAAAGCTCCCAGCACACTGCCGGCAAAAACAATGGCTTGTCTCCAACTCTCCATTTGCCACCGGGTAAACAGGATAATAAAAAGCAGGATAGCAGCATACACTACCCACATCATTGGATCACGGAACCTGCGGGTTCGTTCAACAACTATGCGCAAAGCGAAAGCCGGGGATATTTTTCGTATGGCAATCAAAGGCAACAGGGCAAAGAGTATGGATATGCTTACACCTAATAAGATACCCTGCCCCACAGCCCTCCAGGAAATAACCGTGCTCATTTCTACCGGGAAGAAATCTTTAACAACAGGAGGCAACAATTGCTGTATGAATACACCCAAAACCGAACCGAGGACAGCTCCTATCAACCCGATACCGGCAACCTGTATCAAATAAATCAAAAAAGCCTGGATAGAATTTACACCCAGGCATCGCAATATGGCAATGGAATTTATTTTTTCACGTATATAAATATGGATGGAACTCGCCACGCCAATACAGCCCAACAATAATGCGATAAAACTGATCAATATTAAAAACCTTGTGAAATCGTCGAATGAACGGCCAGTATTCTTTTTCCTCGTTGCCACCGTTTCATATTCCATGCCTTCTTTTTCCAGCCGGGGTTCAATGGCGGATACCAGCTTATCTATATCCGCGAGGGAATCCATTTTGAAATAATAATGGTATTCTATCCTGCTCCCTTTTTTATTTAGCTGCGTTTGTTCAAGGTATTGCAATGGAATATATACCGGTGGCGCGACAGTAGTAGAAATTTCAGTGCGGCCGGGCGATTTGTTGAGTATGCCTTTTATAGCAAATGTAACTTCGCCCACTTTTATCGAATCACCTAACCGGGAATTGAATTGCAACATCAGTGTTTTGTCAACCAGCGCGTAAGGGCCCCTGCGAAATTCTGAAGCAGCCTTGAGAGGCTCCGTTTCCAATGTTCCATAAAAAGGATAATTACCCTGCAAGGCACGGACCTGGACAAGCCTTGTTTTCCCGCTTTTTACAAAATAAACCATGGAAGCAAAACTTCGCTCCTGCGCTTTTTGATCTCCTATTGAATCAAGTAAAGGTTGTATTTCCGCGCCGGAGGGCCGGTTATTTTGAATAACCAGGTCCGCGCCTACCAGGGTCCTGGCCTGGTTATCAATATCGCGTTGCAAATTATTTCCCAGTGAAAAAGTGGCTACCAGGGCGGCAATCCCGAGTACGATGGAGGCAATAAACAATACTAATCGTGACCGGCTGCGACGACTATCGCGCCAGGCCATTTTAATAAGCCATATAAGATTTAAACGGTTGGAAAAGCTAGCTGTTTTGCTGTCCATCAAAGGCCAGTTAATATCAATTTATAATAACAAAGAGTCAAATAGTGTTTACAATAACTAATTATTGGAGTCAGTCACCGGTGTTAAATCATCCGAAATCATACTTCCTCCTCTAAGTCTTATGATCCTGTGCGTATGGGATACCAGTTCCATATTGTGGGTGACAATGACCAGGGTGGTCCCTGCCTCCCTGTTAAGATCAAATAGCAGTTGAATGACCTGGTCACTTGTTTCCGCATCCAAATTCCCGGTAGGCTCATCCGCAAATAAAATAAGAGGTCTATTCGAAAATGCACGGGCCAGCGAAACACGTTGCTGTTCACCACCCGACAACTGCGACGGGTAATGATGGACGCGATCAGCCAAACCTACTTTCCCCAGCAAATCAATGGCCTGGGCACGAACATTCTTTTCCCTTCTCAATTCGAGTGGCACCATTACATTCTCCAACGCAGTGAGCGTAGGCAACAACTGGAAATTTTGAAAAATAAATCCGACATAGCGGTTTCTTACCTGCGCACGCTGATCTTCTGTTAATTGGTCCAATCGAATCTTATTCAGTTCCACGGTACCTGTACTCGATTTGTCAAGACCGGCACATAAACCAAGCAAGGTCGTTTTCCCGCTGCCTGAAGGACCTACGATCGCCAGGGTGGAACCGGGTGATATTGAAAAATTAATATCATGAAGCACTGTAAGCACCCGGCCGGCACTGGAATAGGATTTACTTAAATTTTGAATGTTGAGTATAGATTCCACTAAGATGTTTAATAAGTAAGTTTGCCAATCATAAAAATACCGGTATCATTTATTCCTGAAGTAATTTAGGGGTTATTTCGGAACATTTCCGTTAACTGATTCTAAATTACTGAAACTAAGTCAAGCCATCATCGTGAATTGGTATCCGTTTACAAAAAACAAACGCATGTCAGGAGTTGTCTCCTTGCATTGGTTTTATTTCCTGCTGCTTTTGACCAGTTGTAATAATAACCCGGTAACCCCCAATAAAGAGAATTCGCAACCTGTTAAACCTGACACAAGGCCCGTTGAAAAGAAACTAAAAACCATTGTTTTTTTTGGCAATAGCCTCACAGCCGGGTATGGAATTGACGAGTCAGAAGCTTTTCCTGCTTTAATTCAAACCCGGATTGACTCCCTGAAACTTCCTTATAAAGTGATTAATGCAGGATTAAGTGGCGAGACTTCTGCCGGGGGCAAAAGCAGGATTGGCTGGCTTCTTCGTCAGCCTGTGGATATTTTCATCCTGGAATTAGGAGGCAATGACGGATTACGGGGCATTTCGGCATCGGAGACTTCCAAAAACTTACAGTCAATTATTGATGAGGTAAAGACAAAATACCCGGATGTAAAGATTGTACTGGCAGGCATGAAAATCCCTCCAAGCATGGGAAATACTTATGCCTCCGAATTTTCTGCTATTTACCCGAAATTGGCAAAGCAGAATAAAATATCGCTCATCCCTTTTATTCTTGAAGGTGTCGGCGGTGAATCACAACTTAATCAGCGGGATGAGATCCATCCTACCGCCGCGGGGCATAAAATAATAGCCGAAAATGTGTGGAAAGTGTTAAGGGGATTATTATAAAAGAAGATAAATATCTGCACTGCATCGGCATTAATTTACCGCTTTTTGAAGTCTTCCATCTCATAACAACCTTTTCCGCCTTCTCTGTATATTTCTGACTACGGGACAACTTTAATGACAGATGCAAAAAACGGTTATAAAGGGTGATAACAAGTGATATTACTAAAAGCTAACGGCATTCATAATAACAGCAAGGTGGGCAGCTTTTGCAAAGTTGGTCAATAGTCAAAGACATACGGGCGACCTTAGAAAAGTTAGTATTGTACTGAACATTGCCGATGGCAGGGGAACACTACGGTTAACGGAATTGAACAATTTTTTGGGATAGCCAGAAGTGACCCATTTCATATGATGTACCCATTAAACAACCGGATCATCCTTCGGGCATTGGCGGGTTGTTATCCTGTTTATCTTCCTTTTCTTTTTTAAATTCAAGCTTGCCAAATTTCCAGGTAACGTTAATCCCAATCGAGCGAAACGGCACCTGGCGCAGACCGTTGACAGTAAAATTCGGTCCGAATAACGTGGTTCGCTGGTTTACAAATTCTCCGAAAGGATTGATGGCAGTAAGAGCGATGCTGGCTTTTTTATTCCAGAACTGTTTTCGCAAAGCAAAACTGTAAGTGGTAAAAGACGGGTATCTGCCCTGTGCTTCATGCCGTGCAGAATTAAAATTTCCAAAAAACTCTCCCGCAAGATTTTTGCTGAACTGGTAACTGGCATTCATATTAAACCGGTAATTAAAACTGTTGGAATTATAACCGGGGTCAATTGCATTAATTGTGTGCCGTTGAAAAAAGAAAAGATTGGAACGGAGGGTAAGACGGGAACCAAAATGCAGGTCAATAAAGAAACTCATGCCTTTGTTTCGTTCCATCCCTATATTTTGCCTTGTACTTACTGCCACATTAGTGTAGGTAGAATCCCCCACTTTCAACGAAGGATAAAAAACAATAAAGGGCTGTATATCGTGGTCATTGATCCGGTAGAATGCCGTGATCATGAAAGATCCGGCTTTGTCAAAATTACGGCTGTAGCTCAATTCATACCGGTGGCCAATTTCTGGTTGGAGATAAGGATTGCCCGCGGATATATTTTTAGGGTCGGTAGTATTAATAAACGGGTTCAGGTCTCCATAATCAGGCCGCTCAATACGTTTGGAATAACTCAGTTTCAGGGTTTGTTTATCATCCAGTTTTCGCGAAAAGAAAATCGAAGGTACAAAAGTATTATACCCATGGCCAGGCGCCTGCTGCTGCGCGTTGGAATAATAAGAACTGATCTCAGTACGTTCATACCTGCCCCCCATCTTTGTATCAAATAGATGAGCCATCGGAAAACTGATCTCCGCATATAGGGCATATACTTGCTGCTTATAGTCGAGGTAATTGGATAAAGAAATATCGTTTATGTATTCTTTTGAAGCCGGTTGAAAGGCGAAAACGTTTGAATGGCTTATGATTTCACTGAAATTCGTTTTTCCTCCTACGCCAATTACAATATCTTTTTTCAATGGCTGGTTATAATCCACCTGGAATTCGGTCTCTTTTTCTTTTCCCGGGTTGGTGCTATTGATACCGTAAAAAACTGAATCCTGTGGCAGTAAGGACTGGTAATTATTTGCAGCGCCATGATTATTTCCGGTATAGGAATTGATGGCAATCTCCAGTTCCTGGTCTTCTTTTGCAAAAGTCCGTTTGTAATCCAGGCTTGCATCTATATTATTAAAAGAGGAATTATTGCCCGTATGATTGACAGAAGCTATGCTGGAAAGTATCGCTGTGTTGTTTGGCTCGCTTATCTCCTGCAACTGGTTCACCAGGCCATTCCCCGAATTACCAAAATCTCCAAAATGCACGGAACCCGTGAAATTATTTCTTTTCTTATAAGTCCAGTCAAAGCCAATGCCCGATTCTAATCCATGTCTTTTAAATTCATAGCTCCCGTTTTGTTGTAATGAAAGGTTCTTTAACCCTGCAGTATCAATGGACAGCCTGTCTGATGAGCTGGGCGTATTAGCTTTTAGTCTTGCATTGCCGCTAATAAAAGCATTAAATCCAATATTCCCCTTCCTTGCATTAAAATTGAAAGACCCGTTCTCATTTCTTGTTCCGGCCGTCAAGGACAAGTTTCCATTAATCCCCTTCACCTTACTTTGCTTCAGAATAATATTGATGATACCTCCTAAGCCCTGTGCATCATATTTGGCGCCGGGATTCGTAATCACTTCAATACTCTTTATCTCGCTGGCAGGAATAGATTGCAGCACATCGGCAATATTGCTGCCAAAGGCGGCAGAGGGTTTTCCGTTAATTAAAAACCGAATGCTGGTACTGCCTGCCAACTCAACATTTCCGTCGACATCAACCGATACCTGGGGAACTTTTTTCAGAATATCGGTCGCCACACCACCCTGGGAGGTAAGATCCTTTTCCGCATTAAAAACGACTTTATCAATTTTATTTTCGATTAACGTGTTGGAGGAAGTGACGGTAACGTTCTGTAATGTTTTCTGGTTCGCTGATAAAAAAATATTTTTTAAATCAGCCAGCGAATTCTTTTTGCTTATGGTTACATCATTGATAGTCTTAGGCAGGTACCCGATAAATTCCACGGTAATTTTGTAGACCCCGGGATCAATATTCTTTAGTATAAATTGTCCATCTTTGTCAGCGATTGTACCATTTACCACTTTTTTACTTCCCTGCAGGTACACCGTAATGGTGGCGTATTCAACTGGTTTTTGAGATAATGAATCTATGATCTTCCCGGTGATCTTCCCTTCAGTTCCGGGCTTATCTTTTTCCTGGGCTTCGCTCATGGTTCCTATCAATACCATTAACCCGATCAATATCACTCTTGCCATTCCATTTAATTTAAAATTGCCGCAAAGTAAACTGAAATTCTGAATAGATTCTGACTTGCAGCGGTTGGACGACTATTTTTCAGTTTTCCTTCAGAATCTTTAACTTATTTTACAAAAAAGTTCGTGTAAATGAAGATACTTGTTACCGAAGATGAAAAGAACTTAGTAAAAGCATCGTGGCTTACCTGGAAGAAGAGAGTTGTTTATGTGAAATAGCAGCCGATTTTAAAACAGCCACGGGTTTGTATCCTGCCATTGCCTGGCAAACTTTCGAGCGTCCTCCCTATGTCTCCGATTACGGAGCAATTTTAATGACAAATACGAATAACGGGCATAAAAGACTGTAGCAAGTTATAGTGCCAAAGGCTAATAACATTCATACTATCAGCAAGCTGGGCAGCTTTGCAAAGCTGTGACATATTACAATCTTTTCAAATCGTCATTGGCGACATTGCTTGCATAGAGGAATGAAAATAAACCACTTGATTTCCATCATGGAGGAAGATTTTGAGGAATGAGGTATGTCGCCTATTTTAGTGTTGGTAGCAATGTTAGACGACAGCACAATCACCACAGTTTGTAAAGTCCGGTGGACTGTCCGCTGACGGACTTCTATCGGACTTTGACATAACTTGCAACGGTAGTGCTTCTATCAACATTTGGCGGGCGGACAGTCCTTCGCTGACTTTTAGAAAAAATATCACGGATAGACAACCGTTTAACATCACTGACAACACTTCAACTAACACAACTTTGACAAAGCACAAATATTCTATGGGGCTGTTCGACTTTTTAAAAAGACCAGAAAAACCAATTGACTTCTCTGACAAAAATGTTGAAGCGTTAACAAAATTATCTGACCAATTAGGTGATACATTTATCAAAGCAGGTTATGGTTTCGGTGTTGATTATCTTTCCCAAATCCGACTTGCTGCTGACAGACACGACAACGAAGCGTTTAAAAAATTAGTTATCAGTAGAGAACTTTTTGGCGGTTCAGGAGCAATTTGGGAAATATGGTTTGAGAACAAACAACTTCGGACACAGTTCAACAAACAGTTTTGCGAGTATGTTGACTTACTTAAGAAAATGGGTATTAGAAACAGACGAGTGAACCAAGTGAGAAGTTATTTTGACAGATTTGAACACGACTAACTCAAAACACTACTGGCAACAAACGGTCCTTTGGCGGCAGTCGGGGGGACTGATAACGCAACATCAGCTTCACCTATCTATCAACTGTAGTTCCAGCTTGACGTTATCTATTCAGCTATGAATTTTATCACCAACTTTTGTATTTTTACTCGGCTTCAGTTGTCGACTGACGTTTTCCAAATGCCCGACCGATCGCCAAGCCGAAACCGTTGTAGGCAATTATAATGGACATTCTTTTCACCCGAAAATACAAATACACTATTCACGACTCTGTTGACAATGTCCGTGATGAAATTAAATCACTCATTGGCAGGCGTTGGTACGATTTTTCGACTAATATGATGGGGCGATTTAAGGATGACGATAGTTTTATAATGACCCATAAATGGAGCCCTATTTACATTCAATGGATCGAGATAAGTCCAGCATATTTAACCGGGACACTTGCGTTTAGGGACAACAAAACGATAATTTATATATCGATCAGACCAAATTCATTTTTTGTATTGCTTTTTTATTTAATCGTTATACTTTTCGCTTGCGAACTTTTCGGACGCAGTATGTTTATCGGAGAGGCAAAGACTTTTGCTCTCATATTTTTTCCTGTGTTTAATTTAATATTATTTGGACTAATGCTACTATTTACATCGCTGTTAAGAAACAGGTTTGAAAAACTTCTTCGTTTAAAACACAACGAATAACTGCCTGCAACATGCTTTGAGGCCAGGCTGGCTGATGAACATATCCTTATGTTTAACCCCATTATAGACGACTAACCCGGTTGCCTGAATGGTTCCAAATGGCAAGTTGTCCTTTTATCAGCGCCTCGTCAGCATTCTCTATTTTAAAAGAGTTTTCACTTTCCGGTATTCCTGCTATTTTTAACGCGGTGACATAAAACGGCTTCATGCTTTCGTTAATGACAAGGGTAATCTTAATATGCCATGGCCTCGTTACTTCATTGAGTTCTGTTCCGATCAGCAACCCGCTCAGGTAGTAATAATTTTCTTCCCTGGTAAGCTTATGGAAAAGATCATTGGTTCTTACAAGGAAACTGGTATGCAGGATATTGGATTGAACACTATCGGCTACTCCTTTTTCAAAACTCTTCTTGTTCCTGTGATCGTTAAGCCCTTCCCCTTCCCGGACTGAACCTGATAAAATACTCCTTTTGGAAAGGATGTCAAAAAATTCCCCTGTCATATAGGTTTTAAAATCAATTGCCCGCCCGTTTTTTACCAGGATATGTTTTGAATGTGTTCCGGGGAAAATATAAAGCCTTTCTTCTTTCTTATCCCGGATAGCCCCTGCTAATTGAGTTTCCTCCCCTCTCATTACATCATCGGCGGTTTGAACGCCGGAAATAATGAATATATCATAACCAGGACCGGTATCTCCCATTCTCTTCACGGCCAGGTCGGAGCCGTCGGCCAGGAAAGGCGCTTCTTTATAAGGAATATCCATCATCCCGATAGATGAAGAAGCCATTCCTGAGATGATCAATGGCTTGCCTTTTACCGAAAACTTTAATTGCTGTTCAAGTATCCTGGCATGATCCTCAATAATATCCAGGTAAAAAGAAAATCTTTCTTCTTCCTTTCTCCCGCTTTGTTTCCATAACTCAAAAATTTTTGCAATGCCCTTGTCCGCGCTGCCTGCTGAGATACAGGTAAGGGAAGGAAGTTCCACATAGCTCAGGCGGAAAGAAGAAGTACCCCAATCACAACTTAAAAAGGCTTTCATGTTGACTCCTGCTACTTTTGAAAATATCCTTTAATTCTTTTTACTATCCTGGTTGAACCACTTTATATTTTCACCTGCTCAATTTTACCTACCAGGAAAATATAAGAACAGGCGCCTAAAAGGGCCATGCATCCTATAAAAATAAGAGCCGGTGAAAAATTATCCCCCTTTACTAAATAACCAATCGCGACAGGTATCACGATGGATGAAAGGTTACCAATAAAATTAAATACTCCGCCTGTTAAGCCAATCAAATGCCCGGGAGCGAGTGAAGAAACAAATACCCATGTAATGGAAGCGATACCATTCCCGAAAAATGCCAATGACATAAAGAAAATGACCCAGGCAGGATCATTCGTATAATTAGCCCCGATAATTGATATGGACAGGAAGAGACCCATGATAACGGGTGTCTTGCGGGCTATTCCTGCTGAAATTCCTTTTTTCAGCAAGTAATCTGAAAGAAAGCCTGAAAACAAAATACCCGTGAAAGCAGCCAGGAAAGGGATGGAGGCCAAAAAACCTGATTGAATAAATTCCAGGTGCCTGTATTTAACCAGGTAAGTAGGAAACCAGGTGAGAAAGAACCAAAGGGTAGAAGTAACAGCAAACTGCCCGATATAAATCCCCCACAATTTCCGGTGCGATGATACATTTCTTAAATCGCTCCATGTAAAAGGAATATTTCCCGTGATCCTGCCTGTTCCTTTATCAATTATTCCGCCCCCCTTTTTAATATGGTCTAATTCTGCATTGTTTACGCGCGGGTGTTCAAAAGGATCGCGATAAAGAAAATACCAGGCAATTCCCCATACAATACCCACCAATCCTGTAATAACAAAAAGCCCGCGCCAGCCCATATAATATTGTAGTGTGACAAGCGCGGGCGTTAAGAAGGCTAGCCCTACATACTGCCCGGCTGTATAAACCGAGATAGCTGAAGCCCTTTCCTGGATGGGAAACCAACTGGTGACAATCCGGTTATTCGTTGGATAGGCCGGCGCTTCAAAGGCCCCGGTAGCGAGGCGCAATCCAAAAAGGACAATGAATCCTTTTATTAATCCCTGCAGAACTGTGGTAACAGACCACAGCACTAAGCTGAAACAGTATAAAATTCTTGGCGCGATCCTATCTGCCAATATCCCACCGGGTACCTGGAGCGCCGCATAGGTCCAGCCAAATGCTGAAAAGATCAATCCTGTTTGAACAGGGTTCAGTTTGAATTCACCGCTGATCGCGGTTCCCGCCACTGAAATATTACTGCGGTCCATATAGTTGATCACCACGTTGACAAAAATGATGGAAAGCATAGCAAACCGTATACGGGTTTGCTTTTCTTGTCTTCCTGTATCCACTCCTGCGTCACGCATAATATGGGTTCACGAAGTTTCTGTTGACTGGTTTATTTAGCCGGCTCTACCATTCTGATACAGTTCCGTCTTCATGGCGCCATAGCGGGTTATGCCAATTGTGTCCTGTTTTGGCCATCTTCTTTACATACTCTTCATTTATTTCAATACCGAGGCCGGGACCATTGGGAATCTGGACAAAGCCATTTTCATACTTAAAGACATCTTTGTCGTTTAAATAATCCAGCAAATCGTTACCCTCATTATAATGAATGCCAAGACTCTGCTCCTGGATGAAAGCATTATGACAGGTAGCATCTACCTGCAAGCAAGCCGCTAAGGCAATAGGACCAAGCGGGCAATGCAGCGCTGCAGCCACATCAAAAGATTCGGCCATGGAAAGGATCTTTTTACATTCAGTGATTCCTCCCGCATGCGAAAGATCGGGTTGAATGATATCCACTACCCCATCTGTCAATAGTCTTTTAAAATCCCAGCGTGAATACATTCTTTCCCCGGTAGCAATAGGTATGGTTGTATGATCAGCTATTTCCCTGAGGGCTTCATTATTTTCCGGAAGCACAGGCTCTTCGATAAATAGGGGATGAAAGGGTTCCAATTCTTTTGCCAGCACCTTTGCCATTGGTTTATGAACACGACCATGAAAGTCAACCCCGATTCCGGTTTCAGGCCCTACCGCATCTCTCACCGCCGCAATTCGTTTAACCGCTTCATCTATTTTTTTAAATGAATCAACATACTGCAATTCTTCTGTGGCATTCATTTTTAAGGCAGTAAATCCCCTGGCTTTAATCTTTTTAGCCGCTTCGGCTACCAGGGAAGGACGATCACCCCCAATCCAGGAATATACCCTGATCTTGTTTCTTAGTTTTCCACCCATAAGTTGATAAACCGGGGCATTATAAAATTTCCCTTTAATATCCCATAATGCCTGGTCAATACCTGCGATGGCGCTCATTAAGATGGGGCCGCCGCGATAAAAACCACCGCGATACATCACATTCCAATGATCTTCGATATTCATGGGATCTTTACCAATCAAATTTTCCATTAATTCATCAACTGCCGTTTTCACGGTGGCTGCTTTACCTTCAATAACCGGTTCACCCCAGCCTGCCAACCCTTCATCTGTTTCTATTTTCAGGAACAGCCATCTTGGAGGCACAAGGAATTGCGTGTAACCTTTTATTCTCATGATTATTTTTTTGAAAGATTATTTACAGCCTCCCTATACATACTGGCGTTAATTTCTAATTGATGCAAATAGTCCGGGGTTACTTTTTGTTTTGTATCCACTAACGCGCTCCCAATTCCAAGCGCTGCAGCGCC
>JAUZOA010000180.1 GCA_030706685.1 Bacteroidota bacterium
AGAATGGTCCCATCGGGCGCGGTTATTTTTACCTGCACATTATCAGTTCCCATGATGGCAGCAGCATTTGCCAGTTGGGGAAAATCAGTGCGCAAACCCTGGGTAACCGGGATAGGCACGCCAGTCCTGTATTCCCTGTTCACGGGGTTCTTACCAATTCTTCCGACCCGGTAAATATTGTCCTTTTTCGGATGAAAATCATCAAAGCTTTTTTCATACTGAATTACGAGAAATATCAACAGGAAAGCTGCAAAGCCGACGGTTAATCCGGCGATATTGATAAAGGAACTGCTTTTATGCCGCGACAAATTTGCGATCGCCGTTCTAAGATAATTTTTAAACATTGGGAGTTATTTTACCGGAGCGCAGATATGACATATAGGAAGCGGCCAAAAAAATGCCAGTTTGTGACGATCTGGCTATCAGCAGTTTGCCCCATCTATCGATGGAAAAAATGTGCGGTTTTGATACAACTACTGTTCATTTGTAAGCTGACTTGTCTCGTCCGGAAAAAACTATACAGGTGAATGAATAAATCCTGTGAAGACCGGACAAAGTCATTAATATTCGTTCCCGAAAAGCCATTGAGAAAATTGGTGCTACATTTGAAGGCATACTTCGAAAAGACAAAATACAAGATAATGGTATGGCAAGGAATGCAGCATATTTTAGTATTCTTGATGACGAATGGGAAAGTGCAAGAGTAAAAATATTGTCACAACTTAAAGAGAAAACAAAGAACCGCTGACATTGGGTTTTGCTTAAGTGTGATTGGACAAACTAACATCAGCGAATTGCGATCTTTCAGTTACAAAACGATCACCAATATCAAAAACCAGGAATGAACAAAAATCGCTTCCAACTATCTTTTCTTACTATAATTGTTGCTGTCGCCGTCAGTTGCCATAAGCCACCAAAAGAAGAAGATAAGATCGCCCATTTTCATGCAATGCTTAAAAACTACTGGCACGGACTTCTGAAGCTACAACCGTTGGATGCTACCATGTTTAGTGACAGCACCATGAATGATCAATTTGTAAACAACTGTACACAAGCTTACCGGAATGAAATGAAATCTTTTTATAGTGGTTACCTGGATAGTTTAAAAATATTTGATGCAGATAAGATGAGTGAAGGAGATGCTTTAAGTTATCAGCTTTTAAAATATGATGCTGACATGCAACTGGAAAAAGCAAAATATGATGACTGGAAAATTCCCTTTACTCAAATGGGCGATCCTGGCAATACACTCTCTGCCAATATTGTTTTAGCAATGGGACAATATGGTTCCGGCCAGTCATCTCAGCCATTTAAAACGTTAAAAGATTATGATAACTGGCTAAACCGTGTTCATGGATATACCATTTGGTGCGACAGCGCAATCGCCAATTTTCGCCGAGGTATGGCTACAAATTATGTTTTGCCAAAAACATTGGTGGTAAAGATGATCGACATATGCAATGGATTGATCAGCAAAGATGTTACTAAAAGCATATTTTATGGCCCGATAAATATTTTGCCAGCCGCATTTAGTGATTCTGATAAAGCAAGAATTACTAAAGCATACACGGCAATGATAAAAAATGAATTGGATGTATCACATGCAAAACTGTCTGCATTTCTAAAAGAAGAATACCTGCCTGAAGCCCGTACAACATCCGGAGTTGGCAGCCTGCCCGATGGAACAAATTATTATAAGTTCTGTGTTAAATACTGGACCACCACCGATAAAACTTTGGATGAAATATACAACACGGGGTTAAGCGAAGTGAAACGTATTCGTTCAGAAATGGAAGAAATAAAGAACAGTACCGGCTTTAAAGGCGACCTGAATGCTTTTTTCCTGTTTATGAGAACGGATAAACAGTTTAAGCCTTTTAAAACACCTGAAGAAGTACTGGATTCTTTCCGCCATATTTATGCTATTATCAAGCCTGCACTGAATAAATATTTTATACTTTTCCCAAAAAGCAAATTTGAAATCAGGCAAACTGAAGCCTTCAGGGCTGCCAGCGCAAGTATCGAATATTTTCCGGGATCAGCCGATGGTTCAAGACCAGGAATATTTTATGTGCCGATACTGGATCCAACTACTTTTAACATCACCTCGGGTATGGAAAGTACTTTTTTACATGAAGCAGTACCTGGTCATCACTACCAGAGTTCTCTTCAGCTGGAAGACACTTCACTGCCAAATTTTCGGCGCTTTAAATGGTACGGCGCTTATGGAGAAGGTTGGGCATTGTATTGCGAAAGTCTTGGAAAAGAATTAGGACTCTACACTAATCCATATCAACACATGGGTGCTTTGGGCGATGAGATGCACAGAGCTATTCGTCTTGTCGTAGATATTGGCATTCACAGTAAAGCCATGACCCGCGAACAGGCTATATCTTATATGATGGAAAATGAAGCAATTGATGAACACAGCGCCACAGCGGAGACAGAAAGGTATATGGCATTCCCGGGACAGGCTTTGTCGTATAAGATTGGCGCATTAAAAATCAGGGAACTCCGTGATAAGTATACTAAACAATTGGGTGCAAAATTCAATATTGGCGAGTTTCATAAACAGGTATTGAACAGTGGTTGCCTCCCTCTTTCTGTAATGGAAGAGAAATTAGATAAGTGGGCAAAACTACAATAACAGGAAATTTATAAAGCAAAATAAAATGATAACCGCAATCATCCAAAATGAAGTCAGAGACTTCGCAGAATAGAAAAAAATATTCGATGCAGATCAGCCCAATGTTGAAAAAGCAGGAGCTAAGCTTCTTGGGCTCTATACTTCGGTTAAAAACCCCAATAGTGTTTCTATGATTTATGAAGCTCCCAATGTAGAACTTTATGACACTTTAATGAGTGACCCCGAAAGACAGGAAGCCATAAAGAGAGCCGGAGTCATTGGTTTTCCGGTTGCGACATTCTTAAACAAAGTTTAATACAAAAATCCGGGAACGTTCCGGACCGGCAATTATAAAATATCCCACCTGCAGCAATACCTGCCCGTTGGTGGCAATTGTCTAAATTACTCATTAATTCTGTTGATGATAATAGTCATTGTTTGTCAGCACCAGAATATTTTTCTTTGTAGCCATAAGCTATTCAATAAAATGGCAAGGAAAAGCTTACTCATTTCCGGTATTCTTGCAATGTTATGGTATGTAGCTATGAACATGCTTGTGCCGATGCAATACCCGGGCTATGACAGCGCTTCGCAAACAGTAAGTGAATTGTCGGCAGTAGATGCACCTACCAGGACATCTTGGATTGTGCTCGGAATATTCTATTCCCTTTTCTTTATCGCATTCGGATTAGGTATCTGGTTATCAGCAAACGGAAACCGGACCTTGCGGATCGTTGCAGCCGCTATTCTTTCCGATGCGTTTTTGGGATTATTCTGGCCACCAATGCACCGCAGGGAGGTCATCGCTGCAGGTGGAGGGACGCTTACAGACACACTCCATTTGGTTTGGGCCTTTGTCCATCTTGCTTTGATGTTGGTCATGATAGGCTTTGGCGCATCCGTATTCGGGAAAGGCTTCCGGATCTTTTCAGCAGTTATTGTCTTACTCTTTCTCGTGTTCGGCATATTGACAACAATAGATAGCCGCGGGCTCCAGGCTAATCTGCCCACACCCTATGCAGGCATCTGGGAACGCATCAACATAGGTGCTTACATGACCTGGGTGATCGTATTTGCTATTTTGTTACTGAAGAGAAATAATAAATCTGTCAAATACAGTCAGGTTATTTGACCGGTCTTATTATCTCGAAATTCCCCGCCGTTGCCGGCGCAGCTCCCATGCAGCCTGGCGATTAAAGCTCAACTTTAGTTCCGGATTTTTTAACTTTATTAAAAAGACTGACCAGGAACATTGGTGCCTGCTTTTTTGCAGTCTTTAAAATTCTACATGATAATAAAACCTTACTAAATGCTTATGAGAAAAGCGGCCATATGTTTCGTTTTTTGTTTTGCGATATTTTTTTCGAATGCACAACCTGCCCTAGTCAACGAAATTAACCGGTTAAATCCTCCCGGTCTGGCTCTGGCGCCTTTGCGATTTCTGGCTTCGGATGAGCTCATGGGCAGGGCGACCACAAGACCGGAGATCCAGGTTGCAGCCCGCTATATCAGTGAGCAGTTCAGGAGCTTTGGCCTGAAGGAAATGGCCGGAACGCCCGATTACTTTCAAAGTTTTAAGCTTAAGATTATTTCACCATCCACGAATGGCTCCATTGTTGTCGGCAATAAAACTTATTACATGGGAGCAAACCTCTTACAAGTCAGGGGCACGGGGCTTCAGCTAACGGCACCCGTAGTCTTTGCCGGTTTTGGTGCACTTGCAGACCTGGCCGGCCTTGACGTAAAGGACAAAATTGTGGTGGTTAACATGGGCGAAAGCGATTCAACAACAGTCAGGGAAGCCAACCGCATCCGGGATGTAAAACAAAGACGCTTAAAGGAAATGGGGGCCCTCGCCCTGATAGAACGCTACTGGCAGCCCGCTTCCGACTGGGAACTTCTCAAACATTACTATAGTAGTCAGCGTGCTTTTACCCCACAGGATGAGCTGATGCCCGTATTTATTATACATGATCCGGCAGGCGGGTTACCCAACGCTGTGAAAAGTTCAACAACCTGTGCGATCAATGCAACCGGCAGCAATTTGA
>JAUZOA010000181.1 GCA_030706685.1 Bacteroidota bacterium
AATCTCAATTCAGCAGGATCAACCTTCATTTCTAATGCAGCCAGGTCAACCAGCCTTTCCAGGAGATAAGTTGCTTCCGGTCTTCCTGCTCCCCTGTATGCATCCACGGGTGTCGTGTTTGTAAACACGGCGGTTATATCTACATTTATTTTTGGAGTCGTATACAATCCCTGTAATAATGTTCCATGAAGATAAGTAGGTACACAGGTTGAAAAAGTGGACAGATAAGCACCAAGGTTGGCATAGGTTTTAACCCGCAACGCAGTGATTTTTCCATTGGCGTCAAATCCCATATCAGCTTTGGTGATATGATCGCGTCCGTGCGCATCCAGTAAAAAACTTTCACTTCTTTCCGAAGTCCATTTGACCGGACGGCCAATTTTTTTTGTACACCAGGTTAACAATGCTTCTTCCGTATAATGGAAAATCTTACTGCCAAAACCGCCGCCGACATCCGGACTGATAACCCGGACTTTATGCTCAGGGAGTCCTAATACAAAGGCACATAGTAATAAGCGGATGAGGTGTGGGTTCTGCGAGCTCGTATACAGAGTGTATTTATCATTGGCAGCATCATACGAACTGTTATAACAACGCGGCTCAATGGCATTCGGTATTAAACGCTGATTTACGAATTCAAGCGTTGTTACATGTGCTGATTTTGAAATGGCATCATTTACTTCGGCGATGGGATTACCAAGCGCCCAGTCAAAGCATGTATTGTTGGGAATATCTTCAAACACCAGGGCAGCACCAGGCTGAACGGCTTTGAAAGCATTTACTACCACCGGCAATTCCTCGTATTCCACATTTACCATCTGAGCGGCATCTGCGGCTTCGGCCTTTGATTCTGCAATTACAATCGCCACGGCTTCACCCGCATACCTGGTTTTATTCAAAGCCAGCAGCGGATGTTTCGGCTCCTTCATCGTGTCACCATTCTTAAAGTTCACCTGCCAGCCACAGGGCACACCATTTACATCAGCGAGATCTGTCCCGGTAAAAATGGCCAGCACGCCCGGCATTTTTTTAGCGGACCCGATATCAATACTTATAATTCTTGCGTGCGCATAGGGACTTCGGACAAAAGATGCATAAGTCTGATGCGGCAAAATAATATCATCGGTATAGTTACCCCTGCCGGTAATAAACCTTTTATCTTCTACCCTTTTTACTGATTTTCCGATCAATCCGTTTGTCGTACTCATAACGCTACCTCCTTTTTCATTTTGTTACTTGCGTATTGTACTGATTTTATTATGTTGTGATAGCCGGTGCAGCGGCAGAAATTACCTTCAAGCGCCATACGGATTTCCTCTTCAGTAGGATTTGGATTTTCCTGCAGCAGACTGGCGGCCGTCATAATCATTCCCGGCGTGCAAAAACCACACTGCAATCCATGGCATTCATTGAAACCCTCCTGTAAAGGATGGAGAACTTCGTTTTTCGAGAGTCCTTCAATCGTTGTAATTCTGGCCTGGTCAGCCTGGACCGCAAGCAGGGTGCAGCTTTTGGTGGCCTTACCATTCAGGAGAATAGTACAGGCCCCGCAACTGCTTGTATCGCAACCTACATGTGTACCTGTAAGACGCAGCACATCCCGCAGGTAATTTACCAGCAACAATCTGGGTTCTACGGTATGTGAAAATTCAATATTATTTACAGTAACACTGATTTGAATTTTCATAGAAGTTAATTTTTAATTGATCAATTGAAGCAGCCTGATATCAGCAGAAAATCTCTATCCTGAATCCATGATTCTTATAGAGCAGCATGGGTCTGAATAAAATATTATCCTGACTGAACCGACAATTCCCTGTCGAGGTTTTCAAAAAACTGTCTGGTTAAAGTATTGGATATACTTCCCACGACCCGGTTTCCCATAGTTGCCATTAAACCTGAAAGTTTGACTTCCCCGTCAAAATTGACTTCGACAGCATTTTCAATGAGATTCGACAAGCCGATTTTTATGCTTGCACTCGCATTTCCCATCTTGCTGTTTTGTTGCACTTTAAGAGTAAAGCCCTTTTCCGTATCAATATTCTCCATTTGCAAATTGCCGGAAAAGGTGCTGTTGATTGGCCCCAGTTTTATTTCCGAAAAGGACTTGTAAGAATTTTCACCTGTTTTCTCTAGTTTGGATATGCCTGGTATTATCCTGGCGAGGGTATTTGTATTCATTAGCACCTGCCAGACTTTTGCAGATGTTGCTTTAGCAGTATGCGTGCCTGAGAGCTGCATCTTAAAGCAATTATTGTGATTTTGGAAGAATGACCCGGTATGCCGGTCTGATCACTACAACAATTCACTTACTAAGGTAAGAAAGTTCCTATTGACAAACCGTTCTGTTAAGTTCAATCTCATTGGCACACCTGGAACAGAAGGACTCCTTGGGTTGTCGTACCGGATTCTGACGATTTAATCGTCAAAATGCATTGATTCACATGTATATATAGGTATTGGCTTATTGGAAGGCCTGAGTTTGGTGTAAGTGCCTTTCCGTTACATATTTCTGTCAAACCCGCGATAACCGGGAGATGATGGTTCTAAAATTAAGCGGCCTTTTGTATAAAAATGTAATTGGAATCATTATATTCATTTTATAATCAGTATCAATCTTCGTGACGAGTTCTTTTGGCAAGCTATTGTCAGGAAGATTCTTATTTGCGTTTTTTTTGTGCCATTGTTTTCTGCAATTACCCGTTAATGCACAAACCAGGCGTCAGAAACCGGCAGCAGTTCAGTCGAAACCCCGGCCGCAGATTAGTGTAAAGTGATTTGACCTCTTACAATTTTGGCATAAATCCAAATCATAGCTACATTTAATATGGAATTCATCTTGTTTATTGTCTAACGATTAAAATTAACCATTATGGCAAAACGGATAAAGAAAGCTGCAGGAAAGGCAGCGGCTAAATCAGCCGGCAGGGCAGCGAAAAAAGTGGCGAAGAAGGTCGCGCCAAAGAAAACAAAGAAGGCGGCAAAGAAGGCGCCGCAAAAAGCAAAGAAGGCGCCTGTGAAAGCAAAGAAAGCACCGGGGAAAGCAAAGAAAGCGCCAATGAAAACGGGCAAAAAATTCCTGATCATTTATCACGTCCCGGTGGATGCAATGGAACAAACAGCAAGTAGTTCTCCGGAAGAAATGGCGGAAGGAATGGCCCAATGGAAAGCATGGGCTGAACGTGTCGGCAGCAAACTCGCCGATCTTGGAGCCCCGCTGGTTAATGGAATACGATTGGATCCCAATGGGTCTTCCATGCCAAGCACCAGGGATGTCACTGGTTATTCTTTGCTCGAAGCCGAGGATTTGGAAGAAGTGATGGACTTGCTTTTGGATCACCCACATATTTCCGGCTGGCATCCTGAAGCGACGATCGAAGTCCACGAGGCAATGTTGATACCAGGCATGTAAGTTAAAACCGTACTCGTCACCAATCCATCACCAATTTCCTACAATCCCACCGGAATCGGGGGCGGTACTCTTTATATCGGGTAGTAACCCCTCCACGATAGATGTGTGTCCCCTGGCCTGATAGTTGCACAATTTCTCATAGGCTGACAAATGGGCAGAAAAAAATGGAGCAAAGGTAGCTGAACAAGACATTACATCCGAATTATAAATAGTTTCGGTTGTTTTTAATTGGGGAAAAATAGCCTCAATAGCATTAAAGCGGTCCCTTTAAAAATTAATGGATACTTTTCCTATGTGATGAATTATTTCTGCCACGAAAGGATTTATGACATCCGGAGGAAATAAAAATCCAATTCCATCTTCTCCAAATTCTTTCTGAATTGAATCAGAAATCCAATTCTTAGTGACCAATTATTTTGCGATTAAACATCACCCTATTCTCATTTGGCCAGTCTACCTATCAAAACGATCGCGATTCAAATGAAATGTTCTTTCATAATTGTATTTCTATTGGTGGAATTGATCGCACTTTTAAATGGTCTTACGTTACACGCCCAGGAAGGTCGTCACCAGATGTCGGTTATTAAAAATAACTTTACCAGCTTCACAAGAAAATATACAAACCGTGGAAAATTATGGATGGCAAAAAATAAGGCTTACCTGCGCCATCCCGATGCAAATTTTGGTGATGAATACAGTCCCAATAGCAATGCGGTTGAACTTTTTAAAAAAAGAACGATTGATTCCAAATTCTACATAAATAAAGACACTCCGTCGATTTGTTATTCTCAACGGTCGTCAAGCCCCATGCACTTCAAAAAGAACGGACAATGGATTACAATTGATACCCGTCTCAGGCCAAAAGGCCAATTAGTCTATGAAGCATCGAACCAGGAAGATCCGCTGGGTTTTGATATTAAAAGAAAATCATCCTATATCATTACTAGTGACGGTAAAACTTATTTCAACGATTGGAAATTGTATGGAGAAAATGGGAACGGGGAAACTTTATTAGCCACCGCTGATTGGACACATTATACAGCCGGAGATGATGGAATCGCTATTAAAAATATTTTTCCGGGAATCGA
>JAUZOA010000182.1 GCA_030706685.1 Bacteroidota bacterium
ATACTGAAGTTATACCGGAGTTATACTGGAATTATACTGGAGTTATACTGGATATGCTTCGGGTATACTCCAGATCATCTTCGGGTCATCTCCCTATATACCCCCTATATAAGCTAATCCTTACCCAAATTTACCAATTACTGCTTGCGGAATAATTATGTCTGAAAAATTAAGCGCGCTCCAGCAAGAGGTAAAACTTTATTATTGAAACCACCGCCGGCAAATTTGGGTAACGATTAGCTATATAAGGCCGATAAGACCCGAATATGACCCGGACAAGACACAGATAAGAATAGGGACATTATAAAGACATGGTACGGGCCTAAAGGCAAAAAACCGCCCTGGCGCAATGCCGGGGCGGGGGTAAGCAAGTACGCTGAAATCAATTCTTAGGCTATCGTAATATCCTTATCCAAATACACATCCTGTATCGCGTTCAATATTCCCACACCCTCTTTCATGGGTCTCTGGAATGCTTTACGGCCGGAGATCAGGCCCATACCACCTGCTCTCTTGTTAACGACAGCAGTAACCACTGCTTCTGCCATGTCGCTTGCGCCGGAAGATGCGCCTCCTGAATTGATCAATCCCGCACGCCCCATATAACAATTGGCGACCTGGTAACGACAAAGATCTATCGGGTGATCGGTAGTCAGTTCTTCATAAATGCGTTTATCATTTTTGCCATACGCGGATTCTTTAGTGTTCAGCGCCAAATAACCGCCATTGTTTTCCGGCAGTTTTTGCTTGATGATATCCGCTTCAATGGTTACGCCCAGATGGTTGGCCTGCCCGGTCAGATCAGCCGATACATGATAATCCTTTTCTTTGGTTTTAAATGCGGGGTTTCTTAAATAACACCAGAGAATGGTAGCCATTCCCATCTCATGGGCCATTTCGAAGGCCTTACTCACTTCCTGTATCTGCCGGGTAGATTCATCACTGCCAAAATAAATCGTGGCGCCAACGGCAGCGGCACCGAGATCCCAGCTTGCTTTTACCGATGCAAACATGATCTGGTCAAATTTATTGGGATAGGTGAGGAACTCGTTATGGTTGATCTTAACAATAAAAGGAATCTTATGCGCATACTTTCTCGAAAGAAATCCTAAGCCGCCAAAAGTAGTAGCAACGGCATTGCAGCCACCTTCGATAGCCAGCTTAACGATATTCTCCGGATCAAAATAAATAGGATTCTTGGCGAAAGAAGCTCCGCCGCTATGTTCAATGCCCTGGTCAACCGGGAGGATGGATAAATAGCCGGTCTTGCCTAATCTTCCGTTGTCATACATATATTGAAGATTGCGGAGTACCTGCGGGTTACGGTCACTGTTTGTCCAGATGCGGTCAACAAAATCGGGACCGGGAAGATGCAACTGGTCTTTGGAAATAGTTTTGGATTGATGATTCAACAAATAATCGGCTTTATCGCCGAGGAGATCAGTAATTTTTTTTGAAGGCATAGAGGCTATTTTTTTGTGGTGCAAATGTACGCAATGTCAGCTAAGCTTTATAAGATAATACAAGCTTTTTCCCCTGATCTTTATCAAACTTTTTTGGCCCGAATGTGAAGAGAGGGTCCGGGAAAAGTAAATTTGACAGATAAATTTTACCTGCGAATAAATAGTTACTCTAATCGCTCGCCTTTCCCAGGTTCTTCTGCACCATGACGAGGTTTTTTTGCAGGGTCTGTTTCAAGTGCCGTTTCACCAACTGGCCCATGGACCGGCATTTATCAAAAACATTGGTTTGAAAATACTCATTGAGCTGGGCTTTTAACTGGCTTGTCTTTTCTTCAGTAGAAATAGTATCGGTTGACATGACATCGAGCAGTTCTTTAATCCGGTAACGGGATGTAGCCAGCCGGAATGTGATCATAGTTCTTTCTTCTGCCTGGTATTGTGCGATGGATTCTTTGTTGAGATGCCTGAGTGAAAGATCCACGTAGGAATAATTCTCTTTGAAGAACTGGGGCAGGTACAAATTCCTGCGGCCTTCGTAGGATTGCTGGTCAAAATCAATGGCCCGGATACGGTATTGGTAGTCTTCAATATCCGGCGTAATATCAACGACGAAATTGTAGCTGCGCATATCTCCCAGTAAGCGTACAAAACATCGTTCATTGAATTTGACAAATTCTTTTGCCACGCGTATTTTATTTGTCACCGGGTCATTCATCAGTTGCTGAATGAAAATATCACCCGGGATACCCGGGATATGCTCTTCTACCAGTGAATTATCACAGGTCAGAAAAGTCATGCGGTTGGGGGAGAGAATATGTTCCAGTTCCAATCCATAGATACGGGAAGCATCGGCGATCTTAATATAGTAGTGATCGTAATTGTCATTGAATTTATTGACGATGCGGATACGAAAGGGATTGGAGTTGCCAAAAGTGCAATAATCAACTCTTGCTACATCGAGGTGACTGACATAGCTGAGATCGCCTTCGGTTTTGAGGCTGGCGTAGATCTTTACCAGGCCTTCCCGGATAAAATCCCATTCACGCTTATCATAGATCGTTTTTTCCCATAGGGTATCCTTATCATTCTTGTCTTTGATGGGTAATGAGAAAGTGTAATGCAGAAGGTCATTATAAGAAACCGGCAGTTTTACTTCACGACCCTGGTGTTTCAGGTACGAACGCAATGATTTGCTGACCGGGAACATCGGTTTTTTTCGCGAAGGCTTGTTGCTTCCGGGAGGGTCGGGCTTATTATAGTTTTCAGGAAAACTCATGACAGGTAAGATACAAAAAGTTATGGTTGTGAGTTATGAGTAGTGAGCGGTGAGCCGGGAATTCTGAGCCAATAATCATTAATTAATAATTTACCTGTTCATGAAGTTTAACGAAATAATCCGGTGCTTTTAGCAAACGGCTGCCGTACCAACTGAACATTTCTCCATCTACCAATAAAATTTTAGTGTTGGGTAAAAGAGGTTGTAATTTATCAATATGCTTTTGTTTAAATGGAAAGGGCTCTGATGAGAGAAATAACAATTGGCAATTGGCAATGAGCAAACCGGGTATGGTTATTTCCGGGTATCGTGTTTGGGCGGAGAATATATTTTTAAAGCCGGCTGCCTGCAGCATGGAATTGATAAATGTATCACCACCGGCAGCCATATAAGGGTTTTGCCAGATGAGGTAGGCCGTGGTGAGCGGTGAGTGATCAGCCGGGAGCCCGGAAAAATTTATTTTAATACGGTTGATTACTGTTTCTGCGGCTTCTTTTTTTCCTGTCATTGATCCCACCTGTTCTATCATAGCATAGGCATCTGCCAGATTATTTACATCGCTTACCCACACAGGATAATGACGGGCCAGCTCTTCCACTTGTTCTTTTACATTTTCTTCTTTATTGGCAATGATGAGGTCTGGCTGCAACCGGTGAATGGTATCCGTCTTTACTTGTTTGGTGCCGCCTACGCTTGTTTTATGACGAAACCACTCCCGGGGATGTACACAAAATTTAGTGATACCAACGACTTCTTTCTCCAGGCCGAGGTCATATAGTAATTCTGTCTGGGATGGAACCAGCGATATAATGCGGCGGGGAGCTTTATCAAGTGAAATGGTGTGACCGGTCTGATCTGTAAAGGAGGGCATGCAGGAATTTTACACTAATTATTTATTAATAATGATTAATTCTCACTGCAAGTTATAAACTGATAATAAAGAGTTGGAAAAAAAGAAGGGGAGGAGAAACTTTTCATCACCGCGCCTCCTGCTAAAGTTTGTTTAGCAGGAGGGCTCCGGATGTTAATTCTTTTTCATGGATTTGGACACGGTGACTAATGATGGTTTCAAGGAAATTGGACGGTTTTTCAACAGGATTGTGGTCTCGGTTTTTCTTTAGGATTGGTTCGCTTTTCTTTAAGGATCCGGTTTCAAATTCTTTGTTGGACGGTTATGGTTTTTCTAAGGACCCGGTGGTTTTTCGAAGAGCGCCTTTCGGTTTACTCTTTTTAGATATAGGACTTAAAAACGGTTTTAAAAGGAAGAAGTTGATTGATACTGGATTTCGGTTTGGTTTTTCTAAGGATTTGGCTAATCAGTTTTTTACGGGATGCTTGGACGTTTGGTTTTTTAAGGATCTGGACGTTTTGGTTTTTTTGATATTGGATTTTAAACAGATTGAATTTATCAATCAACTTCCGGAACAAAAATAATTGGCAGAGTCTTAATAAAATAGAGCAAAATTGCTGAACTTTTTTACGACAAATTTAGCAGCAGTTATCGTAAAGAATCGGGAGTGAAGCTGCGGTTATAACGAGGGAAAAACCGTAGTTCTACGAAAAATGGCTTACGCAAACGGTAGAGTGCTTGAGCAGGATCAAGGGTGTCGTTATTGTGCTTTACTTGCCCAAAGCCTGCAATACATCGTATTTTGTAACGATGTGATAATTGCCGCCATCGTCTTTTGACAGCACGGCGCCATTTCCTTTATTGATAA
>JAUZOA010000183.1 GCA_030706685.1 Bacteroidota bacterium
ATCGAGGAGGCAAAGAGGCAGCAATGAGGATGTACCAGGTCATTCCGGGTCAATCAATTTCGATCATTTCCCGGTGGCTAATCGTCAAGCCTCGCGTCCGCAGGGCCAACCCGGCTAACCCTTACACCTTGAAACCGATCATTATCCGGAAATTCTGAAGCCTCGATAAAGCCTCGATAAAGCCTCAACTTTGCCTTGATGAAGCCTCGATGGAGCCTCGATGGAGCCTCGAAATTCGAGGCTTCGTCGAGGCAGCATTGAGGTAGCAAAGAGGCAGCATTGAGACAGCAAAGAGGTAAATTCGGGAAAGAGGCAAATAAGAAAATTCGGGGAGAAATGGACATTCGTCCCGGGTTTTGTCGTATTCCGTCCCAACTTTTGGAGGACTCCGTCACATTTTCAAAAAACCTGGCGGGAGTTGATAGTAGATTTGTTTCATCGGTCGCCGCTAAAGCAGTTATCGCCAAGGACTACCGGGAAGAGCGAACCCGGGAACCCGGTACCAGTATGGTTTTGTAGTTACAAGAAAATATCAAAGGTCAAAATCGTACGATTGGTTTAAACTTACCTGGCAGTGCCCGCAGGATTAAGTATTGGCTATTACAGATAAAGCCTCTTTCAACAACGATTCTGTCCGGTAAATCCGGGTTACCGGTTGCTTCTATCCAATACAAAAGCACGGATTCATGAAATGATACAACCCTTCATCCCTTCTCTTTCTCAAATTCAGAAGCTGCTGCTTGTCTCTGTCATTTTCATAATAATTTTATTTTAAAAACATTGTTTTTGGCGTATTATATAATTGTTATATAATTGTTACCTGTTTCACCCAAATTAATCTGCTTCTCTTTTAAATGCTTATAATCAATCAGACACAATACAGCCGGGCAATAGTTATCCTAATCATATTCTACCTTGTTTTTTGTAATACGTCAGCAGCTCAATACACATGGAATAACGATTCCGCTTTCAAAGCAGGCAGCCCCAATTCGGGCAGAATATGGGGATACGCGTTCGGCGATTTTGCATTTAAATCGCATAAGGACTCGCTAAATCGCGGAGGCAGTAGTCAATATACGGGGATCCCTGAAGCCAGGACTACTTTCCAATTCCGCCGGATTTATTTTGGATATGATTATAATATCAGCAAAAAATTTTCAGCAGAACTTTTATTAGCTGCGGAAGATAATTTCCCGGCAGGTAATCCCCCTTCCGCTGCTGTTGCCAGTGGCGATGAGTTGCTTAATCATAAACTGACATTTTACATCAAACTGATGAATATTCGCTGGAAGAACATTTGGAAAGGAACCGACCTGGTAGCAGGCCAAATCGCTACGCCCGCCTATCCTTTACTATCGGAAAAAATATGGAATTACAGATCAATAGAAAGAACCATTTCGGATATACGACGAACCCCCTCTTATGATTTGGGAGCTAGCCTGCAAGGCGTTTTTGATCCTTCTGCCAAAAACGTCGGGTATAACCTGATGGTGGCCAATGGAAGCGGGGCGATGCCTGAAGCTGATAATTTCAAATGGTTTTACGGAGATGTTTACGCTTATTTTTTTCATAAAAAATTGATTCTTGATGCTTACGGTGACTATGAAAGGTTAAAGTGGACCACAACATGGCATCATTCACGGCAGATGTGGAAAGGATATATTGCCTTTAACAGCGCTGCTACTGACAAGGGAATTGATCCCGGCAGCGGGTTTACCGTGGGACTTGAATTCTTTATCAACAATCTCAAAAAAGATAATTTCGCTACTAAAATTACCGGCGGTGTGGATACATTAAGTATTGCTGCAAAAGGTATTTCCTTTTATGTTCATGCTGATATCATTAAGGCTAAGCTGAGATTCATTGCCCGTTTCGATGCCTTTAACCCCAATAATAAAATTGACAATAATATCTACTATAAGTATGCAGGTAATACCAGCCAGTACAACGACAATTCCTACAGGGCAGATACTATTCCTACAGGTGATCAAACGTATAAACAAACATTCCTGGTTGCCGGCTTAGATTTTATGCCAGCCCGGAATGTTCATTTTATGCCTAATATATGGTATACCCATTATGCAACTCAATTGTCCGCTTCTAATAGTGATCATGATTTAGTGTACAGAATATCGTTTTATTATGTTTTTGGCAAATAAATTTTATAACGGCTGGTTATAAAAACTATCGAAGCAGGCGTAAGACGGCGCTATCACAATCTACAAACCAGCCAGGTTATTTTGCATGAATATGAAAGATACCGGTAAAATTATTATGCCGGGTGAAAGATTGTTCTCTAAAGAGGAAACAAACCTTAAACGATCCTTACTCACTTACCACCACCGCCAACTTTGTATTATCCGCATTAACCGCTAATCTTGTGACGCCTTTCAGCATGGTTGTATCACCTTCCACGATAACAGGCTGCCAGCTTGTATCCAATTTGTCAGGACAAACAAAAAACTTCGCCCCGTCACTCGTCATCAACTGGCCATTCTGCAACCAGGTGAATTGATCCTGCCCCGGTAAAGTCGCGATAATGGTACTGATGACACCTGTGCTCATGTCAAACTTTTTTATAACGGAAAGCTTATCGGATATCTTCTGAACAAAACTCATCGCATTTTGTGCAGGCACTTTCTGCAGGCAGCGGCCGATATTTTCAGCAATGACGGTATCCGTATTTTTATCCAGGTAATAGTAATGAAGAGAATTGTGAACGCTGTCATCCAAAACAAATAACAACAGTTTATTCTCTCCCGCCCAGGCATGGTATCCGACTTTAAGATGAAAAATTAATAATCCCGGTTTACCGCCATGAATAGGATATTTGACCAGGTCCTGCACCCCGTTATCTCTTTGAAGGATACAGGAAATGAACTGCCTGTCGGGCGTTACTATCGGTGAGTATTCCCGTTCATGGGTGAGGGTAAGATTCTTTGTTTCCTTCTTTTCATAATCGTAATATTTTATATCACTGCGGCCGCTGTCATTGAAAGAAGAATAATAAATAACAGGTTCAGAAGGATGAAAGGACGGCTGGTTATCGTAGCCTTTATGACGGGTAATATTCTTTCCATTTGAAAGAACTACCTGTCCATCGGAAACTTTCATATCGAACAGATAGATTTCAGAGCCGGCTTGCCCGGAAGAGGTAAAACGGGAAAAGACGAAAAGGAGAAGGAAAATCTTTTTCATACTGCCAATGTATGAAAAAGAGTCTAATATTGTTTCGAGTACTTCACTCCCACTGTTCCCGAAAATTTATCAATCGGCGGGTTCAGTTTTTCTACAGCCACTGTTATTCCCCTGACCTGCGGGAATTGCTGTTGAACGTTATTCGCAATAGTTTGTGCCAGTGTTTCCAATAAGTCAACGGGCTTTTGCATGGTGGCATTGATAATCTCGAACAAAACCGCATAATCAACCGTGTCATCGATAGAGAGAATGGTTCCGTTTTGAGGCACATAATTCACCTGCATATTCACTACAAAATCATTCCCCTTTTGTCTTTCCTCGGGATGCAAACCATGATAAGCCCTGAAACGGACATTGTTGAGAGAGATGGTGAGTAAGTCGGACATGCAGGTGATCGTTTAAAGGTTCAAAACATTTGAGGGTTAAAGGGTTCTTTAAGCAAAAAATTTCTTACAAATATTGACAGCTTCAAAATTGAGGAACATTAAACGTTAAACCCTTAAACGAAATATTAATGAATTCCCTTTGCACTAAGATAACGTTCTGCATCCAGCGCTGCCATACACCCGGTTCCCGCAGCAGTGACTGCCTGGCGATAGACCTTATCCTGGACATCCCCTGAGGCAAATACACCTTCTACGTTTGTCCTGGAAGTGCCCGGGATAGTTTTGATATAACCAGCTTCATCCATATCCAGCCAGCCTTTGAAGATATCCGAGTTGGGTTGATGGCCAATCGCGACAAAGAAACCGCTTACCGGGATCTCCTGCGTAACGCCTGTCTTATTATTCTTAATTCGTACGGCTCTTACATTGGTGTCACCCATGATTTCTTCCGTATCTGTATTCCAATAGACTTTTATATTGGGAGCCTTAAGAACTCTTTCCTGCATTACCTTACTGGCCCGCATAGCATCTCTGCGGATTAACATATGAACCGTGACACAGAGTTTTGAAAGATATAAAGCTTCTTCAGCAGCGGTATCGCCCGCGCCAACAATGGCTACTTCTTTTCCACGGAAGAAAAAACCATCACATACCGCGCAAGCGCTCACTCCATAACCATTCAGCTTTTGCTCACTTTCCAGGCCAAGCCATTTTGCCGAAGCGCCGGTAGCAATAATAACAGCATCCGCTTCTATCCATTTTTCTTCATCTATCTGCACTTTATAGGGTTGAGAAGAAAAGTCAACTTTCGTTGCAATCCCATAACGGATATCCGCGCCCATCC
>JAUZOA010000184.1 GCA_030706685.1 Bacteroidota bacterium
TATCCGCCTTGGTTTTTATATTCTCCGGGCCATTTACATCTACGATACCGGGCGGAAGCGGATCATTGGTAATCGCGCTCCAGATATCATAATTGTCGGTGGCCAGGTGCTTTACCTGCCCCGCGAAGGTCCTGACACCTTTGAAGGTGCCGCCTTTGATATCGAGACTTTCAGGACTAAAATCGAATTTATTGTCAGGCATTGCATCAGCGGCATTCAAAATACTGTTCTCAATAAAGATAAGCTGCCTTTCAACGGCACTGGGAAAAGGCGGTGCTGCCGGTTTCGCTTTAACAGGCGATGCAGGCTTCTTGCACGAGTTGTCATTCATGACACTCATTCCGCCCGACATATTCGTTACGTTAGTAAATCCATTTTGCATAAGCAGGTAAGTCGCCTGCGGGCTCCGGTGACTATGTGAGCAATAGACGATGATCTCTTTTCCTTTCAGGGAATCTATCGTGGAAAGCCTCCCTTGTAATTCTCTCAGGGGTATATTAATAGCATTTTTTAAAGTCCCGTAATCAGGATCAGCCTTTCCTTCAAACTCTTCCTTCGTACGTACATCCAATAAAACAACATGGGGATGTTTACTCACATAGCTGCATATTTCCGACGGTTGAATGTTTTTAATATTCACGGTCGATTTTTTAACCAGGGGCATATTGCAACTGGCGCATGTACCCGGTTCATTATATACTTTATTATCACATTCCTGGCCACAGGGAAGACACACGTATTCCTCCGCAGGTTTAGCCGGGCGCTTGTGCATTGTTGTCGGAAAGCTGCCTTGAATAGTAAGGAAGGCTATGCAGCCAAGTACAGAAATCTTTAAAATCGTTGCAGGCGTATTCATATTTTAAAAATTTTATCTTGTTATTGATCAGAACACGGATAAATTCTCCGGGGATATCAAAGGTAGAATGATTTTAACGGACGAAAAGGGACAATGATGCGTCATAAAAGGACAGGGTGATTAACCGGGTGAGATAGAAAAACCGGTAATGCCCGGGTTTAATTTTCTTACCACAACTTGTCCCGGTTCTTCGGGATAAAAACAATTGCCATTTTTGAACCACATAGGCACATAGACACATAGAATTTCACATAGAAATTACTTATGTATAACCCTATGTGTGTATTCCTATGTGTCTATGTGCCTATGTGGTTCAAAATTCAAATAGGGGCTTGACTTGAAAACAGGGCACTACTAAAAAGCCTTTGTGTCCTTAGCGCCTTGGTGGGAATAACAATTGAAATTTATCAGAACGCATACCCCACATTAAGACTAAGCGGCACTTTCACACCATTATTTTCCGGGAAAAGATCCCCATTGGAATAATGCGCGATCCTGATCTCCGCGTTCAGGTTCCGGTGCTTGCCGGTAAAGATCCCGATACCCATCAGGTCCTGGAAAGTAAAATGCTTGCCGGTCGGCGTATCGTCAATCTTCACTTTTGAGATATAACTTGGCCCCGCTACTGAATAATTGAAATACAGGTCCGTCGTTTTCAGGTGAAGGAAGGAAAACCGGAATACGGGAAACAGCGATAAGGTATAAAAACCGGTATTCTGCACATTGCTTTTCCAGTACGAGATACTGGCTCCGAGATCAATGGAAAAAAGTTTGCGCCCATGAAAGAAATTACGCTGGTAATAGATCGAATAACCTTTGCCCACCTGTACATCGCCACCCCAGAACACCGGGAACACTTTATTCGAAGCGACATTATTGACGCCGTAACCGAGAACATTGCTTGTATAACCTACCTGCAACAGGTTAGGGAAACGGAAATAAGGGCTATTCTTGTTTTCTTCCACTGTCGCGGCCGATAAGCGATGTACATTATACCGGATACCCGCGGCCGCGAATACAGTAGCCGGTTGTCCTTGTTTGGAACTGGCCGGCGACCAGGCGGTGCTGCCGATCAAACTCCATTTATCATTCAACGAATAATTCAAACCCGCTCCCCCAAGAAAAGTGATATAGCTTAAATCTTTCAGCACAACAGAATTATTGATATCAAAGCCTGTGCGGGTGACATGTCCCCCGCCCGCTTCTATGTATAGCGACAATTTTTTCCTGTTCAGCAAAAATGATTTCAGCGTTACCCCGGTTATATTCATCGTTACGGAATGAGCGTCATGGTCTCCATCCACATTTTTATACTGTATCCAGAGAACAGGCCGCATATAGCTGATCTGCGCGGACAGGAATTTGTTGAACTGGTAACCATAGAGAACGAGGCGCACGGCCGCGTGCGGCACATAGACCGACCCGGCGCTGTGACCCGCCGTCAAATGCGCATTGGAAAAAGCGTAGTTGATATAACCTACATTGATCTCAAAATAGGTATGGTTGGTCAGGAACCCGGGATATTGTGTTCTGCCACCTTGCGCCGAAACCCTGGTACTATGGATCAAAAATAAAAAGCAAACCAAACTGCAGACAGTGGTGCGGATACTAATTCTCTTCATCAGTTTTTTTAATTAATTCTTTTAGGCCTGTAAAATTCTTTAAAGATAAGACGCAGGTTCTGATCGTACGTCACATAATTGTAGAGCCAGTTCACAAATACGAAGAAACGATTTTTTACACCCAGTATCAGCATCAGGTGCAAGCCCATCCAGATCATCCAGGCAAAAAAACCTCCGAAATGAAGCCTGGCCCCGAAAGCCTTCGGGGTTGGAACGTCCACCACTGCCAGGTTCCGTCCCACGGTCGCCATGGATCCTTTATCATGATATTCAAAATCAAAAAATTGGGTTGATTTCCTCTCAATTCGCTTTAAGTTGCCCGCCAGTAATACAGCCTGCTGCATGGCTACGGGCGCTACCTGTGGATGGCCATGAGGATATTTCGGCGTCTCCATATAAGCGAGGTCCCCGATCGCATATATATTATTGTATCCCTGCACCCGGCATTGCCTGTCTGTCTTGATCCGGTTGCCCCGCGCCATTAAGTCCTTGTCAATTCCTTCGGGTACATTTCCTTTGATGCCGGCGGCCCATATCACGGTGTTCGTGTCAATCGAGCCGCCATTTTGCAGGGTCACCTTCTTTCCGTCGTAATCTTTTACTACGGTATTGGTCATTACTTTTACGCCGAGTTTACCAAGATATTTTTGTGATTGCCTGGCGGATTTATCGCTCATGACGGCGAGGGTCTTGCCGCCTCCTTCCAGCAGGTAAATATTCATCTTTGAAAAATCCAATTCGGGATATTCCTTGGGCAAAATATATTTCTTCATTTCCGCTAATGCCCCGGACACTTCCACTCCCGTTGGCCCGCCCCCTACCACCACTATATTCATGCGCCGTTGCAATTCAGCCTCATCTTTTATGGTTAATGATTCTTCGAGATTTTGCAATAAGCGGTAACGTAATTGCAGTGCTTCTACAGTGGATTTCATCGGGAATGCCAGTTCAGAAAGTTTCGCGTTACCGAAAAAGTTGGTATCCGCGCCGGTAGCTAATACTAATGCATCGTAGGGAATTTCTTCCGCGTCGGTAATGATCTTGTTGGCGGCCGGAACTACTTCTCTTAATTCGGCCAGTCGTATACGCACATTTTTACTTTTCTGAAACACCTTTCGCAGGGGAAATGAAATATTGCTGGCATCGAGACCGGCGGTAGCCACCTGGTAAAACAAAGGCTGGAACTGGTGATAATTGAACCTGTCCACCAGGGTCACTTCGAAACCGGGTTTATTATTGAGCTTACGGGCTAATTTTAATCCGCCAAAACCACCCCCGACGATTACGACTTTCATATCCTTCTTTTTAAACAGTGTAGGCTGGAGTTATAACCTAAAGTCCATCATCCCGGGCTTTAGCCCTGCCAGCCGAACAGCAAAACTTTAACTACGCAAATTTACATTATTTTCAATAATTACTGAAAATTTAGATAAAGTGGTTATGTGTCAGTTTGGTTTCCGGCAGCGCTCGTAGCGGCCCGGCGCAACGAACATTGCTCTTTTGCGTCGCTGCATTAACTTTTTGCGCTTTGCGTGAAATAATAAAGAGGTTTCACGCAGAGAACGCCAAGGAGCAAAGGACGCAAAGTTTAAGACTCTCTTTGCGCTGCATTCTTTGCGCGCTTTGCGGGAAATATGAGTTGTAATAAAAAGGTTTCGCGCGGAGAACGCAGAGGAGCAAAGAACGCAAAGTTTAAGACTCCCTTTGCGTCGCTGCATTCTTTGCGCGCTTTGCGGGAAATAATAAAGAGGTTTCACGCAGAGAACGCCAAGGAGCAAAGGACGCAAAGCATCAGACTCTCTTTTGGTCGCTGCATTAACTTTGCGCGCTTTGCGGGAAATAATAAAAAGATTTCACGCAAAATGGCTTCTCTGTGGCTCTCATTAACTCTGAGGCCCTCTGTGGCCACAGAACCAAAATTCAAAACGCCTTTGTCCA
>JAUZOA010000185.1 GCA_030706685.1 Bacteroidota bacterium
GCGATACACCATGATCGACGGGCAGGGAAATTTTGGTAACCAGGATGGTGACGGCCCCGCAGCCATGCGGTACACGGAAGTAAGATTGGAAAGACTGGCTGAGCATATGCTTGATGACCTCGATAAAGACACCGTCGACTTCCAGCTCAATTTTGATGACTCTGAAAAAGAGCCCACTATTCTTCCAACCCGGATACCCCAGTTACTGGTCAACGGATCAAGCGGTATTGCCGTAGGTATGGCTACCAACATGATGCCGCATAATCTTACAGAAGTCATTGATGGCTGTATAGCCTTTATTGATAACAGGGAGATCACGATTGATGAATTGATGCAGCATGTAAAAGCTCCCGATTTTCCTACCGGCGGTATCATTTATGGCATGGAAGGGGTGAAGGCTGCTATGCACTTTGGCCGCGGGCGCGCCGTAGTACGTGGAAAACTGCATGTGGACGCAAAACCCAGCGGTCGCGAACAGATTATCATTACCGAAACGCCTTACCAGGTAAACCGTGACGCGCTGATCAACCGTATCGGGGAACTGGTCAATGAAAAAATAATTGAAGGTGTAGCGCATGTAAATAATGAATCCAACAACAAAGAAGGTACAAGGCTCGTCATTGACCTGAAAAGAGATGGCGTAGCCAATATCATCATCAACCAACTGTACAAACTGACAGAACTGCAAACTTCTTACGGCATCAACAATGTGGCGATCGTCAAAGGAAGACCAAAGACGCTGAACCTGAAAGAAATGATTCATGAATTCGTGGAATTCCGTCATGAAGTCGTTGTTCGCCGTACACAATTTGAATTAAGAGAAGCGGAGAAAAGAGCGCATATATTACAGGGTTATCTTATCGCCCTGGATCATCTCGATGAAGTGATCGCCATGATCCGCGCTTCCGCTACACCCGATATCGCTAAAGACAATTTGATCAACGCGGGTTGGGGGCTTGATGAAATCCAGGCAAAAGCCATACTGGAACTTCGTTTGCAGCGCCTCACCGGCATGGAAAGAGAAAAGATAAAAGAAGAGTATGACGAGCTGATGAAACTGATCGGTCATTTGAAGGATCTTTTGGCCAATGAATCCCTGCGCTTCGATGTGATCAAAAAGGAATTGTTCGAGATCAAGGAAAAATTCGGGGATACAAGAAAAACAGAAATCACTTACCTGGATGATGAAGTAAAGATCAAGGACCTGATCAAAGAAGAAGATGTGGTCATTACCATTTCACATTTCGGGTATATAAAAAGAACTTCTTCCGCCGAATACCGCTCCCAGAGAAGAGGCGGTCGCGGCGTGATCGGGGGAAGAACCCGGGAAGAAGATTATATCGAACACCTCTTTGTAGCTTCCACGCATCACACGCTTTTATTTTTTACTGAAAAAGGAAGATGCTACTGGATGAATGTGTATGAAATTCCGGAAGGGGAGAAGACGGGCAAAGGAAGAGCCATTCAAAACCTGATACAATTGCCGCAGGATGATAAAATAAGAACGGTAATTGATGTGAAGGACCTGAAAGATGAAGAGTTCGTCAAATCGCACAATATTGTTCTTTGCACCAAAAAAGGCATTATCAAAAAAACAGAGCTCATCGATTTCAGCCGCCCGAGACAAAGCGGCGTTATCGCGATCACGATTAATGAAGGTGATGAATTGCTGGAAGCAAAAATGACCGATGGAAAATGCGAGATCATGATGGCCGTGAAGAGCGGAAGAGCCATTCGTTTCTCTGAAGAAAAAGTAAGGGCTACCGGCAGGGGCGCTATTGGGGTAGCAGGGATTGAAGTGGAGGATAATGGCGACGAAGTAGTTGGCATGATCTGTGTAAACCCTGAGACGGACGCATCCAGAACAGTATTGGTCGTTAGTGAAAAAGGATATGGCAAAAGGACCGCGGTGGATGAATACAGGTATACCAACCGGGGAGGTAAGGGGGTAAAGACCATCAACGTCACGGAAAAGACCGGCAAACTGGTAGGCATACTTGGTGTAATAGAAAAAGAAGACCTGATGATCACCTGCAAAAGCGGTGTCACCATACGCATGAAAGTATCCGATATCAGCGAACAGGGCAGGGCCACACAGGGCGTAAAGCTGATTCGCCTTGATGAAGGCGATGAAATCGCCGCTATCACCCGCCTGGATGACCAGCATGAAGGGGAAAACGGGAATGGGAACAATGGCAACAATGGCGGCGCCATCCCCGGGCCTACGGATGAGAATGCAACGGATACCGGTGAAACATCATCTGAGAATAGTGGAGGATAATAATTGTTTAATATCTTTAAATCGCCGCGACAAACTTGCCAAAAAATAAAAAACAGTCATGAAACAATTTCTTTTATTGCTTACAGGTCTTGTATTATTTTTTACCGTACAGGCCCAGAATTATGAAACCATCAAAAATGAGGTAATACTTCAGCAACTTAAAAAGGCCAAGGAGGATGTGGACAAAGGAATGACGAATACAAAATTCGCATCCAAATCCGATGCTTATATTCTCAAAGCGACCATCTATGCCGGCCTGGCGATAGATGCCACGAATAAAAACACACCTGCCGGTGATCAATTATTAGCAGATGCCGAAGCCGCCTTTAAAAAATACCAGGAAATGGAGCCCACGCTTCCGCTGTTGAGCGACCCTGTTTATCAAAATGGCCCGATCAATATTTACTCAGGACTGTTTTCTTCCGGTTACAAAGATTATGAAGCTAAAAACTGGAAACCCGCTTCCGATAAATTCAAGAAAGTAGTAGAATATTCCGATTTGCTGATCTCGAAAAAGATCATTTCTGTTCCTGCTGATACCAATAGCCTGCTGCTGGCGGGTCTTACCTGTGAAAGCGCGGGGCTCAAAGACGATGCCGCGAAATATTATACCCGCATGGCCGACCTGAAAGCCAACGGGCAGGGCTTTGAAGGTATCTATCGTTTCCTGGTTGGTTATTATTATGGCAAAAAGGATATGGCCAATTTTGAAAAATACAAGGCCCTCGGAAAAGAATTATACCCGAAAAACGATTACTTCACCTATGATAAAGTAGATTTCGCGGTAGGGCTCGAAGAAGATTTTAATAAAAAAGTAAAAGCGCTGGAAGAGACGATCGCCGCTGATCCGACTAACCAGAAAGCTATATTGTTACTCGGGGAGATCATTTACGATACACTCGATTCACGTAAGGAAGGCGCCGTGCCGCCTGCCAATGCCGCTGAACTGGAAACAAAAATGGTCAATGCTTTCAGTAAAGCTGCCGGGCTAAAACCCGGTGATGAAACGCCTTTTATTTATACCGCCGATCACTTTATCAATAAATCCATCAAGATCAGTGAGGCAAGAGATAAACATGTCGCCGAGATGAAGGCCCGTACAAAACCCGGTACCCCGTCTTCCAAAGAAGATGTCGCCAAAAGAGACGCGCTGGACCAGGAATATGGCGTTGCCTTCAACGCAGCCAGGGAGCCTTATGAAAAAGCAGCGGAGATATTAGGCAAGAAGCCAACACCGCTGAGTGGGGTAGATAAACAACAGTATAAAAAAGTTTCCGGCTATCTCGCCGATATCGCTACCTATAATAAAAATAAATCGAAAGGGAATCCTGCCAATCTCGCGAAATATACAGCAGAGGAGAAGAAGTGGAATGATGTGTATGATTCGATAAAATAAACGTTTAATGGTTTAAAGCGTTTAAGGGTTTAAGAGTTATTACAGCGGGTCGTCTCATTTCTTTAAAGTAAACACTGCTTTAAAGAACCCTTAAACCCTTAAACGATTCACCGTAAAACCTTCTTCCTCAAACCCCATATCTGTCCTTTATGCCGGGTAGGTACTTCATCCCCCAGTAATTTACCCCAGGGTTTTAATTCCGGTATCTTGTCGAATATGATTTTGAGAACGCCGATAAAAGGTATGGACAAAAACATGCCGGGAATTCCCCAAACCGCTCCGCCTAATAAAACTATAATGAGTGAGATTAGTGCATTGATCTTTACTTTCGAGGATACGATATAGGGTACCAGGAAATGGTTGTCAATAAACTGTATGACCAGGTAGCAGATAATTATCCCAAGTTGTGTTCCAAAGCCGTCTTTCGTAATGGTGGCAATAGTTAAAGGCAATAAAACCGCTATAATTCCTCCTATAAAAGGCAACACATTCAGTATCGCGCCAAGCACACCCAGCAGGATAGCATATTCCACGCCTAAAATCATCAATGCAACGGAATTCAACGTGGCGACGATCAAAGCCTCCAGCAAAAGAC
>JAUZOA010000186.1 GCA_030706685.1 Bacteroidota bacterium
GCAGGGAATGGATCAGAACATCCATATCTTCGAGAGGGATGGAGCCAAGGAGCGGCTCACTGTCTCCCTGCAATACCATTGCATTGCAGACTGTTCGCCGGTTCTTAAATTTTACGACTACCGGCCCTACTATATCATACTCTTCTACATGACCATTTGCCAACTGGGCTTTTCGCTTTTCTATAAAGGGCAGATCTAATTGTTCTTGTATAGTTTCATTGATACACAAATTATAAGCGCCGCTGTCAACCAGCATGGTTACAGGCATTCGTTTTACTTCATCGGAGTCCATTAACTCCCGTCTCGCCATTTCGAGATCGCCTGCATTTATTAATTCTATTTCTGCATATACAGTACCCATACCATTCATTACTTGCCATAAAAGTACAAAAAGCAAGGTATTGCTGCGCTGTTGTTTTATGCGATTGCAGGCGTTTTTTTCCATTTCTCTCCCGGTTAATTTCCTCCTCAAAGTCGTTGAAGTAAAACTATCATTATAGGAAGGAAGAAATTTGTTGCGAAAGAATATATTCTATTTGCCGAAGCTAACAGAAAAATCTACACCTGCCGGAGGCAAGGCGCTTTTTGCATTGACCACCATAAATTCCACTTTGCCTGAAAGGCTGGTGACGGCGTTTCCTTTTACTTTCACTACTTGCACATAATCAGCAAATTTCTCATAATAATTCACCGTACCCTTCCAAATATCTTCCCTTTTCCTGATCACTTTCCCACTTCTTTGACATCCGCGTTTAAAACAAGCAGCGGATTTTTAGAAAAAGTAAACGAGGCAGGTATCGGCCCATCCATTCCGGGGTGCTGGGAATACATAGGGAAGTCGCCACTAATAGTGGCTGCCATATACACCTCATGCGTTTTGTTTGCTATCTTTTTAGCGGTAAACATCCATTTTACCTCTTTATTGGATTGCGAAATAGCCAATAACCACATAAGCGAAAATAAACCAGATAAAATTATTTTTTTCACGTAAACTTTTTTTAATAATATAACAAAACAGGTTCTGTTGATTTGAAGACAGGCAAAGCTCAAAATATAGTTACCTGTTTTAATAAAGTAAAGGCAGATTTTTCCCGGCGGGGCTGGAACACTAGGTTAAATGAATGACTGGTGCTTAACTGTTGATAGCCCGTACTATTGCCGTTCTTACTTAATGGGTGTAACTATTCTGCAGTGACCGGGCTTATTACATTTTTTATTTCTTCAATCCTGTTTGCCGGAAAACCTCCCATTTCAGCATGTTTTTTCAGGATTTCTTTATTGGGAGCATTGTATACACAGTAAATCTTATTCTCGGTTACAAAACTTTCCACCCATTGAATAGAGGGCCCTAAGTCGCTGATAACATTGCAGGACTTTTGAGAGATGGCATGAAGCTCATCCTGGCTGAGTTTGCCGGCGCCGGGCAATTCTCTTTCGATTACATAACGTGGCATAGCTTTTTAGTTTAGATGCAGAAGGTACGAATTTTCCGGCTTGCCTCGCCAGCCCGGGATAATTGGTAGTGGGACAGTTTCAATATTTATGTGGGCCACAGAGGGCCGCGGAGAAACAGAGAATCTCAGAGGATTCATGATAGTCTCTCAGTGGCACTCTTTATCTCTGCGGTTCTCAGTGGACATATTTCAAACTGACCCATTACCGATAATTGTTAAAGAAATGTTCCGGCGGACTTCGCCGGGAAAGAAGAATGCAGCCTGCATTAATTCAACTTTGGTATTTCTGATCGGCTCCTGAAAATCACTTTTCCTTTTGCTATGCCGGTATTCACCATTTCATCTGCACCCTTTGATGCACCACCGATTCTTAGAACAGCATCGCAGTGATTGATCAGCCTGACGGCGGAAGGATGAAAAATCCGGTTGAAGATTTCATCACCTGTTTGCTTTGACCCGGCTGCTTCTATCAGTGGAAGGGCAAACCATTCACCCAATACAGGCATATGCCCCATATTGTATAGTTCCAGTGCCATATCCGTCATCGCTTTTACGTTAGCGGCGATCAGTCCGGGGTCATCATTCGTACCTGAACGATAAGGACCAGCTATTAATATCATTAATGGTTTATTCGATGATGTCATATACGGGGATTAAGTTATGGGTTGGCGAAGTAACAGAATTAAATGAATGGTTTTTCTTTTTTTGTGACGAACCGATGCGCCGGTAGTTTGCGGAAAAATCATAAGTTTTATGATAGTTGTCACGAGTTGGCAACCCATGATTGAAAAAATCTAACAATCTGCGGTGGTTTGGTTCTTAGAGATCAGGGCAGAACTACGTCTCAGCATAGCAACCCTGAAGTTTTTATTTTGTTTGTTGGTATGGAACACTAGACAGGGCGGGGATATTACTCAGCATGTACTCCCGGTTTGCAGGGCAACTATTATTTGAGTGGTAACTGTAATTTTTATACGAAGAATTATTTTTCATAAAAAAATTAGTTATGACGGCAAGACTAAACGTTATTTTGCCCGGTATATTATTCTTATTACAGTGTAATACCGTTTTTACACAGTCAGCAAAAAGCGAAACAGCCATACAGGTGATGGCAAAGGCAATGACCGCTCTTGGCAATGGGTGGGATACTGTTCATACTCTGAAACTGGAAGGCTATGGCAACCGTTTTATTGTCGACCAGTCTGAACGATTTGAAGGCCCCTATATTCCATATCAAACCAGTCGCCTTTTTACTATAGATATTGACAGGCAAATTGCAGCAGCGAAAGAGGAAACAAACCTGAGTAATTTCTCAAGCGTAGCGGACTATGTACTAAATGCAAATTCTATTGCCTTGAAAAACCAGGGCCATCTGCAGCCCTTAGAGGCTAACCATGAGTTGCAGGATTGGATGCTCCTCGCACCTGAAACAATATTGAAGATTGCTTCGCAGTCCGGCACACTTAAGCTGTCAAAAGATACGGTACTGCAAAAGGCAGGGCAGTATGTCATTTCATTTAAGTATAATAATTTTCCTGTTCGCCTGTTCCTGAATAAGGAAACGAATATGCTTACCGCGGCGCAAATAACAAAACCTCAACTGAGCGGGTATGCGGGAATCTGGGGTGACAGCAGGAAGACGGTGTTTTATTCTTTCTGGAACCTTCTTGGCAAAAACATTCATTACCCTCTCCAAACAGATACTTACCTGGATGACTATTATATTGAAAGTTTTTTAGTGAACAAATGGACTGTCAATCTTCCCTTCAGCAGCGACAGCCTGGTGATACCTGACAGCATCAAACAACAGGCTGCATTGGCCGGTAAATCATCCTTGCAGCGTTTTATCAAAAGGATGAACAGCCAGGCAAAGGAAATCGCAAAAGATATATGGTTGTTACCGGGACCCTGCAATACAACTGTAGTGAAACAGCAGGATGGGGTAGTGGTCATTGAATCTTCCTATTCTTCAGAATATGGCGATGCCATTATTAAAAAAGTAAAGGAATTATATCCCGGGGAAAAGATCAAGGCCTTTATTGCGACTTCCGATGCCTGGCTTCACCTGGGTGGCATACGTCCCTTTGCCACAGGAAATATCTCTTTTTACTTCCCCTACAGGAATGAACCATTACTCACCAAAGTCCTGGATGCTCCCTATATTACCAACCCGGATTCCCTCGCGAGGAAGGGCAAAGGAAAGGTGACAATGAATGGAGTAAAGAATATAGTAACCATCGGGCAGGGAATGAATACTATCCGGCTTTATCCTTACAGAACGGAGACCGGCGACAGGATGATGATGGTATTTTTTCCCGGGCATAAAATAGTTTATTGCAGCGATCTCTACCAACCCAAAGGAAGAGATGGTAATTACTGGCAACCCCATTATGCATGGGAAGTATATCATTCAATTAAAGAATATGACCTGCCCGCTGTGAAACTCTATGCTATGCATGTTCCGGAATTGCTGGACGTATCCGGGCTGGAAAAAGATTTTGAATAATTGGCAAGGAACACTGAGCAGGCAGGGAGGCCCCGGAAGAAGTATTAAAGAACTGGACGTTCATGACAGCAGGGTCATAAATTTGAAGCCAAAAACACACTGAAATGGATAAAGATTCTTTTGATTTAACTAAAACAACCACTAATGATGAATTCAGTAAATATATTTCTGATGATAATGATTTGAATAGTATAGATGAATTTGGATACTCTCTTTTGCATAAAAGCATTGCGTTCGGGAAAAATGATTTTGCTGA
>JAUZOA010000187.1 GCA_030706685.1 Bacteroidota bacterium
GGAAAAGAATTAGGACTCTACACTAATCCATATCAACACATGGGTGCTTTGGGCGATGAGATACACAGAGCTATACGTCTTGTCGTGGATATTGGCATTCACAGTAAAGGCATGACCCGTGAACAAGCAATCACTTATATGATGGAAAATGAAGCAATCGATGAACACAGCGCCACAGAAGAGACAGAAAGGTATATGGCATACCCGGGACAAGCTTTATCGTATAAAATTGGTGCATTAAAAATCAGGGAACTCCGTGATAAGTATACTAAACAATTGGGTGCAAAATTCAAAATTGGCGAGTTTCATAAACAGGTATTGAACAGTGGCTGCCTTCCTCTTTCTGTAATGGAAGAGAAATTAGACAAATGGGCAAAACTACAATAGCAGCAAATTCATAAAATTCTATCTTTCAATGATATGTGAAACGCACCCGGTCATGGGACTCCGGATTTGAACGCCGGCAACCTGCCTACAACAAATGTATTGCTGTAAGAAGGGCGGAACTTTGAAACATCAGCTAAGTTCGCAATCTACAGTAGTTCAGGCCCGACGAATAAAGCCTGGCAAAAGTTCTTAACTTCATCAGTAAAACACAACCAAACTTCAGTCCCGGACTGACAATTATAAAATTTCCCACAGGCAGCAATACCTGAACGTTGGCGGCAATTCCATTCAGAATAAAAATTAACAAGGTATGGAAACCAGACGCGATCTTCTATTGAGAATACCTCCTATTATATTCTTCACTCTTTTTTTGGCATGCGGACAAAATCATAACGGCAACACTTCTTCTGCTGACAGTACCGGCAACAATGCAGCTGTAAGTGCCCCAGGCGCTTCTGCATTAACTGATCAGGATATTGCCGGCGCTTACATTTATTTACTGGGCCGTGAGTTGGTATTAAAACAGGAAAAACTGGATTTTGAAAAGGAAGGTTTTAAATGGAACCATCTCATCTACCGTAATCCCGGCGGCGTAACATGGGCTAATCCTAATCTCGACGTCACCTATAGCGAAGCATGGGTAGCTGTTGACGAGAATACCAGCGTACTGTTGGAAATACCAGAAATAAAAGGGCGCTACTATACCTGGCAAATGTTGAATGGCTGGGGCGAAACACTGGTCAATATCAATGAAAGGACATTCCCTGAACATCCGTTTGGAAAGTTTGCTTTATGCCTTAAAGGAAGTAATCCGAAAATCCCTGAAGGATGCCTGCGTGTTGATATCCCTTCTAAAACCTCCCGTGTACTGGCTCGTGTAGAACTCGGTAATGATGCAAAAGAGGCCGTTCGACTCCAGCATCTATTCAAGCTAATCCCGCAGGGAGAACCCAATATTGAAAAGCCTGTATCCGTACAATTATTTGAAGGGACGAATTTGCCTGGCGCTGAGATGTTTCAAAATGCTTCTGAAAAAATGCAAAGCGAACCTGATATTAATGAAAACATGAATGGCTTGCAGGTAAAAGTAAAAGCAGTAGAAGCACTGGTGAATTCCGGGACAGAGGGCAAAGCAAGGGTTGACAGCATTATTAAGAAAAAAGGCATCCCCTTGCTTCATCAGACATTAAGTGATCTGGGGGTATCAAAAAACGGATGGACAAGACCAAAGTCAGTTGGCAATTATAAAGATGATTATGCTGTGCGTACGGCGGTCAATTACGGCGGTATCTGGGCCAACAACATGGGGGAAGTAACTTATTTCATAAGTAATGGCAATGATGGTGGATCTGCTTACACGCTTACTTTTCCCAAAGAAGCATTGCCTGCAAGTAAGGCAAGCTATTTCTGGTCGGTAATTGCAGTAGATGCAATAAAATTCCAGGTACTTCCCAATTCATTAAAACGCTATCTGCTGAATAAACAATCAGGTTTAAAAAACAACCCGGACGGCTCATTGACATTGGTGTTCGGCCCGAAACCATTGACCGGATATCCTCAATCTAATTGGCTGCCCACTATTACCGGACAGAAGTACAATCTGACGTTTCGTTTGTACGGGCCGTCGAAAGATGTGACAGACGGGACTTATTTTCCACCAGGCCTTTTAAACAAAAGTTCCTGAATTCATCAACCAAACACAACCAAACTCCGGTTCCGGACTGACAATTATAATATATCCCACCTGCAGTAATACCTGAACGTTGGTGGCAATTGCATATTACTCACCATTTCTGTTGATGATAATAGTCATTGTTTGTCAGCACCAGAATATTTTCCTTTGTAGTCATAAGACATTCAATAAAGTGGCAAGGAAAAGTTTACTCATTTCCGGTATTCTCGCAATGCTATGGTATGTAGCTATGAACATTCTTGTGCCGATGCAATACCCGGGCTATGACAGCGCTTCGCAAACAGTAAGTGAGTTGTCAGCAATAGATGCACCCACGAGGACATTTTGGGTTGTGCTCGCAATATTCTATTCCTTTTTCTTTATCGCATTCGGGTTAGGCATCTGGTTATCAGCAGGCGGAAACCGGACCTTGCGGGTCGTTGCAGCCGTTATTCTTTTCGATGCGGCTTTGGGATTCTTCTGGCCACCGATGCATCGCAGGGAAGTTATTGCTGCAGGCGGAGGGACACTTACAGACACACTCCATTTGGTTTGGGCCTTTATCCATCTTGCTCTGATGTTGGTAATGATAGGCTTGGGCGCATCCGTATTCGGGAAAGGCTTCCGGATCTTTTCAGCAGTTATTGTCTTACTCTTTCTCGTGTTCGGCATATTGACAACAATAGATAGCCGCGGGATCGAAGCTAATCTGCCCACACCCTATGCAGGCATCTGGGAACGCATCAACATAGGCGCTTACATGACCTGGGTGATCGTATTTGCCATTATGCTGTTGAAGAGAAATAATAAATCTGTCAACTACAGCCAGGTTATTTAACCGGTCTTATCATCCCGAAATTCCCCGCTACTGCCGGCGCAGCTCTAATGCAGCCTGACGAATTAAGCTCAACTTTAGTTTCAGATTTTTTAACTTTATTAAAAGACTGAGCAGGAACATTGGCTCCTGCTTTTTTGCAGTCTTTAACATTCCACATTATAATAAACCCTTATTAAATGCTAATGAAAAAAGCAGGCCTATGTTTCGTTTTTTGTTTTGCGATATTTTTTTCGAATGCACAACCTGCCCTGGTCAACGAAATTAACCGGTTAAATACACCCGGTCAGGCATTGGCGCCTTTACGATTTCTGGCTTCGGATGAACTCATGGGCAGATCGCCCACCAGACCTGAGATCCATGTTGCAGCCCGCTATATCAGTGAGCAGTTCAGGAGCTTTGGCCTGAAGGAAATGGCCGGAACACCAGATTACGTTCAAAATTTTAAGATTAAGTTTATTTCACCATCCACCAATGGCTCCCTTGTTGTCGGCAATAAAACGTATTACATGGGAGCAGACCTTTTACAGGTCAGGGGCACGGGGTTACAGCTGACGGCGCCCGTGGTCTTTGCAGGTTTTGGTGCACTTGCAGACCTGGCCGGCCTTGACGTAAAGGACAAAATTGTCGTGGTTAACATGGGTGAAAGCGATTCAACAACAGTCAGGGAAGCGAGCCGCATCCGGGATGTAAAACAAAGACGCTTAAAGGAAATGGGTGCCCTCGCCCTGATAGAACGCTACTGGCAACCCGCTTCCGACTGGGAACTTCTCAAACATTACTATAGTGGTCAGCGTGCTTTTACCCTACAGGATGAGCTGATGCCCGTATTTATTATACATGATCCGGCAGGGGGGTTACCCAACGCTGTGAAAAGTTCAACAACCTGTGCGATCAATGCAACCGGCAGCAATTTGATAGAAGTACCGGCCAAAAATGTGATGGGCTGGGTTGAGGGGACAGACCCAAAGCTAAGAAACCAGTTCATTGTCCTTTCCGCACATTATGATCATATTGGTGTTGCTTCCGTGCCCAAAATGGAAGGAGGAAAGTTGGATAGTATTTATAATGGTGCAAGAGACAATGCCATTGGTGTTACTGCTGTGATAAATGCAGCTCGTTATTTTGCCCTGCACCCGGCAAAAAGATCGACTTTGTTTATTGCCTTTACC
>JAUZOA010000188.1 GCA_030706685.1 Bacteroidota bacterium
ACCAGAATTTATATGAAGGGCAGTCGGTTACTACGGGTAAATAGCCCGGAAGTCGGGAAGTCCGGAAGAATCTGCCCGATAGCAGGAAAGGTCTTTCGGACTTCCGGACTCACAAATTATATGATGACCAAAAACAATTCAGATGAAAATTTTAGAAGGGATTAGTGAAAAGTTTAAACAGATCAAATTGACGAGTTGGCCGGTTGATAACCGCACCGTTATTTATATTGTCGCTATTCTTGTTTCCCTGTATGGATTGACCAAATTCAATACCATGCCCAAGGAACAGTTTCCCGATATCGTGGTACCGACCATTTCTGTTACTACGGTCTACGTAGGAAATTCTCCCAAGGATATTGAAAACCTGGTTACAAGACCGATTGAAAAGCAGATCAAGGGTATCAGCGGCGCGAAAGTGAATAAAGTGCAATCCATTTCGCAACAGGATTTTTCCATGATCACCGTGGAGTTTGATACGGATGTAAAAACAGAGATCGCCAAGCAAAAAGTAAAAGACGCCGTTGATAAAGCTAAAACGGACCTGCCGAATGATCTTACATCACAGCCGGATGTGTTGGAATTTGCTTTCAGTGAAATGCCTATCATGTATGTGAACATCAGCGGGGATTATGATGGTGTAAAGCTGAAAGAATTCGCTAAAAAGATGCAGGATCGGTTTGAAGAGCTAAAAGAAGTAACCCGGGCCGATATTGTGGGCGCCCCCGAAAGAGAAATACAGGTGAATGTTGACCCGTATAAGATGCAGGTGGCCAAGGTTAGTTTCAGCGATATTGACAATGCCATCAGCAGGGAAAATCATGATATCAGCGGCGGGCAGATACGGGCAGGCAATATGAAACGGACACTGCGCGTGAAGGGCCAGTTCATTACAGCGCATGATATGGAGAATATCGTGGTGAAAAATATTAATGGGGCGCCGATCTATCTCCGTGATATGGCCCAGCTCATAGATACCGTGAAAGAAACAGAGAGCTATGCCAGGCTGGATGGAAAAAATGTGATCACTATTAATATTGTAAAACGTTCCGGCGAGAACCTGATCAATTGCGCGGACAAGGTGAAAGAAGTGATCAGTGATATGCAGGCGAAAGAAGAGATACCGCCTGCCGGCCAGCTCAAAGTAGTTATCACCGGCGATCAAAGCAAACAAACCAAAACATCTTTCAATGAACTGGTCAATACAATTGTCATCGGTTTCGTATTGGTATTACTGGTACTGATGTTCTTTATGGGTGTTACCAATGCATTTTTTGTTGCATTAAGTGTGCCGTTGAGCGTGTTTGTAGCTTTTATGTTCCTGCCGATAGCCGATATTATTGTGGGTTCATCTGTCACCCTCAATTTTATTGTGCTGTTTGCCTTGCTTTTCGGTCTTGGGATCATTGTGGATGACGCAATAGTGGTGATTGAAAACACGCACCGGATCTATCATAATGGTAAAGTGCCGATCGCAAGGGCCGCTAAAGAAGCGGCCGGAGAAATCTTTGTGCCGGTACTGGCCGGTACATTGACTACACTGGCTCCATTCTTTCCCCTGTTACTATGGAAAGGTTTGATCGGCAAATTCATGATCTACCTTCCTACAATGCTGATATTGACATTGGCCTCCTCCCTGATCGTCGCATTTATTTTTAACCCTGTTTTTGCGGTCAGCTTTATGCGGCCGGAAGGGAAAGAACATGAAAAACCCAAAATGCAGTTATTCCGCAAATGGTGGTTCTGGGCGGGCATTGCTTTTGGCCTGTTGTTCCATCTTGGAGGATCGCCCGGAATAGGCAACTTTTTATTCTTTATGGTTCTTTTGTCCATATTGAATGTATTTGTGCTAAGGGATATTATTCATGTTTTCCAGAAAAAAGTATTGCCCTGGCTGATGAGTCATTATGAAAACTTATTGCGCTGGGCATTGAAAGGAAAAAGACCTGCATTCTTATTGGTATCCTTGTTTCTTCTCTTCCCTGTATCTGTAGGTTTATTCCTGTTGCGAACACAGGGAAAGCAAACCTTCTTTCCGACCGGCGAACCGCATTTCATTTATGTATACATCAAATTGCCGGTGGGAACAGATGTGGCCTACACCGACTCTGTAACACATGTACTGGAGAACAGGGTGTATAAAGTATTGGGAAATGAAAAGCCGGGAGCGCCGGGCTCAATTGTAGAAAGTGTAATCGCCAACGTTGCCGTCAGCGCCAATAACCCAAGAGATAATAACCGCAGTACACAGGCTAACCTTGGCCGGGTACAGGTTTCGTTTGTTGAATTTGATCAACGGCATGGAAAGAAAACCGGCCCTTACCTCGCTGCCGTGCGGGAGGCCGTACAGGGAATAATCCCCGGCGCAGAAGTAACCGTAAACCAGGAAGACAATGGCCCCCCGACCGATCCGCCGGTGAACGTGGAAGTAATCGGGGACAATTTCGAATCCATTGCTAAAGTAGCTTCTGATCTCAGGAATTTTCTCGACACCAATAAAGTGGAAGGTATCGAGCAATTGAATATGGATGTGGATGTCAACAACCCGGAAATATCCGTTACCGTTGACAGGGAGAGAGCGACAGCCGAAGGTATCAGTACGGGGCAGATAGGCCAGGAAATAAGAACGGCTGTATTTGGAAAAGAAATAAGCAAACTAAAGGATAACGAGGATGAATACAAGATCCAGTTGCGCTACAGCGATCTTGTCCGTAATAATATTACTGACCTGATGAATATGCGGATCACTTTCCGGGATTTTGGTACGAATACTATCAAACAGGTACCGCTGAATGCCATCGCGAAGATTGACTATACCAATACATCCGGTGAAGTGAGGAGGAAAAATAACAAGCGGACTATCCAGTTGCAATCAAATGTACTGGACCCGAATATGGTGGATAAAATCAATGCTGCCCTGGCAGTCAAGATCGCGGAGTTCAGGACAAAATATAATATACCCGCTGATGTAACAGTAAGGCAAAGCGGTGTGAGCGAACAGCAACAGGAAACGCTCACCTTCCTGGGTCAATCGCTGATCATTGCATTATTACTCATATTCCTGATATTGGTAATACAGTTCAATTCGATGAGTAAACCCTTTATTGTATTGACAGAAATATTCTTCTCGATCATAGGAGTATTGCTGGGATATGCGGCGACCGGGATGACGGTGGCTACTATTATGCTTGGAGTTGGCGTAGTGGGCCTGGCGGGTATTGTGATTAAAAATGGTATCCTGCTGATAGAATTCACCGATGAATTAAGGGGCAGGGGGCTTCGGACAAGGGAAGCGGCCATACAGGCGGGAAAGATCCGTATCATACCGGTATTGCTCACGGCGCTCGCTACCATTCTTGGTTTGTTGCCACTGGCTGTCGGGTTGAACATTAATTTTGTTTCCCTTTTCACTCACCTCGATCCGAAGTTATTTTTCGGGGGGGATAGTGTGGTGTTCTGGGGGCCCCTGAGCTGGACGATCATATTTGGGTTGATCTTCGCCTTTTTCCTCACCCTCGTCATGGTGCCGAGCATGTACCTGATAGCCGAGAGGCTGAAAAGGCCGATGCATAAGTTTTACGGGACCAAATTTGTAGCCCTGCTGGGCTTCACCGGGCCTATCTTCTTTATCCTTGTAGCTGTAATGTACCTCGTGAGAGCGATCCAGGGTAAAAAAGTATGGCTGGGCAGATTAAAACCGGCTCCCCGGATAGCCTGAGCACGCTCGGCAGATTATTAAAAATAGTAATGAAAGAAGGGGCATTTTTGAGAAAATGCCCCTTCTTTTTTAGGCTTTCATGTGATAGGTACACGCTTAAAGAGAGCCGGTAAATTTTTTTTTATCTCTGTGCAGCATCCCGGAAATGGTGCTTGTCATTATAACGGTAAAGGTCAAAAACCTGTTTTTATCTTTGCCCTGCTTCATAAATAAATGTCGTAAAAAGTTGGTTTTGTATCCGCCTCACTAACTGCTTAGCGGAAAAAGCGGCC
>JAUZOA010000189.1 GCA_030706685.1 Bacteroidota bacterium
AATGACTGTAGATGCTAATTTTCAATTCTGAAGGAAATTTCACAAATAACTCCATAAGTAGACACTTTGCCGTCTTTTACATGAGCTTTTATATCCTTGACATATACCGAATCTATGTTCCGGATAGTTTTTCCAACTTCTGTCACGGCATTATTTATGGCATCTTCAATTCCTTTATCTGAAGATGCGATCACTTCGATTACTTTTACAATGGGCATAAATTTCTTTTTATTGTGAAACCTTATTTATGGGAATTCCAGCCATTAACTCGTTGTCGTAAGATACTGGGCATATGCATAACCTTCCTGACCCTTATCCGTTCTGATCAGCCACCACTGGTTATTGGTCTTACTTACCAAAGTGACGATCTCATCGTGTGCCGCTTTTCCTATGACGGTCTGATCTGTGCCCGGGCCCTTCCGTATATTCAGATTGGACTTTTCTGTGGTTACCCTGGCTTTTGAGCCGGCCACAGCTGTGGATACATTAACGTCCATCACAACATCAGCCGATCGAAAATCCGGGTCAAGCTTACTATAAATATCCCACAGTTTATCTTTCACTTCTCCACTTGGGGCTGCCCCGTCAACGTACAAAACATTATCCTGTTCTCTTACCTGCAGATCAGATATTCCTGAGGTCCTGGCATAATCAATCAACTCTTTATATTTATCCTGTAAGGCCATAATTCGGGTCCTCCTTTTTTATTTTACGGTAAGATGATTTTCGATCTTCTTAGGTTTTAAGGAATGCAGTGACTGCATGAGTTTTTTCAAATCTGCTTTTTTAATTTCACCGGTGAGTGTGACTACTCCGTCCTTTACTGAAGTCTTAACACCCGGAAAATCTTTGGTGGCATCGGCAACTCCTTTGATGAGCTGGTCATCAGCTGAAATAACAACCGGGGCGGGAGCAGGCGGGGGAGCCGCAACCGTGCAATTATTAATGACTGATTTAACTCCTTCGGTTTCCTTTGCAAGATTTTCAGCATTTGCCTTGCTGGCTTCATCCTTGCATTCTCCGCTTAAAGTGACTACTCCATCACTCACCGTAGCTGTGACTGCGGACAGCTCACTTACGGCGCTGAACTTGCCGGTAATTGCAGTCTGTATATCTGTGTCTTTCGGCTTGCTTTTACATGAACTGATTGTAGATACACTCACAGTGGTGAATAACATTAAAACGATCAGCCGGACAATGGTAATTTTCATAATCTTCTGATTTAATTTATTAAATATATTGACCAGCCACGGCTTTCAATAGTACGGGCATTGGCCGGGTCATCCGATCCTGTCTCATGCAACTGGCCCGTCAAAACGGAAGGAACAAATTCTGTAACAGTATTTTGTTTATTGGTTTGATTTTCGGCGGGAGCTGAGGTTGCTTTTCCTATACGTTCATTGCCAAAGAAACCTCTGACAGAATCAATTAAATTGAATGACATAGTTAGGAGGTTTAAATAATAAATAATAAATGAATAGGGCCGGTTAAACGGGCAGGTTGACAGGGACTGAGGGAGAATTGGAAAGAACCGTACTAATGTTATAAAGATAAAGAAATTTGCAGACAATGCATATAAAATCTGGCTATGATTTTATTTTATAGTGTTGCAAAAATTGGACCTACCCCTATAACTTTTGTCCCTCTTTTATTAGTTTTGCCAGATATTAAAAGTAAATAACCGAAACGTAAATACCTGACTTTCCTGTAAAGCAGGCGGCGGTAAAAGACCCGGAAGATGATGAATGAACAATATCCAAAAATTTATTTATACCGGCGGCTGGTACAGGCGAAGCTCTTCATAGATGCCCACTATGCTGATCCGATTGATCTTGACAATATCGCTGATGAAGCATACTTTTCCAAGTTTCATTTCATCAGGATGTTCAAAACCATTTACCGCAGAACACCGCATCAGTATTTGATTTATGTACGAATAAAGAAGGCAGGGGAATTGTTGAAAACCGGCATGACAGTTTCGGATACCTGTTATACCGTAGGATTTGAAAGTTTAAGTTCTTTCTGTGGATTGTTTAAACGCATGACCGGCATAACTCCATCTGCCTGTGTTATTCAGCACCGCGAATTAAAAGCACAAATGGCCAGAGCTCCCCTGGCCTTCGTCCCCGGTTGCTTTGCGGAAAGGAATGGCTGGATAAAAAAATAGCAATTTTAGAGAAACCCCGTCCGGGCTAATCACTTTTCTTTGCATATACCATTAACAAGCAAAGACATGATAACCCAAATGACGCATGTGAGTATCCATGTTCTTGACCAGGACAGGGCTTTAGATTTTTACAGCAATAAACTCGGATTTAAGGTTTTAAAAGATGTACCCATGGGGAACGGTGACCGTTGGATCACGGTTTCCCCGCCGGAACAGCCAGGTTTTGAAATCATCTTATCACCTGTAACCAGGGGACAGTTCTCCGAAGAGACTGTCAAAACGTTGAAGAGTCTTGTGGAAAAGGGAACTTTTGGTGTTGGCCTTTTTACCTGCATAGACATTTTTGCTACATATGAGGAACTGAAAGCAAAGGGTGTTGAATTTACCAAAGCCCCTAAAAAAGAATTCTATGGAACGGAAGCTATATTTAAAGATGACTCCGGTAACTGGTTTTCTCTGGCGCAACTCGTTTAAAGAATTTCCACTTCGAAACGATATTATATCCAGGTTATTTTCAAAAAACACAGGGAAGATGAAATCGACTTTTGACAAAACGACAAGGGATGAATTGATCTGCCGGATTAATATGCTGAATGAAAACAGCAGGGCGCAGTGGGGCAGGATGAATATTTACCAGATGTTGAAACATTGCACCCTCTGGGAGGAAATGATATCAGGCAGGAAGAAATACAAGCGGGTATTCCTTGGCCGGTTGTTCGGCAAAATGGCTTTAAAAAGTGTAATAAAAGATGAACTGCCATTGAAAAAAAATACCCCTACCATCCCCGAATTTGTTATTAAGGGAAACGGGGACATCCTATCCGAAAAGGCAAAATTGATCAGACTGATAGAGGAACATGCCCGTTTTTCAAACCCTGACTTCGTGCATCCCTTCTTCGGAAAAATGACAGAAGAACAAATAGGGGTTTTTGCTTATAAACATACCGACCACCACCTGCGGCAGTTTAATTGTTAACTGATATTAAGCGTCGATTTAGGATAGCATCCGATCCGTATAATACAACTACAAATATTACAAAACAGGTCGTCAAGAAATTCTACTATTTTATGTAGCCGCTCATACCGTTGATGTAAAACGCCGGATTGCAGAGCCGTGCAACGCAACCGGCGATTATTTTCCCGCGTTCTCTCCCCTTAAATAATCTAAAACTATGTTTAAGAAAACTACTTTTTTCCTGTCTGCAATTGTGCTGATCGGTGTGGGCTGTCATAAAAACAATAACAATACATCAGTCCCCTGGCCGGTGATTCAGGCGAATTACCAGCAAACCAATCTGGTTGCGGATACTGCCACATACGGAGCTGCAGCAATAGACCCGGTTCTTCTTAATGCCTGGGGTATAGCTATAAATCCGACAGGCATTGTATGGATATCGGCTAATCATGGCGGAGCTACCACGGTGTATGATTCTACCGGGAAAACATTACTCGGGCCTGTAGCTATCCCTTCTCAGGGAGGACATTTTGGTGGTTCACCGAGCGGGATTGTCTTCAACAGTACCACAGACTTCGTCATTCCGGCCAACCAGAAGGTTGCTAAATTTATTTTCGTAAACGAAGATGGTAGAGTGTCAGCATGGAACGGAGGTGACTCAACCCTTACTGTTGCTGACAGATCTTCTTTTAATGCAGTTTATAAAGGTGTGGCTATTGCCAATGACGGGACAGCCAATTTTCTGTATGCAGCTAATTTTAAAGGCGGGAAAATCGATGTATTTGATAAGACTTTCCAATTTGTCAGCAACAAGCCTTTTGCCGATCCG
>JAUZOA010000019.1 GCA_030706685.1 Bacteroidota bacterium
ATTGACAACCGGGTGTTGATAAGCCCAGAGGAAAAACTAACGGTCATTCATTAACAGTAGTTAATTATTTGCCTTCACATTTCTCCCAATAGGAGAATAAAAAAACCTGCTGATAGCAGGTTCATTCTGTGGGGCGGGATCAAATCACCGACACAAGAATTTTTAGTCATATACTGCAGCGAAAGAATTGCGATAAGAAGTACCGGCTTTACCAAAAAAGTAAATAAATTTTCCCGGGTTGCCCTGTAGTTTACATTCATTCTTTCGCCTTCACCCGCACTACATTTTCAATTTCGTTTTGCGGGTCAGGCTTTGCGTTAATGGCTTCCTTTTTCTTCTGCCATATCTCTTGCTCTTTTTTATCAAAAGTTCCTACTTCTGCAATTTGCATGCCTTCGGTAACCATATAATCTAACAACTTTCGGTTCGCGCCTAACCGGGTGCGCAGAAGCAATAGCCAATGGGTGGCTGCGGCAGGCCTGGAAAATATAAATTCAAATTTTGGCTCTTTCCCGTTCACCGATATCCAATCGCTGTATTGACGGGAATGAACAGCCCCTGGTTTATTTTTCAACCAATGCACCCATGTGACTTCATAAAAATAACCATCCGCGTTATACCGGCCGGGCAGTGGATGAGATTTTATAACAAGTTTCACGGCGACCTTATTTTTCATTTCTTCCAGCCTTACTTCACAGGAACCCAGGCTGCCAAAACGATGATCAGGATTTATTTCCATTTGCCGCAATGGCGATAACAGGAGGAAACGATCATTCTCCTGTGTTCGCCGGAATATCTTCAGGAGTTTATGGTAAAAACCGGTTGGCTTTAGCCGGCCGCTATAAGATTTCACAATATTGTTCAGCTCGCTGGCGAGCTGGTTAAAAATCGGCGCGCTTTTATTCTGCTTCTTAAAAGAAGGATGAGTCTCTTGCTTTTTTTTGGTATCCGCCTTGCGAACATGATCCTTGTAAGAACCGCCACTCACCAAAACTTTGTCATCTACCTTCCCGCTGATAGAAATAATTCCACGTTTGATCTTTGCCATAGCTGTTTTTTTTGTAAATTGAAAGATGGAAACAAGGCTATGAAAGTTACAGAAGCAGCCACCGGGTTTCCAAGATATTTTTCCCTTTTTTTACGTGATTTTCACGAGACCTTTGCCTGACTCCCGCCTGATTTTTGCCTGACCCTTCCCTGACTCTTCCCTGACCCTGTCCTGACCCTTCCCTGACCCTGACGAGATTCTCCTGTATAGTATCTATATAGCTCCCATACTCCTTCTATATCCCTTCCATATGGCAGAGAGCACCTTTAGCTTATCCGGGCAGGATGGTAATAAGATTATGAGTATTTATGGATAATTATCTGAATACGAATGTAAAATCGCCCAAGATCACCCCGGGCATCTTTTACACCAAAGGTTGCTGGTGTTCCCTGCAGGTCTCCATAGTTGAAATTTTCTTTGCTTTAACGGGAAACACTAACTGCGTAAAGGGTAAATTGATCAATAATAAGTATAGGCAGCGTTTGTCTGGAATCTTTGTCCTGCATCAGGCCCGGCGGTAAATAATAAATCACCCGTCTTTGTTGAAGGTGTATTATCATTATTATAGGTATAGGTATAATCGATAGTATAGGCAATAGGGACAACTCCTCCTGAAAAAGTTTCTTGCCTGGGATTGTTTCTCTGTAAACGAAACCCCTGTAACAGGAAAAGGTGGTCATGTATGCCGTCATGAATAAGACTGAAATCGTCTACGTTGACTTTGTCGTCATATTGCTCAAACTGCCTGGTAGAGGTAAACTCCGGCGAACCGGTTTGGGCAGGACGGTGTTCGGTAATTGTTCTTACATTACCATCAGGATGGTAAGTAAATGTCAATGTACGGTCGATAATAAAACCGGCATTGCCTTCCTGGTGGTCCCAATCTATTTCTCTGACCAGGTCGCCATTGTAAGCAAAAGCAACATGTCTATAAGTGACATTTGCATCGTTTATAAATTTAATCATGGCCACTTTGCCTGCGCCATCATATAAATAACGCAATGTGTCGTGATTTACCAGGATGTTGTCTCTCATCTCGGCGATCTTATTTCCGTTATAAAAAACATCATAGATAGTAAACCCGGAACTAAAATCCGCTTTGGTGACCATACTGTCTGCATTGTATTCGAAATGATAAAAAGGAGAAGGAAGACTCGGTATCGTAATGTCTTTCAATAGTACCTTCTTAGCTGGTTCTGATGGCGGAGGAATTTGGGGGTTAGCAGTATGTTCTTTTCTGCATGAAAAAAGTAACAATATAAAAGTCACTATCAGCAAAATCTTGCCATACCGCATATTTATTTTTGGGAGCAAAAATAAACTGCTGCCAGGTCAACTTTTGGCGCAAACTGTTGAAATGTGAAGAGTGGTGTACGAGTGGGGCATTTCATTTTTCTAACGGTATTTTGTCAAAACCCTCCCCTGCAGGGGCGAATAGCCCTGATTTTCATAAAAATCGTTTCTCCTTCTTCGTGGTGTCGGGCGGGACCAAACCGCCGATACAAGGATTTTCAATCTTAAAAAACTGGTTTCATATGGTTTGATCTGACATCTATTGGCTGACAATTAACAACGCGCTATTCATATCAATACACATGAATCCATATCACTTTGGGGAATGTTGTACCTCTTTTATAGCGTTTCCTGCCGGCTCGCCTTAAGATAGTGAGTGGGGCAAGTTCTCTAAAACTTCTATGAAGTTCAGTACGGGTCAGTGGTAGTATTTATCAGCCTGCTACAGCAACTGCTCAAAGTAACCGCCAATATTGTTTGCCCTATCCACAAATTGAAGTTCTAAAATCCAGTGTCGGCTGTTTCCTTGTTTGTCCGCCTGTAGTATGTCACTATGATTATCGGGATGTATATCTAAGCCCAAATCTCCCGGTTCCAGTTGCTCATGGGGAAAATGACCTACAATGTGACCGGCTATCTCTCCTCCAAACTCCCAACCGTAGCGTTTTGCAAGCTCAGTAACATATTTAAAATAGGCTGCCCCTGTAAGACTGCTCTGTTTAGCATGCCAGGTTTTCGCTTCGTGCCAGGCAGCTTCTACATCTCTTTTCAGCTTTAGTTTTAAGGGGTCCTTGCCAATAACATAGGTTCTTCCCAGGTCCGCCTCCCAGCCTTCGAAAATGGGACCAAAGTCTAAAAACAGGATATCATCTTTTTGAATAACCAGATCAGGAGGATTTCCACTGTAAGGCTGAAGCGTATTAGGTCCGGTTCTTACAATTTTTTTATGCCAGTACTGTTCTATTCCGAAAAGATCGCTGGCAAGTTTGACTACTTCCTCAGTCAATTCCCGTTCAGACTTTCCGGGAACTATTAATCCCCGTTCCTCTACGGCATTAAATAATTCTTTCGACTTCTGTTCTGCAAGCACCAGTTTTTGTTTTGCTTCATTCATGGTTTCATTTTTTTCGAAGTTTGTGTAAACCGTAACAGCTAATTATTCATGTCCTTACCATTTTGCAGGTCCCTTATATTCCTTTCCACTTCCAATTTATTTCCACCCATGGCCTGGGGCAGGGCTTTTTGTGCAAAGTCAAGCGCTCTTTTGTAATCGCCCAGTGCCGAATAGCCGCTTGCCATACCTATATTGGTAAAAAGTGTATTCGGAAACCTGTCATAATTCATCTTAAACACTTCGAGTGCCTCTTTCGGCCGTTTCGCGGCCACCAAACCGGAAGCGTAAACGTAGGCTTCGATCTGGTCGGCATAAGGCAAGGCTTTTTTCATTATCTCGTCAGCCTCCGCCTTTCGTCCCAGGCTGTCTAGTATGGCTGCTTTGGTTTGCCAGGGGGTGAAGGTTGTAGTTCCGCCGAAACGAAAGCTTGTCGCGCTATCGGCCCACATTAAACCTTCCTCCAAATTGGTATTATTAGCCGCACAATAAGCCGCCGCTTCGTTCCATCCCTGCCACAATCCCGGCAAAGCTCTGTCTCCGCGCAATTCCATCCTGAACGATGCGATCTGCGTTTTTATCACATCAACATCAATTCTAAAAGGGATCGCCAGCTTTTCCCATTGTAATTGTACGGTTGCGCCCGATGGGGTCTGATCGGTAAATTCATATTTCAGCCATTCCACGCTTTTATCGGTCTTTACCGGTTTTACTTTTACCCGCAAAGCATCTTCCGCGGGATCATAAAAGAAGTTACCCCACGATGTTGAATTTCTTGAGAAGATCAGGGTGCATTCATTGGGATCATACGCAATAAAAAAACCGTACTTGCCAGCCGGCAGATCCTGCCCCTCAATTTTTACTGCAGTAGTAAACTCAATGGTCGTATTCTCATTGGCGCCGGCACGCCAGGGCGCCGGTTTTTTTGCCCCGTACCCAAGCTCGGTAAAACCAACGGGTATAAGTTCTCCCCAAATATGGCCATCCCTTTTTTTAACACCCGGCCGGCTGTAATGAATGCTGACATCCGTAATACCGATCTGCTCGCTGACAGATGCTCTTTTATTACCTCCGCGCGGGAGCGTGGTCAATTGTGCCTTACTCATACCGGCGAAAGCCAGTTGAAAGGACAGCAACAGTAAACAAGATTTAAATAAATTTTTCATTGTATGCTTTGCTTTATAATATCTGATGTTACAATCGTTGCAAACTCTTTATTCAGGCTTGCCAATGCTGTTTCATGAATAAGTTCGGCCGGGTAATTTTGCCCATCAAGGCCTTTTTTATTAAACGTAGCAGTGGCGTCAGCAACAAGGAAAGTTTCATACCCTAAATTACCGGCCATCCTTGTAGTTGTGGAAATGCAGTGGTCGGTAGTTAAGCCGACAATGACAAGCGTAGTGATATCATCGATGTCTAGCTGAGTTTGTAAATCAGTACCGATGAATGCGCTGTTTACATGCTTAATTATTATTGGTTCCCCCGCAAGCGGAGTAACCAGGTCATTGAATTCATTTCCGGCATTCGTTTCATGAAGCAAAGAAGTTGGAATGGTGGAGCAATGCCTGATATGAAAAATGGGAAGATGATGCGTTCTCCAGATTTTTAGCATTTCGCTTGCCCGTAATTCAGCATCAGGATTATTTCGCTGTCCTCCCCAATATTCAATGTTCTCAAACCCCTTTTGAATGTCGACAAGGATTAATGCAGGCCTGGCTGATTTTGTTATACTCATGTGTTTCTCCCGGAAGATTTTTTCCAGGCAAAGCAAGGCAGTTTACGTGATAAAATATAATGCTTAATTTTGATTAATTGATAACTTATTCTGATTAATATGGATGTTCAGCAAATTAAAAATTTCCTGGTTTTATGTGATACGCTCAACTTCAGAAAAGCTGCTGAACAAATAAATATTGTTCAACCCGCTTTGAGCAAGCAAATACAATTGCTGGAAAATGAAGTGGGCGCCCTGTTGTTTAACAGGACTAAGCGAACGGTTATTTTAACTGAAGCAGGTATTTTTTTTCAGAAAGAAACGAACAGGATTTTACAGGATTTGAATAAAACAATTACCAGAACTGCACAACTACATAACGGCGAAGCAGGTGAAATAAGGTTTACACATGCAAGTTCTGCTATGAACACCGTGGTACCTTCCTTTTTGGTTAAACTGAAGCATAAATGGCCAAATTTAAAAACCATTGTCCAGGAAACATCAAACTTTCAACAAATTGAAATGTTGCAGGCAAGAAAAACAGATATTGGTATTGCTCCCAATATCCTGGTGCCCCCGGAATTCAACTCTAAAATCTTATACAAAGAGAACTTTGTTTTGATTTTGCCCAATAATCACTCTTTATCAAAAAAGAAGATTACCGATTTGTCTGTCTTAAAAAATGAGACATTTATCTTGCCGCAACTTTCTACCGGCATCGGTTACGTTGAAGCCATTCTGCAGATTTGTCAGGGCTTTGGCTTTAAGCCCAAAGTGGCACATGAGTCGGCTCATTCCATAGGTGTGTTGCGCCTGGTAGAAGCCGGCCTTGGTATTTCCATTGAACCCATCTCTTCTGTAAGTGGTGCAAATATGAATATCAAACTGGTTGAATTGAAAAACCTGCCCCAAAAAGTAACGATGACACTTTTTTGGCTGCGGGAACGCGAAGAAGAATTAAGCAGATTTATAGAAATGTTTTGAAACTCAACCCCGATAATAAAATAGAGACGTTTCTATCCCCTGGTTTTTACGCCATCGGTTGGTGTTTCCCGCTAAATTGATGGTAGGTCAGATTTTAGAATAATACGGGAGCGCCAACGACCTGTCGTTCTCTTCGATACACCTATTTATCTAAATGAAAGATCTTTATACTTTTTTTCCAACTTTATATGACTGATAAGTGGTTTCAGGATTGCCCGTAGTATTCTTCTGATATTTATCTTAGCCATTTGACTCATCGAATTACTAATCATTTAATCCCTTTCCATTGAGAATTTGCTGTATACATTTTTCAACCCTTGACTCCCGGGTTTTGGATTGTTTGGGTTGAGAAAAATAAAAAATGTATGCTTTTTGCCGTCCCGGCGTCAATGCTTTAAAAGCGGTTTTCAGGGCAGGGTTCCTATTTAATTTGGTTTGAAATTCTTCGGGAATGGTGAAGTCTGAAGTCTTTTTTAATTTCACTTTCAAACCGGCTTTTTCCACTTCAATAGCTTCATAGATATAGGCTTTCAGGATGCGTTCTACCCTGGCTATTTCTTTAACACTGGTGAACCGAACCTGGCGCGCCGCCTGCACATTCCCGGTTTGTTGGATCAGAATTCCATTGGTATCCTTTAACAAGGCGCCTTTGAAAAACAAAACCGCACAGTATTCTTTAAATACATGTATTAATACTATGTTAGTTTTCCGGAACGTGTAGCAAGGACAGCCCCATTTCAATTCTTCGTTCAATCCACAATCAAGAATGATCATTCTCAGTTTCCTGATTTCTTCCTGCCACTTTTTGGCTTTATCAAAATAAAAATCAACCTTAGGATTCATGCTATTCTTTGTTATAGTATATTATTGCAAAAATCAGACCCTCAGCGAGCCGCGGAACCCCCTGGCGGCATAGTAAGATTCTGCGCCGTTGTGATACACGAAGACAGTGTTATAGCGACGGTCACAAAAGAGGGCGCCGCCGAGTTTTCTGATATCAGAAGGTGTTATTATCCAGCTGGACGTCTTCGTATCGAAATTTCCAAGTTGCTGCAACTCCCGGTATTGTTCTTCCGTTAAAAGCTCAATGCCCATGGCAGCGGCCATATCAATAGCGTTATTTTCCGGTTTATGTTCTTTCCTTGACTCCAGCGCTTCACGGTCGTAACAAAGACTTCTGCGGCCTTTCGGGCTCTCCGCTGAACAATCATAAAAAAGGTATTCGCCCGTCTTTTTATCCTGGCCAACAACATCCGGTTCACCGCCGGTTCTTTCCATTTCATTGAGCGACCACAGTCTTTCATTATCAGCTTCCAGCTTTGCCTGTACTTTGGACCATTCAAGACCTTTATGACGGCTCCTGTTTTTTTCAAAACGGGCTTTCAATGCGCTGAGTAGTTCTTCATGTTGTTTGGGTGACAACTTCTTTTCATTGCTCTTCATGTTGTTCATATTTTTATATTATCTCTGTTGAATAGGTGTGTCAAATGTATAATTGCCTGAATTCATTTCAAGGATTTATTCATCTATTCATTTAGTAGCTAACTGAAATGATCTTCTATCTGCAGGCCTGAAATACCACGATACCACAGTCAGGATCAGAAGTAACAACGAAGGAAATACTTCATTCGCCGGATCACCCGAGGCGATATGCGAAAATACCGCTCCCGACATGGCAAAGAAAAAGCCTGCATAAGCCCATTCCTTTAGTAAAGGAAATTTAGGAATAAGCACTGCTACAACTCCCAAAATTTTCCAGATACCTATTATTATCAGAAAATAGGCAGGATAGCCCAATTGTGTAATACTATCTGCTCCTCCCGCTCCTGTTTTCTCTTTGAATAACTGTACTATTCCGGTTGATAGCATTCCTAATGCAAGCCAGATAGTAGCAATCCAATAGATAAATTTATTTCTCTTTGTCATGAGGTGTTATTTTAATTTGCTTACGATGTCTTGTAATCGGTTATGTGCCATGTTTATGCCTTTAGCAAAGGGTAGCTGCAGCATTTGGTCTCTGAGTGCTACTGATCTATATAGCACATGCATTGTGAGTTTGCTGGTGTCGTCAGTAAGTTGTTCAAATTCATAGAACTCAAGCTGCACGTCAAAAGGCGTATGATCCATTTCAAATGTCTTTGTGATCTTCTGGTTAGGGATAAACTCATGGATTACCCCATTGAACCCGTATTTGTTTCCTTTGGCATCGGTTGTTTCAAATTGATAAGAGCCGTGCTTTTTACTTTCAAGTTTCAGTACTTTCGTTCCCATCCATTGCTCAACAATGCCGGGGTCTGTATACGCTTTGAAAAGTAATTCCAATGGCAAATCAAATTCCCTCGTAATCACTAATTCCTGTTTGCCTTCTTCGGCATTGATTTTTGTTTTTTGTTCCATATTATTCTAATTTTTTGTTTTGTATTTTTTCATGATGGTTTCCAATTTATTGAACCGATCATCCCACATTTTGCGGAATGGTTCAATAAAGTCGGCTACTTCTTTCATTTTTTTTGCATTGATGTGATAGTAAATTTCCCTGCCGTTTTGCTCTTGTTCAAGCAATTCGCACTCGGTGAGTATTTGCAGGTGTTTTGAAACAGTCGGTCTTGCTGTGTCAAAATTTGCGGCTATTGCACCTGCTGTCATTGCTTGCGAAGCAACCAACAGAAGTATAGCCCTTCTTGTCGGGTCTGCCAGGGCTTGAAATACGTCTCGTCTTAAATTCATTGCGTAGCTATTTGACTACAAATATATGTGTAGTTATTTGACTACGCAAATTTTTCTGCGAAGTCAGGGAAGGACTGTCCTGCGAAAGTTGGTTGAGAGATGTTGTGCTGTTGAAGTCCTGCTATGTCTGCCGGATAGGGAACTATTATCGGATAGTTCACCTATGACTTTACAAGTGTTGGGTTGTGCGGTCGTTTAGCCTTGCTGCGGCACCCTGCAACTTCAAACTTTCCCACATTTTCTCTTTGAAAAGAAATATTTTGCAAAAAATTTGCGAAACCGAATAGTTGCGCATATATTTGCAACCGATCGGCTTCGCAAACAAAAATTTAAGCACTATGAGACGAGATGTTTTCCAGGCAATAGCCGACCCAACAAGGCGGGCAATCATTGCCCTAATTGCGTTGCAGGCAATGACTCCAAACGCTATTGCCGACAACTTCAACACTACCCGGCAATCTGTTTCTAAACACCTCCGCATACTCACGGAATGCGAACTGGTAAAACAGGAACAACAAGGAAGGGAAATTTATTACTCACTTGAAATTGAAAAAATGAAAGAGATCGATAAATGGTTAATCCAATTCAGAAAGATCTGGGAAACCAGGTTTGATCAACTCGACAATGTATTAGCAACAATTAAAAAACCAAAAAAATGACAAACAATTTGCTATTTGATTTTACCGTTGACAAAGCAAAAAAAACGGTATTCATAACCAGGGAATTTGACGCCGACCTCTCGCTGGTATGGGATGCTTTCACCAAACAGGAACTACTGGACCAATGGTTGGCCCCTAAGCCATGGTCATCTAAAACAAAATACATGGATTTCAAAGTTGGTGGCAAAAGATTTTATGCAATGGTAAGCCCTGAAGGGCAGGAGCGTTGGGCAATCCAGGAATACACTTCCATTACTCCGAAAACCAACTTTAAAATGTATAATGCCTTTGCAGACAAGAATGAAAACCCAGAATTGCCGGGCTCTGAATGGGATCATACTTTCAGCGAACAAAACGGAACAACAAAAGTGAGTATTACTATTTATAATGAATCTCTTGCCCGTATGGAGAAGATGATTGAAATGGGCTTTAAAGAAGGATTCACTATGAGCATGACCAACCTGGAAAACCTATTGGCAACTTTATCCAAAAAATGATAGGATTGCTAAATATTCACAAACTTAACTACGAAAAATAGGATTAAAAATGAACGTAAAAGAACAGGTCAAAAAGTATATTACCGGCCAACCAGAACCAAAACGTAGTGATATGCAAGAGTTGCACGGCATTATTCTGCAAATAATGCCAGCATGTAAATTATGGTTCCTGGATGGTAAAGACAGCGAAGGTAAAATTGTTTCTAATCCTAACATAGGATATGGATCTTACACCATAAAATATACTGATGCAACAACCCGGGAGTTTTATCAAATTGGTTTGAGTGCAAACACAACCGGGATCTCTGTTTACATCATGGGCATCGAGGATAAGAAATATTTACTCAATACCTATGGAAAAAAAATAGGCAAGGCAAGTGTAACCGGGTATTGCATCAAGTTCAAAACTATAAAAGATATCGATCTTGATATATTGGAAGCGGCTATACAGGATGGCATTACGCTAACGAATAAAAAAAAGTGATCTGATGAAGTCCTGCATAACGGTAATGTATGGCGTGATTTCCCCCCGATATTGTCGTTTTTACACAGTGTAAAATCCTGAAACAGCTTCTATTTTTGTATTGTCAATAAAATTAAAAATAAAATATCCCTGCACGGAATAAAAATTAAAATTATGGCAAGTATCAATCCTCACGTTAACTTCAACGGAAATGCCGAAGAAGCATTTACCTTTTACAAATCAGTATTTGGTGGAGAGTTTACAAAGATTATTCGTTTCAAAGACCTTGCAAGTGCTGGATTCAGCGTTGCGAAAAATGAAGAAAATAAAATTATGCATATTGCTTTGCCTATCGGTAAAAGTAGTATGCTGATGGCAAATGATGTTCCGGATATTATGGGAAAAACAAACGAAAATGAGAACAGGAGTAAAATTGTAATAACTGCAGAAAGTAAAGAAGAAGCAGATAAATTATTTAACGGGCTTTCAGTAGGTGGACAAATAGAAGGGCCTATTGGTGATAGTCCGTGGGGTACATATTTTGGTATGTTCAGGGACAAATACGGTATTGAATGGATGGTGGACTTTGACCCAAGAAATAAAGGGTAAATAAATAACAGTTCCCCCACTAAGTTTTAAGCCAACAAACATTTTGGTTACTCTAATCGCTGTGATCTTCCTATTACAGGCGAACCGGGCAAGTATTGCCTAAAAAATTATAGCATTTAAACAACATATAATGAAAAAGTTAATATTGTTTCTAACAGTAGTGGTATTGCTGTGTTCAGCAGCAATGGCACAGCAAAAAATAACCGGGGTAGTAAAAGATGTACAGGGAAAAGCGGTGGAAAAAGCTACTGTGTCTTTGCTGAAGGGAAAAGATTCTTCAGTAGTAAAACTGGCAGTTACTTCATCAGACGGTAAATTTAATTTTAGTGTATCCGACAACGGTAGTTACATTATCAGCGTTTCCCATGTTGGCTTTACACCGCTTTATACTGCGCTGCCGCAAGTGGCTGCATCCGGAGATATATCCATACCCGACATTGTTCTTGAAAAAAGTACAGGCGATCTTGATAGCGTAACTGTATCAAGTAAAAAACCAATGGTGGAGGTAAAGGCAGATAAAACCATCCTGAATGTGGAAGGTACTATTAATGCCACAGGTACTGATGTACTCGGCTTGCTGCGTAAGTCGCCAGGAGTATTGGTGGATAAAGATGATAACCTGAGCCTTGCCGGCAAAAATGGAGTAAAGGTTTATATAGACGGAAAACCTACGCCGCTGGCAGGTGCCGACCTTGCCAATTACCTGAGATCAATTCAGTCAGCACAGGTGGAAGCGATAGAGCTTATCACCAATCCTTCTGCAAAATATGATGCTGCCGGCAATGCGGGTATTATCAACATTAAACTAAAGAAGAATAAAGCATTTGGCACCAATGGTTCGGTAAATGCAGGTTATAATATCGGCGTATATCCAAAGTATAATGGCGGCATCAATTTCAACCACCGTAACAAAGGCATTAATGTTTTTGGCGACTATAATTACAGCAACAATAAAGTCAATACAGTTTTTAACGTCTACAGGAGTGTTCTGGATACCCTCTTTGAGAATAGCACCGACGCCATTATGCGTAATAAAAACCATGTTTTTAAAACCGGCGCTGATTTCTTCATTGATAAGAAAAATATATTTGGTATACTGATAAACGGGGATATTTCAGAAAACAGTTTTAATAACAACAGCCGCACCCCCATCAGCTTTGAACCCACCGGCTTGGTGGACAGGGTGCTGGTGGCCAATAATGTTAATAAGATGAAGGGGAACAATGTAAACTTCAACCTGAACTACCGATTTGCCGACACTGTCGGGCATGAACTTAACTTAGATGCTGACTATGGCCTCTTCAGGAATAAAGGAAACCAGTTGCAGCCCAATTTTTATTATAATGCAGCCGGGACCTCGTTGCTGAGCCGGGTGATGTACCGCTTTATTAGCCCTACCAATATTGATATTTACACCTTCAAAGCAGATTACGAGCAGAATTTCAAAAAAGGAAGACTTGGTATCGGCGGTAAAATTTCAGCAATAAATACCGGGAATAATTTTCAGCGGTATAATGTCAGCGAGTTGAAACCGGAAGTGAAATCACTGGACGTTTCAAGAAGCAACCAGTTTGATTACAAAGAAAATATCAACGCTTTATATGTAAACTACAACCGTCAGTTGAAAGGTAAAATGATACAGTTTGGGGTGCGTATGGAAAACACGGTTTCCGCCGGTGATTCCTATGGCCTTAATACAAACGGCACTATTAATACGGGCAGCAAACAAACATTTAAACGCAATTATACCGACCTGTTCCCCAGTGCCGCCATTACCTTCAATAAAAACCCGATGAACCAATGGGGGCTTTCTTACAGTCGGAGGATTGACAGACCCGCCTACCAGGACCTGAACCCTTTTGAATTCAAATTAGACGAATATACTTTTCTGAAGGGGAACCCCAATCTGAGACCACAATACACCAATATTGTAACACTGACCAATACCTATAAGTACAAACTAAATACATCATTCAGCTACAGCCATATAAAAGATGTGTTTGCCTTCCTGGCGGATACAACAGAAAAATCAAAGGGTTTTCTAACCCGCAAGAACCTGGCGACCCAGGATGTGGTGGCACTGAATATCAGCTATCCTTTTATGTACAAAACCTATATGGCTTTTGTAAACTTTAGCGGTAATTATTCTCATTATAAAGCTGACTTTGGCGGCGGTAACAGGGTAGTGGATTTAAATGCAGCTTCGTTTAATATTTATATGCAGCACAGCTATAAGTTTGGAAAGAAACAGGAATGGACAGCAGAAGTAAGCGGCTGGTATAATTCACCGGCTATCTGGGAAGGCGCTTTCAAAAGCAAATCTATGTGGACGATGGATGCCGGTATGCAGAAAACAATATTAAAAGGCAAAGGCACTTTCAAAGTTTCGGTATCTGATATTTTCTTCAGTATGAAGTTCAGCGGCTACAGCAATTTTGCCGGACAATACAGCAGGTTCAGCGGAACCTTTGAAAGCCGCCAGATTAAAACAGCGCTTACATGGAGGTTTGGCAGTAATACCGTGAATGCCGCCCGCCAGCGCAAAGATGCTTCCGAAGAAGAAAAGAAAAGAACCAAGAGCAGCGGCGGATTTGGAAATAACTGATAAAGTGTGATAATATTAAATAATAAAGGTGCTTACAGAGTGCCTTTATTATTTAAGTTTTTTACATAGGCTATTGTCGTTCCTTTACGCTATCGTTGGTGTTTCCCGCTGAGTTGATACCGGATCAAACGTTGGGAGACTAAGGGAGCACCAACGACAATCCATGGTTCGCTTCGATGCGTTTTTTTGTCAAAAGGGAAGATCGCTATATTTCGCTTGTTGGTGCTCCCTTGCCTTACTAATTCACAAGACGCATTGGGATTGACGGGAAACACCAACGGCGTAAAATAGCCATTCCATTGTTGTACCTATGTTGTACCTCAATAAAAAAGCGATCACAACTTTCGTTATAATCGCTTCTTTTTCTTCGTGGTGTGGGGCGGGATCGAACCGCCGACACAAGGATTTTCAGTCCTTTGCTCTACCGACTGAGCTACCGCACCATCCTTATTGAATACCTGCCGGTTAAAGATTTTAGCCCGCTCCTTAAATCGGGCTGCAAAAATAAGGTTATCACGCTAAAATTGAAAACTTTTAAGCTAAAAGCTAATGGCTAATAGCCCTACATCCCATATTCGCTTAAAAACTTGATCCGCATGATCTTTAATTGCTCCCAGTTAAAATCATGCTCCGCCAATTCTTCCCGGGCTACCTGCAAAGAAGATGTCTCGCAGCCCTTGAAATACTCAATGATCTCATCCTGGTCATCCGCATCCAGCATTTCATCAATGGCATAATCAAGGTTTAGCTTGGTGCCGCTGGCCGCGATAGTTTCCATCTCTTCCAGCATCTCATCCATTCTCCAGCCTTTATTTTTGGCGATCGTTTCCAGGGAAACTTTCTTATCCGTATTTTGAATGATATAAACCTTGTTGCCGCTTTTATTCACAACGCTTTTCATCACAAAATCATCGGGCTTCTCAATATTATTCTCTTCAACGTATTTTGCGATAAGATCAATAAACGGTTTGCCATAGCGCAGGGCTTTCCCCTTGCTCACTCCCTGGCATTTTTCCAGATCTGTAAGGGTAGTAGGGTACAAAGTCGCCATATCCTGCAGGGATGATTCAAGGAAAATGACAAAAGGCGGAAGCCCTTTCTTTTTCGCTTCTTTCTGGCGTATCTCTTTCAGCATCTCAAAAAGCTTTTCGTCCGCGGCGGCGCCGCCTGCTGCTTCTGCTCCTTCCTCATCATCGGCATTGGCTTCTTCAAATAAATTATTCAGAACGATCTTAAATGTCTTCGGCTTTTTGAGAAAAGCTTCCCCGGCTTTGGTGATCTTTAATACCCCGTATTCTTCAATATCTTTTTTCAACAATCCCTCCAGCAGCATCTGGCGGATCAACGAATTCCAGAAATAGCTTTCCCTTTGATTCCCGCTGGCAAATGCTTCCAGCCCATCATGCCGGTACATTTGTATCTGCGGGGTAAGCCTTCCCGTAATAATATTTACCGTGTAATCTGTGGCAAAGCTTTCATTCAACGCTTTTATCGCTTTCAGCGCTATTACAACCTCGTCCTTTGCTTCTATTCTTTCTTTAGGATTTTTACAGTTATCGCAGTTACCACAAGCCTCCTTCTTATATTCTTCTCCGAAATAACTCAGCACCACTTTGCGCCGGCATACCCCGCTTTCGGCATAGGCCACCGTTTCATTAATCAATTGCGCTCCTACTTCTCTTTCACTAAGAGGCTTGTCGCGCATCAGGTGTTCCAGCTTGCTTACATCCTTATGCGAGTAATAAAGAACACATTTCCCTTCCAGTCCATCGCGGCCGGCACGACCTGTTTCCTGGTAATAATTTTCAATAGACTTGGGAATATTATAATGAATAACAAAGCGGATATCGGGTTTGTCGATCCCCATTCCAAAAGCAATGGTAGCCACGATTACCTGTACATCTTCATTCAGGAACTGGTCCTGTCTTTCTGTTCTCAGCTTGCTGTCAAGCCCCGCATGATAAGCCACGGCCTTTATGCCGTTTGCCATTAATATATCCGCCAGCTCCTCTGTTGTTTTACGGTTCAGCGTATAAATAATCCCGCTTTTAAGTTTCATTCCTTTGATAAAGCGGACAATGCTTTCATCGGTCTGGCTTTTTTTAATCTTGGGCTGGATCTCGTAATAAAGATTGGGCCGGTTGAAGGAGGAAATATAAATATGCGGATCGTGCAGGTCGAGGTTCTTTACAATGTCGCTTTGCACCTTGGGTGTGGCAGTAGCCGTCAACGCGATTACCGGGAGATCGGGGTTTATCTGGACCATCATCTCCCTTAGTCTCCGGTACTCGGGACGGAAATCATGACCCCACTCCGAGATACAATGCGCTTCATCAACAGCAAAAAAAGATATTTTAAGGTCGGAGAAAAATTCAAGGTTTTCCTGTTTGGTCAATGTTTCGGGAGCTACATAGAGCATTTTTGTTTTACCCGTCAACAGGTCATCATGTACCTCTTTTATCTCTTTTTTTGTCAAAGTAGAATTAAGGAAATGCGCTACCTCGTCATTGCTGCTGTATCCACGGACCAGGTCCACCTGGTTCTTCATCAAAGCGATCAGGGGAGAAACAATGATGGCCACTCCTTCGCTGATCATGGCCGGGAGCTGGTAACAAAGGCTCTTACCTCCGCCGGTTGGCATAATCACAAATGTATCATGCCCGGCCAGCAGCGACTCAATGATCTTCTCCTGGTTGTCTTTGAACTTACTGAAGCCAAAATACTCCTGCAATGATTTGTGAAGATCAAGCCGTTTGATTCCGTTGGAGGATGTTTTTTCTTTTGCAGATCCTGAAGAAGCGGATTTCTTGTTTCCGCCCGATGATCTTTTCTCACTTGTTGTTGCCATTACTCTGGTTTTCTTTCCCTCAACAAATAAAATTGGATTTATATTGTTGTTTTCAAAAGATAATGCTTTTTTCTTAAACTATTGAATTGATCGCCGGTTCTTTTCGCAGCAACCATTCTAAATACCCGATATTGATGACAGGAAATATTCTTTACACCGGATCCGGGAGCCTGGCCGCGCAGCGACCCTCAGCCACATCATCATACTGGCACCCGCGCAAGCAGCAGGACGGCGAATGTACGAAATGACTCTTGCTTTAGGAAGCCTTAAAGGTTAAAATCGGGCGAATATCCTTTATCTGCTTACTTCATGGCAAAACCTATAATTTTGCGCCTTGTCAATGAAAGTTTCCATTAAACAGATTGCCCTTACTACCATCGAGTTGGAAGCCGGAGCTATTGCTGCTCTCGCTGATTATATAAATGATGATTTTGAAAAAGCCGTACAGGCCATGGCCGGCTGCAAGGGCCGAGTCGTGATCAGCGGTATGGGTAAAAGCGCTGTCATTGCTCAAAAAATAGTGGCCACGTTAAATTCAACCGGCACTCCTTCCATTTTTATGCACGCGGGAGACGCCATTCATGGCGATCTCGGTATGATTCAGCAGGAAGATGTGGTGATCATTCTCAGCAAAAGCGGTGAAAGCACGGAAATAAAAGTGCTGGTTCCGCTGATAAAAAATTTTGGAAATACCATTATCGCTATCGTGGGAAATGTTGAATCCTACCTTGCCAAACAATCCGATATTGTTCTTAATACAAGTGTAAGCCAGGAAGCATGCCCGAATAATCTTGCGCCAACATCCAGCACTACCGCCCAATTGGTCATGGGTGATGCGCTAGCGGTCTGCTTAATGGAGCTCCGGGGTTTTCGGTCGGATGATTTCGCGAAGTTTCACCCCGGCGGAGCATTGGGAAAAAAATTATACCTGAGAGTCTCTGATCTTTATATACATAATGAAAAGCCGGCTGTTCTCCCCCTGCAAACGTTAAAAGAAGCGATTGTAGAGATGACCCGGAAAAGACTGGGAGTAACAGCAGTCGTAGATAAGGAAAATAATTTACTGGGAATAATTACAGATGGCGACCTGAGGAGAATGCTGGAAAAAAGCGTGGCCATTGATTCTATAAAAGTGAAGGATATTATGTCTCCCAAGCCGAAAACGATAGAGCCCGGCAGGCTGGCGGTAGATGCATTGGATATTTTACGCAAAAATGAAATATCGCAATTAGTGGTCGCCGAAAATGGAAAATATCTTGGTATTATTCATATACATGATTTAATAAAAGAAGGATTAATTTAAACCGGTGGGGAAAAACAACGGGGTTTACTCCCCGTTCATCACTCACCATTCACTATTCACAATGAACAAACACAACTATGTAGCAATAATGGCGGGTGGTATCGGGAGCCGCTTCTGGCCGATGAGCCGTACCAATATGCCTAAACAGTTTTTGGATATTTTGGATACCGGCAAAACCCTGATACAGGAAACTTTTGAACGGTATAAAAAATTAGTGCCGGCCGAAAATATTTACATCATCACTTCGCAGGAATATGTTGATATAGTAAAAAACCAGTTGCCGGCCCTGCCCATTGAAAATATTGTTGCCGAGCCCTCCAAAAAAAACACAGCGCCCTGTATCGCCTATATTGCCTTTAAACTCCTGCAAAGAGATCCTGAAGCATTAATGGTAGCGGCTCCTGCTGATAACCTGATCCTCGATTCGGATGCATTTATTAAAACAGCCGCAAAAGCCCTGGATTTTGTCGGTCATATCAATGCCCTGGTAACGCTTGGCATTAAACCCACTTATCCCAATACCGGCTATGGATATATTCAGCATGAAATGGCGGAAGCGGCCCCGGCTATTCATAAAGTAAAAACCTTTACGGAAAAGCCCAATATCGACATGGCCAAAACCTTTGTCGCCAGTGGTGATTTTTTATGGAATGCCGGCATCTTTACCTGGAAAGTAAAAACATTGCTGGCCGCCTTTGAAAAGCATTTACCGGAAATGTATGAAGTCTTTGCCGCAGAAAAAGAGAAATTCAATACGCCGGAAGAGCCGGCCATTATTGAGCAAATCTATCCGCAGTGTACGAGCATCTCTATCGATTTCGGTATCATGGAAAAGGCCGACAATGTCTATGTGATCCCCGCTTCTTTTTCCTGGAGCGATCTCGGTACCTGGAACAGCGCATGGGAAAATATGGATAAAGACTATTTCAATAATGCGGTAGCCGGCAATACGGTAATGATAGTAGATGCCAAAAACTGCATGGTTCATGTTCCTGACAATAAGCTGGTCGTTCTGCAGGGACTGGATGATTTCATTATAGTAGAGACCAAAGACGTCTTGCTGATCTGTAAAAAGGAAAAAGAACAGGAAATAAAAGAATATGTGGCGGAGATAAAAAGAAATAAAGGAGATAAATACTTATAATCTATGCTTAAAAAACTGCGTACCATTATTTATCATGTCAGCGATATCGCTGTCGCTAAGGACTGGTATCGAAAAGCAACCGGTATTGATCCTTATTTTGATGAACCTTTTTATGCTGGCTTTGACATTAATGGTTATGAGCTGGGCCTTGACCCGGATACATTATCCGTGGTCCCGGGAAATCAAACTGTTTCTTACTGGGCGGTTGACGATACAGACGCAGCAGCAAAAAAATTAGCAGCGATCGGCGGGCACCTGGTACAACCCGGGACAAATGTCGGCGGAGAAATCTTTGTCGCCATTGTCGGCGACCCATTTGGCAACCATATCGGCCTGATTGAAGGAGCATAATACCTAAAACCTCCGTTTTAATCCCGGCCTCAACTCAACAGGGTTCTTTATTTTTAAATAAAATGTCTTCTTTTCCCCTCAATAATATTCTTTTCCTGGATATAGAAACGGTTCCGCAACGGCCGGACTATCATTCGCTGCCGGAAGATTGGAAAGAATTGTGGAATAGTAAATCTTCTTCTCTTTTAAAGTACCACGAAGAAGAAACCAGGGAATCCCTTTACCCCCGCGCAGGCATTTATGCCGAGTTTGGCAAGATCGTTTGTATCAGTTGCGGAGTAATACAGGGAGCGGGTGAGCAAAAGAGAATAACACTCAAATCTTTCTTTGGTGATGATGAAAAGCAGGTACTGTTCGAATTTTCGGAGATGCTGAAGAAGTGGACCCTTGGTGAACCGAAATTTCTCTGTGCCCACAACGGGAAAGAATTTGATTTCCCTTACCTCTGCCGCCGGCTGATCATTAATGACTTGCCGATCCCTTCCCTTCTTAACATGTCCGGTAAAAAACCCTGGGAGGTAAATCATCTGGATACTTTGGAGCTGTGGAAATTCGGAGATTTTAAAAACTATACTTCTTTAAACCTCCTGGCTCATACACTGGGCATACCTACTCCCAAGGACGATATTGATGGCAGTAAAGTCTGGGAAGTATACTGGAAAGAAAAAAACCTGCCACGTATCGTTACCTATTGCCAGAAGGATGTGATAACTGTAGCACAGGTCTTTTTAAAAATGCAGGGAGAGTCGTTGATTAAAGAAGAAAATGTTGAGATCAAGGGCTAAGAACGATCCTTCGACAAGCCGGGGAGAGAAAGAATGTCTGGGGGATATCCCGGTTTTTTTCCTCTTTACTATCTTCGCTAAATATAAAACATCTGACCGCTATATTCTTTTTCTCCTTATCTCTTTTAACCTCTTAGCTATGGAAAGAACTAATTATTCCTCTGGTGTAAAATGGGAAAATATTGTCGGCTATAGCCGTGCTGTAAAAGTCGGGAACACCATTGAAGTGACAGGAACAGTAGCGGCCGACGATAACACTATGCTTGTCGGGGGTAACAGCGCTTACGAACAAACAAAGTTCATTATCGGGAAAATTGAAAAAATATTAAAGGAGGCTGGGGCTTCGCTGAAAGATGTAGTGAGGACAAGAATGTTTGTCACTGATATTTCCCGATGGGAAGAATACGGAAAAGCTCACGGAGAGTTTTTTAAGGATATCAGGCCCTGTACCAGCATGATCGAAGTAAAGGGGCTGATAGCGCCGGAGTATTTGATCGAAATCGAAGCAACGGCGATTATTATCTGAACGATTATTGGGGGTATATGAATATTGAATCGCTTCGTGAATATTGCTTATCAAAGCCGGGAGTGGAAGAAACATTGCCTTTCGGGCCGGATACACTTGTTTATAAAGTAGGGGGCAAGGCTTTCTTATTAACGGGTCTTGATAGCGAAGACCTTCGCTTTAATGTAAAATGTGACCCGGATAAAGCGATCGAATTAAGAGAAGAATATTCCTGTGTGTTGCCCGGCTGGCACATGAATAAAAAACACTGGAATACGATCGTGGTGGATGGTTCTGTTTCTTCAAAGCAGCTGAAAGAATGGATTGACTGGTCGTATGAATTGGTGACGAAAAAAAATAAGAAAAAATGATACGCTGCGCGTATTTAAGTTGCTGCTAATTTTACACGTCCTTTCATTTTTAAACTATCCTGAGCTTAGCGAAGGATCAAATCCTCTTGTTTGCACATTAATTCCAAACTTCCCTCCGTCGGCACCACCATCTTTACCATCATGAGTGGCCTGGCTGCCGAATACAAAGCCGTTAACCTTGGCCAGGGTTTTCCAGATTTCCCGATGAGTGAAGAACTGGTCGCTTTGGTAAACGAGGCGATGAAAAATAATTATAACCAGTATCCTCCCATGCCCGGCTGGCTGCCGCTCCGGGAAGCCATCGCGGAGAAGGTTGAATTTCTTTATCAAACAAAGGTTCATCCCGATAGCGAGATCACTATCACTCCGGGGGGCACTTATGCTATCTATTCTTCCCTGACAGCTATTCTTCAGCCGGGGGATGAAGTGATTGTCTTTGAGCCCGCTTATGACAGCTATATTCCCAACGTAGAGATCAACGGGGCAAAAGCGGTTCCCATCAGTCTTATTTATCCCGGTTATAAAATTGACTGGGCCGCGGTGAAGAAAGCGATTAATCTCAAAACAAAAGCCATTCTTATTAATTCGCCGCATAATCCTACAGGTTCGGTAATTGGCAAAGAGGATATTGAACAGCTCCGTTCCGTGGTCAAAGACACAAATATCTTTATCGTAAGCGATGAAGTATATGAGCATCTCATCTTTGACAATATCCCCCACCAGTCCATTCTCCGCTATACGGATCTGTTGCAAAGAAGCTTTGTTTGCTTCTCTTTCGGCAAAACATATAATTGCACAGGCTGGAAGCTGGGTTATTGCGTAGCGCCGGCGGAATTGACGAGAGAATTCCGGAAGGTTCATCAATTCAATGCCTTTTCTTGTTTTACCCCAACACAGGTAGCTTTAACGGCTTTTCTTAAAAACAAAGACGCTTATCTCGGTCTTGCTTCTGTCATGCAGCAAAAAAGAGACCGCTTCAGGGAATTGATGAAGCAGACAAGATTCAGCATGCATGACTCTTTTGGCAGTTATTTTATCTGCGGGTCCTATGAGCGTATCAGTAATGAAAGCGATAAGGATCTTGCCATCCGTATTACCAAAGAAGCGGGAGTGGCAACTATTCCTGTATCCGCTTTTTACCATGATGGCAAGGATGATAAAGTGCTGCGTTTTTGTTTTTCAAAAAAAGAGGAAACATTGGAAGCCGCAGTAGAAAGACTAATTAAATTATAATAACTTTTCGCGTGTCCGTCGCAACGAATTTAGGGGTATGACAATAGACCACCGATATAAAGGAATTTTTTACATGCTGCTGGCTGCTCTCGGTTTTTCGATCATGGGCGGCGCGGCTAAATCTTTAAAAGGAAGTCTCGGGGCCGGTCAATTGGTATTTTTAAGAAACCTTGTTGGTCTTATCGTTTTGACACCCGGCCTGTTGATAAAACCCCCCGTACAACCCGGAGGAAAATTTTTGAGACTGGCTTTCCGCGGTATCATGGGCACCATCGCTCTGTATACCTTATTGTATTGCGTCCTGCATATACCGCTCGGAACCGCGATGAGTTATAATCTTACGTCCGCGTTGTTCATTGCTATCTTTTCGTTTTTTCTTTTTGGAGAATATCATGGCAAAAAAGTCTTATTCGCGGTGTTGCTTGGTTTTACCGGCATGTTGCTAATCTATAAACCCATCATGTATTTCCCCTGGTATTATCATTTGGCCGGTTTAATCTCGGGAATCGTTTCGGCCATTGCTTACTTAACGCTTGGGCGGCTGGCTGGGTATTATGAACCCCGTGTCATTGTTTTATCCTTCCTGCTCAGCGGGTTTATCATCCCGCTTATTACCCTGATCATTCATTACACAACCGGCATTCGTGCTGATGGTCTTTTTATTATTGACTGGCAATGGCCGCAGGGTATTGGTTGGTTGTCTGTATTAATTCTTGGGTTGGCGGCTTTATTCGGCCAATATTTTGTAACAAAGGCCTATGGAGCGGATAAAGCCGGCATTGTATCCGCTATCGGCTATGCCAATATTGTTTACTCTGTTTTTATCGGGATGGCATTAGGCGACGCTTTTCCGGACTGGATGTCGCTTTCCGGCATTATTTGTATCATTTCCAGCGGCGTGATCATCTCTTTGGTTAAACGCAAATCATCCGTTTCCTGACAATTAATTCATTTTTCTTTCAAAAAAAGTTGCCCGTCTCAATTTATTAATCGTATATTTGCGATATAAGATTAATACCCTCCTTGCGGAGGAAAAAAGAGGGGTATATGGCATTTCACAAAAAAGAAGAGTTTTCATCAAAAGAGCAATCCCTGGCAGCTTTTGCCAAAGCGATCAGCCACCCGGCCCGTATCGCTATTTTAAATGTGCTGGCTAAAAAGAATGAATGTATTTGCGGAGAAATCGTGGACATATTGCCATTGGCACAAAGCACCGTCAGCCAGCATCTCAAAGAATTGAAGAGTGCCGGTCTCATTAACGGAACCATTGACGGGCCGCGCAGTTGCTACTGCATCAACTGGAAAGCTTTTGAAAAATTCAACCATGAATTCAACTCCCTTTTCGATATGCTTAAAACAAAGAACGAAAAAGCCTGTTGCTGATCATCACCAAAAAAAGTAGAATCATGAATACAAATGCAGAAATTAAAAAAACAGTCCGCGAAAAATATGCGGAGATTGCCAGCCAGTCAAAAAATCAAAATCTTAGTTCCTGTTGCGGCGCTACGGGTTGTTGCGGAGATGATGTTTATAACATTATGGCCGATGATTATTCAGCCCTTGAGGGATACAATCCCGATGCTGACCTTGGATTAGGTTGCGGCCTTCCGACAGAATTTGCAAAGATCAAAGAAGGCGATACAGTCATAGACCTTGGAAGCGGAGCTGGTAATGATGCTTTTGTGGCAAGAAAGATAGCCGGCGAAAAAGGAAAAGTTATCGGTATTGATTTTACTGAGCCTATGATCGCCAGGGCAAGAGAGAATGCAGAAAAGCTTGGGCTCAATAACGTGGAATTCCGCCTCGGTGATATTGAAGATATACCTGTTACTGCCAACAAAGCCGATGTGATCGTAAGTAATTGCGTACTGAATCTTGTTCCGAATAAACATAAGGTATTCAGCGAAGTTTATCGTGTACTAAAACCCGGTGCACATTTTTCCATTTCTGATATTGTGTTGGAAGGAGAATTGCCCGCCAAATGGAAGGAAGTAGCAGAGTTATATGCCGGCTGTGTATCAGGGGCCATTCAAAAAAACGAATACCTGAAAATTATTGAAGAAGCGGGTTTTAAAAATATTACCCTTCAAAAAGACAAAACGATAAATATTCCTGACGATATTTTAAGTAACTATTTCACCGAAGAAGAAATTGTGGCTTTTAAAAACAGCCATACCAGGATAACCAGTATCACGGTATACGCGGAAAAGCCCGCAAAGGATGATCGCAATTGCTGTGAGCCGGGAAGCGGTTGCTGCTGAACCTCCAAGCCTAAGCTGGGCCTCCGGGTATTCTTTCAAATACTGGGAGCCCGCATAACGATTATTTAATTTTTCTCTGATGAAGAAAAAGATCCTTTTTGTTTGTATTGAAAATAGTAACCGCTCGCAGATGAGCGAAGCCTTTGCTAAAATGCTCGGCGGAGAAAATATCGGGGCTTATAGCTCGGGCTCGCGCCCATCCGGAAAGATCAACCCTAAAGCTATTGCGGCTATGAAAGAGCTTGGCTATGATCTTTCCTTGCATCATTCAAAATCTTTAGACGAAGTAAAACAATATGCTCCTTTCGACGCAGTGGTTACTATGGGCTGTGGCGATGCCTGCCCCTGGATGCCCGCCAAACAATTTATCGATTGGCAAATTCCCGATCCAAAAGATATGAATGAAGATGATTTTAGAAAAGTAAGGGACCAAATAAAGGATAAAGTAAAAGACCTGCTGGGTTCCCTGTAAAAATTTCCTCTTCTCCCTTGCGGCCGAAATGCTTAATGCCCGCTGTTACTATCCAGTTACCATATTTTATCCGCTTGTTAAGAATTGATCAAAGTCCGGCCTTCTTACTTATCTCCAGCATCCTGTCAATGGGCTTCCTGGCCGCCAGTCTAAGCTCTTCATCCATCGTTATTTCCGGCGTTTCATATTCCATGCAGAGATAAATTTTCTCCAGCGTATTGCGCTTCATGTGCGGACAATCATTACAGGCGCAGCTATTATCAGGGGGAGCAGGAATAAATGTTTTGCCGGGATTCGCTTTCATCATCTGGTGAAGAATACCCGTCTCTGTAGCCACGATATATTCTTGTGATGAATCCGTTTGCGTATACTTTAATAACCCTGTGGTGGAACCGATATAATCCGCAATGCGAAGGATCGGGTCTTCACATTCGGGATGAGCAATCAGTTTAGCATTTGGATGTCTCACTTTTAATTTCGTGATTTTTTCCAGGCTGAATATCTCGTGCACCATACAAGCGCCGTTCCATAGCACCATATTTCTTCCCGTCACTTTGTTGATATAAGCCCCGAGATTTTTATCAGGCGCAAAGATTATTTTCTGGTCCCTGGGAAAACTTTCCACTACTGCTTTCGCATTGCTGCTGGTACAGATCACATCGCTCAATGCTTTGATGCCGGCGCTGCAGTTGATATAGCTGACTACCACATGGCCCGGGTGCTGTTCTTTGAATTTTTTAAAAAGAGGCGGCGGACAACTATCGCTGAGCGAACATCCGGCTTTCAGATCAGGTATCACTACTTTTTTTCCCGGGTTGAGTATCTTAGCTGTTTCGGCCATGAAGTGAACCCCGGCAAAAACAATCATGTCGGCTGTAGTTTTTTCGGCCTGCTGCGCCAGGCCAAGACTATCCCCGATATAATCCGCCACATCCTGGATATCCGGTTCCTGGTAGTAATGAGCCAGCAGGATAGCATTCTTCTCTTTTTTTAAGCGTTCGATCTCCTGGAAAAGATCCAGTGCAGGATCCAGCTCGATATCAAGGAAACCATTTGTGGCTAATTCTCTTTTGGCAACTATCAGTTCTTCAGCGAGCATACAGGCGTTTTTTTGAAGCGTGGGCAATATTCCGTCAACCTCCGCATATTTTCAAAAGAATTTTCTTTTTATACTTTTCTTTATAATAATAGTATTAATACAATTATATAAAAAAGAGTTTATTATTATTATAGGTGTGAATTCGTGGAAAACTAATATTTCGTTGTCCCTGCAAAATTACCAATTCACAGCTATCCACATTTAAAACAGGGAAATCCACATACTGGTTTACAGCCCATGCTGGTTTTAGTAAACTGTTTTAACAGGAATGTGGGAAACCCGGAAAGTTATTATTGAATAACTTTTGAAGCCGAACCGATGTTAATCTGCGTTGAATAACCTGCCATCTATATACAAAGACCCGGATTCTTTACATCAGTGAGGAGGTTTGTATCCAACAAAGAAGTTTCATATTAACGTTTCACAGCAGGTTATTCACAGGATTTATGATTTCTTCACGCCTGATCGTGAAGAAAAAGTTTTATGAGAACTGGTAAAGGAGGCCTGTTTTGGAACAATAATACCGTTCTTTTCAAATCCTATAATTTTTATTATAGGAAACTTGTCAGATTAGTATTTATCAGTGTAATTATATTCCTGTCTTCGGCCGCTATCGCCAACGATGAGCGATATTAACTATGATCCATCGGTTTGTCGCAACATCATGGAGGATATCCGTTATATATTATTTATTAGTGATAAATATGCCGGGTCTGGTTATTTGATCAAAGAAATGAAACTGGTTCATTCAAAAAGAAACCCTGTCCCCTAAAGGGTGACTTGGGCCGAACTCGCTTTAAAAAGACTGCTATTTTAAAATAAATCCAGCTTGTAATTCAAGCCCGAAAAGGGTTTTTCGGGAATTCAGGACCGTTCGGAAGCCCCTTTAGGGGTTTGGGGCTTCATCCCAAATACCCTATTTTTGCCATCCGTTTTTAAACCCTACATAATATTATGTCAGTTATTCAAAGAATACAGGAACGGTATGCAAAATTAATGGCCATCATTATTGCGCTAGCCCTTATCATTTTTGTAGTGATGCTTGCTTTTGAAAATGGCGGACGGCTTTTCAGGGGGGGTAATTCTACTTCGATCGGCAGGGTAAACGGCCAATCGATTGAGTATGCGGATTTCCAGAAAAAAGTAGACGAACAGGAAAACAGCATGCAATCCAACCCTTATGGGGGTGGATCGGGGCCTATGTTGCAGGAACGGGCAATCGAGGGGGCCTGGAACCAGGAAGTGAACGAAACACTGTTAAATAGCGAACTGAGAAAACTCGGAATAAAGGTTGGTAAAAAAGAAATGGGCGATATCCTATACGGGCCCAACGCTCCGGACGATATTAAAAAGAGTTTTACTGATCCGCAAACAGGTCAATATAATGGTCGCGCCGCCAAACAAAATATTGACCAGATCCTTAAAATGAAAAGCGGAACAGAAAAACAGTTGAAAGAAAGGGATCAATTGATTGCTTATATCGATTACCTGGAAAATAAACGCTTAAACGATAAATATAGTTCTTTATTTGCCAATAGTGTCAACTATCCCAGATGGTTTATTGAAAGGCAAAATGCGGACAATAGCCAAATCGCAAAAGTCTCTTATGTAAGAGAGTTTTATTCGGTCACGAATGATAGTACAATTAAAATAAGCGATAAAGAGATTGAAGATTATATCAGCAAACATAAAAAGGACTTTAAACAAGAAGAAAGTCGTGGTATCGCCTATGTTACTTTCAGCGCTTTGCCGAGCTCCGCAGATACTGCCGATGCAAAAACTAAAATATTGACGCTGAAACCCCAGTTTGACACTATAAAAAATACCCAGGAATTTCTTGCCGCACAAGGGGTCACCAACTTTTATGATGGTTATATTAATGATAGTATAATTAAGGTGCCCTTTAAAGATTCTATTTTTAAGCTGTCTGTTAATGGCGTGTATGGTCCTTATTTGGATGGCGGTTCATTCACTCTCGCGAAATTGCTGGGCACAAGACAGCAGCCCGATACCGTAAAGGCTCGTCATATTCTCATTTCAACCCAGCAACGGGATGATGCTACCGCAAAAAAATTGGTTGATAGTATTCAAAAGGCTATTGCCGGTGGAGCCAATTTTGATACACTATGCTTAAAATATTCTGAAGATCCCGGTAAAAATGACAGGGCAACCGGCAAATTTAACGGAGGCGTCTATGATAAAGTCACTTCCGGAGGAATGGTTCCAGAGTTCAACAATTTCATATTCGGGAAACCAGTTGGAACAAAAGATGTGGTGAAGACGGATTATGGGTATCACTATATTGAAATCCTCTCTCAAAAAGGTAATTCCACAGCCTACAAGATTGCCTACCTGACCAAACCGATAGAAACAAGCCAGGAAACAGAGAATAATGCAAGCAACGAAGCAGCTCTGTTCGCCGGCGATAGCCGCGATTCAAAATCATTTGATGCTAATGCAGAGAAGCTAAAAGCAAAAGGGATCAATAAAAGCTTTGCCGCGGATATTAAGCCAATGGCGTTTACGGTACCCGGGCTCGGAACAAAACGGGCTTTTGTAAAAAATATTTACAAAGCGAGTTTGGGAGAAGTGCTTGAGCCGGAAAAAGTGGGCGATAATTATGTGGTGGCTATTGTAACAGAGGTTAATGAAGAAGGAACTACGCCGGTTGCAAAAGCGAGACCGCAGATCGAACCGCTTTTAAAAAACAGGAAAGCAGCTGAGAAAATAAAACAAAAGATCGGCAAAATAACGACACTGGAAGCTGCTGCGGCTGCCTTAGGCGGTAAGCCGATTGAAACGGCAGACAGCCTTCGTATGAGCGGAGCACAAAGCGCCTTCTCCGCAAGACCGCTGGCGTCAGAATCAAAAGTAATCGGCGCGGCATTTAATCCTTCAAACAAGGGCAAAGTGGTAGCGGAGGCAATAGAAGGATCAGCCGGGGTATATGTGGTGCGGGTTGATAATGTAATGGCAACTTCATTGGGTGATGCGAATGTTGCCGAGCAACGCAAGGCCAGGTACCAGCAGCAAAAACAGCAAGAGCAATATAATCCGCCAACACAACCGCTCCGTGATGCGGCAACTATAAAAGACAAGCGGAGAGATTTCTATTAATAAGAGCCAAAACCAACAGAAACGGCAGCTGCCCTGATATGGGCAGCTGTTTCTTTTTTCAGGAATAGTAAACAAGACCTTTTACAAATTGTTATTTTTACAGTACCCGCCGAAGCAAATTTGTTCTCCTGGTTTTACTGAAAAGTTGTGGCAAAGGCGGATCCTGACAGCAGCAATGAATGATCCCATTATAAATAAAGTAGCCGAAAGCGGGTTGATAACTATCGACCCGGAGAAATATTATCCCAAAGGTGAAACGTCGGTATTTGATCTGAAAGATTTTCTTTTCCTGGGAATGATATTAAAAGAAAAAGATTACCGGGAATCGCTCAAAACTTATGACTGGGAAAAACACAGGGATAAAAATGTAGCGGTCACCTGTAGCGCCGATGCGATTATTCCCGTATGGGCCTGGATGCTGGCCGCCTCTTACCTGCAGCCTGTTGCCAGGGAAATTGTGATGGGGGATGAAAAAGAATTGCACAAAGCTATTTTTATTAAGAATCTTTCACAGATCAACCTTGATGAATTCAACGACAAAAAGATTGTGATAAAGGGCTGTGGAGACACGCCTATCGGGGATTTCGTGTATTTGGAACTGGCCAAATTACTGCGGCCTGTTGCCAAAAGCATCATGTATGGCGAACCTTGCAGTACTGTACCTGTGTTTAAAAAGAAATAAACTTATAAGGGCCGCTTCAAACGGCCAGAGAAAAAATAATCTTGCAACATCGCGAAACCGCAAAGGATGAAACCGTTTTTTATTCTTTGTGTTAAAGCGTCTATGCGAGAAATTAACTCTCACAAACAGGCCGCAAATCTTCGCTTATGGACGCAGAAGTTTTAGCCCGCATTCAGTTCGCTTTCACCATTGCATTTCATTATATCTACCCGCCATTAAGCATCGGTCTCGGTTTATTGCTGGTTGTTTTTGAAGGCATGTATTTGAAAACAGGCAATAAACTATATGAAGAGATAACGCGGTTCTGGATAAAAATCTTCGCACTCATTTTCGGTATTGGTGTAGCCACCGGCATCATTATGGAATTTGAGTTTGGAACCAACTGGGCAACTTATTCAAAATATGTAGGAGATATTTTTGGCAGCGCTTTGGCCGCGGAAGGGATATTTGCGTTTGCGCTGGAAGCAGGATTCCTTGGCATTCTGATCTTTGGATGGAATCGCGTAGGCCCTAAAATACATTTCTTCTCTGCCATAATGGTCTTTCTTGGTTCTTTGTTCTCGGCTATATGGATCGTAGTGGCCAACTCATGGCAGCAAACTCCCGCCGGTTTCCATATCGTCGGCGAAGGAATCAATGCAAGAGCCGAGATCACCGATTTCCGGGCCATGGTATTCAACCCTTCCAGTGCAGACAGGCTGATTCATGTATGGATAGGAGCATTTCTTGCCGGGGCATTCCTGGTATTAAGCGTTAATGCATGGTACATTTTAAAGAAACGTCACCTGGATATTGCAAAACCATCTTTTAAGATCGCGCTGGTAGTGGCCACCATCTTTTCTTTATTGCAACTGGTCGCAGGCAGCCGCAGCGCCGATGGCGTAGCAAAAAACCAACCCGCAAAACTGGCGGCGATGGAGGGACATTATGATTCTTCGTCAAAAGCGGATATGTATGTGCTCGGGTTTGTAAACAATAAAGAGCAAAAAACAACCGGGATAAAGATCCCCGGGGGACTATCCTTTTTAGTGCATGGAAATTTTAATGAACCCATTAAAGGATTGAATGCGTTTAAGGAAGATGAAAGACCAAAACAGGTCAATGCTATTTTCCAGGTCTATCACTTAATGATCGGCATTGGAACCCTGTTAATCATCCTGACGCTCTACGCCTGTATACAATGGACAAGAAAAAAATTGTTTGATCAGAAATGGTTGCTGGTCATTTTTGCCTGGAGTGTTTTGCTTCCGCAGGCCGCCAACCAGGCAGGCTGGTTTACCGCGGAAATGGGAAGACAGCCCTGGGTCGTGTATGGGCTGCTAAAGACATCGGATGCATTGTCCAAAACGGTAAAAGCCAACCAGGTTGTTTTCTCTTTGATACTATTTATCATTGTATATGCTTTATTATTCGTGTTGTTTTTATACTTGCTCAACAAGAAAATACAACACGGTCCCGGTGATCACGGGGAAAGGGAAGAAATCGAAGAGGGCTCAAAAAGAAATAACCCTGTTTTACAACAACAAAGCTGATGGGAAGTTTTCTTGGCATAGAATATAATGTTTGGTGGTTCCTGGTTTTTGGCGCCGTGATTACCGGGTATGCCATACTCGACGGCTTCGATCTTGGAGCAGGGGCACTTCATTTGTTCTTAAACAAAGAACAGAGCCGTCGCATTGCGCTTAATGCTATTGGCCCTGTATGGGACGGAAACGAAGTATGGCTGGTAATCGGCGGGGGCGCCATGTTTGCCGGGTTCCCGGTCGCTTATGCGGCCATCTTCTCCGCTTTTTATATTCCATTTATGATCTTTTTGATGGGGATTATTTTCAGGGCCGTGGCCATCGAGTTCAGGAGTAAAGAGCCCATGCTTTGGTGGCGGAAAACATGGGATATTGTTTATTGTGTTTCCTCTGTCATTATTGCTTTGTCACTTGGATTGATGCTGGGTAATGTAGCCTATGGCCTTCCCCTGAATGCAGAAAAGGAGTTTGCCGGGAATAATTATTCTTTCTTTCATCCTTTTACAATTATGGTGGCCATTACCACACTGGCTCTTTTTATGATGCACGGCGCGATCTATCTTACTATGAAAACGGAAAACAGGTTATATACGAAGCTGCATTTACTGGCAAATAATTTTACTGTTTTCTTTGTGCTGAGTTTTGTAATTACAACGCTTTATACACTACTTTATATCCCCCATCTCTGTGATTATTTTAAAACCCATCCTGTTTCTTTCATTATTCCCATTTTAATGATACTCGCGATTGCGAATATCCCCCGCCAGATCAAGAAAGGTAAATATCGTTATGCTTTTCTCAGTTCGGCCATTACGATTGCCCTGCTGCTGATAATGGTAGCCATTGAGGTATTTCCTTATTTATTGTATTCGGCCGGCGCCCCTGAAAATAGTATCACCGTATATAATGCCGCCGCTTCGGCCAAAACGATGAAGATACTACTGGTCATTGCACTGATAGGAACGCCGCTGGTAGCCATTTATACGGTATTTGTCTTCTGGACCTTTAAAGGTAAAGTGAAGCTGGATGAAACAAGCTATTGAATAATTTTATCTTATCGGGCATGCGTTCTGACTACTGATCTTCGGTTTGCACGGATCCTCCGCATCCTGGTTATAGCTGCTGTGATCCCATACAAACCCGATCTCTGAACTACCTGCTGTATATGAATAACTGTTTCTGCCAACTTGCGCATCCTGTGCAATGCCTACTCTTACCCTGTCACGATCATTATCTCTTCCGTTTAAATTAAAAGAAAGGGTGAGGCTGATCGTATTCATATCCCTGAAGTTGACGGTACCGCGATACCAAAGCCCAAGACTGATGTTAAACTGGTTTTGGGTTACTTCTGTTCCTATTTGATAACTGCTGTGAGTGGCCTGGCGATAACCTATTGCCGCGATACTGAATGACCAGATCCTTTCCGGGTTAGTGTATGTATATAAAAGATTACCCGACCACAATACTGGCAGTTGACTTCTTACAGTATCGGAAGTATTGGTAAGTGATTCATCGGGCTTGTTAATATGGTGTGCGCTGAAGCCGGTCAGCAAGCGGCTATTTTCGGTAAAGTGATAGCTGAAGAAAGTGCCGGCGGCAAAGTCGGGGTATAGTTTTCCGCTATTGAGAGGGGGATCTGCCGCCGAGATAGCGCCGGGAATAATGCCGTTAACGTCCAGTTCGTCGGCAAAAACAAGTTTGCTGTAATCAATTCTTCTTTGCGCTACCCCAAACTGTACAGCGCCCGTCCAGAACCATTTTGGCAAACCGCCATTCTCAGCTACACTGGCTGTTCCTGAACATACCGTATATGAATACGAACCATATACTCCCGCTTTCCTTAAATAGCCTTCGCTTGAATTAGTCGCGAGAAGGCCAAGACCGCTGCTGATTTTTGGAAAGAATTTATCAATAGAAACAGCCGTATAGTTCATTTGCGAAGGAATGGTCCACCATTGGCGGCGATAGATAGCGCTGATGCGTAAGTCGTGCTCGCCGGCGCCGGTTGCAGCCGGGTTTAAATAGATAGGAGACAAATAAGCCTGCGAAAAAACAGGGTCCTGGGCGATGGCAGGATCACCCGACAGGTAAAATGCAAACAGCACCACTGCAACGGCTTTAATCTTTTGGGTATCTAATAAGGTTTGCATAGACATTATTTTATGATTGTAATGAAACCGGCTTTGATTGGCTTGTTGCTGCCGGGAAATAACATTCCTTTCCATTCGGTACCATTGATGTAAGTAGCTTCAATTTGCCAGCTATACACATCCTGCTGCAGGATCTGTCCATTGACGGTACCGTTCCACGGTTCACTTGGCGACCCGTTTGCATCCAGTTTATCGGTTTCAAATAATTTTTGACCCCAGGCATTATAAATGCGCAGGCGATATGTTTTCAGCCCTTTTGCCAAAGGCAAAAATTGCCGCAGCCCGGCATTACTGCAACCAAGACACATAGCATTAGGTACATACAAATAACCGGGCACATAGAGAATTGTCACATTAACCGAATCAAACGCTTTGCAGCCGGTTGAAAAATCTGTAACCAGGAGCTTCACTTTATATTTTCCTGTATCCGCGTATTCATAAGTTACTTCTCTTCCATTCCGCGTTTGGAGGCTACGATCGCCCATGTACCATATATAAGTTTTATTGGGATTGGCCGTCACCGTGTCCTTGAAGGTGAAACCGCGATCCGGTTGTTGAATGACCAGTGAAGGACTTACATCAATATGGGGGAAAGGCAGGGGTTGAATAGTTAATTTTCCGGCCAATGAAGTGTCTCCGCAACCCGCTATATTCTCCGCCAATGCCTGTATGGTAAACTCATAGGGAAAGGCATTGCTTAATGGCGCCTGGAAATTATAACCAAAGGGATTGTTTGTTCCTTCAATGGATCCGTTCACAAACCATTTATAATTTACGGCATCTGAACCATTGTTCGTTGTAACAGCCATATAGGTTACTGTAGTGTCGTGGCTGCAGGTTTTAATGAGTTCAGGACCGAATGTTGTTTTTGGGGTGCTATACACATGGAATGGATAGGTAGTGCTATCCGAGCATCCCGATGTTGTATGAACGATCAATTTTACAGAATAGGTTCCGGCAACATCATACACATGAGAAGCCGATAACCCGGTTAAATGAAATTCTCCCTGTGTAGTGCTGCTGTCATAGATCACCCATTCAACAAGGCTATAGCCGGAAATACTACCTGCGCTTACATGGAGAGCATAAGGCGCACAAAGCTTACCCGGCTCAATTGTAATTTGTGCCGGGATTTTATCAACAACAGTTATTGGCCGGGAAGCAGTATCATAACAGGTAAACCCGGATGGATGAACTTTCATTGCGATAAGAGTAATCGTATAAATGCCCGGGGTATTGTAACTATGTTGCCCGTTTATAAACGAGGAGGAGTTGCCGTCTCCCCAAAACCACTCGTAAGAATTGGCGTTGACCGAAGTATTATTGACCGTTACAAATTGGTTCGTACATATTTTTATGGGCGCCGCTGTGAAATTCGCCCCAGGAGGATCATAAACGACTAAAGTCCTTTGTATAGTTGTATCTGAACAGTCATTTTGAAGCCTTATGGTCACCGTATAGTTTCCGGGTGCCGTATAAAGATGCGTTATGCTGTTCTGGTTGTTGGGAATAATAACAAGCGGCGAATTGTCGCCGAAGTTCCAGGTCAGCTGCGCCGCGCCAACGGAGCTGTTATTAAATGTCACTAGATGTGGCGCACATCCGGACAATTGATTGCCATTGGCAGTAATATAAGGCTGTATCGTGTTGGGATTTACTACCAGGTTAATTGTTTGCGTATCCCTTGTACACTGGTTTTCTGATATCAGCCGGATAGGAAATATAGTAATGGAGCTTGTATTATAGGTATGTGTAAACGACGATAGCGTATGTGTCGTATCGGTTTGCCCATCGCCGAAATCCCAGTAATAAGCAAAATTGCTCCCAAGGGAAGTATTTAGTATGTGTACAGTGAATGGCGAGCAACCCCTTGTCGTATCTACAGCGAATCTTGCTTTTGAATTCGCAAATACCTTTACGCTGTCGCGGTAATAACTTGTATCACAACCATTGTATGCTTTTAATACAATATGGTAAACCGTATCCCTGAAAGCCGGACTTGTTGTAAAAGTGACAGTACCCGGTTGTACAGCCGTAGTGGTAATGCTGTTTCCAAAATTCCAGGAGAATTGGATATTGCTTGTTAATAAAGTCGAAGTGTTGGTGAATAATACGTTGAGCGGAGCACAGGAGCTGTCCTTGTCTTTGGTAAAAGCAGCGGTTACAGCAGGTCTTGTAATAAATGTTTTTTGCAGGCTATCGGCTTTGCAGCCATAGGGACTGGTTGCAACCAGTTTTATGGTTACGGTGTCTCCCGGAAGATTGATCACATACGAAGGAACAATCCCTGTTGTATTAGATGCGATCAATAGATTATCCGCATACCAGTTATAGGCTCCGTTGCCTGCAGGGTAAAGGATATTAGTAATTAAAGTGTCTATGTTTAGGGGGGCACACCGTAAAGTATCGCCAACAGTGAAGTTGGCATCGGCGTCCGGGTTAACCGTTATTGTAACGGTTTTAGTAGCGAAGCATCCATTTGTCAGTGTACCGGCAACGGTATAAGTTGTTGTAGTAAGCGGTGAAGCCAGCACGGTTGCAGCAGCAGGATTATCCAAAGCAGTCGCAGGTGACCACAAATAGGTATCCGCCCCGCTTGCAGTAATGCTTACAGTATTTCCAATACAGATCGTTGCCGCAGGTGGGTTAACTGTAACAAGTGGCATTCGTTTTACAGTGATTTTTACAGAATCAATGTTTGAGCAATTGACCCCGATAGAAGCCGACAGGTAATAAGTATAGGTAGTATCACTGGCCGTTCCTGTATAATTGGCCGTAAGCGTTGGATTGGCTATAGCAGGATTACTTAAACCTATGGCCGGGCTCCATTGGTAGGTTACACCAGCGACTCCCGGTATACCCAATGGAACAATAGTGCCGCTGCAAACAGATGCATTATTGCCAGCTTCCGCAACAGGGGCGGGATAAATGGTTACATTGGTTGTCGCCGTATCACTTAACAGGCAGCTGCTGTCGGTTACTATCAATTGAACAGGAAAAGTCCCTGTATTGCTATAGGATATATTTCCCGGCGACGCGCCTGATGATGTCGCCGGGTTACCATTTGCAAATGTCCATTGGTAACCGAATGGCCCCGGAGCATAACAATTGTTGACAGATGCTACCGGCGAGATATTGTTGTTTGCACAAATAGGAGAAATAGCAGCAAGAGACGCGACTGGCGGCCCCTTTATATAAAAGGTGTCGGTAGAAAACACTTCAGGACAACCATAGGGAGAATTGTGTGCCTTGACGGAAAGGCGTATAGCGTAGCGTCCAACCCTGCTGAGTAGTACCGACGGAAAAGCGGAGAAAGCCGTTGTTCCATTGACGAACGAATAGGTAGCAATATTTGCCGGTGCGCACCCTTGCGGATCAGAATAAGTTATCTGCCATTCATAATCATCTCCCTGGCAGCCGCCTGCGGACGAGGTATTGTTCAGGTTAAGTGTGATGGGACCGCAACTGCTGTGCTGGTTCATCGTAAAAGAAGACTGCGGAGGATTGCGAACGCAGATTGTTCTTGTCGTACTATCAAAGCCGCAACGGTCATTATAAATAAATATCTTAATGGTGTATATGCCTGTAGAAGTAAATTGAACATTGAGGGAATTGCTTCCATCGGTCCACGCCGCACCATTGAAGGGATTACCATTGAAAGAGCCGAAGGAGCCGGCAAGGAGAGTATATCCTGTGGAAGGAGATATAGCCCAGACCTTTTTACCATTATTCAGGCAATCCGATGTAAAAGTCCCTGTTGGACTGACTACGTTTCCATAGCTGGAAGAGTTTAGTATGTTGACAACTGTATTAACACAAACCACCGGGGTCGGCAAATAAATACTCGGTCTCGGTTTTCCGGAGACATAGATGGGCACAACCGAAGCGCTGTTGGATCCGCAGGGATTTTCTATTGTCAAATAGGCGCCAAAAGAATTTTGATAGGTTTGAATACCATTGTTGCTGGAATAAAGACAGGACCCGACATCAAAGTGATGGGCAACCGTTGCCGGAGGCGGATGCTGAAATACCTGGGGGCCCGTACCATCATTAATCAAAAAAGAATAAGTAGTGCCCGGCGGATTATTATCAATATTAGTAATAAGAAAACGCAGTGAGTCAGAGGAACAAATATCTGTATTGCCGAGGCTGGCAAGACCACCCGCGGGGATAGTCCCAAGAAAAATGAGATATTTTTTTATACCGATACATCCATCCGGGCCCGCCACACTTACTGTCATCGTATTGCTCCCCAATGGAAAATTATGCGCAGCTACCTGGCCAACCGGCCAGGTAGTAAAAACAGAATCCGGGGAACTATCTCCCCAGTGTATGGTATAGGACACATTGATTGGAAGAGTAGAAGAAGCATTTTGAAATTTAAAATTGTAATAAGGAATATTATTACATTTTTTAAATGTGGAAATTCCATTAAATGGACCAAATGATACAGAGGGGTCAGCGTTGCCGATTGATGCATCCGGAACTTTTTTTATCGTAACAGGATGAGTTACGGAATCCTTACACCCGTATACATTGGTGACCAGCAGTTTTACCGGGAACACCTGTGTTCCCGGCATGCCCACAGCTGAAAGAAATTGATGAACCGGGTGTTGTAATGTGGTAGTGCTTGCATCTGCAAAACTCCAGGAATAAGTTAATGGCTCTCCTGTTATTGAAGTGTTGGTAAATTGAATGTTCTCATTCCCGCAAACATTGTCGGGAGAAAAAGTATAGCCCGCAACCGGGTAAACATCAGAAACAAAAACGATAATGAATGTAGAATCAGAAAATGGCCCTCCGGTTACTTTTTGAAAAGTTGTATCAAACCCGTTGGTTGTATAGGTGATGGTGACCGGCCCGATACCCGTCGCCGTAGTGGTGACGCCCCCATTCGTAAATCGCCAGTCAATAACCAAGGAACCCTGTGCAACGCTTAAGTAAGTTATCGAACTCCCCCTGCAGACATTGATCGTATCGCCATGCTCCATGATTCTTCCATTGGCCCGGATGCCCGCTATTACTTGTGAATAGCCCGAATAGGCTGAGAGAAGAAAAAGTATCAGACAGGGCAAAAATGCCTGCAGTTTGTGGTTTTGGTACATTTCTAAAGGATTGGTCTAAAACACAGGTCAGGATTGATACGGAACTCGGTAATTGCGATAGGCTATTGGTGGGAAAGTAAGGACATACAAAATATAACTATTTCCAAATATTAGGAAATAATTTAAGGCCCTATTTTGATGTATTGCGGATCAGGAAAAGGAAGTTAATAAAAGGGAAGAAAATAAAACGGCGGGTACAAAGAATAAACTATTTTATTGGAAGCCCGTCTAACCCCAAAATAATTACGTTGTAATAGTCGGTGCTTAATCTTACGGGCGCTGCCAGGTAAGTTTAAACCAATCGTACAATTTTAACCTTTGATATCTTCCTGTAAATAGTAAACCGTACTGGTACAGGGCGCCTGGCAGAAAATATATTTTTCTTATAAAACTGCTTCTTTTGAGCCATCATTTCCCTGCCACTACATCAATTTCCTTCATTCCCCGGCAGGTAGTGGTCATGCCTTCCGCGTCGGCATAGCAACACCCGGTCAACGAGTTACAGCGTAAAAGCCTCTTTGTCTCCTCTTTGCCTCCTCGATTCTACCTTGATTTCACCTTGTTTCTCTTCGAATTTCGAGGAGGCAAAGAGGCTCCATCGAGGTTCCATCGAGGAGGCAAAGAGGAGAAATCGAGGAGAAAAAGATATTAGTCCCTGGTTTTGTCGAATTCCGTCCCGGGTTTCGGAGGACCCCGTCCCATTTTTGAGCAGGCGGCCCGGGATGGGTATTACATTTGCTTCTGCCGAAGGAGTTTTCGCTCAGGATTACCGGGAAGAGCGAACCCGGAAACCCTCTCCCTGGCAGTGACACAATGGAATAAAGGATATCACGGGATGGCTTCAGCTCTTTGACATAACGGATAAATTACCAGCCAAGTTTTTGTTCAACGGAATTAGTAGCCTGCCTGTTTCGTAATTATGAATGGGCAAAAATTAAATAGCTTCTTTTTGCCCGCTCAGTGCTTTCTTAATGACATTTAAAATCTTTTCTCCTTTTTCCCTGATCTGTTCGTCTGTCCACAATAAACTGATGGCAGTAGAAATGCAACGGCTCATGACAGCATCACTGGCGGAAAAATCCTGTGACTTCAATTTATTTAATGCCGCTTCCTGCGCATCCGTCAACCGGTTAAGGGCGGTTACATTTTTTAAGTGATCCCATTTGCGGACATAATGCCAGTTGTTATCGTACCAATAAAAGTTACCCGCCAGGATTCCCTGTGCCCTTAACTCATTTACTACGGACCTTGTTATTTCTTCAGTTGGAAGAAACCAGCTTAAGAAAGTACAACTATCACCGTCAGGATCGGGAATTTTCCGGAATGAAATTTCTGGTAACTGTGATAAGATATCTTTTAAAAAAGAATGATTTCTTTTCTGAATATCGAGGAAATCGTCCAGCCTTCTTATTTGTGCCAATCCCACAGCGGCATGCAATTCGGAAATACGATAATTATAACCGATGAAGGGATGTTGGTCGGCTCCCCGGTCGGAACCTTTATGATCATGTCCATGATCTGTATAGCCGTCACATTTTATATATACCTCTTCACTGTTTGTCATCACTACCCCACCCTCGCCACAGGTAATTATTTTTACAAAATCAAAGGAAAAAGTTCCGGCATGACCAATGGTTCCCACCTGTTTCCCTTTATACGTGGCGCCAATACTTTGACAGGCGTCTTCCAGCAGGATCAGGTTATATTTTTTACAAATCGCCGATAAGGCATCTATGTCTGCCATGCTGCCGCACATATGTACCGGTACTACGCATTTTGTTCTTGGGGTAATCGCTTTTTCTACAGCCGAAGGATCTAATGTCAGGGTCTCATCTACATCTGCAAGTACGGGGATAGCGCCTATGCTCAGCAGGGATTCAAAGCTGGCGACAAACGTGAACGATGGCATGATCACTTCGTCCCCCGCGCCGATTCCTAATGCGGCTAACGCAGTTGTCAGCGCTGATGTGCCGCTTGAGGTGAGTTGGGCATACTTGCTGCCAAACCTCCTGCAAATGGCTTCTTCTAATTGTTTCGATTTCCATATTCCTTTGCGGGGGCCATCAAATCCATAACGCATAAGAATACCGGTTTCAAGAACATCGTTTACTTCTTTTTTTTCTTCTTCACCCCATAATTCAAACCCGGGCATAATTTATTTTTTTTGAATGAATAAATCGGTTCATAATTTCTCATACAAGGCTCTCAGCTTTTCTTTGGTCATAATCTTCTCCCAGTTTTTACCAAGAGCATTTTCCCAAAGTGGTTTCATTCCCAGCGAAACATTGATCATGGTATCAAACTGCTCATTGGATAAACCGCGGCAAATGCCCTCTGGTATATCTACTTTATTTTTCTCCGCCATACACTTGAATTCTTTTACTCCTTCAGGATAATACTCCTCGAGATGATTCATGACAATACAATTGCCAATCCCATGTTTGGTACCGAGCAGGTAACTCAACCCATAACTTACCGCATGAGCCACGCCCACCTGGCTATAAGCGATGCTCATGCCACCGGCATAAGAAGCCATCATTAGTTGGTCGTCACTTTCATTGTCCCATTCTTTTTTTTGCAAGAATACCTTGCGGCACAGCTCAAGCGCTTTTTCTCCATAGCTTTTACTGAATTCGTTCAGGTAGGTTCCCTGCAAACTTTCAATACAGTGAATATAGCAGTCCATACCGGTATAGAAACGCTGATCCGAAGGTGCATTAGCTGTTAACTCCGGATCAAGAATGATTTGGTTAAAAGGAGTAAAATCTGAGTTCATCCCCAGTTTTTTCGCAGGGCCTGTGAGTACTGTTGTCCTGGAAACCTCAGCTCCCGTACCGCTTAAAGTAGGAATGCCGGCTTTATATACACCGGGAAATTTTACGAGGTCCCAGCCCTGATAATCTGCCGAAGAACCGGGATTGTTCATCATTAATGAAACGGCTTTGGCGAGATCCATCGTGCTTCCGCCGCCAATGCCGATTATACCGCTTACTGTTCCGAATTCTTCTTTTAGTTGTTGCGATAGTTTATCTACATAAGATGTTTTTGGTTCATGTGTCACATCAGCCAAAACTATTTTATCCTTTCCTTTTAAAGGAATGCGATTGAGCAGTGAGTTGTTTTGCCCCCCTGACCCTGCGGAGAAAAAATGATCGACCAAAAAAATCATGGGCCTTCCTTCTTTCCTGTGGGGCGCTATGATCTCGTCTAATTGATTAAAAGAACCCCGTCCATACACCACGTAATCCACCATCTTGAAATTTCTAAACTTCATGTACCCTTTATTTGAGCTGCGAAGATACTAACTATAAAAGACCTGTAAATGCGGAGCGGCAGAGTCCTCATGTCATCGGTGATCAGTAAAAAGGTATATTATAACCGGGAAATTTGTAGCATCTTGGGGAAAAATTTTATATGCCGGAAAAATCACAAACCGTCACTGTTAGCGGGTATGACGTTACCCGGCTGCAGGCCATTGCGTATGGAACATTGCAGCAACTTGGATGGGCTATTAAATATGCCGGCGATAATATTCTTATCGCGTATACACCCCGTAACTGGAATAAACATAGCGATGAGATAACCGTGAAAATAGCAGGGAACCAACTTACTGTTAACAGTAAAATGACACATGGAGAAGCATTTGACATGACGGGGAGGAATAAAAAGCATATTACAGAATTTTTTGCTGCATTTGAACCCGTAAAGGCAAATGCAACGGATCAGCGTATCGGTGAATGGAACGAAAAGATCCTGTTATTGAAAGAGGAGACGATAAAAGTTGCTCAACAGGAAATAGAGCAGGCTAAAGAGGTGGACAAAGTGATGAATTTCTCAAAGGGTAACTTATATCTTACGTATGGCATTATTGCTGTTAATGTGCTGGTGTTCGTACTGATGGGTCTTGACGGCGTAAGTTTATTTTCGCCAACAGGTATTGATATCATTCGCTGGGGTGCCAATTATGCTCCGCTCACATTGTCGGGAGACTGGTGGAGGCTGATATCCTGTGTGTTTGTACACATCGGTATCATTCACCTGGCATTTAATATGTATGCATTGTATATGGCAGGAGTTTACCTGGAGCGCATGATTGGAAAGCCCGGATATATTATAGCTTATTTGTGTACAGGAGTGTTTGCCAGTATGACGAGTTTGTGGTGGCACAAAGTTCCGGCAACCAGTGCAGGAGCGTCAGGGGCTATTTTTGGCCTGTATGGTGTTTTTTTAGCATTACTTAGTACCAATCTTATACCCAAACAAATACGGAATGGGTTGTTGCAAAGCATCGGCATTTTTGTTATCTATAATCTTGCCTATGGAATGAAATCAGGCGTAGACAATGCAGCGCATATAGGCGGGTTATTAAGCGGTCTTATAGTGGGCTATTTATATTATATTATACTAAAGGCAGAAAATACCGCAAAGAAAATGATCCCGGTAGCTGCTCTTGTGACAGTATTGACGTTTGTTGCCACAATCTTTTTTCTTGAAAAAAATATAGTAACAACTGCGGAGAGAAATAGCACAAAAGAGGAAATAGACATGTTTAGTTATAAGGATGCAGGTAAATTTAATACCCTGTTTAAAAGTATTCTTGAAATGCAGGATAGGGCCGAAGCGCCTCTCCATGACTCCTCGCTTAGAGGGGAAACGCTGGCAGAAGAACTGAATAATATTTCTTTGCCCGAATGGGAAAAAGCCGGCCAGGTAATAAAGGAAATGAAAACTTACAAAGTATCAGGCAAGGCAATGCATAAAGCGGAGTTAATGGAAAAATATATAGAGATTAAAAAAGAGGAAATTCATCTGAGGATAAAGCTGATTAAAGAAAAAAATAGTATTGTAAATGATGAATTAACGGGAGTGATTGAAAAGAGAGATGAAATAATTGAGAAATTGAATAAACTATGACAAAACTTACCAGCAGTCATATTTCTCCTGGCGCTGACTAAAGGTAAGCATCATCATAACCTGCCGGTCCCGGCTCTATGCCATCAATGCCGCGGCGCCAAACACACCAGCGCTGTCTCCAAGGCTTGGCTTTACTATCGCCACATCTACCCTATTATTGAAAATAAATTCCTTTAAGGATATAAGACCCTCAACATAGATAGCATCAATATTCCCTACACCCCCACCCACTACTATTACTTCCGGATCCAGCAAATTAGTTATCACAGAGACAGCCTTGCCAAAAAAATGACATAATCGCTGAATGGTTTGCGTGGCAGCCTCATCTGATTGTTGCTGGTGCTTAAGTACGATTTCTTTCAGAGGGATATTTTTACCGGTGATGCCCGCATAAAATCGTTGTAAGGCCGGCCCGGAAATAACGGTTTCTACACAACCTGTTTTACCACAGTAACAAGGGCCGCCGGATTCATCTAAATAATTATGTCCCCATTCTCCTGCAATACCATGGCGGCCGTTCCATACCTTACTGTTAAATACGATGCCTCCACCTACGCCTGAACCCATGATAATTCCGAATACCAGGGAAGCATCCGGGTATTTTTCCCTGACCACTCCCCAATGTGTTTCGGCTAATGCAAAACAGTTTGCATCATTCGCGAGCTCAACAGGAATACTGAGTGCTGCCTCAAGATCTTTTTTTAATGCCCGCCCGTTCAGGGCGGTGGTATTGCAGTTCTTCATCGTTTGCAGCACAGGATCCAATACACCGGGAGTACCAAAGCCAATTTTTTTAGGGGAGAGACCAGACTGCTGCTGCATTTCACGAACCAGCCTTACTATTTGCTGAACGATATGCTTATAACCGTTGGACGCTTCGGTATCAATACGCGTTCGTAGTACCGGAATAGGGTTGCTGGTGGATGGAAGTATGACGCCCTCTATTTTAGTACCTCCCAGGTCAATACCCCATAATGGCTGGTTCATAGATGCAAAATTGTTTGATTAACCTAAACAGAGTTTTACAATAACTTGCCGGCTTTTTCCAGGTCCTCCGGTGTATCAATTTCTACGCCCATATAATCTACAATCACCATGCGGAGAGGAATACCGTTTTCCAGATAGCGGAGACACTCTACTTTCTCTGCTGCTTCCAATGGCGTTATTGGCCAGTTTGTAAAATCAAGCAATGTTTTTTTGCGGAAAGCATATACGCCGATATGTTCGTAATACGTAACCGGGGCTTCCTTGTCCCTTGGGTAAGGAATGACGGACCGGCTGAAGAATAACGAATTCATATTCTTGTCAACGGCCACTTTTACAAAGTTGGGGTCATCAATTTCGGATTGTTTGGTCAGTACCTGCATAAGCGATGCTACCTGTACGGAAGGTTCATCAAACTGTTTCAATAATTTCTCCAGGGGCGCTCTTTTTATAAACGGGGTATCGCCCTGCACATTGACGATAATGCCGGCATTCATTTCTTTGGCAGCTTCAGCGATACGATCGGTACCACTCTCATGTTCTCTCTTACTCATAACTGCTTTACCGCCATGTGCAAGGATTTCATTGTAAATGATATCGCTGTCGGTGACAACGAACACTTCATCAAACAAACCTGTGGCTGTTGTCGCATCATAGGTATGACGGATAACCGTCTTATTACCCAGCAACTGCATCAGCTTGCCCGGAAACCTTGTAGCAGCATACCTGGCCGGTATCATGGCAACATTACTCATTTAGCAAAACTAAACGTACAGACGATACAAAAAACAGGGAATTATAATTCTAGTTTTTGAAAGGGTTTTTTCATCAACGCCATAATATCTTCGTCTTTTTCATTAGGATAATACCGATCCAGCCCATACCGGATGTCTTTTGTATCCAGTTTCATAAATGTTCCGAGCACCCGGTCCCAGAATGAAAATACGGCGCCATAATTACTATCGGTATAAGGTTGCTTCCAGTGATGATGCACTTTGTGCATATTCGGAGAAACCACTACATAACTTATTGCCTTGTCAAGCTTCGGAGGCAAACTGATATTAGCATGTGTAAAAGCGGTAGAAATAACAACGATAGTTTGATAGATCATCACACTGTACATCGGGGCGCCGGAAACAAAGATCAATAAGATAAAAAAGATGCCCCGCAGCAAACTATCCCCGGGATGATGTCGCAGACCGGTTGTTACATCCACGTTATTATCGCTGTGATGGATAAGGTGAAACCGCCACAGGAATTTGTTCTTGTGCATAACGAAATGTACCAGCCAACTGCTGAAATCAAGCGCCAATACGCCAATAATGACGGTCATCAGCACGCCGGCATTAGACCAATAGACCAATCCAAAGCCATTGAGCAAACACCAGTCAGAAAGCATTACGATGAATACCGCAAGTCCCGTGTGAATAATGAGATGAATAACGGTAAATGTAAAATTGACGCCGGCATGCCGGATTTTGCTTTTTTTATAATGCATCGGCAGTAAAGGAATGGCGCCTTCAATGATCCAGAACAACAGCAAACCTGCGACAAGTATTGCCATTCGCTCAAGAGGACGGTGCTCCAGGGTTTGAAAATGGGCAATGATTTTTTCCCACATGATAAATCGTTTTCAGGTAAAAGTTACGAAGGAAAATCGTAGGATGAAAGGCTATTCTTCGGCCGGCTTCAATATATCTAATGCCCGCTCTGCTTGTGTTTCAGCTACCATTAATTTTATGGCAAAAGCGCTGGAAAACACAGGGGCGATTATGAAAGTATTTTCATCTTTCAGCCAGCAATTGATTCCCTCTTCCTGTAAGCGACCCATTATTATATTGGCGTCTATATAATTAGTATAGGATTGTAACACCACAAATTGCATAAGATCCTGTTATAGTCATTAAAAGCGACTTAGTAAGTTAAGAAAGTTCTTTTAAAAAAGAAGCTTACAACATTTGTCGTAAGCCTGTATATCCTCAAAACCTTTATGATCGTTTGAATACGGGGTCCGGGCTATTGATTCAGCATCAATGGCATTACCAGCATCAGCAGTTCCTCGTTATCTTCCTGTTCTGCGGGCTTGATAAGCCCTGCTTTTGTAGGAGTAGATAATTCAAGGTTCACTTCATCGCTGTCCGCGGCATTCAGCATTTCTATCAGGAACCTTGCATTGAAAGCAATCACCAGATCCTCGCCATTGTACTGGCATTTCATTCTTTCATTTCCTTCAAAGCTGAAATCAACATCCTGCGCGGCCAATTGTAACTCGCTTCCACTTATATTCAGTGCAACCTGGTTGGTACTTTTATTACTGAACACGCTTACACGGCGTAAGGCGCTTTGAAAATCATTTTTGTTAACAGTAAGACGATAAGGGTTATCGGAAGGAATTACCACTTTGTAATCGGGGAAACGGGCATCTATCAGGCGGCAACTCATTTGCGTAGTGCCGTGTTTTACAAATAAATGATTGTTGTTGTAGCTTAATGTTATTTCGTCTTCATTGGCAGGGATAGCCGCTTTTAATAAATTGAGGGGCTTGCGTGGAACGATAAAATTGTCACCCTTGGGTGCGCTGATATCCTTTCTTTTATAACGAACCAAACGATGGGCGTCGGTAGCCACGAATTGCAGGCCTTTTTTATCCAGCTCAAAGAAGACGCCGGTCATAGCGGGTCGCAGATCATCATTGCTGGTAGCAAACAGGGTTTTATTAATCGCAGTTACTAATGCCAGGGCTGTCATCTTAAATGAAGTCGTATCATCTGCTGCCGGTTCCTTGGGAAAGTTATCAGGGTTCTCCCCCATTACCTTATACTTGCCATTATCGCTGGTAATCTCAATGGCGAAATTCTTATCTATATTGAATGTCAGCGGCTGATCAGCGATATTCTTCAACGAATCTATCAGGATTCTCGCCGGGATACATACTTTGCCGTTGTCTTTGGCTTCAATATCCAATTGTACCCGCATTACGGTTTCCAGGTCCGTCGCTACCACCGTAAGCTTGTTTTTCTCTACTTCAAACAGGAAATCTTCCAGGATCGGCAATACTGTGTTGGCATTAATTACACCGGCAATATGCTGTAACTGTTTCAGCAAAGAAGAAGACGATACGATAAACTTCATAGTTATGATTGAGTGGGGCGAAACTACTGATTTTTGTATTACTGCAAGCACTTTATAAAGGGCAGTGGATTACTTGTCTGCCTGCTCGGCCGGAACCCCGCAGAGTACTGGTCACCGGCCGCAGGCCGACAGTTTATAGGATAGTAAAGTCCGGTAATTGTTACTTTTTGAACCTTGTTCCTTCTGCCATCTTTTGTATCCTGTCCTTTTGCAAATCCCGGGCTATGCTGGAGGAGGTTAAAAAAAATTCAATTGAAACCTAAGGAAGAGATATTTTCTTATTTATTCAGATCCAAATACACTTTTGCGATTGTCGCGCCACAAGCCCATAAAGCTATTACCGGTTCCATTCATTCGGCGAATCAAAATATGCCCAGGTACCGTGATAATGGGCATCCTTTTATTGCTAACCAGGTCACCGATTACGACGACTTTTTAAAAAAAGAATACAGTTGACCCGACCGGTTGGAAGAATGATTCCGGGATATTTGTGTATTGATTATTGACCGGCTATAGGATTTCGGAAAAACAATTTGTAGTTTTCTGACCCTAAAATCCAATCAGTATGATAACCACCATCCGGAGGCTATGCGCTATCCCCATCTCTTTTTTATTTTTTACCAATTCTCATTCACAGGATCTTCGCAGCTTTAATCAAAATGCTCCGGGAAGCAATCATACACGGGCATTTAACCAAAACTCTTCAAGAAGCAATTACGCCAGCGGGCTAAGCATTTCGTTTTCTCCCGGGTATTCAACTTCTCTCAATAGCAATAAAGACTCCCTTTTATTCCGGGGAAGCGGTGGCGGATTTCGATTTGGAGCTGATTATTTTTTTGGTAAAGCGGGCATAGGCCTTAGCTCCGGGTTTGGATCATCTGTGGCTGATAATACAGCTATCAATAATTTTTTGAAGAATTCCGCTGTTCCGCCCGATCAACTACTTATCACTAAATCCGCCCAGCAAAATATGTATCTGCTGCTGGGTCCTTCCGTAAGATTCGGCAACATTATACAATTATATGCCCAGGCCAAAGGAGGGCTATTCATCAACAATGCAGGATTGGTCAGCATCCAGCAACGTGGCGCAGTCAGGGCGGCGTATCGGAATGAATCGACCGGGAAAAGTCTTTATCCGGGTTTCCAGGCAGGACTAAGCCTTCAATACAGTATAAAGTCTGATGTTTGGTCGTTTGGTATCAGTGCCGATTATATAGGTACGAGGGCCGAAGTAACCAATTACGACGCCCGTCGCGGAAATGGTGTTGAAGGATTAAATCTTTCGCAACCTATCAGGGACATGGTGGCGGGTATCACGGTTCGCTATAATATTTTTTCGCCCAGAGACCAGGCAAGCGGCCAATCAACCGGCAGAAGATTACTTCCGACAGTCAATAAAAGAGAAATTACTTCTTCCAGGGATGCAGCAAGCGGTCAATCAACCGGCAGAAGATTGTTGCCCACTGTGAATAAAAAAGAAATCGCCATTGACGAACCGGGTACAGTCAATACATCTCAAAGTTGCGGACCCGTTACCACAAAAATTACAAACCCGGATGGTTCTACCGAAGAAACAACATTTGCCTGCCCCGAAGATGCGGCAGCTTATTCACGGCAAACACCTAAAAGAGATTTTGGTGACAGAATGAATAACCCCGATCAGCAACAAAACAATTTCAAAAAAGCATTCATATTGCCCCATGTTCTTGAAAAAAGCGGAATTATCTCCGGCAGGCTAACATGGGCGTCATCTGTTACCGGAGCCATTGTTACTAACAAATCGATAATGGCAGGTACAACCAGCGTAGCGGGAACAGCCAGCAACACAAGACAAACCAATCAATCTTCTTTTGGAACAATGCTAAGGTTGAGTGCAAGAGAAGCCGGTAGCGGTATGGCCACAGGAAGAAGGGCCAGGGAAGCCGGCAGCGGCATGGCTACGGGCAGGAGGCAATACGATCCTGTATTTATAGAAGGGCAAGGTGATGTTTGCAATCCATGCCTTGCAACAGCAAAAATGTCATCAGTAAAAAACAATCCATTATATAGGGATAACGGCTTATCAGGAACTAATCCTCTTTACGATAAGAGAACTACTGGCGGGGAAGATGAAGATTGCGATGGTGTGGCAGGGGCGGATATATTTTTGATAGATGCTCAAAGCGGCGATATAGTGGCTAAAACAAAGACGGAGTCCTGTGGCGATTTCTTCTTTGCCAATGTCCCCGGTGGAAATTATGTTGTTAGGGTAAGCGCGGTATTTTCAGGAAAGAAAGGATATGATGTGTATATGAAATCAAAGACTGATCTGCTTGGAGATATAAAACTGGGTGACGACTGGATGCAATTAATGATCAATACGGGTAGTGACGATAATAGTATGACACAGAGAGCGGGTGTAAGTACTTCACGGTCCAATATAAGATGCCGGTCATTAACCATTATCGGGGCTGACCCGGATGGCGATGGAGAATTTGAATCAATAAAAGTGTTAGCAGATTTGTACGACGGGACTACTAGAGACATAACGGCTATGTCGAGGATGAGCCAGGCCGGTTTGGTCAAAAAGGTAACAGTGCGTGGCTGGGACCCTCAGAAAAAACAAGCAATCGCCGGTTCTGCCAATACTGTAAAAGAATTTACTATCAGTATTGACGGGGATAATGAAGTAATGCTTACTAGTCAATACGAAAACGGGACGAAAGAAGATACAAGGGTAATGGCCCACATCAGTCACCATCCGAATGTAGTTCAGTTTTTAATTCCTATGGATGGCACGGAGAATAATGAAGCCGGTACAAATGATAAAATAAAAACGAAATCCAATATCAAAAATGATCGTGTAGCCGCAAGCGATCTGAATGGAGATGGTACGGCGGAAACCATTATTAATACCAGCCGTTCAAATATCAAAAGTCAGAGAGTAGCGGCAGGTGATGTGGATGGGGATGGAATCTGGAGCCCGCGGTCAAATATTAAAATGATACATATTGCCGCGGGAGATGTAGATGGCGATGGAATAGCGGATATGACAGCAGGCAATATGCGTACGGAGTTTGCTGTATTAAGAGACCGCACAAAAAGCCACTTTGAAACCGGCGATAAACCAACCCAGGAACAACGTCTTGTTGGCGGGGCTTTACCCGGCGGATCAGTTATATCAGCTGCGGTACGATCCGGTGATCCCATTCACGGCGTTGACGTAAAACTTAATCAAAGCACTGATGGAACTGCCGTCGGAACAACACATACAAACGAATCCGGCCAATTTGTGTTTGATAATGTAAAAGAAGGCAACTATACTATCACTTTGGGAATGAATTATTATATAGATGATGAAACGTTCGTGACAGTCGGGGAGGAAGCTGCGGACAACATCAATACAAGTGAATCAAATGTGGGAGGGAATAAAACAATGAAAGGTTGGGATGGAACGATCAAAGGCAATGCTACACAGCGTAAAATAGACCCTACCCCCGCCCGCATTTCTACCAACTTTACAGTAGCCAGGCAAACGCAGCAAGCCAGTTTTGGTGAAAGAATACTGCTGGAAGCTGATACAGACGGTGATGGAGAATTCGAAACCAGCTTTTTAAATTATAATGGAGAAATAGCCACTATTTCTATTACCGAACCCGGAACATCCGGGTCAGCTATTTCCATTACGGAACCCGGTTCACACAAAGCAGCCGGGAAAGCCACCAGCGGGATTAAACAAACCATGCAAACACAGGTAATGATAGCATCCAATCCTGGCCCGGTAAAATGGATGGCACCCGGAACGACTAACAAAAGAGTTTGGGGTGATCCGCATGTAGATGAAAAAGACGGCTCATTGAAAATGGGTGAAGGCGCATTGGGAAATATAGCTAAAGAAAGATGGAAAGGATCGGATGTCGCTATTAAAACGATCAGGTGCCAGGATGGATCCTGTATTGTCATCACCGCTCACCCCGATGACTATCCTGACGATGCAGCCATTTCCTTGAATGGATTGCCTCCCGGAACCCCTGTCGGAAATGCACAAGTATGGTTCGTGGATGATAAAGGGAATGCGTATAAGCAAACTACTGATGCTTCGGGCAGGATAAACCTGAATGGCTTACCACCCGGGATACCGGTTGGAATGAAAATGAACCTTCTGGTAGCCGGCAATGAAGATGTGCTGGTCTGTTTTTCTATTGATGCAGCCGGTCGAACTGTCAGCAATGTTTTAAAAACAAAGCATGATACGGTTAAGAACTCGATCGGTAATATCCGATAAACTAATTAGTTGCCCGAATGAAAGACCCTGCAAAGGAGGCAGGGTCTTTTTATTTTAGCTTTGTGACAATGTTGTATAAAAAACTGCTGACAAAAGAACAAGCCCTTCAAAAGCTGAAGCATTATTGCGGTTACCAGGAACGTTGCCACAGCGAGGTAAAGCAAAAGTTATACGACCTCGGCGTGTGGAAAAAAGATCATGATGAAATAATCGCTGCGCTGATCGAAGAGGGTTACCTGAACGAAGAACGGTTTGCCATTGCCTTTGCGGGCGGTAAATTCCGGATGAAGCAATGGGGGCGCGTAAAGATTAAATATGAACTGAAACAAAGACAGGTAAGTGATTACAGTATTAAGAAAGCATTGAAGCAGATCGGTGAAGAGGAATATTTAATAATAGTAAGGAATCTGGCAGGAGAAAAATATGCGTCACTGAAAAGTGAGCAATATCTGGCCAGGAAAAAGAAGACCATTGATTATTTAGTACAGAAAGGATTTGAAAATGAACTGGTGCTTGCCGCCATTCAATCTGTCATTGAAAAGAAGAGTCCTTAAGGATCCTTGTATTATTATAGCCGTCAGAAAAGCATAAAACCATTTAGCGGATCAAAAAATCGATAGCCTTTCAGCTCTTACATATACGATCCCCAGGCCAAAATTCAGGAGTATTCTAAATACAGCTAATTTTGCCTCCTCTACGAAACAATTAAAGATGTCCACACTCAGTATCACGGTCATTCAAACAAACCTCCGGTGGGAAGATAAGGCCGCCAACCTCCAAATACTTGAAAAAAAAATCAACAGTATTAAGGAAAAAACAGAAATCGTTGTACTTCCGGAGACTTTTTCAACAGGGTTCAGCATGCGGCCGGGGGAATTGGCCGAAACAATGAATGGTGATACGGTGCAATGGATGAAAAGAATAGCTGCCGGAAAGAAAATTATCCTTACAGGCAGCCTGATTATTGAAGAAAATGGTCACTATTTTAACCGCCTGGTCTGGATGCTGCCCAATGGAGAATATGGTGTTTATGATAAGCGTCACCGCTTTTCTTATGGAGGGGAAGATGATCAATTTACTGCGGGTACAAAAAGACTGGTAGCTTCTGTGAAAGGGTGGAAGATTAATTTGTTGGTTTGTTATGATTTGCGGTTTCCCGTATGGTCCCGGCAATTTCCTCCCCTATCGGGGGAGGCTGGGAGGCCGCCAGAATACGATGCATTAATCTATGTTGCCAATTGGCCCGACCGCAGGGTCCATGCCTGGAAAACATTATTACAGGCAAGAGCTATCGAAAATCAATGTTATGTTGTAGGTGTGAACCGGGTAGGTAATGACGGCAATAATATCCATTACAGCGGCTACAGTATGGTTGTTGACCCCCTTGGGGAAGTGCTGTACCAAAAAGCTGGGGAAGAGGATATCTTCACCATTACACTCGATAAAGGAAACCTGGATTCAATAAGAGAAAAACTTCCTTTCTGGAGAGATGCTGATCATTTCAGGATAGTAAACGATGATAAGGAAGGCTGAGTAATGCGTTGTTTTATTCATCCTTTCTTTTTACAATAAGATACCAATCCCCGCCAAGAGGCAGATAGCCGTATTCATAACAAAAACAATATACAGCCCCCCTGTTGTTTTTAATGAAATGGGTCAGGTAGTTGAACTGGAACCCGAGTTCTTGCAGTTTTTCTTTATTGGCTCTTGCCGTTTTTTCACCTGTTGGTAGCAGGCGTTCTAGTATCCGGCGGTTCTTTAACAAGGCATTATTTACATTACGGACAAAATTAGTGCCTTCGCTTTTCAAACGATTATTATAGCTATTGCGGCAGCCGCTATCGCAAAACTTTTTGTCAGGACGGCCTTTAAGCGTCTTACCACAGGTCAGGCATTGCTTGTTTTTACTACCCGGCTGCAACATACAACAGGGAAGCGTTTTGTCAGATTCCCTACCAAAAATATTCCATGTATAAACGTTTACAAACGCTTTCAAACGGATATAAACGGTTAAAAACGGCTATTGCGCTTTGGACGCCCCATCTTTGTTCCGTCAATTAATGGCCATTGATTGGCTGAGATAACAAGATCAATGATTTTAAAATGTATCAATTATGTATGCACTAAGAAACAGTGTTCAACTGATCGGTAACCTGGGCAATGCCCCCGATGTACGTACCACAGAAAATGGAAAGAAGCTGGCGCAATTCAATGTAGCGACCACCGAAACCTGGCGCAACGCAAAAGGCGAAAAGGTGAAAGAGACCCAATGGCACAGAGTAGTGGCCTGGGGCAAAATAGCCGAGATAGCCGAAAAATTCCTGGATAAAGGAAAGGAAGTAGCCATTGGCGGCAGGCTCGTCAACCGAAGCTATACCGATAAGGAAGGGGCTAAAAAGTATATCACGGAAATACAGGTCAATGAATTGCTGCTTCTGGGCGTCAAAACTGTACTGGTATAGTTTGCTACAGATTACCCGGATTAACACAGATATGAATAAGTCTCAAAAAAAACTGTCGATCCGGGTAATCCATCGCGTTTAATCTGGTTAAAGTGAAGAAATTTGACCTTAAGACAGAAACATAAATTCTGTGCAGCCCTGGCTGTTTGAATATATCACGTACTGAAATCGAATTAACCGGCAATGGATAGCTGATGAAGATATGGGACAAAAACTTAATTATATGAAAGTTTCCTGATCTAATGTCGGACTGATTATTAATTTCGGAAAGAAATCGCCGGAAAATAAACAATATGTGTTTTAAATCATTTGTATAATCTGTGGCTACTATAATTCCCGATACCAGCAATACCTTATTCCGGTTAGCAGTGGAATTGGTTAATCAGAGTTCCCGGAATATCTTTCTTACCGGCAAAGCAGGTACTGGTAAAACAACCTTTTTGAAATATATCCGCGAAAACTGTCCCAAGCAATTGGCAGTTGTTGCTCCCACCGGGGTAGCTGCTATCAACGCGGGCGGAGTTACTATACATTCATTCTTCCAATTACCCCTTTCCCCTTTCATCCCGGAAGCCAGGAGGTTTGCAAAAAATAATGAAGGACTTGTCAACCCGCACGGGCTTACCAGCCGTTTGCGCATTACTAAAGAAAAAAGGAAAGTACTGCAGCAGCTCGAACTGCTGATCATTGATGAAATAAGCATGGTTCGCTGCGATATACCGGATGCCATTGATACTGTTTTGCGATACATTCGCAAGCGGCCCCATGAAAAATTTGGAGGAGTCCAGGTATTGTTCATTGGCGACATGTTCCAGTTGCCACCGGTAATAAAAGACCCTGAGTGGAAAGAGCTTTCGGAATTTTATGACAGCCCTTATTTCTTTAGCAGCCGGGTGATCCGGGAAGAATTGCCTGTCAATATCGAATTCAATAAGATCTACCGGCAAAGCGAAGAACGGTTTATCGGTGTGTTAAACCAGGTTCGCAACAACGAGCTGGATGAAGAAGGCATGAAGATCCTGGAAAGCAGGTATCAGCCAGCTTTCCGGCGCAGCGAAGGAGATGGATATATTTGCTTAACCACACATAACGAAACAGCAAGAAATACTAATGCCGGGGAATTGGCTAAACTAAACAACCCGGTTTTTAACTATAAGGCGGAGATAAAAGGTGATTTCCCCGGGAACTCGTACCCCGCAGATGAAATATTGCAACTGAAAACCGGGGCCCAGGTAATGTTCATTAAAAATGACGCCGATAAAAGCCGGCGATATTTTAATGGTAAAATAGGTGTGATAACTCAACTGGGAGACGATAAAATAATGGTTCAATGTAAAGACGACCCCGGTGAAATAGAAGTAAGTAAAGAAAAATGGGAAAATATCCGCTATACGTTGAATAAGACCTCGCAACAGATGGAAGAAGAAGTGCTGGGATCTTTTATTCAATATCCTTTAAGGCTCGCTTGGGCTATCACCATTCATAAAAGTCAGGGACTGACATTTGAAAAGGCGATTATTGACGCAGGTGAAGCATTTGCACCCGGGCAGGTATATGTAGCGCTCAGTCGCTGTACCAGTCTTGAAGGAATGATTTTGCAAAGTAAAATAAGACCCAATAGTTTTTTTAGCGATAAACGGATCGTACAATTTTCAAAAAGTTGCTCATCTCCTGATCTGTTGCAACAGGAACTGGATTCGGCCAGGAAGCATTACCAGGAAAAAATAGTACTTGAGACATTTGATTTCAGAACTGCCCTCAGCAGTAGCAGAGAACTGCAGAACTATGTAGCTGATAACGCAGCATCTTTTAATAATGAAACGGCTTCATGGGTAGATGAACTTTTGGACAATGTCAATAAACTCCAGGATACGGCAGGCAAATTTCATGGTTGGTTACAGGTACAATTCAAACTGCCTGGTTCGGTGGAAGAGAATACTACCCTGCTGGAGCGAACTACCAGGGCTGCGGAACACTTCGTTAAAGAACTTTCCGGGCAGATAGATTTTTTGCGACAGTCTCCTGCCATTACCGATAGCTGGCTTCATGCAAAAGAATATAATGAGAGTCTGAATGAGATATTTGCTGAATTATCAGCAAAAAAATTCCTGATTCAGGGATTCGACGGAAACTTTGATCCCGGGGCATGGCATAAAAGGAAGAAGAGTTTTGTTTTGCCTCCGTTTGCCACCAACGCTTATGCAGGGGCCGTGGTCTCACCGCAAAGGACGGAAAGCCCTCATCCCCGGTTACACCAGCAACTAAGAAAACTGAGAGACGCTATCTGTTTAAAAAAAGATGTGCCCATATATATTATAGCCGGCAGCAAGACGATTGATGAAATGGCCCGGTACCTGCCACAAACACTGGGCGAACTTAGAAAGATAAGCGGCTTTGGTGATGCCAAGATTGAACAGTATGGCCAGCAGTTCCTGGAGGTGATCCTTGAATATTGTAAAGAAAATGGTCTTTCTTCCCTTGTACAGGAAAAACTGCTCAAAAGAGAAAGAAAGCAAAGCAACGGGGAAAAGAAGGCAAAGATTGATACGAAGGCAGAATCATTCCGGTTTTATAAACAAGGGATGTCAGTAACCGAAATAGCCAAAGCAAGAAACCTCGCCATTCAGACTATTGAGGGACATCTTGCCCATTATGTTTCTATAGGAGAGATTAAAATTGAAGAACTGGTAAGCCCCGGGAAAATAGTACTGATACAGCCGGCGATCAAAAATTTTCAAGGTGGGCCTGTTACTCTCATAAAAGAAAAGCTTGGCAACGATATCAGTTACGGAGAAATAAGGCTTGTACTCGCCTCGCAAGAGTTCCAAAGAAGCCTCGCTGCAGGAGAGTAAGAGCTGTCTTCATTAATACTGTAATCTCTTTCTGAGATATCCACTGTACAGGTAACAAATTATTAGCCGTCTCTCTGCCATTGCTGTCTTATTCTATTAAAAACCGGCGCTGTCATAACAGTTTTGAAACTGGTATAAGAAGATAGTAATAAGCGAAGCTTCAAGGCATGACCTGACCCGCATCGGGCTTTTATTATCCGGGACAAATAATCCGGCGAGACTCCGGTAGCCGGCATTGATGATCAGCTAAGCATAGTAATAATTGTTCAGGTTAGCCACCGGGCACCTGGTCATGTATTCCGGCAAAGGCTTAGTGGCGGCTGCTTTCAAGGCCATTCTTATTATAGGATAGTGCTTTAGTGGAGAAGCCATATTCCTGTATAGAAAGTAAGAGAAGTAATAAAAACTCAATAACATAATGATTTCCGAATAGAACTTTTAGGCGAACAGGTATTAGCACCGGAGGGGCTAACCAACCGGCCAATGGCTGTAAAAAAATGAATGAATAGTGCATTGAATCTATAAATTCGGGTATGCTTTTATCATAATCGATCAATAATGTTATTAAGCTAATAACATAAATTATTAACATTTATGCCAATAAGATTTGTCAGATTAAAGTTTATATATATCTTTTCATAACGAATCAATCATGATAACACTTACTAACCCCCAATATCGCATCATAAGCGATCATCATTTTGCCGTAGTCAGGCAAAATATAGTCAACAACCAGAAAGCATTTTTTGCGCAACGTCCTTATCAGCCGGGAGATGTTATTACTAATTTTTCTGCCGGACAGGTTCTGTCAGAGCCAACCTACCTGACGGTCCAGGTGGATACTGATAAGCACATTATGCTGCAACCAGAACACCTGCAGTATATCAATCACAGTTGCGACCCCAATGTTTTCTTTGATACCTACACGATGCAGGTCATTGCACTTCGTCCTATTGAAGAAGGGGATGAAATGACATTCTTTTATCCTTCTACCGAATGGGACATGGCGCAGCCATTCACCTGTTATTGCGGAAGTCATAAGTGCCTTGGCGAAATAAAAGGAGCTGCACATATCAACGGGGAAGTTTTAAGTAATTACCGGCTGACCCGTTTTATTCAACAACAATTGCATGATCGTTCAAACAAGGAAAAAAGGGCATAAGAAAAAAAGTTCTTCCCGTGTATCGGTCGATCCCATCCGGAAATTAAAGATCTGGGTATTATACCCCTATCTTGAAACGGCCGACCCTAATCTTCAGCATTATTACGATTTTAAGCAAAGCCTGCAGGAGTATACAAAAGTTTTCAAAGAACTGGATGCAGATTGGATTTGGCAGCCGGTCACGATGGAAAACTATAAAGAAACGATCGGATCAATAAAAAGACGTTCAGGCAGGAAGGTTCCCGTAGTACTTAATCTTTGCGATGGCGATGAAATAAACGGTACACCCGGAGTCTCCATTATTCATGAGCTGGAAAAGCATCAACTTATCTATACAGGGTCGGATGCCCATTACTATAATATAACTACATCTAAAATCCCGATGAAACGGGCTTTTGATAAAGCCGGTGTTTCAAATGCCAAATGGGAAATTATAGATGGAAGCGAAGATTCTGTAAAGGGGTTGTGTAAAAAAATCGGCGCTCCATTAATCATCAAGCCGGCTGTTTCAGGCGGAAGTATGGGGGTATCAGTAAAAAATGTTGTCTATACAGATAAGGAACTACTCCAAAGGATCAGGGAAATAAAAGAAGGTTACCGCGGATGGAATTTACTGGCCGATGGATTATTTGTCGAACAATTCATTACCGGGCCTGAATTTACCTCACTCATCGTAGGGTCATCCACCGAACCGGGCAAGTGTATTGTCTATCCCCCCGTTGAGAGGATATTTCATGAATCATTGCCCGCCGAAGAGAAATTTTTATCATTTGACCGGCTATGGGAGATCTATGAGAATGAAAACCCAATGCCCGGGAATGAAAGCTTTTACAATTATCATCGTCCTGATGCTTCCTTAATGAGTGCGTTGGAAAAAATCAGTCTTGATGCCTACGTTGCAGTTGGCGGCACCGGCTATGGGAGACTGGATATAAGAATGGAAGCAAATACAGGAAAACTGTATATGCTTGAAGTAAATGCCCAATGCGGTCTCAGCGAAGATGAAGATTATACCTCGATCGGGGCTATTTTAAGATATGCCGATAAATCCTTCACCCAATTGATCAGGGAGATTGTTTTCGATGCCTTTGCCAGAAGAAATTTAATCATCTAATTTTTATTGACATGAAGGTCTGTGTATTGCAAGCCGACTATTCCACTACGGGAGTTGATTATAAAAACTATGATCCGGCCCGTAATCTTTCTGCCCTCCTTCCCGGCGCAGAAGTGGATCATGTTTTTTTGAATAAACTGACGACCTACCGGCAATTGAAGGAGCTAAAAAAGAAGAATTATGACATTTTCGTTAACCTCTGCGAAGGTTACCTGGAATGGGAAGTTCCCTCGATAGATGTAATTCATTGTTTTGAACTGCTTGACCTGCCCCATACCGGTCCTACAGCCAAGCTATACGATCCGCCCAAGGAATTAATGAAATATGTGGCCCACTGTGAAGGTGTAAAAACACCTGCCTATTTTATTATAGATCAGCCAAAGGATATCGAAAAAGTGGAGCAATTCCTGTCTTACCCGATGTTTATAAAACCGGCAAAAGCAGGAGATAGTTTAGGCATTGATGAAAATTCTGTTTTGTATAATAAAGAAGATCTTCTTAAGAAAGTTGTAGAGATATATAATGAATATGGGCCTCTTCTCGTCGAAGAATATATAGATGGACGGGAGTTTACGGTACTGGTCGCGGCCAATGAAAACGGGAAGTCCTGCAAAGTATTTCAACCGGTTGAATATGTTTTTCCCGAAGGAAAATCTTTTAAAACCTATTCTTTAAAGACTTCTGAATTGCACCCGGATTGCAATTTTCCTTGCTCAGACCCTGTGCTGGATAAGAAATTAAGAAAGGCGGCTGAAAAAATATTTAACGGATTCAATGGCGTCGGGTATGCCCGGCTTGATTTCAGGGTGAATGATAAGAATGAGATATTTTTCCTCGAGATAAATTTTACCTGTTCTGTTTTTTATACAGATGGCTATGAAGGATCGGCTGACTTTGTTTTGAAATTCGATAGTGCAGGACAAAAGGGTTTCCTGGATCAAATCATTGCCGAAGGAATTGCCAGGCATCGCAGAAAAAAGAAGCCTTATGTCATGAAAGGCAATTCCATATCAGGATTTGGTATATATGCTTCGCGACCGATCAGGAAAGGCGATATTATTTTTAGCGGTGAAGGAAAAGCGCAACGGATCATTACCAAAAGATTCGTTGAGAAGAATTGGAATGAAGAGCAAAAGCTGAATTTCCGCCGGTATGCTTATGCGATCAGCGAAGAAATATTTGTTCTTTGGGATGATGACCCGTCTGAATGGGCGCCGCAGAATCATAGCTGTGATGCAAATACCGGGTTGGATGGGCTAAATGTTATTGCTTTAAGAAGCATCAGGAAGAATGAGGAACTAACACTCGATTATTCACAGTTCCTCGATGAAAATATGGAATCCTTTGATTGTAAATGCGGATCTCTCAATTGCAGGGGCTTGATCAAAGGAGTTATGGGCAACTCGGTTAACCAGCGCGAACAAAAAGTATATGTTGTTAACGGGAAATAGCTCTTATTACCTGCCGATATAAACCATTAAAATTTGTACATCACTGGGGTTAATCCCGGAAATGCGACTGGCCTGGCCAAGAGTCTGGGGTTTTATACGGGTCAACTTTTCTCTCGCTTCATTACCCAGCGACAGAATTTTTTTATAATCGAATGATTCGGGGATTTGAAGGCCATCCAACTGGCTCATCCTGGTAGCCAGATCTTTTTCTTTTTCAATATAAACTTCATATTTAACCTGGATCGAAGCCTGCGCGATAATTTCCGCAGGAAATTCTTTTAATGCGTCATGAAGCCGGGGGAGCGAGTTGATGAGGTCGCTTAATTCAATATCGGGCCGGAGTAAGAGTTTGGCAATTTTTTGTCTTTCAGTAAGAGTTGATGAGGTGATTTTTTCCAAAAAGGGATTTATTTCATCCGGCTCTGCGGAAATTTCATTTAAAATGGATTTAATTTTTTCAACTCCATTTTTCTTTTTAATCACATCATCCATTCTTTCTTGTGAAGCAAGACCCAGACGATAACTCAATTCAGTAAGACGAAGATCTGCATTGTCTTGTCTCAGCAGGGTTCTGAATTCCGCTCTTGATGTAAACATCCTGTAAGGTTCTTCTGTTCCTTTGCTGATAAGATCATCAATTAAGACCCCGATATAGGCTTCATTTCTTTTTAAAATAACGGGTTCCAGGTTCCGGGATCTCTGATGAGCATTTATTCCGGCAATTAATCCCTGGCAAGCGGCCTCTTCATACCCGGTAGTTCCATTGATCTGGCCCGCGAAAAAAAGATTTTCAATAAGTTTTGTTTCCAGCGTATACTTTAGTTGTGTCGGTGGAAAATAATCATATTCAATAGCATATCCGGGCCTGAACATCTTGGCATTTTCAAAGCCAACAATATTACGAATAGCTTCGTATTGTACTTCTTCCGGTAACGAGGTAGAAAACCCATTTATATAGACCTCGACTGTATTCCAACCCTCCGGCTCTACAAATAGCTGGTGTCTTTCTCTTTCTGCAAAACGGTTGATTTTATCTTCAATACTTGGACAATATCTGGGTCCTATTCCATCAATTTTTCCTGTGAACATAGGACTCTTATCGAAACCGGTTTTTAGGATGTCATGAACTTTCTGGCTTGTATAAGTTATCCAGCAGCTTTTTTGCTCCCGGGGTTTGGGCGTATTAGTAAAAGAGAAGCCTGTTATTTCCTGATCGCCCGGCTGTTCTTCCATTCTGCTATAATCCAGGCTGCGACCATCAATTCTTGGAGGAGTTCCGGTCTTTAGCCTGTTACTTTCAAACCCGACTGAGACGAGTTGCTCTGTTATTCCTGTAGCTGCTTTTTCAGCTACCCTTCCGCCTCCGAAACTTTTTTCGCCAATATGGATAATGCCATTAAGAAATGTTCCATTCGTTAAGACAACAGCTTTAGCTTTTATCTTATGGCCTAAACCTGTGATTACTCCGGATACAATTCCATCTTCAATGAGTAATCCTTTGACCATATCCTGGTAAAAATCAACATTCGGAGTTTGTTCCAGCATTTCCCGCCATTTGGAAGCAAACAGCATCCGGTCATTTTGAGCTCTTGGGCTCCACATGGCAGGGCCCTTTGAACGGTTTAGCATTCGGAACTGTATCATGGAAAGATCAGTGACAATACCAGAATAACCGCCCATTGCATCAATTTCTCTCACAATTTGTCCTTTAGCGATACCTCCCATGGCGGGATTACAACTCATCTGAGCAATTGTCTGCATGTTCATGGTAATAAGCAAAACCTTTGATCCAAGGTTAGCGGCCGCGGCAGCTGCTTCGCAGCCGGCATGGCCGGCTCCAACAACTATTATATCGTAGGAAGTGAACATTTGAACCTGCAAAGGTAGGAGGGATGCTTATTTCTCAAACTTTTTTAATAACTCTATTTCCTTCCCGATCTCAGTAATATCCCGGCCACTGTTAAGTAATTCGAATTCAAGCGCCGAATAGTTTTCAATCATAGCAAGGTATCCCCTGTTTTTTGTTATGAACGCCTGTTGGTTTTCAGAACTAACTATTTCAGCTAATTCTATTTTCTCTATTTTTTCAAGCAATTTTATATAGGGAGGATAGAGCGTTTTCTTGTATAGATCTTCAAAATAGCTTTTTGCGGCAAGTATATCCGGCCAATTTCCCCTGCCTTTATTTACTTCAAGCGTTTCTATTCGAAGGTTGGTGAAATTCCAGCATAGTTTGAGTTCAGATTCGACAGAAAAATCGAAGTAAGTGACTGGGATAATATGGCCGAATTGCCATTTTTTCCCAAAATCTTCCCAGCTTGTCCCGGGTTCAAACTGTATTTCAAACCATTTTCGCAGATTCTCGATATCAAGTGCGAAATAAGGAGCATAAAACACACAAATATTTCTATCCAAAACATAACGTCTCAGGGCAATTTGCCACTTTCTTTTCTCTCTGAATTTTAATAGAGCTGAAGTTATCTCTGTTTTAGCAGACCATCGTTTTCTTTCCATCTGGCATGTTTTCACAAAGATATAGGTTTCACGGGACACTGTTTCTCTATGAAACAGTGTCCCGTGAAACCTATTTAAAATAACCAACCAAATAGAAATCTTCTTTCTCTCTAATTCTTTTTACTTCCCTCTCATTTTTGTCCCCAAAACCGCATAAATGTAAAACACCATGGAAAAGAACGCGATGAACCTCGTTATTAAAGGAAATACCTAATTTTTCTGCATTTTCCTTTACTCTTTCAACACTAATGTATATATCAGCAGAAACGGGAGAACCCGGTTCCGATAGGTCAAATGTGATAATGTCAGTATAATAATCATGTTTGAGATAATCCTTATTGATTTGCCTAAGCCTGGCATCTGAGCAAAAAATATAATTAAGGCAGTCAAGTTTTTTTCCTTCTTTTTGGAAAATTAGCTCGATATACCTTTTTAGAATTTTCCTGTTTTTAAGTGAAACAGTAATTTTATCAAAAAAGAAGTAAACTTTTGATTTTGAAGACATAATTTCAAAATTCGTAAACAATTAAGAATCTTCAAGCGTAGTTTTGTCTAAATAGGATATGAGTACAAAGCTTTCTCAACTTAAGCCCGGGCAAAAAGCCATAATCCAGGATTTTGACAATCAGGAAATACATTTAAAATTAATGGAAATGGGTTGTTTGCCGGGGGAATCCATTACCGTAGAACAAAGAGCACCTTTGGGAGATCCCGTTTCAATAAGTATAGCGGGATATACATTAAGTTTGCGATTAGATGAGGCAGAGAAAATAATAGTAAACGTAATTGATTGATTATCATTTAATTAAATGGAAATTGGTCTTTTTTTTGGTTCATTTAATCCCATACATACGGGACACCTCATCATAGCAAATCATATTTTGAATTTCACTTCCCTGAAAAAAGTATGGTTTATCGTCTCCCCTCAAAACCCGTTTAAAAAAAACGGAACTCTGTTAAATGAATATAATCGCCTGCACCTTTTAAAACTTGCCACGGAGGATGATAACCGCATAAAAGTATCAGATATTGAATTTAAACTCCCCAAGCCATCTTATACATCTGTTACTTTGATTCACCTGGAAGAAAATTATCCGGGAAATCAATTCAGTATTATAATGGGCAGCGATAGCTTCCAAAATCTTCATAAGTGGAAGAATTACGAATCAATCATAAAGAACTATCCTTTCTATATTTATAAGAGGGACGGTTTTGATGTTGAGAATACTATAAATGCCCGGATTACAATGGTAGATGCGCCCTTGCTTCAGATATCTGCGACAGCGATCCGGCAATTAATTAAAGAAAATAAGTCAATACGCTACCTGGTTCCCGATAAGACAAGAGAAGAGATTGAAGCCGGAGGGTATTACAGAAAATAACCTTCAAATAGAAGAATACCGCGGTTAAACGATCTCTTCCAGCTTATCAACTCTTTCATCTTCGTACCGGTAAACTGCTCTTCGCACAGGCAGGCCTCCCGCAACCGGGTAAGACAAGCATTGTCCCGGTATGCCGGAAACAGGATTAGTATAGCTTTCCGGCTTATCGCTTCCCAAAACATTTTCCAGCACCCTCTCTGCAAATGCTGTCGCTGGTTCAATAGGAGTCACTGTCTTTTCAATAACCGGCGCAGCCATTTTCTGCGGCAAATATTCTTTTGTAAGCCTGTTCATTACTTCTTCCCAGGGTATCTCTTCTTTCAGCCATTTATAGCCAATGCCTGTCATCTTCCTGTACACTTTCTCTTGCCTTTTAGCGACAGGCATCAACCTGTAGATGGTTGAAGCGATCTTTGAGGCTTTACCGAACATCGTAGCATTACGCATCGTGTTCCTGAAGCAGGGATCGGTCTTCACCCGTTTCCCTGTCAACGAACTTATTAACCGGGCATAATGCTTACCATGCAACCGGTA